>JAJZIY010000132.1 GCA_021828475.1 Actinomycetes bacterium
GTGGAGGCCCACCTGGAGAGGGCGCGCGAGGACCCTCGCTACAAGTTCGTCCTGGCCGAGGTGGACTACCTCAAGCCCTACTGGGACCTGTACCCGGACCGCCGCCAGGAGCTCCGGGCGCTCGTCGACGCCGGGCGCCTGGAGATCGTAGGGGGCACCTACAACGAGCCCAACACCAACCTGACGGGGGCCGAGACCGCGGTGCGCGCCGCCGTGTACGGGCTCGGCTTCCAGCGTGACGTGATGGGCGCTGACCCCCAGAGCGCGTGGCAGCTCGACGTCTTCGGCCACGACCCGCAGTTCCCCGGGATCATGGCGGAGTGCGGGCTGACCTCGTCCTCGTGGGCGAGGGGCCCCTTCCACCAGTGGGGCCCCAAGCACGAGGTGGGCGACAACAACTGGATGCAGTTCCCCTCGGAGTTCGAGTGGGTCGCCCCCAACGGGCGCGGCCTGCTCACGAGCTACATGCCCAACCACTACTCCTCGGGCTGGGAAGTGGAGCGGGCCACCACCCTGGAAGGCTCGATGTGGTTGGCCTACCAGCTCTTCTGCGACCTGGCCGAGGTGTCGGCCACCAAGTGGACGCTCCTGCCGGTGGGGACCGACTACACGCCCCCGAGCCGGTTCGTGACCGAGCTGGCCTCCAAGTGGGGCGAGCGCTACCTGTGGCCGCGCTTCAGCGTCGGCCTGCCTTCGGAGTTCTTCGCCGGCGTCCGCCAGGAGATGGCCCACCAGGGCCGCTCCCCCTCGCCTCAGAGCCGGGACATGAACCCGGTCTACACGGGCAAGGACGTCTCGTTCATCGACACCAAGCAGGCTCAGAGACAGGCCGAGTGCCACCTGGCAGAGGCCGAGGCCCTGTCCGCCCTGGCGTCCGTGCTCGGCCACCCGGTGGCGCACCGCGCCCTCGACAAGGCCTGGCGCCAGCTCGTCTTCGGCGCCCACCACGACGGCATAACCGGCTCCGAGTCGGACCAGGTGTACCTGGACCTGCTCGGGGGTTGGCGTGAGGCGTGGGATCTGGCCCGGGGAGTCGAGGAAACGTGCCGCGCCCTGGTCGCCGGTGCCGTCACCACCACCGGGGACGGCCCCTCGCTCGTAGTGACCAACACCCTCGGCGACGACCGCTCCGGTCTTGTCTCGGTCGAGGTGGGCACCGCCACCGGCGGCTCCGTCCCCGGCGTGCTGGGGCCGGACGGGCAGGACGTGCCAGTCCTGGCGGAGCCGGGGCGCGCCCCGTCGTCGCGCCGGCTCAGCTTCCTGGCCCGGGACGTCCCCGGCGTCGGCTACCGCACCTACCGCCTGGCCGGCGCCGCCCGCCGGGCCGCCTCCGCCTGGGCCAGCGCCGACGGCGTGTCCATATCCAACGAGCACATGGAGGTGCGCGCCGACCCCGAGAGAGGTGGCGGCCTGGCCGGCATCACCGACAGGGCCAGCGGCTTCGAGCTGGTCCCCCCCGGCGAGGTCGCCAACGAGCTTGTCACCTACCCCGAGTACCCCGAGCACCCCCGCTTCGGCGAGGGCCCGTGGAACCTCCTGCCATGCGGCCCCCCCGACCGCACCCGGACCGGCCGGGCCGAGGTGCGCCGGGAGGTGTGCGACCTCGGGGAGCGCCTGGTGGTCGACGGGTGGGCCTCGCTCTCGCCTCACCCGGTCCACGACGGTGCCAGAGGCCCCCGGGGCGGCGCCCGGCCTGAGGGCTTCCGCTACCGCCACGTCGTGACGTTGTGGCAAGGGGCCACGCGCCTCGAGCTGCGCACCGAGGTCCACGACTGGAGCGCCCGGGACCGGCTCGTGCGCCTGCGGGTGCCCACGGTGCTGGCCGGAGCTTCGGCGCTGTCGGCGGTCGGCGACGCCGTCGTCGGCCGGGGCTTCGGGCTCATCGACGCTGACAGTGCGGTCGCCCCGTGGACGCTCGACAACCCGGCCGCCGAGTGGTTCGGCCTGTCCACCCCCCTCGTCGTAGAAGCCGCAGATGGCGGTGGCCCCGCCTACTACCGCCGCTCGGTGGCGGTAGCGGAACTGGTGACGCCCCCGGGCGAGGGGGCCGCCGCCTGGGCCCGCGACCTGGTCGTGGCTCTGGTGCGCAAGGGGGTGACCTCGACGTGCTCAGAGGCGCCGTCAAACCGCTACGGAGCGCTGCGGGGTGACTCCAACCTGCCCGACTTCCGGGTCGCCGTCGGCACGCCCGAGCAGAACCAGTTCGTGGCAGCGGTGCTTGCCGCTGCGGGGCCCCAGTGGTCACGGGCGCTGAGCGAGCAGTTGGACAGCGCCGGCCACGCCCGCCTGCTCGTCCCCTCCGAGCGGCCCCTCGACCAGGTCTGGGCCCCCAACGCCGACCTGCGCGGCCCGCTGGACATCCCGGTCCTCGTCGTCGCCGCCACCGGGCCCGACGGTGCGGCAGCGGCAGCCGGCGCCCTGTGCGATGCGATAGGCACGGCAAGGGTGCAGGTGAGCCAACCGCGGTCGCTCGGGCTGCCACCGGCGCAGGTGCCGGAGTGGTCTGCGGCGCTGTTCAACCGGGGCACGCCCAGTTTCGCCGTCGACGCCGGAGGCGCCCTTCACGTCTCCCTGCTACGAGCCTGCACCGGCTGGCCCTCGGGCATCTGGATCGACCCACCCCGGCGCAGCGCCCCGGACGGCTCGGCCTTCGAGCTCGAGCACTGGAGCCACGTGTTCGAGCACGCCCTGGTGATGGGCCGGGGCGACTGGCGCAGCCTGGACTTCGTCGGCCAGGCCCAGGACTACAACCGGCCGCTGCGGGCCGTAGTCGAAAAGCCCCACGAGGGCACGCTCCCGGCAGAGGCGAGGCTGCTCGAACTGCGCGTGGCCGCCGCGGCCGCCACCCCTGAGGGGGCCGGAGCCGGGCGTCCGCTGCTTGCCTGCCTCAAGCCGGCAGGCAACGCCCTGGCTTCGGGTGACGACCCGGCGCCTACCGGTCCGGACGGCGCCCGGGTGAGCGTCCGCGTCTACGAGGCGGCCGGCTCAGCCGTGCCCGTGGAGATCAGGTCGGCCTTCGCCATGAGCGAGGCCCGCCACTGCAGCCTCGACGAGGTCCCGGGCCGCAACATTCCGCTCGACGGAGGCCGCCACGACAAGACGGTGGCGCTCACCCTCTCAGCCGGGCAGATAGCCACCGTGCAGGCCCAGCTGGCCCGGTCCGGTGCCGGGGGCCGTCCGGCGTCGGCCCTCGCCGCCCTGGGCCGGCGCCTGCGCGAGCTGGACGTCGAACCGGCGCAGCCCGTCTTCAGCCGGTACTGGTTGCACAACAAGGGCCCCGCTCCCATGGGCAACCAGGCCGTCGCCGTCCACGTGCTGCAACAATCCGTGGCCGTGAGGGCCGGAGACGAGGGCCGCTTCAGCGTGCAGGTGGCTTCGGGCAGCTCCCGGGACGTCCGGGCCGGCAGGGTGGAGGTGGTCGGCCCGGCGGAGTGGGCGTTCGACCCGCCGAGCCGGTTGTTCTCGCTCGCCGCCCGTGCATACCTGAGCGTCGAGGTCCACTTCCGCGTCCCCTACGACACGCGGCCCGGACGGCGCTTCGTTGCCGCCCGGGTCGTGGACGGTGCCGGCCAGCTGCAAGAGGACGTCGTGACCGTGGACGTGCTCCCACACCTGGCCGAGGCCGCCTCGGCCACCCACCCCCTCCTGGCGTCCCCGCCGCCTTTTTCCC
>JAJZIY010000044.1 GCA_021828475.1 Actinomycetes bacterium
GACGCCGATCCCCGCACTCCCCGGCGGCGCTGAGCCTCTGGGTGTGGGTACGGGGCGCTTATCCCGTGAGTGACCCCTGGATCAGGTGTCGAACGACCAGGTCAACGCCAAACGTGAAGACCTCACCAACCAACCAACCAACCAACCAACCGACCACCACCACTCTCCGCCAGTTGCCGAAGAAGTTCTGCACCGGAGCGTGGTTCATGGCGAAGTCGGACTTCAGCTGACGGACCGCTTCCTCGGCGGCTCCGCCACGCAGGCGGTGGTGATGGTCGATCTGTGCTGCTGGGATGCTGACCCGCGCGTTCGTGGTGCAGGCGAAGAACCGCCAGCCGCCGAGGTCGTCGAAGCTCAGCTGCTCGCCGGCCGCCTTTCGCTGACGGCGCACGACGAGGCGCAGGTCACGACCTGAGAAGGCGTAGGTGGTCTCGGCGACCTCGGAGCCGTAACCCCGAACTTGTCGACGACGGGACCAACTACTACTTCTACGGGCCCGACGGCCTGCCGACCGAGCAGGTGCTCCTGGGCGGTGGCGGCGTCGAGTACTACCTGCACAACCAGCTGGGCTCCACGCGCGCCTTGGTCGGGGCCGACGGCAAGGTCGACCAGTCCCACACCTACGACGCCTGGGGCCAGACGGTGGCCACCAGTGGGCTCACCTCCACGGCGTCGACAGTCGTCGAGCCTGTCGGTCCTGTGGTCAACCAGGTCAACACCTCCAGCTTCGGCGTCTCCCCCCAGCACTTGGGCGACCTGATGGCCCTGGCAGTCCAGACCGAGGACCAGAGCACCCCCCAGGTGAGCGCCGTGAACGGAGGAGGCGTAGGCAAGTGGTCCCTGGCGGTCGCCTACCAGGGCAGCGTCGAGGGGACAGAGCTCGAGATCTGGTGGGGGACGGTGACCAGCACCGGGCCGTCGACGATCTCCGTCAGCTGGGTGGGCTCAGCACCTCACGACGAAGTGGCGGCCGAGGAGCTCGGAGCCGGGGCAGGCGCCACATGGTCCCTCGACAAAGCAGGGGGCGCTTCGTCCACCACGGGCACGGTCAGCTTGCCCAGCCTCAGCCCGGCCACCGGCTCGGGTGAGGCCTACTTCGGCTACGCCCAGGTGAACGGCTCGGCCAGCGCCGGCACAACCCCCGGCTTCAGCTACGACGCGCCGACCCGTACGACGGAGCCGACGGCCAGATGCTCCAGGTCTTCTACGGGGTGGTCAGCTCTACCGGCCCGAGCCCGCTCGTGCTCAGCTGGGACGGCACTGTGGGCAACGCTCACGTTCAGGCGCAGGAGCTCAGTGCGGCTGCCGGGGCAACCTGGTCGTTGTCCTCCTCGGCCAGCTCCTCCAACCCGTTGCCTTCTCTCAACGCCTACCACCAGGGCCAGCTCTACTACGGCATCAGCTTCGCATGGGGCAACGCCGCAGCCGGTGGCACCACAGGCGTCAGCTACGACGTCGTCGACAGCTCGTTCATGGCCGCCTGGGACACCTCTGCCCAGGGCACCCTCAGCCCCACTGGCACGGGGGCGGGCAGCGTGGCAGTGCTGCTCAGTGCGACCGTGCCCTACCAGGCCCCGGCGCCGAGCACGCCGCTGCTGTGGGCGGGCCAGTACCGTGACCCGGCAACCGGGCTCTACTACATGAGGGCACGCTGGTACGACCCGGCTACGGGGCAGTTCTCGAGCGTGGACCCCCTGGTGGCTCAGACCGGGCTGCCCTACAGCTATGCCGGCGACAACCCGGTCAACGAGGCGGACCCCAGCGGTGAGACCAGTCAGGGTGGTCCCCCGGCGCCCACGCCCTCGGCGACGAGCTACGACTACTCCTTCGATCTTGGGCTGATCATCGACCCCACGACTGTCGCGACCTTCGTCCACGAGGACTGCGCCAACGTATTCCCGATCCGTGGTTGTGACGACAACTTCGTCCAGGGTGAGCACATGCTCCTCCAGGAGACGCTGCTGTTCGGGGCCTATACACAGTCTGTCCCGGTCGATGTCAAGACCGTTGCCAGCACCTATTTCTCTTTCGTGGCCCTTCCGGGTCACCCTGAGGGCCAGGGTAGACAGATAACCTTTAGCTTCACGCAGGCGACGTCGTGCGCGGACGCCTACCTCCACGTGTACACGTCGAAGCAAGGCAGCGCGCTGACGCAGTGGCCCGGCGTTCGAACGCTCGACTTCTGGGTCGCTCAACAGACTTGGGCTGATTTCGCGTCCAATATCAACAAACTTTACGGATGGTGGGCCGAGAAGAACTACCCCAGTCCACCGGTAGTCGTTTGAGTGGCAATGTGGTCAGGCCAACGATGAAGCGAAGGCTCCAGGTGACAGCCCTAACAGTCCTTGGGATGGGAGCCATCTTCGTCGGTGGGGTAATTGTGATCGTCGGGCTGATGGCTATGGGAAGCGCGACTCCAAAAGTCCTTGTCATGCTCGTCGGGCTCGCGTTGTTCGCCGTTGGTGTCGCAACAGTCCTCGCGGCCGTTCGTCGAGCGCGAGGCTGGACTGGGCAACACCCCCATTAGCGTCGCGAAATGCCGATCAGAGCGACCCGACCTGGTGAGGAAGAGCTCGCTTGCCTGTGCGCCGAGCTTCGAGACCGGCACTTTACGTATGACCAAGTCGGACAGACCAGAGGAAGTCGCCTGCCTAAGGGTTACCGCCACGTCCGGGCGGTGGTAGACATCGGCCACGGCGCCGAGACCTGGGCGAGAGCGCAGCACGCCCTGCGTACATGGCAGGGGCACCGCCACGCCGGAGCTTCCATCACGCCTTCGGAGCCTCCTGTCGAGTCTGGCACCGTCGTGATCGTCACAGTCCGGGTCGGGCCGCTGTTCGTGGTTGCCCCCTGCCGGATCGTCTACGCCACCGTCGAAGCCGACAGGTTCGGGTTCGCGTACGGCACCCTCCCTGGTCATCCCGAGCAAGGCGAGGAGTCCTTCCACATAGCCCGGAACGCCGAGGGGGCCATCATCTTCGAGATCCTGGCCTTCTCTCGCCCAGCTGCGGTCCTCGCCAAGCTCGGGGGTCCAATAGCCCGAATGACCCAGCAGCGCATAACGCGGTGCTACCTCGAAGGTGTCCGAACGCACGTCGCTGGGGACGCGTAACAGGGCTCCATGACGCCGGCCGCTAGGCGCGAACCGCAAATACTTCCCATGGGGAGGCACGGCAGGCCCGTCGCCATGCCCATCTTGACCGTCCCACGAGCCTGAGCCCGGGCCCGCGCGCCCCCAATGGGGAGCCGCGTCAGGCACCTCGCCCAGTGGTCCACCACCCGGTCCCACCCACGGCTTAAGGTACCGAACACGATTGCAAGGGGGGTCCCCCCTTGGCGAGAAGGAGCCGGCGGTGGCGTGGATGCGGATGATGGGGGCGGAGTCGGTCGCCTACCACCGCGGCACGGTCATCGAGCGCGCCGACGACCACCCCGGCGCCGCCCTTGCCTACTACGCCTCCAACCACGAGACCGGCCGCTTCGTCTGGGGCGAGGAGGGCAAGGACGCGGCGACCCTCGACGGCTTCTTCGACGAGCTCGGAAGCGAGGCCTCGGCGACGATCACGGCGATCTCGATGGACATGGGGCCCGCGTACGAGAAGTCGGCACGCGTCGATGGCCATGCCGTCAAGGCAATCATCTGCTACGAGCCGTTCCACGTGGTCAAGCTCGCCACCGACGCCCTCGACAAGGTGCGCCGGCCGTCTGGCAGGAGATACGCGCGCTGCCGGACAAGACGGCCGCCAAGCGCTTCAAGGGGGCCCGCTGGGCCCTTCTCGAGAACCCCACGGACATGAACGACGACCAGGCCGCGACGCTTCGCAAGCTGAAGCGCAGAGGAGGTGAGCTCTGGCGGGCGTACGCCCTGAAGGAGGCCCTCCGGGCCATCTTCGCCGGCGACCTCTCCGAGCAGGACGTCAGCGTGCTGCTCGACCGCTTCTGCTCGAAGGCCTCGCGCAGCGGGCCCGAGGCATTCGTCACCGTCGCGAAGACGGTCCGCAAGCGAAAGGAGAGCATCCTCGCTGCCGTTCGCTTGAAGATCAACAACGGCCAGCACGAGGGGTTCCACCGCCGGGCCGGCCTCATCGTCAACCGGGCATGCGGCTTCCACAGTGCGAATGCTGCCCTCGGGCTCATCGTGCTCACCCTCGGTCCGATCACGCACGTCCTTCCCCATGAGCGCGTGCCAGAACTGGATCCCTAGATCGACCCACAATCATGCTTGGAGGCCCCGAATTCGGTTGTACGAACCACCTCTCGTCGGCAGTTCAGACCTCGATCACGTCCACGAGGTCTTTCAGACCGCGGAAGTCTTCCGGGTTGCGCGTGAAGACCGGAAGGTTCGCTGCACAGGCGGTCGCTGCGATCAGAAGATCCAAGGCCCGAGTCCCGCGGGCCTTTCGTCCGCTCGCGATCTCTGCGGCGTAGATCCGGCCGTAGGCGCGGGCAGCCTCTCCGTCGAATGGAAGGGGATCGAAGGCCGCTTCTGCCCGCTGCAATCGGTCCTGTCGGCGGGCCCGCTCTTCGGCGTCCTGGGTCGCATGCGGACCGGCCGCGAGCTCCGCCATGGTGATGGCGCTGACGGCCAGTTCCATCGGGAGCTGTCCCGCCTCGAGTTGTTCGAGGTCGATGACGACGGAGGTATCGATGATCCCCCGGGGAACGCGCTTGGGATCAGGCACGAGGGCTGGGGTCCTGGGATGCAACGCCGTCGAGGTCGGAGCGAAGTTGGGCCAGGTCGACGCTTGGCGCACCACGGAACAGGGCGATGGCGCTGTCGGCGCTCACGAACCGGTGCCGCCGGAGTGGAGTCAGCTCACCGACGGGTACGCCGTTTCGGGTGACGACGAAGCTCTCGCCCTGGTCCAATCCCCTCATGATCTCGCCGCTGTCGTTCCGAAGCTGCCGTTGGGTGATGTCTCTGGCCATGACGACATCGTAGCACGGAGTGCTACGATGTCGAGGTCCGACCACCTGGTCGTCCTGATCGGGGAGAGTGACGCCTGCCTGGAGGTCGCGGATGATCGTGCCGAGTTGTCCAGATGAGAGGAGCCCGGGTCCGAGAGGGCCTGAACGATTCTGGCCGACAGGCGGAAGGGCTCGCAGGGCCGTCCGGACCTCGGTCGACATGTGGGTGAGCTGCCATCGGATCTCGTCCTCGGCGGCTTCTGGCCGGTCGGGAGCCGCCAGTCCGACCGCTTTGATGGCGTAGGCGGCGGCGCCCAGTGCGTGCGCCCCCATGTGGCAGACGGCCACGGCTTGGCCGGCAGCTCGGGCAGCGGCCGCTGCGGCGGGATCTTTTACATCGCTGGCAGGAACACCACCGACGAACCGACGGCGAATCTCGTCGGCAGTCTTCAGCTCTCCCCGGGAAAGCGCCCGGGCCCGGGCGATGGCAACGCGAGGACGGTCATCCTTCTGAGCTTCGGCCTCGAACAGCCCCAGAACTCGGGTGGAGATGCGCTCTTGCTCCTGGCGGAGCATGACGACGTCGATGGCGTTCGCGTAGTAAGCCTCCATCAGCTTGTAGCGCTCGGACTCGGCGTGCTCGTGCCGTCGGGCGAGCAGCTCTCGCTCGGCGGTCGTGTCATCGTGGCGGGTTGCCACCTCGGAGGCGATGGCCTCGCGGAGGCCCTCGGCCCAGTCGGTGGGCAGCTCGATGAGGGCGTAGAGGTCCTCGACCTCGGCTTCGAGGTTGTCGGCCGCGATGTAGCGCTCCCGACAGCCGGTCCCGTTGCGCCGGTCCTTCTGCCCCAGGCAATAGAAGTAGGTGTAGGTGCCCTTGGAGCACTGGATCGACAGGTGCCTGCCGCACACCCCACAGACCAAGAGACCCTTCAGGTAGTGGTGGTGCCGACGCTCGCGCGTGCCGCGCATCGCACGGGCGGCGAGCAGCTCCTGGACTCGATCGAACGTCGCGCGGTCGACGAGCTGTTCGTGGCTCCCCTCGTACTCGACGCCGTCCCACTCGACGACGCCGACGTAGGCCCGGTGGGCGAGCAGGTGCGCCATCCCCGAGACGGTCACTGCCTTGGTCGGGTAGTGGCAGTCGCGGCCCCGGTTGCGAAGCCCGCGATGCGCCATCTCCTCGGCCAGGCGCTCGACCGTCCACTCCCCGGTGGCGTACAGCTCGAAGGCAAGTCGCACGAGCGGGGCGCGCTGGGGGTCGGCGACGATGTGGGCCACCTGGCGGTCGCCGATCGGCTCTCGGACGTTCAGGTAGCCGATGGGGGCCTTGTGGGGGTAGCCGCCGAGCTTTGCCTTCTGGCCCATGCCCTTTCTCACCTCTGCCGCCAGGTTCGCCGAGTAGAACTCGGCCATGAGCGCGTGGATGCCCTCGACTAGTCGACCCGACGCGGTCTCGTCGAGGTTCTCGGTGACCGAGACGAGGGCCACCCCGCGCCGGCGGAGCAGCGCCCGGATGGCGATGTGGTCCTCCATGTTCCGGGCGAGGCGGTCGACCTTGTGGACGACCACGGCCTCCACGTCGCTGTCCTCGGCGGAGTGCCTACGGCCCACCCGCCGATGTGTACTCAATATGGTACACTTGCTGCATGAGTAAGACCGTCCCTGTTCGTGAGCTTCGTGCTGAGCTCAGCCAGGTCATCGACCAGGTTGCCGACCTGCGTGAACACGTCATCGTTACCCGCCACGGCCGTCCGGCGGCCGTCCTCATCCCAGTGGATGAGTACGAGGCTTTGGAGGAGACGGCGGAGATCTTGTCGGACGCCGAGACGATGGCCGCCATCGACGAGGGCCGACGCGAAGTAGAGCGTGGCGAGACGGTGACACTCGAAGACCTCCGCCGGGAACTGCAGTCGCGCCGTAGAGGGTGAGTCGGGTCGAGCTCGCCCGGCGCGCTCGCAAGGAGATCGTTGACCTCGACTGGCCACTCTCTGACGCCGTGGTCGAGGCTCTCGGACTTCTCGAGCGTGAGCCCGAGGCCGGTCACCTGCTTCGGGGACGGCTACGCTGGCTGCGGTCGCTTCGAGTCGGTACGTACCGAATCATCTACCAAGTGGACGACGATCAGCGTCTGGTGCGCGTGCTCGCTGTCCGTCACCGGTCCGTTGCGTACTCGACCGATCCGCGCTGAGCTTCAGTCTGCGAACAGGGACCTGATGCGCTCTTGCAGTTCGGGCAGGTTCGAATTGTGGCGCTCGGTTACCAAACCTCAGAGCCGACCTCAAGGAGAGAGCTCTTCGACGAGCTCGAACACCCCGCCCTGAAGCCGCTCCCCGAAGTGCCATATGAACTGGCCGAACGGAAAAACGTCACCGTGAATAATGATTGCCATATCGAATTTGACCGGCACTATTATTCAGTCCCCTACACCCTGGCCTCTCTGAAACTGCAGGTGCGGGCCACGAGGGACGTAGTCGAGGTCACCCTTGGCTGGCGCCAAGCGCCCATACACCTGTAGTCCACGCGTCGAAATCGGCCCAGCTGATCTGGACCTCCTGGCCCCAAGAGACGACCATGGGACCGAAACTGGAGTAGCCCACGAGTATCCAGGCGTGGCCGCCGCCCTGCCCGTCGCCCAGTGGGTAACCGCTCGGCAGGTTGGCTGTGGCAAATAGCACATAATTGTTTGACAGCTCCGACTCCACATCGCTGGTACTGATCCGGTCGATGCCCGTCAGCGTGTACCCCCCAATGGCGTTGGCCTGCCAGTAATCGAAAAGCTGCGTTGTCGTTAGGCCCACATCGGCCCCGCCGTTGAACTCGCCCTCCGCCGACCAATAGCCGTTCACGACCCCTTGACTAGCCGGCGCAGTGCCGAAGGTGGTCTCTATCCAGTCGGCCGCAGCAGCCATAGTGCAATCGCCGATCGCCTGCGGGCCGGTGTTCCCGTAGGTGTCGTAGGTGTACCCGGCTCCCATGTCCACGGGTGCCGTGATCTCAACTTCAAGCGTCTGCGGCACGATTAGCTCGCTTTGGAGCTGGTCCGAAGGTGAGCTGGTGTACGAGGCGCTCAACCATTGGTCGCCGTAAGTGTTCCAGTTGACGCCATCGCACTCGCTTATGTCAGAGGTGCCCCCGACTTGCGTGGCGCAGCCAGAGAACGGAGTGCTCGGGTACATGAAGTTACCGCCGACGTCACCGCCGAGGGCTTCCCACGAGATGGTGCCGGCGGGTAGGTCACACGGGCCAGACGAGCCATCTGAGTACCCGCAGGTCGCCTTAGCCGTCGCTGTGTAGTCCCCGGTGAGCGAGTTCGAGGGGTTGGCACTCGACGAAGAGAGTGCCAGCGATACAGAGATCGTTGTGGGTTGAGTAGCCGGGACAGTGGTCGTGGCGGCGGCTGGTGGGAGCGTCGTAGTGGCGGACGGCGGGATGGTCGTGGTGGCAGCGGGCGGCGCGGTGGTGGTAGGAGAGACGGTTGCCGTCCTGACGACATGGGCGGCCAATTGGACATAGAACCGTCCGGAGAAGACCGAAGCGCCGTTTCGGGCGACTAGCTCGAAGGCGACCGAACGCTGCACGGGCGTCGGGTTCGGGGCAATGGTCACATGGGCCGTGTAGGTCCCATTGCGGCAAGCGTCGGTCGGGTCGTGCGAGTAGACGACCTGGAACGACTGGCGGGACAGAAGGCGGAGCTGGCAGGATTTTGCATGCTCGACTCGGCCGACCACGGTGACATGCCCTCCTCGGTCCCAGAGGTAACCGGGGAGGGCTCGGACAGAAAGCACCTCAGGCTTTGGTGTGGCCGCCAGGGTGATGTAGAAGCGGCCGCGGGACGCAAACGAGCCGTTGCGGGCCACCAGCGCGAGCGCCACGGTTCGCCTTGCCGGTGTCGTGTTGGCACCGACCGTGACACGGGCGGAGTAGGCCCCGTGCCGGCAAGAGGTAGTTGGGTTGTGCGAATAGACGACGGGGAAGTCCTGGCTTGACAGAAGCTTGAGCTGGCACGAAATGGCACCAGCGACCTTGCCTTTGACGGTCACGGTCCCGCCGCTTGGCCCCAGCCTGCTCGGGGCGGCGTGCACCGAGAGCACGGACAAAGCGCGGGACCCCCAAGCGGGAGAGGCGGTGGCTCCCATGAGGCCGAACATCGCACTGACCGTTGCCATGACCACGACTACGGGTCGTTTCCACCGTCTCCCCCTCTGCGAGCCGTTCGTCCTGGTCATGAGGCTTCTATCGGTTTGTGACCGTTGGACAATAAGGCCGACTGGCCCGCTCTTACCGGCTCGCAGGTGTCGAGACCGGCCAAGCGGGCGAGGGCCGGCCAGTGACGTAGGGCTGGCACATGGCGCCCCGAGCGCCAGCCCGAGTCCGCCGGCTTGCTCACATGGCAAGCCCACATGATGTCAGCGAGCTTGATGACTTGCAGCCGCTCACGGATAGGGGCGAACTCGGAACGGTGCGCGTACGCCTGCGGGTGCTCCAGCTTCCAGCGATCCAGTTCCGAGCGGGCCATCGCGATCGAGCGGCCACGTCGGCGCCCGGCCTCGCGTGACTGCGCCGGCTGGCGCTCCCAGCAAGCAGGGCAGCGGACGTGGCGGGAGCGGGCGAGCGGCCCTCCACAGTCCACGCACGTAGCGAACAGGGTTGCGGCCCGCGCTGGCTGTGCCGGCGCCGGCCGGCGCACTGGCTTGGCATTGCGGTACCTGGCGTGCTCGGCCTGGGCCCGTTCCCTCGCCTCGGCTGCCTTGCGCCGGCGTACCTGCGCCTGGGCCGCTATGCCCCTGGAGGCGGTAAGGGGGGTCGTGAGGTTGAGCCTACCCTCCACCGCCTCGGCGCGGGGGCCGCGGCCCGGCGCCAAGCCGGCATCATGGCGGCCAGCTCGTGGGCGCGCGGGGGTATCACCGGCACGTGCCCGTCGGAGCGCTCCGCGAGGTCCCGCTTCCTGAAGCTCCGCTTGGCGACCAGCTCCAGCAGGAAGCAGTCAATGACAGGCCGCAGCGGTTCCAGGTGGTCCCATGCCAATGCCAAGCTACCCCGGCCGGCCATGTCGGCATGGACCACGCCGAGGCCGGCGTCGAGCCCGAGGCGCACGCAGGCGAAGCTGGCCTCCGCCTCGGCCAGCTTGTAGCAGAGGTTCAGCAGGGCGTTGAGCGGACGGTCAGCGAGGCGGTTGGTGTTGGTGGCCCCAGTGCTGGCGCTGCGGCGGGTGTCGAATCTGCACCTCACCGCCGTATGCCTGCGACGTCGGGAACATGGACAGGGCGAACTGGGGGGCGGGCGGTGACCTCTGTCCGACCAGCGAACGCTACGGACGAGGTGGCACGTGGCTCTCGCTCTACGGACGACGAACCCGGGTGGCTCGACTGGGCGCTCGTGTCCGCTGGCCAGCCGCCGGCGCAGGCGGGGCGCACGCTAGCCTTCGAAAGCCCGCGGAGCCACGGATCCAGCGCGATGATGTGACCGATGTCCACGAGCGCGAACGACGTCATCTTCCACTTCCGGCCCGACTTCCTGTCGGCCTTGGTCGATGCCGTCCCGCTGCTCACCCGTGGCCGGAATGAGGTCGTCACGTTCTTCCAGGGCTGTGGCGTCTCGAGGGACTTTCTCAAGTCCATCAGTGCGAAGATCGTCGCGGACCCGAAGTACAGCAAGTACCACTCGACCAGGGAGATCCTGACCCACCTGAACGAGATCGGGGACCGGGGGCTCGCCGCCCGACGGCAGGTCGTCCAGCGCGTCTCCCAGTGGGAAGACTTCTCCACCTGCTACCCAGACAACCAGATGAAGGCTCGGGGCGCAGTCGCCACCGTGGCGCAACTCGTCAACCAAAAGGACTCCTTCACGCGCATGAACATAGAGCGCGAGAGGGCCCAGGAGCAGCACCGCGCGGAGCGCGAAGCGGAGCTGACCGCGCTGCAGCGGCGACGCGCCGAACTCGCAGCGGTGAAGGACAATCTCTTCAAGCTGTACTCCGAACAGGATCCACACCGCCGCGGCAAGGCGCTCGAGAGCGTCCTCAACCGGCTGTTCACGGCCTCCGGGATCACCGTCCAGGAGGCCTTCGAAGTCCGCGGCGAGGAGGAGGGCCGCGGCGTCCTCGAGCAGATCGACGGGGCCATCGAGCTGCGGAGCCAGCTCTACCTCGTCGAGATGAAGTGGTGGAAGGAACGTCTCGGGAGGGCCGACGTCTCGCCCCACCTCGTGTCGGTCTACGGTCGCAACGCCGGTGGCGTCTTCATCTCGGCGTCCGGCTATCACGACTCGGCGATCGCGGAGTTCAAGACGGCGCTCGCCCAGAGGACGGTGGTCATGGTCGAGCTGGAAGAGATCGTCGTAGCGCTCTCAACGGACTACCCGATAGTGGACCTGCTCAACGGCAAGGTTCAGGCCGCGACCCTCAACCGGCAGCCGCTCGTCTACCCGCTCGGCAAGCCGAGCTGAAAATGACAGCTGGGCCTACAGGAGTGCCTGCCTGACGGCATGATGACACTATGGACAGACAGCATGACAGACATCCCGACCGTTGGAGCATCGACGACATCAAGCGCGAGTACAAGCGCTACTCCGAGCTAATCAACAACTCGGACCGAGCACCCACGACGAAGGCCACTTACACTACGCACGCCTGGCGATTCATACAGTGGCTTGCGGGTGACATCAACATCTGATTCTTGGGTTTGGTTCGCCGGTCTGGCCGCTAACGGTGAAGCCGGCGAACCCAACGTCCACCGTCTAACCTCGATTATTCGCCAGCAGCTGCGAAGACCGGACAAAGGCCCCAAAATGGCCCCGCCGCACCTCGGAGCGACGGTCAACGGTTGGCGGGACCGACTTCTGGCCCCGTCGGCTGGCCGCCATGGGCGGTGGGTGGGCCGTACAGGCCTGAAAAGTCGTTGCGTAGGCGTGAACAGCCCGCAGGCGCGTCGAAGCAGGCCGCGGGACGCGACCGTTACGAGCGGGACAGTGCGGGCCCGGTTCAGGTGGCGAAGCAGAGGCCGCCGAGGCGCTCGAACGCCTTGGCGAGCTGGTCTGCCCAGGGCCAAGCGGCGTCGAGGCGCAAGAAGGTGCGCCTCGCGGTCCGCACCAGGCGCCCGGCGACGTCCAGGGTGCAATAGCGCAGGCGCTTGGGCAGGCAGGTGGCGAGGTCGTCTTGGGAGCACAGGCCTTGTGCCCATGCCAGGAGGTCTTGGGCAATGAGCACGACGAGCAGCCAGGCGGAGTTGAAGGCGAAGCGTTGCCCGGGGAAACGTGACATCCCGGTGGCCTTGGCGTCTCTTGTGTGGTCCTCGACGTGGGCGTGGCAGCGGTGACGGGCCTCCGGGTAGACGACGTCGGGGTCGGCCGAGTTGGTGATGAACACGTGGTGGCGCCAGCCGTCGGGGTCGAAGAGGTTGAAATTGGCACCCAAGTGGGGCTCTTCGCGCCCGCTTGTGGCCCTCGTGCCCTCCGGCCAGGCGGGCAGGTCCAGGTAGGCGGTGATCTCTGCGACCCCGGCGCCGTCGCGGTCTTCGAGGTCCTGGGTGAGCGGCGCCACCCAGGCGCTGGCGGGCACGCCGGTGATGGCGAGGCGGACCGCCTCGGTGACGTCGAAGCCGATCGAGGACTCGAAGCCCTTTGCGACGATGGCGTCGACAAAGCCGTGCGTAGCTCCTGCGCTGTCCGCTCTCACCAGCACGTGCGCGCCGCGCTCGGGGTCATCGGCCTTGCTGCTGACCGGCAACTGGGCGACGGCGGCGTCGAGCAGCTCCACGTGGTCGGCAGCGGTGTTCGCCCCAGCGGAGCCCGGTCCCAGCTTGGCCGCCAGGGCCTCGCCGGTCTGGTCGAGGTAGGCCAGCAGCGGGTGGTAACCAAAGCCCTTGTTGGACGTGGGCTCGGCCTTCTCCTTCTCGGCGTGCAGGTTGACCAGGGTCGCGTCGAAGTCCAGCGTCAGGGCCGAAGGCGCGAGCCCAGCTGTCCAGGCCTTCGCCCTCGGCGCGCGACGGGCAGCCTGCAGGTCCGCCAGCAGGGCCTCGTCGATGGCGTCGAGCAGTCGCCAAGCCGTTGGTTGGGAAGCCACCTCGCCGAACAGGCCGGGCTGCTCACGCAGCGTCTTCAGGTCCGAGACGTACTCGCCTCCGCCGGCCAGGGTGACCGCCAGGTCCACCAGCACCTCTCCAGGGCCGTGGCGGCGCGGTGCCTTCACGATCGGTGCCAGCGCCGCGCTCAGGTCGGCACCGAGCCCGCAGCGTTCGGCCAGGTCGGCCAGCAAGCGGGTACCGGCACGGCTCACCAGCCCATGGCCGTCGGCTGTCACCCTCACCCTCGGACGGCGCCTGGAGCGCTTCACTGCCGTGCTCGACCGACTGTGGCTAGACTTCATTCTCGAGGTGAACCTCCTTGTGTGGGATGTTGACTGTGCTAAGCCAATTTCCCCATACCAGGCGGGTCTTTTCGCGGACCTCACCTGCTGGCGGGCACCGGGAGACGAATAATCGAGGTGACTGGCCAGGCGTGCGCCGTTTCGCTCGGCGGTCGCCAATGCCCAGCGTCCGGTCGAGACCATGCCGAGCAGCACCACCATGACTCCACAGCCGGCGACCACGGCCCACGCCGCGTGGCTGGCATGCAAGAAGCCGGCCGAGCTGCCGGCGATGATCGCACCGGTGACCGCGACCCCGACGGCTGCGCCGGTCTGGCGAAAGGTGGTGGCCATGTAGCGCTCTACGGCGGCCTCGATCTTTTCGAGGTCGCTGGTGATGGTGCGCAGCTCGGCTTGGCGTTGGTGGGCCTGGGCGGCGAGCTCGTCATGTTGGGCTCCGGCGGCGCGGGCGATGACATCTGGGTCGGCGGTCGGCTTTGGCGACCCCCTTTCCGGGGCGGGCGCCACCCGGCCGGTGGGGGCGGGGTCGATCAGCTCGGTGAGCCGGCGGGCGTCGCCGGTGCGCACCTGTCAGTCGCCGGGAGCGCCGTTGGTCCCGGCGTCGATGAGGTTGGCCGTGGCGAGGTCTGCCCACCGGGGCTCGTACTCGACGCCGACGGCGTGGCGGCCGAGGTGGACGGCTTCGACGAGGGTGGTGCCGATGCCGCAGATCGGGTCGAGCACCACGTCACCTGCGGTGGTGTGGGGCTCCGTAGCGCGCCGTGCAGTGGCGGGCAGCATCCGGGCTGGGTGTGCAGTCGACTCGGGCAGGTAGCGCCCGGCTCGCTGGGCCCGGGAGGTCTGCTGCGCTGTCGGCCACACCGAGCGGGGGAGCTCGCAGCGGTGGGTGGACTCAGCCACGGCTCGCCTCCGGCTTTGCCAGGACCAGCACGTCCTCATGCACCGTGAGGTGCACCGGGTGGCCGGCTGCGCGCGCGAGGCGGGTCTGGCGTAGCTGCCAGAAGCTCGGGTGGCCCACGAGCTCGCCGTCGCGCACCGCGCCGAGCAGGGCGACGACGTGCTGGAGGTAGACGACCCCGACTTGGTGAGCAAAGCGCACGGTGATCCCAGCGAGATCGAGCAGGCGAGATCGCGGCGCATGTTCTTGGTCACCGTGACCATCAGCCCGCCAGGGCGCCGCACCGCGAGGCACCTGGCGTACACCTTCGCCATCTCGGCGTCTCGGCGAGGTACGCCTCCCCTCGGGCGTGGCCGAGATTGGCGCGGCTGGTCGAGTAGTTGAGGCTCTCCCGGTCACACATGGGCTTGCCGGACCGCCGGCGTCCTTGTCGGTCACCCCGCCGTCACGCGCATACGGCGGGAAGGTGACGATCAGGTCGACACCGCCGGGGAGCTCGCCGAGCACCTCGGGCTGGGATCGGGCGTCGCCGGCTCGGACGTCGGCCAGCGGGCGCGCCGAGCCGCGCGTAGACTCAGCAAGAGTGACGGGGCGAGCGGGAGACGGCATGCGAGGAGGGCTCGATGGCCGAGCGGTGCCCTCCGGGCAGCGGCTCGGGTCGGCCATCGTAGCCACGTTCGGCCTGGTCTACGTCGAGGTCAACGCCGGGGCGCTGCCATCCGTGATCGCTGGCGTCGCACGGATCGTCGGGGCGGTGCTGTTCATCGTGGTGGCGGCGCTGCTCCTGGCCGGCCGTCATTCGTCCCCGACGGACGGGACGCCGGCACGGCAAGGGTTCGGGCGGGGCTACTGGGTGGTCGTCGGCGTCGAGGTGGCCGCCATCGTGGTGGGAGCAAGGCTGCTCACCGGTCCCTTGGAGCTACCTCACGGTGTCGTGGCGTGGATCTCGGTGGTCGTCGGGGCCCACTTCGTGGCGCTCGCGAGGGTGTGGCAGATCCGTCGATTTCACGTCCTGGGCGCAACGATCGCGTTGTGCGGGGCGGCCGGCCTGGCGGCGGCCGGCGCCGGCGCCTCTGACGCCGTGGTTGCCGGCACTGGGGGTGTGATACCGGGAGCGCTGCTCCTCGCCTCCGGTGGCTGGGGAGCGGCCTGGACACTCACCGCTCAGGGACGGGCCCAGCCGCTACGAACGCGAGGAGCGGCAAAGGATGTCAGCTCACCGATCGAGCGCGCCCGGTAGCCGATCCCCACGTGACGATCGTCGGCGGGTGCCCGGATCGACAAGCCGATGGCAGCCGCGGACAATTCTCGGCTCGGGTGATGGCCGTCACCATGAAGGCCGCTCTCGACGCCCTGCTCGCTCAACTGGCGGGCGACCCCGATATCGATCTCGAAGCCTATGGCGGGGAGCTCGTCGCGCTGTTCGAGCGCGCGACACGCGCACACCCCGATGGCGCGCGCCGGCACGTAACCAGCTCAGGGTCGACGGACCGGACCGGAGAAGGCATGACTCGCCGAAGCCAACGGTATGCGGGCCACGTGCCCGGCTCTTGTTCGGTGGCACGATGAAGCCCTACTACCAGAACCATGCTGCGGGGCTGCTGTTCCTTTTTCTGGTGATTGCGTTCTTCGGCATGGAGATCATCCAGTTCTTCCGTCAGCGAGGGTGGCGGAAGCACGCTACCCGGGTCGCGACACCGGCCTTCTGGGTCGGGGTAGTGGTGTGGACGATAGTGGCCACCGTGATGCTGCACGGGGGATCGAGGCTCGCGCCGCGAGCGGGAATGGGCGACGGAGCGGCCGTGTTCGCTGTCGGCATGCTCCTGTTTGCGGCCGGCGCCGTGTTGCGCTGGGCGTCCTTCTGGGCGCTCGGGCAGTACTTCACCTTCACCGTCGACGTCAGCGCCGACCAGGACGTTGTTGCCAGAGGCCCCTACCGCGTCGTGCGCCACCCCGGCTATGCGGGCGGCCTTTTGGCAATGATTGGCATCGGAGTCATATATGCCAACTGGGTCGGACTTGCTGGTTTTGTCTTTCCTTGCCTTGTGGTCATCATCTGGCGCATCCAGATCGAGGAGGCCGCGCTCTTCAGGACCGCAGGCCCGGCCTACCGAACGTACGCGGCGCACCACAAGCGTCTCGTACCGCTCGTCTGGTAGCAGGTGCAGGGCTCACGCGTTCCTCTGCCACGTGCGCGGCCAAAGCAGCGGATCACCGGTTCACGTGCCGGGCAGAAGAGCCGACCATCGCTGCGCTCAGAGGCGCAGCCTGCATCGATCGGGGCGCAGGAGCCCTGTACTACCGCCGGCAGCCTCGCTTCGCGCGGAGACCGTGACAAGCGTCGACTGCAGGCCCCCGCAACGCCTCGCAACGTCCAGGCGCCCTGGGCCGCCGAGCTTGCCCAGGAAGCGTAGAGGTGGGCTGACCGGCTGTACCGTTCGGGCGTTACATCCGGGAACCAGGCGTGCCGTTGCGTGGTTCACACCACCGATGAGGCCTCCGTACCGCGCTCTGCTCGCCGGCGTCCTCTTCGCAGCGTCGTTGGCCGCCTCGCCCGGGACGCCGACCGCCAGGGTCGTTCCGGCTGGAGCGCCGGTGGCCAGCACCCTTCCCGCCGGCACGGTGACGCCCACGAGCGCGACGACGGTGCCCTTGCCGGCGCCCACGCCCCTCAGCATCGTCTCGGCTGGCAGAGCGAGGTTGCCCCGGCCCCCCTCCGTTGTCTCGCGCGGGCCAGCGAGCGGCCAGGTTGGCCTGGTGTTCACTTCCCAGAGGACGGGCTACCTGGCCGCCGTACCCCGGGCACAGACATCGGGCTACGCCAGCGGAGCGACGAGCGAGCTGGAGCGCACCACAGACGGCGGCGCAAGCTGGGCCGTGGTCTGGCGGCACAGCGACGTCGTGCTGTACTGGGTGGGGACGAAGGCCGGCGACGTCGTGGCTGCCGGGCTGAGCATTCGAGGGCCGCTCCTGGTGGAGAGTGCCGACGGCGGGCGTACCTGGCACGAGGTGCCCGTCACCCTTTCGCTCCCGCGGGCACCGGCCGGGGCGGACCAGGCCGGCGCTGCCGAGTGGTACTGGGCCACGTCGACGCTGCACTTCGTCGACAGCCGCACCGGCCTCGCGGTCCCCGACGCCATGTACGGCCAGGACGCAGCATGGCCTGCCACGCTCTTGCGTACCACCGACGGCGGCAGGCACTGGTCGGCTGTGGCCCTCCCGGGTGGGTCGCCAACGGGCGGGCTGGCCTTCGTCGACGCCACCCACGGCTTTGCCACCGGTCTGGAGGCGGTGGCGGGCCCAGGCCCGCGGCCGCAGGGCTGCACCAGCCGGATCTGGCTCACGGCCGACGCCGGAGCCAGCTGGCAGCCCGCACCCGGCACATGTGCCGGTTACCTGCTCACTTCGCTTTCGTTCCCGACGCCCGAGCGTGGCTACGCCGGCGGTGGCAACTATGCCAAGTACGGCCAAATCCCCGAGCTCGCCGTACTGGCTACGACCGACGGAGGCCGCACCTGGTCCCAGTCCTTTGCCGCTCCGACGCGCCCTGCGCTGCCCGGGCGAGGCTACGGAGGGCCCTTCGGCGAGCTGGAGTTCTACAACCCCAGACAGGGGGTGGCGTTGGCGGGTGGCTGCACCATCGGGGCCAACGGGCCCTGCCTGGGCCAGGCGTGGTGGACCGACGACGGAGGCCGGTCCTGGTTGCCGGAGGAAGTGGTGGGCTCGCAGTTGGCCCTCGCCGGGCACAGCGGTGCATGGGTTGCCGGGGGGATGGCGGGTGCCACCGTGCTCTGGCGTTCTTCCGACAGCGGGCGTAACTGGTCACCGGTGGCCAGCGCCGCAGAGGTGGGGCTCTCGGGCCTGTTGGTCGCCGGACGGCACCTGTGGGTGGGCAGCGAGGCGGGCCAGTTCGTCAGTGAGGACGGTGGGGCAACATGGCACGGGCTCCCCGCAGCTGCCCGGGCAGCCGAAGGCGGCACCCTCGGCGGCACGGTCACAGGGCTCGGCAGTTCCGGGTTGATGCTGGTCCAGACCGGCACGAACACGGTGTGGCTCAGTGACGATGGTGGCGGCCACGGGCGGGCCGTCGCCGTCCCTGGCCTCGGCGGGGCCGGCGCCTCGGCTGTCTCCTTTGCCGACGCCCGGCAGGGCCTGGTGCTGGGATGGGGTGGCTGCGCCGCGACGAAAACGCTCCAGCCTCCGATCTCGTTGCCCCTGCGGCCCACCGCCGTCGTGGCCACGAGCGACGCAGGCGGGTCGTGGAGGCACGTGGCCGAGCTCGACGTGGCCGGCTACGGCGGGCTGGCCTACAGCCGGGCAGTGGCGGTCGTGGCCGCTACGTGCACCAAGGGCATCGCCACGAGCACCGATGCCGGTGACAGCTGGGCCTACTGGAGCTTGCCCGCCGAGCTGTCGGGTTGCCAGGGCCCGAGCGTGAGCGCTGGGACGGTTGTCCTCTACTGCCCGAGCTACGGCGCCGGCACCACCGTGCTGCGCCTGCTCGTGAGCACCGACGCCGGGCAGCACTGGTCCGTGCGCACGCTGACAGGGGTGGGCGCCGCCGACGTCCAGGGCGTGGTTGCCGGCGCACCTGGGGTGTTGTGGGCGTTCGGGCAGCGCAGCGGGGATGTCTGGCGCAGTGCGGACGGCGGGGCGACCTGGGGCCCGGTGGAGCTGGCCCTCCCGGTGGCACCGTGACGGCAAGGGTGAAGCCCGTGGCGGAGGCCCGGTTGTGCTCCAGCTCGTACTGTCCAGTGGCCGTAGTGCCATCCCGGGCAGCGGACGCGAGAGGCTGCAGGAGCCGGGAGGCGAGCGCGATGCGCGAACGCGACGTGCGCGGCCAGGGTGCAAGGGGCCCCGCTGTCGAGCCGGGGCCGTCAGCTCGGGGCGCGGGGCCGAGCCCGGCCTGTAGGGTGCCCGCATGGGGATGTTGCGGCGCGGACGCCATGGCGACGGTGCAGTTGCCCCGTCCCGGGAGCGACCCCGACTGCCCGCACACGTGGCCTACGTGCACTGGGGTTTCGAGCAGCCGCTGGCGAAGCTCGAATGGGACCTGACGGTGCTCGAGGACCCCGGCACGGCCTCGGGCGAGTACATGGCGCTGTTCAATGGCGCCATCGACGGCGCGGCTTTCTACCTCGGCCTGCAGACAGATGTCAGCCGGCCGCCGACGGGGGAGGGGGCGGGCAAGGGGCTCATCTTCTCGACGTGGTGGACCTTCGACGAGGCCGACACCGACGTCGCCCCGGGCGGCTTCAGGGAGATGGGTACCCACGAGGGCCGTTTCGTGGGCGTGCGCCAGATCTACCCCTGGGGGCTCGGTGACTACCGTGTCACCCTCGCCCGCAGGGAGGTGGGGACTTCCGAGGCTCGGGTAGCGGGCTGGGACTGGTTCGACCTGTCCGTGATGCCACTGGTGCCGGCGGCACGCCGGGACGAGCGTCCGCTGCCGGGTGGCGAGTCCACGTGGTGCGGGGGCCTGCGTTTTCGCCGCCGCCGGAGCGAGGTGCCTGCACGGGTCGAGCCCGGGGGGCTGATGTTCGCCGAGCTGTACTCGCGGGTGGCGACCTGGGGGTCCGTGCCCGCCTGGCACCTGGACGTGATGGCCTACGGCGACGGGGCGCCGTGCCCTGCGGGGCGTACCGAGTACCCTGCGTTCCCCTTCGGCCAGCGGATGCCCAATGTCAGCGCCTGGTACGACGAGGGCCGCCGCCGGGTGCGGGTGGAGATGTCAGGGGTCGAGCGCCGGGCGCCTAGTGGCCCGTGGCGCCTGGCTGGTCCCTGCTAGTCCTATGGGACCAGCTGGCGGTCGTCACCCTAGTCCTCGCGGCAGCGGGGGCCGGGGCAGGATGGGGCTGCGGCTGGTACCTGTGACAACGACGGTCGCCTTCCATTCAAGGACGGCACGGCAGGCCACCTGGCTCCCGCGTGGGGGCGCGCAGGCCGGCCGCTGCGAGGTCAGGGCGACCTGGCCGGGGCGAACAGCCGCAAGCTTCTGTGCCGTCACGTTGAGCTCGAAGCGCTGGCCGAGGGGCACCACTGCCAGGACACCGGCGTGTGAGACGTGGATCTGTTGCCAGTGCACG
>JAJZIY010000010.1 GCA_021828475.1 Actinomycetes bacterium
CCGCGACGCACCGGGCACGACTCACTCGCTAACCCCCTTCCAGCGTCGATGACGACAGCAGGTCTCTACAACGCGCCCTCACGCACAGCGGCCAGATTCTCCTTGACAACTGTTAGGGAATCTCTTCTTACTTGAGGTGGGGGGAGGCGAGTCCGCCGCCCATGAGGAGCATGCGAAGCCTGTGGTTGTGGCGGTTTCGGAAGCCCGGGCGATGCGCCGGTGGAGCTCGATGAGCCCGTTGACCGCCTCCGTGCCTCCGTTGGTAGCACGGCCGGTGGCTCGGGGATCGGGCATGTGACCAGGCTGCGGAGGAGGTCCTGCGCTATATGCCGGCCCACGGCGAGGTTCTCGGTGCTGCAAGCGGAGGACAGGCGTTGGGCGACCTGCCAGGCGATATCGACCTCCTCGTGCGCCGGGTCGGCGTTGACGGCGGCGACAAGATGGGCGCGCTGGCGGTCGCTGAGGCGCTCCGCGCCGGCCCGCAGGATGGTCCGGATCCCATAGAGGGGGTCGGCTTTCGGCCACGACAGCCGAGGGTCTCTTGCTGGGCGCGGCGGCGGACCTCGTCCATTGCGGCGGTCCCGAGCTTTAGGATGTGAAAGGCGTCGAGCACGGCGGTGTCTTCGAGGTGGGCGTCGTTAGCGTTCTTGTAGCCGTGGAGCGGGTCGAGGGTGGCTATGCGCACACCGTCGCGGAACTGCGGCCCGCGGGCGTCGAGCCAATCGCCATAGGCCTTGCCCGACCGGCCCGCCACCAGGTCCAGCAGCCGGGCCCGTGGACGGCCATCGGCCTCAGGGGTGAGGTCGACCATGCAGGTGAGCTCTTTGGGCCCACGGCCGCCCAATGCCGGTGGGAGCGGGGAGACATGGTGCGACACGTGCGCGCCCGGCTTCTCGCGCAGATGCGCGCCGGGCGTGTGGGCGGCGCGGCTGCTTCGCTGAAGGCGGCGCGGAGGTCGCTGCGGACGACGGTTACCGAGCGGCGTTTCTCTCGGTCAGGAGCTTGTCGATCTCCTTGGCCAGCATGCGAGGGGTCTTGAACGCGTACGAGCGCCAGTAGGAGTAGAACTCTTCCTCGGTCGCGAAGACCCCACGCCCCGCACGGAGATCCTCCAGGAGGTCCACCGCCCCTATGTACTCCCGAGTCGTGCTCGACCTTTCGCGCGAGGCGACACGCCAGGGCTCGTGCACGAGCAGCTCCAGAGACTGCACCCTCCATTTGACGTTCTCGTCGAAGACGTACAGCCCGATGATGTCGAGGTGCTCCCGGTAGTCACCGAACGGCCGGCGGATACCTCCGAGGGGTAGTTGGGGGTGCCTGAAGTAGGTGTTGCCCGTGAAGAGAGTGATGCGGCTGATCGTGCGTACCGGTACGCCGTTGCGCGGCACTCGGATGCGGGCCATCTTCACGTCCACGGCGCGCGGTCCGCCGCCGAAATGCTCACCGGCCACCTCGAGGTCGGGGTACCCGCGCTCCGCTCCACGGATCCCCTTGGCGTCCGGGAGCTCCGCCAACCTCTCGATCAGAAAGTCGACGAGCGCCACCTCGATCACATTGGCTAGCGCAGCGGATTCCCGGGGGAGCGGGAGGAGGTGACCACCTTCGTCCAGCTGGCGGGTGAGGTCCTCGGGGCCGGACGCGCTGAGCGGCCAGTCGTGTTCACCTGTCGCCTGGTAGACACCGGCCGGGTTGAACCTGAACTCGGAGCACCGGGCACGTAACCAGTCCATGAGGCGCTCGGTCACGCTACATCTTGCCTGGCGAGCCGCAGGGGGACGCGGATGTCGGGGTCAGCAGAGCCGTGCGATCTCGGCGGCGACCTTCGAAGCCAGGAGAGGCGGGACACTGTTGCCGACCTGAGCTTGGACCGAGCGGCGGGAGCCGACGAACTCGAAGTCGTCGGGAAAGGTGAAGAGCCGTCGCAGCTCCGGCACCCGGAGGCGGCGGCTCTCCCAGTGGAACGGTCCCACGTTGGGCCCAGGCTGCGCTTGGATGGTCGGGCTTGGCCTATCAGGATCGAGTTTGAGCAGGAACGACCAAAAGCGCGAACGCCACTCGAAAACAGGGTCAGCGTGCCCACGCTGGGCCGTGTAGAAGAGATAGTTGTCGCCTGGGGGAATGCCAGGGAGCAGGTGCCCCCACTGGCCCCGTACGACCTCCTCGGGCTCGGGAGGAGCGTTGATGCCCTGAAGCGCCTCGCCTGCGGTGACGTGCGCCAGCCTGCCCTCCACGACCTTGCGCTGCTCCCATCGACCCGAGTGGGTGGCGCCCGGCAGGTCGGGAAGGCGCTCGCCCTTGCGGGCGCCGACGATGAACAGGCGCGGCCGCAGCTGCGGCACGCCGTAGTCGGCAGCATTGAGCACCCGCCAGGAGTACTTGTAGCCGGCTTCTGTGATCTCCTTGAGGAGCCGCTCGAAGGCGGGGCGGCTGGCACGGTTGTCGAAGGTGAGCGCGTACACGTTTTCCAGCACGAAGAACCGGGGCCGAGCCTCGGCGAGCACTCTCGTGTACGCCTGGAGCAGGCTCGCCGCTGGGTCGACGCCGTTGCGCTTCCACTCCAGCCAGAAGCCCGACTTGGAGAAGGCAACGCACGGCGGCCCTCCGACCAGCAGGTCCGGTCGGGACCTGCCCAAGCCGGCCGCAGCCAGGATGTCCTTGGTGCCCACCCCGCCGGGGTCGCCGACCGCCAAGGGCCGCAGGTCGGCGCGCACAACCTCGAGCAGGCCGGGGAAGTGCCTGGTGGCGTTCTTCTCCATGGTGTCGGATGCATCGTCGTCCCACTCGACGGCCGCACGGACAGAGAAGCCGGCCGCCTCCATGCCGAGGTCCAGGCCCCCGGCCCCCGCGAAGAGCGATATGGCCGTGCCTGCCTGCATCTGGTCAGCTTGGCACAAGGCGTCGGCTCGATGGCGGACTCCGAGGAGCGGGGGTTGGAACGCCATGGAGCAGAGGCTACGGGCGTGGTCCGACGAGCAAGCCGCACGGCGCACGACCGACCAGCCAGGCCATCGCCGGTCCTGGGAGCCGAGGCCGGCCCTGAACGGCACAGTGCGACCGCGAAGCTGACATGAGCAGCGGATGAGATGGCCGTACAATGGACGTACGCCCCAGTTTCCGCCGGAGGTTGACACATGGAGACCCGATCACGGCGACGCAGCCGGCGCATGGACCTGCGGACCACTCCCGAGGAGCGAGAGCTGATCGACCGCGCCGTCAGGGTCACCGGCACCGACCTGACCGACTTCGTCGTCACCCACGCGTACGACGCCGCCCGCCGTGTGCTGGCTGGCCGTGACCACTTCGACCTCGACGCCGCCGCGCTCGAAGAGTGGGAGGCGGTCAACGCCCGGCGTGCCCGCGAGGTTCCCGGCCTCCGACAGTTGATGCAACGCCCCTCCCCGTTCACTGAGTGAGCGGCACCTACCGCCCACCCGAGCCGCTCAGCGAGGCGCACGACCTCACCGGCTTCTCGTGCCGGTCGAGCGAGCAGACGGACTGGCTTCAGCGTCACGCGCGCCAGTCGGCCAGCACCGGTACCACGCGGGCCTTCGTCGTCGCCGAGCACGGCGACGACCGCGTGGTCGCCTACTACGCCTGGTGCATGGCCCAGGTCCACTCCGAGGCAGCCCCCGAACTGCTCCGCAAAGGTGCTGGCCGCAACCCCCAACCGGTTGCCTTGCTCGCCCGGCTCGGTGTCGACGTCGACCATGAAGGCAGAGGGCTTGGTGTCGGCCTGCTCCAAGACGTCTTCGTCCGCCTCGCCGGGCTCTCGGCTGACATCGGATGTCGGGGTTTGCTCGTCTACTCCGAGTCAAGAGACGCTCGCGAGTTCTACCTTCATCTCGTGCCCGAGTTCGAGCCCAGCCCCACCGACGAGCTGCACCTCGTCCTGCTCATGAAGGACATCCACCGGACGCTGAAGGGCCGATGAGTGCAGGCGTCTTCGGAGTGGCACCGTGGCGGCCACAGGGGTTACCAGCCGTCAGCTCTCTGACCCGCTTTGGTGCCCGCTAGTGCCCGGGGCACTGATCCTTCGCCCGGGTGGGTCCACCAACGGGCTGGGGGGGGTATCAGGCTGGGGGCATGAGCCAGCGTGTGAGGGTGCGGCGGATTTCCGATGGGGAGGGTCGCCAGTTGCAGCGGATCGTCCATCGTGGTGGGGGCAAGACGATGGTGAGCGTGGTTCGTTATCGCTGGGCGATGGTGGTGTTGGCCTCGGCGGGTGGGAACACGGTGGAGGTGATCGCCCGGCTGGTTCAGACCAGCCCGGTCTGCCCATGTCCTGACTTGCCTGTCGCCCGTCGTCGGGTGGGGGTTACAAAGCCAACGGGTGAGCGTGCTCCGCGATGAAGCGTTGCAGGTCGGCCACCGAGACCGCCGCCGGCGTCGTAGGTGTGGCCGCTCGCTCGGTGATCCACTGACGCATGAGCGTCGTGGCCGGGATCCCGAGCTCGGCGGCTTGGGCTCGGACCTGGTTCATGAGCGACTGCGGGAGTCGGATCGACGATGACACCAGGACCTCGGCGGCCTTGTCGGTCTGGAGCGTGGCGTCGGCGAAGTGCCCGGCGACGTCGGTGGTGTCGTAGTAGTCGCGCAAGCGGTCGTTCTTGTCTTGGTCCATGGTCAGCGGCTCCTTTCCCGGAACGTTCGTTTCTCGGCGGCGGTCATGTCGCGGACGGTGACCACGAAGTCCCGGCCATCGCTGGCATCGGTCACGACCACCAACAGCAGCCGGCCGGAGTCGGTCTGGCCCAGGACCTCGGTGGTGCCGTCGCGGCCAGGGACCACTAAACGCGGCTGGCTTAGAGGACCTGTTCCACTTCGACTGGGGTCACGTTGTGGCGGGCGATGTGGGTTTCGGAGTCTTCGGTCCACATAACCTCCCCGAACACCACACCAGTGTACCACGCAAGTGGTACGGAGCGGGACGGGACGGGATCGTGACCGCCCCATGCCGCAAGCCCGACGCCGACTACGCAACGACCGGTCTCGACATTGATCGGCCAGAGTGCGCCCGAGCTGCGTCGCCTGGGTCATTCGGGGTCACGAGCGGTCATGCACGGTCACCCCGGAAACCGCTGCTGACCTGCAAGGATATGCCTCTTTGCGAGTGGGGCTACTCAGAATCGAACTGAGGACCTCAGCATTATCAGTGCTGCGCTCTAACCGGCTGAGCTATAGCCCCGAGGTGCGGGTGACCACCCTGCCGGGTGGACCGAAGCTACAGGTTACACGACCGCAGCTAGCGCTCAGGCGTCCCTGTCGCTGACCGTGAACACCTGCACACCGCCGACCAGGTCGCTGATGAGGTTGTAGAGCAGCGCCGCCAGCACGTTGACGAACACCCCGAGCAGGCACAGCAGGGCCACCGCCGCCCCACCCCACTCGAGGGCGGTCAGAGGGTGCAGCTTGAAGCTGGTCAGGGCGAACAGGGACCGGACAAGCTTGTCGAGGCTGGTGATGAGGCCAAAGGTGGCGGCGACGTTCCATATCACGACCCCGGCGACCACCAGTACCACCCACACGCAGAAGTAGAAGAAAAACGAAACCTTGAAGACGCTGGCTACGTCCAGGCGCCGCAGCACCCGCCGGTTGTGGACGTCGCGCACCGCCTTGGCCCGCTTGGCGCCCTGGGCGCGGGCGTACTGGGCGGCGCCCCTGGCCCCTGGAGGCAGGGGTGGCCTGCGGTTGACCACCTGGGTGGGTGCACCAGGCCCGCGCGGGGCGGCCTGGCCGGGGGCACGCGGGGGCCCCGGAGAGCGCATACCGGGCTGCGCCCTGGTGGCGGCACCCCTCTCCTCGGGGGGATAGAAGGGGCCCGAGCCCTGACCGGCGTAGCGCGGCATGGCCGAGGTGGCGGTGTCCCACCCTGGAGGCAGTCCGGGGTCGGGGCCGGCACGGGTCGGCCGGCCGCCGCCTGACCGGCTCGACTGAGGGGCAGGATCAGCCATCACTCTTCATCTACAGCAAGCACCGGGGCTACCGACGCAACTTCTTGGCCGGCGTCCAGGCTGACTACGTGGACACCCGTTGCGTCCCGGCCCTGGCTGGATATGTCCCGGGCAGCCAGCCTGACGACGACGCCTGACGACGAGATGACGAGGATCTCGTCCTCCAGGCCGATCGTGAAGGCCGCTGCGACGCCACCACGCTTGTTCGTGAGCTTTATCCCCCTCACGCCCTGGCCGCCGCGGCCCTGGCGGTTGAAGTGGTGCAACTGGGTGCGCTTTCCGTAACCGGCCGTCGTCACCATGAGGATCGTGGTCTCGTCGCGGGCGATGTCGGCGGCCACGACCCGGTCGTCGCCACGCAGCGCCATCCCGCGGACACCGGCCGCGTCGCGGCCCATGGCTCTGACGTCCTGCTCCGAGAACCTGATCGTCTGGCCCGCCTGGCTCACCATGAAGATGTCGTCCTGCCCCGTTGTCACGATGACAGCAACGAGCTCGTCGCCGTCGCGCAGGTTGAGGGCGATGAGCCCGTCGCGGCGGCTGCGGTCGTACTCGGAGAAGGCGGTCTTCTTGACCTGCCCGAGGCGGGTGGCGAACAAGAGGTACTTGTCCGAGCTGAACTCACGGGTGTCGATGAGGGCCTCGATCTTTTCGCCCGGCGCCAGAGGCAGCAGGTTGACTATCGCCGTGCCCCGGGCCGTGCGCTCCTGCAGCGGCACCTCGTAAGCCCGCAACCGGTAGACGCGCCCGAGGTTGGAGAAGAAGAGCAGGTAGGCGTGTGCGGTCGTGTGGATCACCTTGGAGACGATGTCTGCCTCCCGCAGGTTTGTGCCCCGCATGCCACGCGTGCCGCGGCCCTGGGTGCGGTACGTGGAAGCCGCCACGGCCTTGATGTAACCAGCCCGGGTCATGGTCACGACCAGCTCGCCGTCCTCGATGAGATCCTCGACCGACATCTCGCCCGGGTCGACCGTCACAGCGGCCAGCCTCGGCGTCGAGAAGCGGGCCTTGATCTCGCCCAGCTCGGTCTTTATCACCTCTCGCAGGATGTGCTCGTCGCCGAGGATGGACTCGAGCTCGGTGATCGTCTGGCGCAGCTTGGCTACCTCCTCCTCGAGGTCGGCTCGTCCCAGCCTGGTTAGCCGGGCCAGCTGCATGTCGAGGATGTGCTCGGCCTGGACCTCGCTGAACTCGAACGGCGCTCCCATGAGCCGGTCACGGGCGCCAGCCCGGCTGTCCGACTCGCGTATCGCCTGGATGATGGCGTCGATCATGTCGAGGGCCTTCAACAGCCCCTCGACTATGTGCGCCCTCGCCTTGGCCCGGCGCAGCCGGTACTCGGAGCGCCTCCTGACGACGTCCACCTGGTGGGCGACGTAAGCCTCGAGGGCCGTGCGCAGGTTGAGCGTGCGCGGGCCGCCACCGACCAGCGCCACCATGTTGACCCCGAACGACGTCTGCAACGGCGTCAGCTTGTAGAGGTTGTTGAGCACGACGTTGGCGTTGGCGTCGCGCTTCAAGGGGATGACGATCCTCGTCTCGACCCCGGCGGAGAGGTCCTGGATGTCCCGGATCCCCTCCAGCTCCCGGCTGTTGACGAGCTCGGCGATGCGCTCCTGGATCGCCCTCGAGCTCGCCTGGTAGGGCAGCTCCGTGATGACGATCTGCGAACCGTTGCGGGTCTCCTCGATCTCGGCACGCGCCCGCATGCGGATCGAACCCCGCCCGGTACGGTAGGCGTCGGCGATGCCCTGGCGGCCGAGGATGAGACCACCCGTGGGGAAGTCCGGGCCCTTCACGAACCTCATCAGGTCGTCGGGAGTCGCATCGGGGTTGTCGATCAGGTGGACTGTGGCGTCTATCACCTCGCCCAGGTTGTGCGGCGGGATGTTGGTGGCCATCCCCACCGCGATGCCCTGGCTCCCGTTGACGAGCAGGTTGGGGAAGCGCGAGGGGAGCACCGTCGGCTCGTCGTCCTCGTTGAGGTAGTTGCGGGCCATGTCGACGGTCTCTTCGTCGATGCTCTCCAGCATGTGCATCGACAGTTGGGAGAGGCGGCACTCCGTGTAGCGCGCGGCGGCAGGGGGGAAGTCCGGTGAGCCGTAGTTGCCGTGGAAGTCGACGAGGGGGTCGCGCAGGCTGAAGGGTTGCGCCATGCGCACCAGCGCGTCGTAGATGGCAGAGTCACCGTGGGGGTGGAACTTGGCCATCGTCTCGCCCGTCACCTTTGCGCACTTTACGTGCGGGCGGTCCGGCCGGTAGTTCTGCATGTGCATCGTGTAGAGGATCCGCCGGTGCACCGGCTTCAGACCGTCACGGGCGTCTGGTAGGGCTCGCTGGACGATGACCGACATGGCGTACTCCAGGAAGGAGCGCTCCATCTCGACGTTGATCTCGACAGGCTGGACCCCAGTGCGGCCACCGCCCTCGCCGCTGCCGTCATTGTCCTCGCTGGGTTGTGGTGTTATCTCGTCGTCTGCCATCTATACGTCCAGGAACCGGATCTCGCCAGCGTTCTCCACGATGAACTGTTTGCGTTGCTCGACGTCGTCGCCCATGAGAATGCTGCACGCCTCGTCGGCTATCGCTGCCTGCTCGATCTCCACCCGCAGCAGAGTGCGCAGGGCGGGGTCCATGGTCGTGGAGCCCAGCTCGTGCCAGTCCATCTCGCCGAGGCCCTTCAGGCGGTTGAACTCGCCCTTGTGGTTGGGGTGCGCGCTCAGGAACCTCTGGCGCGCCGGCTCGTCCTTCAGGTACACCTTCTCGCGTCCCACGGTGGTCGAGAACAACGGCGGTTGAGCGCAGTAGACGTGCCCCTCGGCAACCAGGGGTGTCATCTGGCGGAAGAAGAAGGTGAGCAACAGTGTGCGGATGTGGCTGCCGTCCACATCGGCGTCAGCCAAGATTATCACCTTGTGGTAACGGATCTTCGAGACGTCGAAGTCCTCACCCACACCGGCGCCGATGGCCGCCACCAGGGCCTGGATCTCGTTGTTCTTCAGCATCTTGTCGACCCTGGCCCGCTCGACGTTGAGGATCTTCCCCCTGATCGGGAGGATGGCCTGGTTTTCGGGGTTGCGCGCCCTCACAGCCGAACCACCGGCGGAATCGCCTTCGACTATGAACAGCTCGGCGCCGCGCGGGTCACGGCTGCGGCAGTCCGTCAACTTCCCGGGCATCCCCGCACCCTCGAGGGGCGACTTGCGCCTCGTCGCCTCCCGGGCATCGCGCGCCGCAACCCGGGCCCGCGATGCCTGGATGGCCTTGCTCACGATGAGCCGGCCCTCCGGGGGGTTTTCCTCCAACCACTCGGCCAGCTTCTCGTTGGTGGCTCTCTCGACCAGTGACCGTATGGAGGTGTTGCCCAGCTTGGCCTTCGTCTGGCCCTCGAACTGTGGCTCGCGCAGCTTGACGGCCACGATGGCACACATCCCCTCGCGGATGTCCTCTCCGAGCAGGTTCTCGTCCTTTTCCTTGAGCAGCGTCCGGGCGCGGGCGTACTTGTTGACGACGTTGGTCAAGCCCTTCTTCAGCCCCTCGACGTGGGCCCCGCCCTCGATCGTCGAGATGCCGTTGGCGTAGCCGTGGAGGCCCTCGTTGTACCCGGTGTTCCACTGGAGTGCCACCTCGACCTCGCCGTCGTCCTCGCTCACCTTGAAGTAGGCGACCTTCTTGAACAACGGGTCCTTGGTGCTGTTGAGGTGCTTGACGAAGTCGATGATGCCGCCCTCGTAGCGGTAGGTCACCGGTGCCGGAGCACCCTCGCGCTCGTCGACGAAGTTGATCTCCAGCCCTGCGTTCAGGAAGGCGTACATCTGCAGGCGCTCCATCACCGTCTGCGCCCGGAAGGAGACCTCCTCGAAGATCGACCCGTCCGGCCAGAAGGTCACCGACGTGCCCCGCCGGCCCTGTGGCGCCGGGCCGACCACCTCGAGCTTGCCCGTGGCGTGGCCTCCGTCGACGAACTCCATCCGGTGACGGTCTCCTCCGAGGTCCACCTCGACCACGAGCCGGGTGGACAGGGCATTGACGACGGACACGCCCACACCGTGCAAACCACCCGACACCTTGTAGCCTTGGCCACCGAACTTGCCGCCGCCGTGCAGCTTGGTGAGGGCGATCTCCACTCCGGACAGCTGGTACTGGGGGTTGACGTCAGTGGGGATGCCCCGTCCGTTGTCCACCACCCGGCAGCCGCCGTCAGCGAGCAACGTCACATCGACGCGCGTGCAGTAGCCCGCCATCGCCTCGTCCACGGAGTTGTCGACGACCTCCCAGACGAGGTGGTGCAACCCGGTGGGCCCGGTGGACCCGATGTACATGCCCGGCCGCTTACGGACCGGGTCAAGGCCCTCGAGGACGGACATGTCCTTGGCGGAGTACCTACCGTCCAAGGTGCTCACCTGCTCCTCTTCGACCTTGCTCATGATCAGCCTTCACTTCTGTGGGGTATGAGTACACAGCGCGGCGGCGGGGCGGCGCGAAGAAGAGGCGTTTGGCCGGCCCTGGGGCGTTGACCTCTGCGAAAGCCGCACCTGCCTCGATGTATTTTACCAGCCCCGGTCCCGGCTCGGGCCTACCAGGACCACCATGGTCCCCACGCCCGGGACCACGGATTGTGAGCGGCGGACGATCTCGGAGGCAAGGAGCCGCAGCTGTGACGCCCAGGCGTTGTGGTCGACGACCACTGTCAGTACCGGTCCTCGGAGAGCGGTGGGACGGCAGTGGTCGGCCACCTGCGCTCCGACCAGCTCGGCCCAGCGTGCCCGCAGGGCCGCGACCTCGATGGCGCCTTCGGCGCCGATCTGGCGGGCGGCGTCGGGCAGGGAGGTGGTGACGCGGCGTGGCCCCGGGGGCGGCGCGTGGCGCCGATCGTGCTCGTACCCCCCTCCCCGCTGGCGCATGCTGGTCCCCAGGCTACCCTTCGCGTGCCTGCGCAGCGCCCGGGACTGGCGCGCCTCAGCCTGGTTGCAACGAACCGGCCCTGACCACGTACCTGGCCACCACGGGGAGCTCGTCCGGCACCGCACCAGCCGTTGTGAGCAGAGCCTGGCCGGGCGGGAGGCAGTGGGCCAGAGCCGCGCACCTGCCCGGGTCGAGCTCGGAGAAGATGTCGTCGAGCAGGAGGACGGGGCTCGAACCCTGGCGTGCTGCCACCAGCGCATGGCCCCCGAGGCGCAGCGCCAGGGCGAGGCTCCTCTGCTCTCCCTGAGAAGCCTGCACTCTCGCCGCCAGGCCGTTGACGCTCAGAACGAGGTCGTCCCTCTGTGGTCCGACACCGGTGACGCCGCGGCGCAGGTCGTCGGCTCGTGCCCGGGCAACAGCCTCCGCCAGGCTCCCCTGCCAGCTGCGGTCATAGCTCACGCGGACTACGGCGGGCCGCCCCGTCCCCCGGGGCAAGCCGGCGCTCAGCGAGCGGTAGGCGGCGTCCACTTCGGGCTGGAGATCTGCCACCAGCTCTGACCTCGAAGCGGCGACGACCTCCCCCACCTGCGCCAACTTGGCGTCCCACACGTCCAGGGTTGGGGCGGTACCGGGACGAAGGCTCCCGCCGGCCGAGCGCAGGAGCGCGTTGCGCTGGCGCAACACCCTCTCCAGCTCGGCCCTGGCAGCCGAGTGCCGCGGGTGAAGGGCGCACAGAAGGTCGTCGAGGTAGTCACGCCTCCCGCCCGGCGCACCCTTCACGACCTCGATGTCGTCAGGAGAGAACACGGTGGCGGCCACAGTGCTCAACAACTCGTCCATGCGCCGCAGGGGTTGGCGGTTGAGCCTCGTCCTGTCCCTGCCGGCCAGGTTGAGCTCCGCCTCGATGAGCAGGCGCCGGCCCTCGCGGTCGGCGGTGCCCCTGAGCACGGCCTGGTCGCGGCCGCTCCTGACCAGGGCGGCCGTGGCCGCTCCCCTGAAGCTTCGGAGCGTGGTGATGTACCCGACAGCCTCGAGGACGTTTGTCTTGCCGGCCCCGTTGTCACCCACGAGCAGTGTGACGCCGTCCGGCGCCGGCCTGAACTCGGCTGCCTCGTAGTTGCGGAAGTCGACCAGGTCCGCTTGCTCCACGAACACGGGGCTCCTCAGCGCGAGGGTGGCCGCCGGTCGTCCCGGCCAGCCCCGGTGCCGGCCCTCAGGCCACCCTCACCGGCATGAGCAGGTAGACGTAGTCGGTGCTGTCCGTCGGCTTGAGCGTGGCCGGCTTCAGAGCGTCCATGGTCTCGAGCAGGACCTCGTCGCCTGGCACCGCCTCGACTCCCTCGGCCAGGTACTGTGGGTTGAAGGCGATGGTCATCTCCGCCCCGTCGTACTTGGCGTCCACTTCCTCCACGGCCTGGCCCCAGTCGTTGGTCACGACGCTCAGCTGGACCGCGCCCGAGCGCAGGGAGATGCGCGCCGGCGTGGTGGCGTCCCGCGCGACCAGGCGGACCCTACGGATCGCGTCGAGGAACGGCTCCCGGCTGATGACGAGACGGTTGGGGTAGTTGAAGGGGACCAACTGGCGGTAGGGGGGGAACTCCCCCTCTATGAGCCGGGTCGTCATCTGGACATGGCCGACACTGAAGCGCACCTCGTGGGTACCCAGGTGCAACTCGACGGCCTCCGCCTCGCCCCCGAGCAGGCGCTGCAGCTCTCCCAGGGCCCTCGAGGGCACCAACACCCTCTGCCCCTCGGCGAGGACGCCATGGGCGCCCGGCAGGTCACGCACAGCCAGGCGATAGGAGTCGGTGGCCACCAGCCTCAGGCCTTCGGCCTCGGCGGCGATCAACACCCCTGTCAGCACCGGCCTGGTGTCCTCGGACGACGCCGCCCTGACCACCTGGCGGAGGGCCTCTGCCAGGCCGGCCGTCGAAAGCGACACGCGTTGGCCGCTCGGGGGGGCGAGGTGGGGGAAGTCGCCGGCCCGGTAGGGGCGCAGCACGAACTGCGACCGCCCGGCAGCCACCCGCAACTCCTCGTCGTCGCCCTCCAGATCGACGGCCCCTGGTTCGAGCGCCCTGACGATGTCGGTCAGTAGCCGCCCGGGGGCCACGACGACCCCGTCGGACGCGCCCGCCACCACCACCCCCGTCGAGATGGTCAGGTCCTGGTCGGTGCCTGTGACCTCCAAGCGGTCACCACTGAGGCTCAGGCGGGTCCCGGGCACACCTGCGCCCGCACCTGACCGTGTCGAACCCGCACGCCCGGCGGTCGCCAGGGCGTCGAGGAGGTTGTCACGCTCGCAACGGAACTTCACTGTGTCGGCGCTCCTCTACTAAGAGTCTTTTAAAGATCAAAGGCAGTAGTTGTAGTGGTGTGGATTGTGCATGAACTGCCGTTCCCGCACGTCGGTGCCCATATGGTCATCCGGGCCCGTGTGGACGTCGGTCCCCTGAAACCAGTGCCCCGGTAGGCCGATTGTGGAAAAGTGCCCCATGGGCCCCCAGAATTACATCGGCCCGGCACAAGATCTTCAGGGAAGGCACCGGAGCCCTCAACCGTTGGCCTTGATCTTGTGGATCAGCTCGGTGACCTGCTCGTACACCTGGCGCTTCTCCCCCATCATGCGGGCGACCTTCTTCTGGGCGTGCATGACCGTGGTGTGGTCCCGGTCGCCGAACTCCCTGGCGATCGCCGGGAAGCTGTAGTCGGTCAGCTCGCGGAACAGGTACATGGCCATCTGGCGCGCCGCTACGAGGGGGCGCCGGCGGCTCGGCCCGCAGATCTCCTCGACGCTCAGGTCGAACGCCTCGGCTGTGGCTTGGAGGATCTGCTTGGCTGTCACCTGGCGCGGCGCGCTGGCGGCGATGACGTCGGAAAGGACTTCCTGAGCGAGTTGCGCCGTGACAGGCACCCTGTGGATGCTGGCGAAGGCAGAGAGGCGGATCAGGGCCCCTTCCAGTTCGCGGATGTTGTCCTTGACGTGGGTGGCGATGAGCTCGAGGACGTCCTCGGGGACATGGGCTCGCTCACCCTCGGACTTCTTGCGCAGGATGGCTAGGCGTGTCTCCAGCTCAGGAGGCTGGATGTCTGTTATGAGACCCGACTCGAAGCGGCTCCGCAGGCGGTCCTCCAGCGTGGCGATCGCTCTTGGCTGGCGGTCCGATGAGATGACGATCTGCTTCTCGGCCTCGTAGAAGGAGTTGAAGGTGTAGAAGAACTCCTCCTGGGTCTCCTTCTTGCCCTCGAGCAACTGGATGTCGTCCACGAGGAGCACGTCGAAGGCGCGGTAGCGGCGTTTGAACGCTGTCTGGCCGTGGGTCCGGATGGAGTCGATGAAGTCGTTGAGGAACGTCTCCGTCGACACGTAGCACACATTGAGGCCAGGGAAGTTCTGGCAGACGTAGTGCCCGATGGCGTGCAGCATGTGGGTCTTGCCCAAGCCGGAGGCGCCGTAGATGAAGAGAGGGTTGTACGCCTTGGCCGGCTCCTCTGCTACGCGCTGCGCTGCGGCGTGGGCGAAGCGGTTGGAGGCCCCGATGACGAACGCCTCGAAGGTGTAGCGGGGGTTGAGGTTGCCCTGGGACCGCTTGGCACCCTCGCGTGCCGCCTGGGTGCTCGGCCCTGGCGGGGCGGTCGTCACCGGCCGGGCACCGCCGGTTTCGCCGGCAAGGGACGAGCGGGCCTGGGCCGGTAGCGCCCCGCCGTCAGCCGCCCCTCCGTCAGGCTCGCGCACCACGAGCTCTATGTCGGGTGACTCCGTGCTGGTGGCCTCGGCTATCACCTGCTCGATGAGCGGCTGGAACCGGGTCAGGACCAGCTCGCGGACCATGGAGTTGGGTGCTGCCAGGACGAAACGCGAGCCGCTGGCCTGTACGGGTACGAGCGGCGCCAACCATGCGTTCCAGGTGGGCTCGGGGACCTGACGGCGCAGGTTGGCTGAGCACGCCGCCCAGAGCTCACCCAGGTCGCTCATGTTCCAGTCAAGGCCGTCAGCCACATCTAGCCCACAATCCTGTTGAAAACTTGTGGAGATCGAACCCGGCCCGGACGAGGCACCTGGCTGTGCGCCCGTCAGTGGCTGGGGGGAAGAGCCGGTCTCGCAAACTGGGTTCAACCTCTAGTCCTACGGAGCCCGTTTGGGGCGCTGTAGGCAGTCGAGGCTAGCACCTCGGCTGTGACGCGGCGATGCCCGCAGAGCAGTTGTCCACAGTCTGGTGCTACCGAACGAATGTTCTGTAGAATCACACGCGTGGTGTTCGATGTCGCCAGCACCGTCCCCAACCCAGGCCCGACGGTCCACGGGAAATCAACACGTTGTCCCCTGGCGTCCCACAGCTCCGAACCGCAAAGGTAGGACCCCGTGGCGAGAGCGATAACAGACATCCGTGAGAGGCCGCAGGCCGCTGCTCCTCGGTCGGAGCGCGTGCCGCCGCAGGACCTTCAGGCCGAGGAGTCACTCCTCGGAGCGATGCTGCTGTCCCGGGACGCCATTTCGTCCGCTGTGGAGCTGTGCAAGGCGGACGACTTCTACCGGCCAGCCCACTCCCACATCTTCGAGGCCATCTGCTCGCTCTACGCCCAGGGCGAGCCGGCCGACCCTGTCACCGTCGCCGACGAGCTTAAACGTGCCGACATGCTCGATTCGGCGGGTGGTCCTGGCAACCTGGTCGCCCTCCAGGCCAACACACCTGCCATCGCCAACGCGGCCCGCTACGCCAAGATCGTCGAGGAGCACGCCCTGCTGCGCCGGCTCATAGGGGTAGCGAGCGAGATCGCCGAGATGGGCTACTCGCTCCCAGACGACGTCGTCGCCACCTTGGACAGAGCTGAGGCGATGGTCTTCGACATCGTGGAGCGGCGCGTCACCGACACGCTCAAGCCGCTGCGCGAGCTCCTCGCCGCTAGCCTCGACCACCTCGAGGCCCTGTACAACCGTGGCGACGCCATAACCGGTGTCCCGACGGGGTACGCCGACCTGGACGAGCGGCTGTCAGGCCTGCAGCCCAATGCCCTCGTCATCGTCGGCGCCAGGCCATCGATGGGCAAGACCGCCTTCGCTTTGGGGATGGCTTCTCATGCCGCCATCGAGAAGCGCGAGCCCGTGCTGTTCTTCTCGCTCGAGATGAGCCATCTGGAGCTGACACAACGGCTCCTGTGCTCGGAAGCCCGGGTCGACTCGGCCCGGATGCGCAACGGCAAGCTCCACGAGTCGGACTGGCCCAAGGTCGTCAACGCCATCGGCAAGCTCGGCGAAGCCCCGCTCTTCATAGACGACAACCCAAACCTCACTGTCATGGAGATCCGGGCCAAGGCTCGGAGGCTCAAGAGCCGGGAGGGCCTCGGGCTCATAATCGTCGACTACCTTCAGCTCATGTCGGGCCACGGGTCGTCGGAAAACCGGCAAGTGGAGGTGTCGGAGATAAGCCGGGGCCTCAAGATCCTCGCCCGCGAACTGTCGGTGCCAGTCGTCGCCCTGTCGCAGCTGTCCCGGGGCCTCGAGGCCCGTGCCGACAAGCGCCCGGTACTGGCTGACCTGCGTGAGTCGGGGAGCTTGGAGCAGGACGCCGACGTGGTGATGTTCATCTACCGCGACGAGGTCTACAACAACGAGTCCCAGGACAAGGGCGTTGCCGAGATAATCGTCGCCAAGCACCGCAATGGGCCTACCGGCACCGAGAAGCTGGCGTTCCTGGACCACTTCACCCGGTTCGCCAATATGGCGCGCGTCTGAGCACATTGCCCATGCCCGCGTCCGGCGGGCGGGCGCAACTGGAAAGGACCGGGCCACGGAGGCCCGGTCCTTTCCTCGCTACCTTTTCGTGGGGAGCGGCCAAGCAGCGGTACGTCAGGCCCTGACGATCTCCACCGTTACCGGGAACTCCACCTCGGTGTGCAGGCGGGCCGGAACCTGGTGTGTGCCGAGGGCTTTGATCGGCTCGGCCAGGTGCAGGCGGAAACGGTCGATGTGCAGGCTGGTCTGCTCTGCGATGGCATCGGCGATGTTGGCCGTCGAGACCGAGCCGAATAGCTTGCCCTCGGGGCCCGCCCGCATCGGGATGCGAATGACCTGGGCGACCAGGCTGCGAGCTATCGTCTCGGCCTCCTGGCGCTCGTGAGCATCCTTGACGTCCCGGGCCCGGCGCATGTTGGCTGCCTGTGCCGCTATCCCGGCACTGGCAGGGATGGCGTGGCCCTTCGGCAGCAGGAAGTTGCGGGCAAACCCGTCGGCGACGTCGAGGACCTCGCCGCGCTTGCCGAGCTTGGGCATGTCGGAGCGCAGGACGACCCGCATCAGGCGTCCACCTCCTCGGGCTCGCTCTCGCTCTCCTCGTCGGCCTCGTAGACGGGGGCCTCGTCGGCGGCCGTGTCGCGGGTCGCCGCCTCCTCACGTCCCTGCTGGGGCCGGGGCCGTCCCGGTCCCCGCTCACTGGCCGTGCGCTGCACGTAAGGCAGGAGAGCCAGCTCGCGGGCCGTCTTTATGGCTACCTGGACGTCACGCTGGTGCTGCGTGCAGTTGCCCGTCACGCGTCGCGAACGGATCTTGCCGCGCTCGCTCATGAAACGCCGGAGCAGGCCCACGTCCTTGTAGTCGACCCATTGTGCGTGCTCTTTGCAGAACACGCATACCTTCTTCTTCCCGCGGGGGCGCGTCTCCTTGGGCGCCCGCTTGGGGTTGCGGTCCCTGTCGTTGGTCCTTGCCATCGCGCTTAGAACGGCTCCTCGTCGTCGTGGCCTGCGCTGTACGCCGCCTGGGCAGCCTCGGGGGCGGGGCGGTGGTAGGCCTGTTCGTGCATGGTGTGGGTGTCGCCGTTGGCGTTGTCGGGGCTACGGCGCTCGTTGCGCGTCACCTGGACGGTGGCCCAGCGCAGGCTGGGGGCTATCTCCTCGGCAGTGATCTCCACCTTGGAGCGCTTGTCGCCTTCCTGGGTCTCCCAGGACCGCTGGTCCAGCCGGCCGGTCACTACGACGCGGGTCCCGCGGGCGAGCGAGGTGGCGGCGTTCTCAGCCAGGGTGCCCCAGCAGACGACGTCGAAGAAGGACGTCGACTCGCGCCGCTCCTGGCTCTGGCGGTCCGTCCAGGTGCGGTTGACGGCGATGCCGAAAGTGGCCGTGGCCTGGCCGCTCGGGGTGAAGCGCAGCTCGGGTTCCCGGGTGAGGTTGCCTACGATGCTGACCGAATTGTCTTGTGCCATTGTTACGCTCCGTTCGTTCTGGCGCCCACTGCGGTGGTGCTCTCGGGGGACGCCGCCGGGCGTGAGCGGCCAGCAGTGCGCTCGGGCAGCCTGATCACCTTGTGCCGGACGACCTCGTCGGCCAACCCGAGCTGGCGGTCGAGGTCGGCCAGGACGGCCGGTTCGGCGTTGGCTTCGATCACGACGTAGAAGCCCTCGCTCCGGTGTTTCACCGGGTAGGCCAGGCGTCGCTTGCCCCAGCTGTCTGCTTTGACCGACTTGGCACCGGCATCTCTGAGCTGCCTGGTGTAGCGGTCGACCAGTGCCCGGACGGCGTCGTCCTCCAGGCCGGCGTCGAGGATGACCATGACTTCATAGGGCCGCATGAGCGGCTCACCTACCTTTCCCTTTGGGCCGAGCCGTCCGGGCTGCGCCGGCGGCTCGGGCTCCGGTCCGTCCGGAGCAGGGCCGTATTCGGTTGTACCGTGCCATGGTAGCGGACGCCTGCGATTGGTCCATCGGGGTACACCCTGTCATGGAGCAGGGACATCAACCTGGCCCGGCCGGGTGGTGGCCGGTTGGGTGCAGGCCGGCTCGGCGCGCGCGAGGGGCCCTCAGGGGCTCGGGCCCTCAGGCCCGGTAGGCCTCCTGCTCCGAGGGGAAGCGGCCTGAGCGGACGTCGCCGGCCCAGGTGGCGAGTGCCTCGGCGGCGCGCACCTCCAGGTCGGCATAGCGGCGCACGAAGCGGGGCACACGCGGGCCGGACCAGCCCACGATGTCGTGGAAGACGAGCACCTGCCCGTCGCAAGAGCCACCGGCGCCGATACCGATCGTCGGTACCGGGACGCAGCGGGTGACCTCGGCCGCCAGCTCCGCAGGCACTCCTTCGAGGACCAGGGCGAAGCAGCCGGACTCGGCCAGGGTGATGGCGTCTGACACGAGGACCTTCGCCTCGTCGGCAGCCTTGCCCTGCACCTTGAAGCCGCCCATGGCCATCACCGATTGCGGCGTCAGGCCGAGGTGCCCCATGACCGGTACCTCCGCGTCGAGCAGGGCCTGGACGACGGGCAGGCGCTTGGCACCGCCCTCGAGCTTGACCGCCCCTGCGCCGGCTCTGACCAGCCGGGCGGCATTGGCCACGGCTGCGGCCTCCCCCTGGTGGTAGCTGGTCCAAGGCATGTCGGTGACGACGAGCTGGCGCAGCCCGCTACGGGCGACGGCGCCGGTGGCTCGCTCCATGTCCTCGACTGTCACGTGCAGGGTGTCGGGGTAGCCGAGGACCACCATGCCGAGGGAGTCTCCGACCAGGACGAGGTCGACGCCGGCGGCTGCGGCCGCCCGGGCGGTGGGGGCGTCGTAGGCGGTGACCATCACGAGTGGCTCGGGGGAGCCCTTGTGGGCACGGACATCCGGCGCGGTCAGGGCTCGCCCACCCGGTGGAAGGGTCATAGTCGTACCTCCTGGGTCCAGTGCCGAACGGCTACCGGCCTCGGGCCGATGCTACCGTCCACCCCCGGCCAGGGGGAGGGTCAGCGCCCGGCAGTGCTGGGCGGCTCGGGCGTGGTCGCCCGTCCCGCGGCCTCGGGGGACGCCGAAGCCGGCTTGGCTCGGGCCCGTGAGGCCGGCCGCGGGGCCAGGGACACGACCTGTGCAAGGTGGTTCCAGCTGCAGGCGGGGCAGACCTCGATGACGTAGCAGGCGAGGTCCTTGCCGATGCTGGACAGCTTGGCCAGCTCCTTCTTGTTGGCCACGCAGCGCCCCGACGCCGGTAGCCGGGGGCCGAAGACGTAGGAGACCAACCTGACCTTGCTCTCCTCGCAGATGGGGCACTCCTCGTCGACCTCGGTCCCGGCGTCGCCGGCGGCTCGCAACAGCTCCGGCTGCGCGTCGCACACGTCCAGACGCGAGAGATGGCCCCTGCGGTACTCGGTCACGACGACATTGCGGGCCAGGCGGTAGTCGATGTTGCCCATGACGCGAAATCCCGAGCCGCGCGCTGACGCCGCTCGGGGCAGGAAGCTCATCGCCATATGGGCACCACGTCGTTCAGCGTACCGGCCGGGCCCCGGTTGTCGCCCCGGCTGGCGCACCGGGGGGGCCCGGAGCTGTGCGCGGGTCGGCCCCGTGCACTGCCCCTGAACAGCACCGCGGGCCGGCACGACGGCCGGGCCGGCACGACGGCCGGGCCGGCGAGCGACCGGCACCTGGCACGCCGCCAGGATGACAGGTGGACGCCGCTGGCGCGCCCGAGAGCCTCTGGGCGTCCCTGGTCAGCCGGCGGTCGGCTGTGCCTCGGGTTGCCGGGCCCACCAGCTTTCCAGCAGCGCGATCGCGTCGTCGTGACCGCGGGGGCCGTGCTCGAGGCGTTCTTCCAGCAGGAAGCCGAGCGCCCGACCGACAACCGGTCCGGGGCCTATCCCGAGGTGGGCCATCACTTCCTTGCCGTCGAGGTCCGGCCGTATGGAGGCCAGCTCCTCGCTTTCGCGCAGTTCGGCGATCCGCCGCTCCAGCTCGTCCATGCGGTCCGAGAGGGCCTTGGCCTTGGCAGCGTTGCGTGTCGTGCAGTCGCAGCGGGTGAGCTCGTTGAGGTCTTCCAGCAGGTCGCCGCCGTCGCGCACGTACCGACGCACGGCGCTGTCGGTCCACCCCATCCCGTAGGTGTGGAAGCGCAGGTGCAGCTCGACCAACTTGCCGACCTTGTCGATGTCCTCGGCCGGGTAGCGCAGTGCCTTCATGCGGTCGCGGGTCATACGGGCCCCGACCAGCTCGTGATGGTGGAACGTCACGGTCCCACCCGGGGCGAACGACCTGGTCTTGGGCTTGCCCACGTCGTGGAACAGCGCCGCCAGCCTTATCAGGCGCTCGGGGCGGGTCCTCTGCACGACGGCAACGGTGTGGGCGAGGACGTCCTTGTGCCGGTGCAGCGGGTCCTGCTCCAAGCCCAGCGCCGGCAGCTCGGGCAGGAACTCCTCGGCGAGGCCGGTGCGCACCAGGAACCACAGCCCGGGGGCCGGGTCGGCCACGACCATCAGCTTGTCCAGCTCGTCGCGGACCCTCTCGTCGGAGACGATGTCCAGGCGGCCCCGCAGGCGGGTGACAGCGGCGACGAGATCGGCCTCGGGCTGCAGGTTGTACCCGGCTATGAACCTGGCCGCCCGGAGCATCCTCAGCGGGTCGTCGGTGAAGGAGGTCTCAGGTGACAGTGGGGTGCGTAGCGTCCCCGCCGCCAGGTCGGCTGCTCCGCCGAAGGGGTCCATCATGCGCAGGTCGGGCAGTGACAGCGCCATGGCGTTGACCGTGAAGTCCCGCCGTGACAGATCCGCCTCGAGGGCGGTCGAGAAAACCACCTCAGGCTTGCGTGAGGCGCCGTCGTACTGCTCGGCGCGGTGGGTCGTCACCTCTACGCGCCTGCCGTCGCGGGAGGCGCCTATGGTGCCGAAGCGCTTGCCCTGTAGCCAGATGCTGTCAGCCCAGCCGGACAGGATCTGCTCGGTCCGGTCCGGTAGCGCGTCCGTGGTGAAGTCGAGATCGCTCTCCGGCCCCAGCTTGGCGAGGAAGGCATCTCGCACAGCGCCGCCCACCAGGTAGAGGTGAGCGCCCTGCGCCTCGAACAGGCGCGCCAAGTCGATAGCGGGGTCGAGTACGGGCCGAAGCCTTTCGGGCACCACAGCAACGAGCCTACGGAGCGGCCGCGGGGCAGTGCGAGGCTTTATACGGAGGGCAGCAGCCCGGCGGTCTGCAGCGCCACCCGGAAGTCGTGGGGGTTGGTGGCAGCCTGGAGGGCCGCTCTCAGCGATATCTCGCCCGCCTTGAACAGGTTGAACAGGCTCTGGTCGAACGTGACCATGCCGTGGTACTCGCCATCGGCGATGACGTCCTCGATGGTCTCGCCCGACCCGCTGTTCGGGTCCAGGATCCGGTCGGCGATGCGACCGGTCATGACCATGGCCTCGACGGCGACGCACCGCCCTACGCCGTCCGCCCTGGCCACGAGGCGCTGGCTGACGACCCCGCGGAGCACGCCGGCCAGGCTGATACGGACCTGGCGCTGCTGGAACGGTGGGAAGAAGTCGACGATGCGGTTTATCGTCTCCGTTGCGTTGGTGGTGTGCAGAGTGGACAGGACCAGGTGGCCCGTCTCGCCTGCTGACAGGGCGGCCTGGATCGTCTCGGGGTCCCGCATCTCGCCGATGAGGATGACATCGGGGTCCTGGCGCAGCACCCGGCGCATGGCCTGGGACCAGTCCCTGGTGTCCGTGCCGATCTCGCGCTGGCTGATGATCGACATCTTGTCCCGGTGCAGGACCTCGATCGGGTCCTCGATGGTGATGATGTTGGCGGCCCGGTTGTTGTTGATGTGGTCGATCATGGCGGCCAGGGTCGTCGTCTTGCCCGACCCCGTCGGCCCGGTCACGAGCACCAGCCCGCGCTGCTCCTCCGCCAACCTGGTGACTACGGGGGGCAGGCCGAGGTCCGTGGCCGAGAGAGCGCTGGGCAGGACGCGGCGCAACACCAGGCCACCCGTGCCGCGCTGGCGGAAGGCGTTGGCCCGGAAGCGGCCCAACCCGCTCACCGAGAGGGAGAAGTCCGCCTCCCCGGTGGCCCGGAACTCCTCGAGCCTCTCGGGAGGCAGCACCACCTGGATGAGCTCTTCGCACTCCTCCGGCCCCACGGCCGGGAAGGGCGTCATCCGCAGGTCCCCATTTATCCGCACGCGAGGAGCCGATCCCACCTTGATGTGGAGGTCCGAAGCACCTTGCTCGACGACGTGGCGCAGCACAGCGGGTAGGTCGATCACCACCCGGGGGTATCGGCAGGTTCGGGGGCCGGGCTGAGCCAATTGTCCCTGGGGCAGGCGCTGTTCACGACCGCCGAGGCGGTGCCGGGTGCGGCCTGCGTGCGCGGCCCGGCTCCCGGTATGGTGGCGGGTGCTGAGACTAGGGTCCCGTCATGCCCGCTTACGGCAACCTGATCCGCTGGGGCGAGGAGTCTGCCCGGGTGGGCCCGTGGCGAGCTGACAGCTCCGCGGCGTTGCTGGTCCCGGTGCCGGACGGCGGGCCCCCATCGGCCGAGTTCGTACGGCGCTGCCTACGATTGCTGGCTCAACAGGGTTACGAAAAGGTGGTGACGGGGGCGCTGGCTCCGGATGAGCAGAGAGGGTTCCTGGAGGCCGGTTTCGACGTGCAGGAGCGGCTTCACCTGCTCCTGCTCGACCGCTCCGTGCCGGTGCCGTCGACGCCGCCCGGGCCGGCCGTGCGCCGCCCGTGGGGAGGGCGCAGGCAGGGCGCTCTCGAGGTCGACTCGGCGGCCTTCCCTCCTTTCTGGCGGCTCGACGGTGCCGGCCTGCGCGAGGCGCTCGAGGCGACCCCCAGGAGGAGGTTCCGGGTCGTGCTGGGTGGGGGCCGGAGGGTGACCGGGTACGCCATCTGCGGCGCGTCGGGGCGTCGGGGCTACGTGCAGCGCCTCGCTGTGGCGCCGTCCGAGCAGGGCCGGGGCCTGGGCCGCCGCCTGCTGGTCGACGGCTTGTCCTGGCTGCGGTCCGTGGGCACGGACCTCATCGCCGTCAACACCCAGAAGGGTAACGAGGCGGCTCTTCACCTCTACCGCCTGGCCGGCTTCCGTGACGACCCCGATGGCCTCTGCGTGCTCACGAGCGTGGTCCGCCCGCTGGGAGCCAGGACGTGAGGCGCGGCCGCGAGCGCCGAGCAGTGCGCCGGGCCCCGTGGACTGTGGGCGCCCCGGCGGTAGCGGTGGCTCTCGTTGCTCTCGTGGTGCTGGGCACCGCCCTCGCTCCGGCCGGGCCCGCAGCCGCCTCCGTGCGCCACCGCCCCACCTCGTCCAGGACGGGAGCCCTCCGGCCGGCGGCAGCCGTCGCCAGAGGCCCGGACGCTCTGCGCCTGCTGGCGCAGACTCCGGCGGTCGGCCCCAAGACGACGGTGTTCCGCCTGCGCCTCCAGGTGACAGCCAGGTCGCCTTCGACCGAGGCACTGGGCTTCACGGCGTACGGGGCGCTCACGGCCCGCTCGCAGTTCCAGGCGGCGCGCGACGGTACGGCCCTGACACCGTTCATCTACCAGCTCCCACAGCCCGTCGCCCTGTCGAAACTGCCCCGGGACAGGGCGGGAGGGGTGGACCTCGACATACCCGTCAACACCGCCGGCGGCCTACCGGTGAGCGCCACCGGCGTGTACCCGGTCCAGGTCTTCCTCGAGAGCTACGGAGCGCTGGTGGGAAAGCCTCTCACCACCTTCCTCGTGTACGCGGGCGCTGACGCAGCCGGTTACCACCGGCTCGAGGTGGCCACCGTGGTCGACCTCGGTGGAGACGGCACCCCAGCGGCCCGGCCCGGCCGTGGTGGTGCCGCAGCGGCTTCGCTCTCGGCTCAGACTGTCAGCCCACGGGTCATCGAGGCCGACGCTTCGGTCCTGGCCACCGAGCGGGTACCGGCGACGCTACAGGTCTCCCCGGCTGAGGTGGCGGCCATGGCCGGTGGCAGCGCGCCCGAGCGCTCCGCCGTGAGCGACCTGCGTTCCGCCCTCGGGAGCGGCGACGAACTGCTGCCGGCGACATCCGTGCCGACCGATACCGGGGCGCTCGTCAGCGCCGGTCTGGAGCCCGACCTCCAGAGCCTGTTGCTCCAGGGCTCGACATCGCTCGCAGGCACGCTCGGGACGGCGCCTGCGCTCAGTACGTGGGTATCGGTCTCAGACCTGGCCCCCTCCACGGTCGGTGCTCTGGGCCGTGCCGGCGTACAGCAGCTCGTGCTGCCCGGGGACAACCTGTCGGTGCCTCCGTCGGACACCCTCGGCCTCACCTTCGGCCAACCGGCGAAGCTGGCGGCTGCCGGCTCCTCCTTCAGCGTCGTAGGCTCGGATCCGGAGCTTGCCGGTCAGCTCCAGAGGGCTACCACCAGGGGCCAGACCGCTCTGGTCGTCAACCAACTGCTGGCCGAGCTGGCCATGATCGACCTGGAGCGGCCAGGAGACCTACGGGGGGTGGTGCTGATGGCGCCACCGGGTACGGTCCTCGGCCCGGACGTGCTCCTCACCCTGCTCGCCGGGCTCGAGCACGACCCGCTGTTGAAAGCGGTGACCGTGGACGGCGAGTTCGACTCCGTCCCTCTCGCCGCACAGGGCGGCCAGACCCTGACCCGCCACCTCGTCGGTGCGCGCCAGCCCGAAGCATTGGCAGGGGTCGGCCTCCTGCAGGCTGCCGAGCGGGAGGTCGGTGCCTACAGCGAGGTCTTCGGTCGGCGATCGGGCCTGTTCGCCTCGTTCTCCCAGCGGCTGCTGGAGAGCCTTTCGTCCTCGCTCAGCCCCGCTCAGCGCTCCACGTCGATCGCCGCCGTGCTGCGTTCAGCCAGCGCGCAGTTGGACAAGGTGCGCCTGCCCACCCCGGAGCCGATCACCCTCACCTCGCTCAACGGCCAGTTGCCTCTCACGCTGCTGTCGTCCGCCGTCGGGGCGGCACGGGTGACCCTCGTGCTGTCGAGCGAGGAGCTGTCCTTCGTCCGGCGCCGCTACCCGGAGGGTGAGTGCCGGCCCACGGGCCCGGGCTCGGCGGAGTGCGCGCTCACCCTGACCCACGCCTCCACCGTCTTCGAGGTGCCCATATCGGTGCGCACCCCGGGGGTCTTCCAGTTGCTGCTGCAGCTCGAGACGCGCAGCGGCGCCGTCGTCCTGGCGACCAGCACCCAGACGGTACGTTCGACGGCCTTCCCGGACGTCGGCCTCGTAGTCATCATTGCTGCTGCTCTGTTCTTGCTGGTCTGGTGGCTACGCAACGCCCGGCACGGGCGCCGGGCCCGGCAGTTGGTGCCACGCCCCGTCGACGACGACGACACCGACGACACGCAACCGGCGGTCTCCTCCGGGGCTCCCCCGCGGGCGCCGGCGTGACCGGCCCGGTGCACGGTCCGCCACACCGTCCTCGCCACACCGGGCGCACCGGCGTGCCCGGTGCCGACAGCGGTGCCCTCCCTGTGAGGGGTAACCCGCTGCCCCTGTCACCGGCCGGGTTGCCTGACGGCGAGGTGGTGCCGGCGGACGCCACAGCCCAGGGCCTGCGCCTACCGCTCCCCCCTCCCCCGCCGCGCCCGAGGACCGGTGGCGTGCGGGTCGGTCCCGGTCTCACGGTCCTGGCCCCCTGGAGCAGCCAGGAGGCGGCGGAACTGGCCCGGGCGGGCTACGGGCCGGTGCCCCGGGCTCCTTCCGGCGAGACGCCCTCCTCCGCCCGCAGCGCAGCCATGATGGCCGTGGGCACCGGGTTGTCGCGCCTGAGCGGGTTTGCCCGGCTCGTGGCGATTGGCTGGGTTCTTGGCCAGCACAGTCTCTCGGACGCCTACAACCAGGCCAACACCATCCCCAACACCGTCTACGACCTCCTCCTGGGCGGCGTGTTGTCTGCCACCCTGCTGCCGGTGCTGATGCAGTCGCTGACGCGCCGTCGCGACCGCGAGGACGACGAGGCGGTGCCGGCGGTCGTGTCTTTCCTGACCCTGGCGCTCGTCGGCGCCACAGTTTTGTTCTGGCTGCTGGCTCCGTACATAGTCGACTTCTTCCTGCTCAGAGCGGGCGGGCAGCGGGGTGCCGGGGAGCGGGCGCTCGCCACGACCTGGCTGCGCCTCTTCACCCCCCAGCTGTTGTTCATAGGTCTGATCGCGGTGACTACGGCCCTGCTCAACGCCCGCCGCCGGTTCGTGGCCGCCTCTTTCAGCCCGGTGCTGGCGAACCTTGTCACCATCGCCGCTTTGGTGGTTGCCGACCATCTGGTGCACAGCCACTCGGTACAGGCCTACCGTCAGGACGCCACCGCGGTGGCCGTGGTCGGTATCGGCACGACTGCGGGCTACCTCGTGCAGTTGCTCGCCCAGGTCCCCTCACTGGTGAAGGCCCGGATCCCCCTCAGGCCGCTCTGGCGCCCGCGCCATCCCGCCCTACGCACCATCGGGCGGCTATCTGGCTGGACAGTGGGGGCGGTCGTGGCCAACCAGGCCTCCCTGGCCCTGATCTCGGTCCTCGCCAACGGGCGCAGCGGCAACTACTCGTCCTTCACCTACGCCTACTACTTCATGCTGCTGCCCTACTCGGTCATAGCGGTATCGATCGCCTTTGCCGTCGCACCCGAGCTCGCCGAGCGCTGGTCGGTCGAGGACGCTGACGGCTTCGCCCTGCGCCTGGCCCGGGCCACCCGCCAGACTGTGGCACTCGTTGCGCCTGCCGGTCTCGGCCTGGCTGTGATCGGCCAGCCCGTGGCCGTCCTCGCCCTGGCCCACGGGGGGCTCACCGTGCCGGCGGCCCGGGCCACCGGCGTGCTCCTCACCATCTTCGCCCTGGGCCTGCCCGGGTTCAGCACGTACCTGCTGCTCATGCGGGCGTTCCAGTCCCAACAGGACGCCCGGTCCATGTTCTGGCTCTACGTGGTCGAGAACTCCATGACGGTGGTGCTGGCTCTGGGTTTGTACCCGGTCCTGGGCGTGCGAGGGCTCACCCTGGCATGGATCGTTCCCTACACCGTGGTGCTCCCGGTCGTCTGGCGCAGGTTGCGACGCTCCTGCGGCCTGGCCGTCCCCGGTCGATGGTGCGCCGACGTCGCCAAGGCAACCGCTGCGATGACCGTCGTGGTGGCGGTGATGGACCACTTCGTGCCGGAGCCGTCGAGCTTCGTGGGTTCGCTTGCGAGGCTGGCTGTGATCGTCGTAGCCGGGGCGGCGACCTACCTCCTGAGCGCCAGGCGCCTGCGTATCAGCGAGATCGACAACCTCTCGCTCGGGCGGCTGGCGAGGGGGGCTTAGCCGGGTGCCCGGGCCTGTCCACCACCGCCAGCGGCTCACCTGGCCGGCCTGAGCCCCATGAGGGGGACCCGCCCGAGCCGGCACCGCCGCCCTGGTCAGGGGCGCGACAACGGCCGGTCCCCGGGGCTAAGCTCCTGCGTCGTCCACGCCTAGCCCGAGGAGCCCAGTGCCGGTAAGAGTAGTGAGCGACACCGCCTGCGACTTGCCTTCGCGCACGACGGAGGAGCTCGGTATAGCGCTCGTGCCCTTGCATGTCCGCTTCGGCGCCACCGAGCTGGTGGACAGGGTCGAGCTGAGCACAGCGGACTTCTGGCAACGGGCGGCGACCTGCGACGAGCTGCCCTCGACGGCCGCACCGTCGCCAGGCGCGTTCGCCGACGCCTTCCGATCCGCAGCCGAGTCCGGGGCCGACGGTGTCGTGTGCGTAACTCTTTCCTCGCGGGTGTCGGCCACCTACGAGGCGGCTGCCCAGGGTGCGCGGGAGGCGGCCCTGGACGTGCCCGTGGTGGTGGTCGACTCGCTTAGCGTGACGATGGGCGAGGGCATGGTGGCCCTGGCGGCAGCCGAGGCGGCGGCGCGCGGGTCGGGCGTGGACGGCGTCGTCGCCGCTGCCGAGTCGACCAAGCGCAGGGTGGCGGTTTACGGAGCTATTGACACCCTGGAAAACCTGCGCAAAGGCGGTCGCATCGGCAACGCCCGCGCTGTCCTCGGGACCCTGCTGTCCATAAAGCCGGTGATCGAGATACGCGACGGGGTCGTGGAGGAAGAGTCCCGCCAGCGCACCCGGGCGCGTGCGCTGCGCTACCTGGCCGACAAGGTGCGCGCCGCCGGCCCCCTCCAGCGGCTGGCCCTGCTCAATGGCAACGCCCCTGATTTCGACGCGTTCGTCGAGCTTCTCTCCGACGTGACCCCGGCCACCCCGCTCGTGACAGCGGACATCGGGCCCGTCGTCGCCGCCCACGCGGGGCCCGGTGCCGTCGGGGTGGCGTGGGAGCGCGGCCAGGTTTGACGGGCGCCGCCGCGCGGCACCAGGCGGCCAACAGCCACGGCCAAGCGGTAGCCTGCGGTCGTGGCAGGTCTAGCACCCGGAGTGCCACGGGCCCTCGCCGGCCGTTACCGGCTCGTCCGGCTTCTGGCCCGCGGGGGTATGGCGGAGGTCTGGGAAGGCCGCGACGACGTGCTCAGCCGTCCAGTGGCGGTCAAGATGCTGTTGCCGCACCTTGCGGCGGACCCCGCTCTACGGGAGCGGTTCCGGCGCGAGGCCGTCACCGCCGCCCGGCTCGTGCATCCCGGGATCGTCGCCATCTTCGACGCCGGGGTGGAGGTCATCGGCGACAGCGGTGCCGGGCCCGGCACGGTGCTGTCGACGAACTGGTCCCGCGACGAGCGGGAGCGGCCCGAGATCGCCTGGCCGGAGCACCCGAGCACGGCCTTCATCGTCATGGAGCTCGTCCCGGGCGAGACGCTGAAGGACCTGGTGGCGCGTTCGGCACCGCTGTCGCCCGAGCTGGCGGTCGCCATCGCCCTGCAGGTGACAGATGCACTCGCCCACGCCCATGCCCACGGACTGGTCCACAGGGACGTCAAGCCGGCCAACGTCCTGTTGCGGGACGAGGGGCCCGGGCTGGTCCGGGTCAAGGTTGCCGATTTCGGGATCGCCAAGGCCGCCACGACCACCAACGACCTGACTGCCAACGGGGCGCTGCTCGGGACGCCGAAGTACATTGCCCCCGAGCAGGTGGAGGGCAAGGAGCCCGACGCCCGTGCCGACCTCTACTCCCTCGGGGTCGTGATGTACGAGATGCTCGCCGGCAGCCCCCCGTTCAAGGCGGGCAACGACATGGCCACGGCTCTCGCCCACGTGCAGCAGCCAGCGCCGGACCTGGCCGGTGAGCGCTCCGACCTCCCGCCGGTACTGACCGAGATCGTTTCCTCGCTGCTGGTGAAGGAGCCCTCCCAGCGTGTCGGTTCGGCCCTGGAGCTGGCCGGTGCCCTCATATCGGCGCGCCGGCGCATGGGCGACCCCCCCTTGGAGCCGGGGGGCTACCTCAAGCTCGGCCCTGCAGCCGCTCCGGTTCGTGCCCGACCAGGTGCCCCCGAGGTCGGTGCCACGACCGTCACCGACCCTGCCGCGCCGGACGCCACCCGCGCCGAGCGGCAGGAGGTAGGAGCGCGCCGTCGCACGGACAGGGGGACTGTGGGCCGTGGCGGCTCCGTCGAGCGCGGTCCCGCCACCCGCCCACCGGCCGGGCGTCCGCGGCGCACCGGCCGGGCGGCGAGCGTCGTCGTCACGGCGCTCCTGGTGGCCGGGGCGGCCGTGGCCCTGGCCCTCGTCGACGCCGGCCATCGGGGTGCTGGTCGCAACTCCGCAGGTCAGGGCGGCGCCGGTCCGGCTCAGCAGCACCCGACGGCGACGACCGCATCGACAGTGCCCATCACCGGGGTCCACGAGCTGACCCTGGCGCAGAGGGGCCTGCGCCCCCATGACCACCTTTCCACCCTGCCCGACATCCTCCACCCGGGCTCCTCGGCGGTCTGGGAGAGCTACATCTACAAGGGGCCCGACTTCGGGGGTTACGACGGCCTGGGGGTGGTGTTGCAACTCGGGCGCACGGCCAGCCTGCACCAGCTCCGCGTCAAGACGACGATGTCGGGCTGGACTGCCGAGGCCTTCGTGTCCACTTCGGACCACGCCTCCCTGCCCGGCTGGGGTAAGGCGGTCTCCCGCCAGTCGGGGATCCAGGGGAGCACGAGCTTCTCGCTCGGCGGCAGGAGGGCGAGCTGGGTGCTGCTCTGGATGCTGGACCCGGGCCCGACGCACCAGGCGGAGATCACCAGCGTCTCTGTGAGCTGAGCTGAGCTGCCGGCGCGGCGCCCCGCTACCTCGCTGCAGCTTGGTCGTCAACCGGGGCTGAGGGCTAGTCTGCCCCCATGGAGGGTTCAGAGCCGACGACCACCGAAGGCCGGGACGTGGACGCCGCGCCAGGCCAGGGCGCCAACACGGACGGCCGGCCCGGGAGTGCCACATCTGGTGGTGCCGGCTGGGCCGGGGAGCTGAGCGAGAGGGTCATCGACACGGTGGCCCGGGTCAAGAGCCGCACCACCGTCAAGGTCGTGACGGCTCTGAGACTGCTCGTGTACGGGCTTGTGGTCGTCGTCTCGCTCGTCACGGCGGCCGTGCTCGCCACGCTGGGCGTCGTCCGGATCTGGGATGCCTACGTGCCCGTCCAACCGCTCGGGCGCCGGGTCTGGCTGGGGTACGTGGTCATAGGCGGCGCGCTGTTCCTGGCCGGGGCCCTGGTGATGTCCCGCCGCCGGGCGTCCCGGCACAGCTGAGCGGCGGCCTGAGGCTGCGGAATACCACCGGCACCGTCCGAGTTGACATACGGGGTGAGGAGCAAGAATGGAAGCTGACCACAGCATCGAAGTCGTCGTCATAGGTTCGGGGCCCGCGGGCCTGACTGCTGCGCTGTACACGGCGCGCGCCAACCTGTCGCCACTGGTGCTCGAGGGCGAGCCGTCCTCGACCTCCGACCAGCCGGGTGGCCAGCTGATGCTGACCACCGAGGTGGAAAACTTCCCGGGGTTCCCCGATGGGGTCCTCGGGCCGGTTCTCATGGGGCAGATGCGAGCCCAGGCGGAGCGTTTCGGGGCGAACCTCGTTGGCGCCAAGGCCACCCGGGTCAAGCTGCAGGACGGCGGACCGCATACCGTCTGGTACCGCGACCCCTCCACGGGTGACGAGATCCAGGTGGAGGCCAAAGCCGTGATCGTGGCCATGGGAGCGCGCTCGCTGCTGCTCGACCTGCCGCGGGAGAGGGAGCTGATCGGCCACGGCCTGTCGACTTGCGCCACCTGTGACGGGTTCTTCTTCCGGGGCCACAACATCGCGGTTGTGGGTGGCGGGGACTCCGCGGTCGAGGAGGCGACCTTCCTGACCAAGTTCGCCGAGTCCGTGACGCTCGTCCATCGCCGCAGCGAGCTTCGAGCCTCGAAGATCATGCAGCAGAGGGCGTTCGCCAACCCGAAGATCCACTTCGCCTGGGACAGCGTCGCCACCGCGCTGCTCGGTGAGGGCAAGGTCGAGGGCCTGAAGCTGGCCAACGTCAAGGACGGCACCGAGAGCATCCTTCCTGTGACCGGGGTCTTCGTGGCCATCGGTCACGCTCCCAACACCGACATCCTGCGTGACGAGGTCCGGCTCGACACCGACGGCTACGTGGTCACCCATGACGGCACCACGGCTACCAGCGTCGACGGAGTCTTCGCCGCCGGCGACATCGCGGACAGGCGTTACCGCCAGGCTGTCACCGCCGCCGGCAGCGGCTGCGCCGCCGCCATCGACGTAGAGCGGTGGTTGGAGTCGCACCAGCCGCTGGCGGGCTAGCGACCCCACTTCCCTCGTCCTGGTGCGCTGGCACTCCCGGCCTCTCGGACCGCGTTCGAGGAGCCGGGCTGCCCCACAGCGGTGCACCCGTGCGTCGGGGCCGGCTGGTTACTTGGGCGGCGCGGCAGGCCGTCCGCCTACGGGCGGAATGTCTCAGCCGAGCGATTCGTTGTTTAGTGCAACTGGCGAACGCCCCAACTTCGCCGGGGCTCAGAAAGGACGGACGATGTCCGAGTTGACCAAAGCACTGACGGACTCAACCTTCGACGAGGAGATCGGGTCTGCGGAAGAGCCCGTGCTCGTTGACTTCTGGGCCGAATGGTGCGGTCCCTGCAAGCTCATCGAGCCGGTCCTGGAAGAGATCGCCGAGGAGAACAAAGGCCGGCTGCGGGTCAGCAAGGTCAACGTCGACGACAACCTCGACATCGTTCGCCGTTTCGACGTGATGAGCATCCCGACCCTCATCCTGTTCAAGGACGGCGAGCCTCGAGTGCGCTTGGTGGGCGCAAAGGGCAAGGCCCAGCTACTTCAGGAGATCGGCCGCCACCTGTCCTGAGCTGCTTGTCCGTACTTGCGACAAAGGTCCGGGCTCGATTTCCACAGCCCTGTGCACAGGTGTGGATGAGGTGAAGGTGGGGCCCTTCTGAACTAGCGGTTGACACTCGAAGGCCGGCCCTCGGGCCGGCCTCCTGTATTCAGCTGCGTGGACGCGAGGCCCTCCGCTCGAGGCGACCTTTCTGGGGGACAACCCTAAAGCCGTGGCGCGTAATTACGATTATGGCATCCCGCGGCGGAGAGGGCTCAGGGTTAGGGATCAAGCCTCTTCGGGCTCGGTCATCGCCTTGTAGATGCGCTCCAGATCCTCGAGCGTCGCGAACTCGATGACGACCCGGCCCCGGTTGGCACCCATGTCGACCCGGACCCTGGTGCTCAGGTGGTCGGCGAGGAGCTCCTCGAGCTCGAGAATGCCAGGCGGCCTGAGCTGCGCCCTTGCCTTCTTGCCGGCGGGTGCCTCGTCCGAGGACGCCACCTGGTTGCGCTCCCGGACGGCATCCTCCACTGCTCGCACGGACATCTGCTCGTTGGCCGCCTTACGGGCGAGAGCCTCCTGGAAGGCCCGGTCCGGGGTGCCGAGGAGGGCGCGGGCGTGCCCGGCACTGAGCCTGCCTTCTGCCACGAGGCGCTGTACGGATGGAGGCAGCTGGAAGAGACGGAGCGCGTTCGTGATGGCGGCGCGGCTCTTGCCGACTCGGGCTGACATCTGTTCGTGGGTGAGGCCGAAGTCCTCGATGAGCTGCTGGTAACCGGCCGCCTCCTCCAGGGGGTTGAGCTCGGCCCGGTTGAGGTTCTCGATGAGCGCCTGCTCGAGGCTCTCGCTGTCGGACGCCGCCCGGATGATCGCCGTTATCGTCGCCATCCCAGCCCTCCGGGCTGCCCGCCACCGGCGTTCCCCGGCAATGAGCTCGTACTCCTCCGTGCCCGTCTGGCGTACGAGGATGGGCTGAAGGATGCCTATCTCGCGCACCGAGGCCGTCAGGGATGCCAGCGCTTCCTCGTCGAAGTGGGCCCGCGGCTGCCGTCGGTTGGGGCGCACTGCAGTTACGGCGATCTCAGCCAGGCTGCCCCTGTCCTTGAGGACGTCCGTCGGTATCAGGGCACCCAGGCCCTTACCCAACCCGCTGCGGCGCACCACCGCTTACCTCCCGAGCAAGTTCGCGGTACGCAGTTGCGCCGCGGGACGACGAATCGAAGATGATGATCGGCTGGCCGTAGGAGGGCGCCTCGGACAGTCGGACCGTACGTGGCACGACACTGCGGCAGACCCGGTCCCCGAAATGCGACCTGACCTCGGCCACGACCTGTTCGGCGAGCCGGGTCCGCGCATCGAACATCGTCATGATGATGGTGGTGACGATGAGGCCGGGGTTCAGGTTGGCCCTCACCCGCTGGATGTTGCTGAGCAGCTGGCCGAGGCCTTCCAAGGCGTAGTACTCGCACTGGATGGGCACGGCCACTTCGGTGGCTGCCGCAAGGGCATTGACCGTCAGCAGGCCGAGTGAAGGGGGGCAGTCGATGAGGACGAAGTCGAAATCGTCCAGGACCGTGTTTATGGCCTTCTTGAGACGCAGCTCGCGGCTGAAGGCAGGTACCAGCTCGATCTCGGCTCCGGCCAGGTCGATGGTCGCCGGGACGACGAAGAGGTTGCGGACGTTCGTCGGCTCGATGCAGTCCTCGATGGCCACGTCGTGAAGGATCACGTCGTAGACGGAGGCCTCCAGGTTGCGGGCGTTGACCCCGAGGCCCGTCGTGGCGTTGCCCTGAGGGTCGAGATCGACGACCAGGATGCGGTAGCCCAGCTCGGCGAGTGCGGCACCGAGGTTCACGGCGGTCGTGGTCTTGCCGACCCCGCCCTTCTGGTTGGCGATGGCCATGACCCGCGGGAGCGGTGGTTTGGTCGTGCCCATCGGGCCAAGATCGACCCTGTCCTCGAGGTCTCTGGCTGTCTGTTGCAGGTGGTCGAAGCCGCCGGGCTCCACATCAGAGGGAAGCCGCTGCTCCGAGGCTTCGTCATCCAAGGCCCGCTTGGGGGGGCCAGAACCGTGGCCGCTCGAGCCGCCGGTCTTCTCGTGGTCGAGGGCGCCAACGCCGCCCTCAGTCTCGGCGCTCGAACCCGCGACCTTCGTCTCGTGCTCAGCGTCAGTCATGGCGGCCTTCATCTTCCCGCGCCCGGGTAGGCCGCAGCAAGCACCGAGCTGGTTCGCGGCACATTTCCGACGGCGCGGGCGGCGCGGGCGGGGCCGCGCTGGGCTCTTGCGGAGAAGGGCGCTCTTGGGCACGGCTGACGTACAGCTGCGAAGCACCCGGGCCGCTAGCAGTCCCACAGGTGAGCCCCTCCGACCACGGCATGCGAACGCAGTACCTTTCGGGACAGCCGGCGCGCGGCAAGGGTGGGGGGTGGCGCCTCCGAATGGTGCATCACAGCACCATGGGCAAGGAGGCCCTCTCACATGCCGTGCGTTGGCACCGCCGGCCCGGCTGGGCTGTCCCGGCATCGCCAGGGCCCGGAGGGATTTTCCCGCTCACTCGTGTTTCACGTGGAACACTTCGACGCGCGGTCCGCCGATGTTGCGGCCGATCTTGGCGGTCGCGAGGTCGTCACCCGGGGGTGGCTTCGGGGTTCGTGTCGTCTTGGCGGCCACGCGCTCCGGTCCTGGCTTCAGGCGACACCCGGCCGCTCACCCTCACTCCGACGGGCGGACGGTTTAGTGTCACCGCCACCGGCTTGTCGCGAACCAAGCAGGGCCTCCGTGCAGCCGCATCGGAGGCTCCTTGGGTCGCCACAGGGCCGACGGCACACCGCTGCCCCCCGCATCCGTGCTCGGATGAGCTCCGACCACGACGTCGCGCAGGTTGTGGGGACGGGCAGGGGCCTGAGCAGCGCCGCGCAGCGCCTGTGCCTGCGCCTGCGCCTGCGCCTGTGCCTGCGCCTGTGCCTGCGCCTGCGCCTGTGCCGGCGCTGGCCGAGCCACTCTTGCCACTGTCGCCAGGCCCTCTCGTACATGGCGCCGGGGGCGCGGAGCCGGTGACGCCGTAGCGGAGACTGGCCTCGGTCGGCCTGCGGGGCCGGCAGGTGCCGCAACGGTGGCCCTGGTGCCGCCGCACGCCCCACTTCGTCCTGGGGCGAGGCCGCCATTGGTGCAGCTTCAGGCCGGGCAGGGGCCGACGACCGCCCGAGCCGGCTCTCGCCCCGGTACGGCCCTCGCGAGCCGGCAGCGAAGGTCCACGTGCCGTTGCACGACAGTCGGCACCATTGCGGTCCCGCCCTCTTGGTCCGAGGTCTCCAACGACGGGGCCAAGAACTGACAATGCGGGGTGGTGGTCCAGATGGAGAGGCGGTTGGCCATGGCGGCCGTTCCAGCGGCTGCTCCGTGGCCAACCCCGGCATGTATGGCGGCTGGAGCCGATTGGGCAGGAAGGTGTCGTCAGCGGCTTACTGCCGCGGGTGGTGCCGGACTGGGGGGTCGAAGTACCCCCGGCTCCCCCTGGCTCGATGTTTCACGTGAAACCCTGACCTGGCCAGAATGGTGGGGCGACGGAGGGTGTGCTGACGGCGACCGATGGTGGACTCGGGCAGGTGGGGGCCACTTCGCCGACACGTTTGTCAGAACAACGGCCGCTTGGACGGGATCCCCACTCGGCGGGGGTAGCGGTCGCCAGCGAGCTCGATGCAGGCGAGGGCCGCGATCTGAGCGGGGCCAGCCGAGGTGACCACGGAGCCCAGCGCCCGTAGCCGCAACCCGAGCTTCAGGAGGCCTTCCGGCGCCCACCGGAGCGTGGCCTCGCCCTCGGGCGGTTCCGCCACCAGCAACTCACCGCCCAGGCGAAGCAGGGGCGCAGCGCACTCCGCCGTGGTGCCCGGGGGGGCAAAGCTCCTGGCTGTCACCAGGTCACACGCATGGCGGAGCTCGGTGCGAGCGACGGTCTCGGCACGGTCACATACGACGGTGCAGCGGTCCTCCAGGCCCAGGTCAGCCACGGCATGGCGCAGCCACTCTGCTCTGCGTTGGTTGCTCTCTACGAGCACCCACTCGGAACCCGGCCACAGGACTGCCAGGACGAGGGCCGGTACACCGCCGCCACTCCCGAGGTCGGCGGCCCTAAGCGGCGGGCCGGTAACGAACGCGGCGAAGGCCAGGCTGCGGGCGAGGTGCTCCTCGACAGGCCCCGGCCCGAAGAAGCCAAAGCCACGCGCTCGGTCGAGGAGCTGGGTCAGACGAGCCTGCTGCTCTTGACGGAGTTGCAGGTGCGAGCCCTCTCGTGCAGCCCACACGGGCGGCTCAGGCTGGCCCGAGGGCGAACCGCCCGTCGATCTCGTCGGCACTCCTGCCAGCACCTCCGACACCCCGTTGGGGTGCGGGCCCTCAGTCCTCGGAGCTGTCGCTGCCGGACGGCATGAGGACGACGCGCCGGTTGGGCTCCTCGCCCTCCGAGATGCTGGTGACACCCTCTATGGCGGTCACGGCGTCGTGCACGACCTTGCGGTCGGCAGCGGGCATCGGCTCCAGGGCGCGCCTGTTGTTTGTGGAGACGACCTCGTCGGCAACCTGCCGGGCGAAGCGAGCCAGCGCCTCCTGGCGCTTCTTGCGGTAGCCATTTATGTCGACGACCAGGCGGGACTCGCCCGGAGCTGACTGCCGCTGGAGGACGGTACGGGTCAGTTCCTGTAGCGCCAGGAGGGTGGTTCCCTTCGGACCTATCAGGGTGCCCAGGTCATCGCCCGTGATCGAGATCTCCACCGTGCCCTCGCTCTGGTTCGAGCTGACATTGGCAGAAGTGCCGAGCTCCTTCAACAGGCCTCGGAGGAACTCCTCGCCCAGGCGGGCTTGCTCTTCGCTCGGTACGTTTGTCACCCCGTTGAAGTTAGTGCCTTCGGCGTCCGATGTCTGGGCTGGGACTGGCCGCCCGCTGCCCGCCCCGGCGCGTGAGCGTCGTCGACCACCACCGTTTTTGGGGCCTCCGGCCGGTGCAACCTCCTCACCGGTCTCGATGTCACCGGGCTGTGACCGCTCACTTGCCGGAGCCGGCGCGGGGGAGCGGCCCTTGGTGGCGGCTTCCTCGCCGGCGGGCTTAGAGGCGTCGTGGGCACCGGAACGGGAGCGGCGGCGGTCCCGCCGCTCGCCCTTCGAGCGCGGGTAGCGGGGCTTCACCCGGGCCCGTACCCGGGCCTCCTCCTTGAGACGGCCGAACAAGCCGATCTTGGGCTCGGCGATGACCTCGACGTCCGCGTCGGACTCCTCGACGCCGAGTTGCTCGAGGGCGACCTTCCTGGCCTCCTCGACCGTACGGCCCGTCGTCTCCACCCAGTCCATCTATCTCCCCCTGCGTCTTCGGTTGCGGTTGCGGTTGTCCCCGCCGGGGACGGCAGCGGGGTTGCGAGGCTGGCTCTTGGCTGTCCCGGGCGTCTGCTGGCCGCGGGCTTGTTGCCCACGCACCACCGGCAGCCTCGCCCCGGGCCGCTCCTGCCCACGCGGGCGAGCGGTCTGCTTGGGGGCCTTTGAGTCGGTCTCATCCAGGCGTGCCTCGATCACCTGCAGGTCGCGGGCATCCTTGGCCACCAACGCCTTCACTTGCGGGTCGTACCGGTACATCATCCACTGCTGTCCCACCCGGAAGAGCGCTGACACGGCGTAGTAAAGCACGAGACCCGACGGCAGCCGGACGCATATGAGCCCGAAGATGACCGGGAACACCCGCATGAGCCTCATCTGCGGGTTGCTCTGCTGGCTCTGGCGGACCATCGGGTTGAGGTTGCTGATCTGGACCTGCTGGTAGTAGTTGGCCGCGATCATGACCAGCAGGAGGAAGAGGGCTCCGAACAGCTGGCCGGCACCGATGTGCTTGGTAATGGATGTCCAGGCGCTGGTCCCGAGGTCCAGGCCGAGCGACTGGATGTGCGCGCCATGGCCCGGGTAGGCGCTCGGGTTCGTCACGCTGTGCACGAGCGCCTTGTACATCTTGGTGCTCTTGCTCAGGTACAGCGGGTCGGCGGTGCATACGAGACCGCTCTTGGCCGTGCACGCAACGTGGCTGAGGCCGCTGATCACCCGGTACAGCACGTAGAAGAGCGGTAGCGGGATCAGGGTCGGTATGCAGCTGCCGAACGGGCTGACGTTTTCTTCCTTGTACAGCTCCGTCATGGCCTGGTTCAGGGCCAGGCGGTCGTTCTTGTGCTGCTGCTGGAGCTGCTTCAGCTTGGGTTGCAAGCGCTGCATGGCCAGCATGGAGCGCGTCGACTTGAGCGTGAGGGGCACCACCAGGGCCATGAAGGTCAGGCCCAGCATGATGATGGCGAAGGCGTAGTTGGGTACCAGCGAGTAGAAACCGGCGAGCACCCACCCCACCAGCTGACTGAGCGCGGTCACCGGCGCTCCTCCTTTCCTGGGGGCGGGCCGTCGTCCTCGATCTCGGGCACGGGGTCGTACCCGAACGGTCCCCCGGGCCGGCAGCGGCCGAGGCGGCGCAGTGCCAACCCCGAGCCTCTCCATGCCCCGAAACGTTCGACGGCCCCGAGTGCGTACTCGGCGCACGACGGGGTGAAGCGGCAGGCCGGGCTGCGATGGGCGCTGTAGCCCCGGTACAGGCGTATCAGAGCGATCAGAAGGCGCGCAGGCAGCGGGCGCGTGGCCGGGGTGTCTCCGGGGCTCATTGCCGGGGCTGCTCTCCGGCCCCGGCAGTCTTCCCGGGTGCCGCGAACGGCTTCGTGGCCTGCACCAGGCAGGCGCCCAGCTCCTCGAAGCCCAGCTGTGCCGCCTCCGGGCGTGCCCGGACCAGGTACACGCCGCACCTCAGGTCGAGGCGCAGCCGCACAAGCTCCCTCAAGCGCCTGCGCAAGCGGTTGCGAACGACGGCGTTGCCGACCTTCTTGCCAACGGCGAACGCCAACGTGGCCGGGCACCGACCCGGCACGAAGGAAACGCTTATCGGCCCTGATCGGCTGGTAGCGGCGCCTCGCAAGTCCTGGAAGGAGGTGCGTCGCGGTGCCTTCCACCTCAAGCTGCCAGGCGGTCCCGGCCCTTCAGGCGCCGGGCTTTGAGCACCGCCCGCCCGGCGCGGGTCGCCATCCGGTGGCGAAACCCATGGCGCTTGGCCCGTCGCCGGTTGTTGGGCTGAAAGGGACGTTTCACTGGTTGCCTCCTAGGTAGGGCCTGGTCACGCCGCCTGGGGCGCCGCTAGCGGCTCGGCGTCCCCGGCCAGGGCAAACCCGGCGACCGGTGAGCGAGCCGGCACGCGTCAGCCAGACCCAGGCTACGGCCTGCTGCACCAGCGTAGATGACTTTGCCCTCCCGGCGCCAGGAGAGCCGGGGGCGCGGACCACCAGCGCGCCTCGCGGCCCGTTGCCTGTGGACACGGTAGCGTCGAGGAGTGCCGGATGCCCGGATGCCGCTTCCCACGAGCCCCTACGGCAGCCTGCCCCTCCCCGTGCTGTGGTACCCCGTGCTGGTGCCTGCGCCCGGGCCGGCTCCGGGGTGGCCGGCCTTCGGACAGCCGGCGCCCGAGTGGCTGGCTTCGACCGGAGGGTGGCCAGGTGGCCCCTCGAGCTGGGCTCCGGGTGCGCCGAGCCCCGCCCAGCCGGCACCGGGCGGCCCGCTCTGGCCGCGGCCAGCCCAACCCTGGCCGGGCCCTGGCCCGGTATGGCCCCCGGCGGCTGGCGACGGGCAAGGACCTCCGGCCGGAGCCCCCGCACCCGTCATCCCGGCCAAGGCGGCATGGTGGGGCCTCCTCGGGGCGGCCGTCGGTTTCGTGCTCGCCACCATCCTCGAGGGCGTGGCCCTGGCTGCGACCGGCCAGAGCTCGGTCAACAGCTCGGACAGCGCCCTGCTGACGGTGCTCGGGGAAGTCGGCCTGTGGACGGCGATGGTGGGCACCGCCGTGCTCGTGTCCCGCCGCTATGGCACCCGCAGCCTGCGCAGGGACTTCGGCCTGTCGTTCAGGCCAGCGGACCTGGGTTGGGGCATGCTGGCCATGGTCACGGGCTTGGTGGCCAGCAGCATCGTCGTGGCTGCTTTCGCCCATACCCGCTTCGCCGGCAGCAACGCCCAGATCGTCACCGGGCAGAAGGGCCACGAGGTGGGCCTGGTGGCGATAGCCGTGGTGGTGGCCGTAGGCGCCCCCTTCTTCGAGGAGCTGTTCTTCCGGGGGTTCCTGCGCACGGCACTACAGGCGCGCCTCGGCGGCCACGGTGCGGTTTGGGCACAGGCCGGCCTCTTCGCCCTGGCCCACCTCGGTGAGGCGGGCGGGTTGGGCAACGTGTCGGTCGTGTGCGCCCTCTTCCTCTTCGGAGCAGTGCTCGGCTACACGGCCAAACTGACCGGCCGTCTCGGTGCGGGTATGGTCGCGCACGGCATGTTCAACTTGATCGCCGTCATAGCCGTCATATGAGCGAGACCACTCACGGCGGTGACCCTGTAGCCGCCGAGCTGCACGCTTCCACGGAGCACCACCACCGCAACGTCCAGGGGGGTGCGGCGCGGGCGGCGGTCTTCGGGGCGAGCGACGGCCTCGTCACCAACGTTTCGTTGATCCTGGGGGTGGCGGGCGCCCAGCCGGGTGCCTCCTACGTCCGCCTCGCCGGCCTGGCAGGCCTCCTGGCGGGAGCCTTCTCCATGGCGGCGGGCGAGTACGTTTCGATGTCCGCCCAGCGGGAGCTCCTGCACCGTGAGCTGGAGATCGAGCGCCGGGCTTTGCGGCTCGACCCCGAAGCCGAGCTCGAGGAGCTGGCCCAGGTCTACCAGCGTCGCGGCCTCACGCCCGACGCCGCCGCCTCGTTGGCACGGGTGATGATGCGAACGCCCGAGCTGGCACTGGAAACCCATGCGCGCGAGGAGATCGGTGTCGACCCCTCCGCCATATCGTCGCCCTACCCGGCGGCGGCCTCGTCCTTTGTCAGCTTCGCCGTGGGCGCGGTCGTGCCGCTGGTGCCGTGGTTCTTCTTGGCGGGGGGTGCTGCCACTTTCACTTCCATCGGCCTGGTGGTGGTGGCCACGACCGTCATCGGGATCCTGCTCGCTCAGGCGACAGGGCGCTCGGCCTGGCGCAGCGCCCTGCGCCAGCTGGCCGTGAGCATGCTCGCTGCCGGTGTGACCTATCTTGTCGGCCGGCTCGTCGGCGTCGGGGTGCACTGACGCTCAGGTCGGGGCCGACCGGGCCCGAAGCTCCCGGTGGCTGAGCGCCGGCTCGCCCCGGCCCGCAACCCCCTGGCCCGCAGGCCCCCGGCCGGACCGGGCCAGGAGGATGGTCGCCCGCTGCGGGCCGTCGTGGTCGAAGCGGTGAGGACGCTCTACGGACGCCGCGACGGCGTCCTCTCGCGCTGGCACCCGGTCGACCTGTCGGCCGAAGTGTTGTCCTGGTTGCTCCAACGCGCCGGGGCCGACGCCGCCGACGTCGACGACGTGGTGTGGGCGTGCGCTTCCCAGGTCGGCGCGCAGGCCGCCGACCTGGGGCGCCGTGCCGTGCTGGCTGCCGGCTGGCCCGAGTCGGTGCCCGCAGCGACGGTGGGGAGCGACGGGGCGTGCTCGGCGCGCGCCGTCCACTGGGCGGCGCAGTCGGTGCTGGCTGGGAGCTCCGGGGTCGTCGTCGCCGGAGGGGCGGAGATGACGTCCCTCGTCCCCTTGGGGGCGGCGCTGGCCCAGCCCAACACGGGCAAGCCCCTCGGTGGACGCCTGGCGGAACGGTACCCGGCACCAGGCGGGTTCCTCCCCCCCGGCTTGGCCGCGGAACGTGCTGCTGCTGCCCGGGGCCTCACGCGCTCCAGGCTGGACCAATGGGCCGCGGAGAGCGGCCGCAGGGCGGCGAGGGCCCAGCCCGCCCGGACACCTTTCATCGTTGTCCCGGGCGCCGCCGGTACCGGACCGCGAGGCGGGGGGCCCGGTGCCTCCGTGCCCGGTTCGGGCCAGGCCCGGGGCTCCGGTCGCTCCAGCCCGGCGGTCCGCCCCGGTAGCGGGGCGCCCCAGCCGCTCGACGAGAACGTCCTCCCATCGCTCGAAGTCCTCGGTGCACCCGAGCTGCCGGCGCTCTACCTGGAGGGTGGCGTGGTGACAGCCGGCAACTTCTGCCTGGAGGGCGACGGTGCCGCAGCCGTCCTGGTTGCCGAGGAGCGCCGGGCCAGGCAGCTCGGCCTGGCCGTGCGGGCCCGGTTCGTTTCCTTCGCCGTGGCCGGGGCCTCCCCCGAGGTCGGCCCGCTGGCCATGGCCCCCGCCACCACCGCCGCCCTCCTGCGGGCATCCCTGCGGCCCGGCGATGTCAGTCGCTGGCATGTCCTGGAACTGAGCTCGGCCGGTGTACTGGCGTGGGCCGACGAGGTCGGGGTCGACCTGTCCACGGTCAACCCCGAGGGGGGCGAACTAGCTGTGACCTGCCCTTTCGGTGCGGCCGGGGCCGGGTTGTTCGCGAATGCGGTAGCGGGCCTGCATTCTGGAGCGGGCCCCGGGAGGTACGCCGGAGTCTGCGCTGTGGGGGACGGCGGGGTGGCCACGGCCTGCATCCTGGAGGCAGCCGAATGAAATCCACAGCTGTGGACAAGGTTGGGGAGCGTCACATCTGTGTAACTCGGCTGTAACCCGGCGTCCAGGTTGCCCCGGCCGGGGCGGGGTGCTGCGTGCCGGGTCAGTCGTCCGGCGGTAGGAGGGCGGCCTCCCGCCTGACGCCCTTGCGGGCCAGGAGCCAGTAGAGGCCTCCGCCGAAGGTCAAGCCCATGAAGACGCTGAAGTCCGACCCTCCCAGGCGGCTGGAGAGGGGCGAAACCCATGGTGAGTAGGCGTTGAGCCAGGCCATGGCCGCGGCCATGCCGACCGCCTGGGCGACGATGGCCGGCCAGTGCACTCCGTTGCGCCTGAAGTAGGTGCCCTGCCTGTGCTCGAAAAGGGCGCGGCTGTCGTAGCGCTTTCCCCGCAGCAGGTAGTCGACGAAGTAGATGGCGAACCAGGGAGCCAGCCAGACGATGATGAACAGGACGAAGTCCGACAGGAGCTGGCCGAAGCGCAGTGAGAACACGGCGTAGGCCGTGAGGCCGCCGCAGACGACGCTGTCGACCAGCACGCAGTAGTAACGGTTGAGCTTGAGCCCGAGGCTCTGCAGGGTCACGCCAGACGAGTACAGGTCCATGCTGTTGATGGCGAACAGTTGCAGGATGGCGAAGACGAAGTAGGGCCAGACGAACCAGCCGGGGAAGACCGACGCCAGTCCGTTGACCGAGGTGAGGCCGCCGGCGTGGGCCACCGGCACCGCTGTTGCCAGTGCGGCGCCCAGCACCTCGAGGAGTATGGAGGGGATGGCGGCGCCGAGGGTGACAGCGGCGACGATCCGCTTGCGGTCGGTGTCGGCCGGCAGGTACCGGGAGTAGTCGCTGGCGTTCTCAGTCCAACCCAGGCCGCCGGTGGAGATCACCAGGGCGAGGAACACCATCAGGCTGCCCCAGCCGGCGCCGTGGCTCTCGGCGTGGAGGTTGACCTTGCCTGCGGTGATGATGGCCATGACCACGAACAGGACGATGAACGGGTAGGCGAGCCAGCGCAGGAACCGCAGCATCGCCGTGTGGCCGATGAGGGGCAGCACCGCCTGTACGGCGACCGCACCCACTATGAGCAGGGCCTTGGCCAGGTTGCCTGCGGTGGCACCACCCTTGGCCAGCATCGCTTCGGCGACGATGACGATGAGGGCGATGCCCTCGGTCTCGAAGCCGACCTGGGTGAGCCAGTTGAAGAGGGCAAGCGGGCGGTTGCCCCGGGTGCCGAAGGCGGCCCGGCTGACGGTCAGGGCGGTCGTGCCGGCGGCCGGTCCCTGCAGGCTGGCGAGGCCCGTCAGCACGTAGGACAGGTTGCCGACGACGATGATGGGAAGGGCCTGCGCGAACGACAGCCCGAAGATGCCGACGGCGAACGTGCCGTACACCAGGAACTCCACGTTCCAAACGGACCCGGCCCACAGCCCGAACAGGCGCGACGGCTTGCCCCAGCGCTGGCTGGCGGGGATGTACTCGATACCCCTGGCTTCCACCAGCGAAGCGGGTATGCCGTCGACGAGAGGAGCGCTGCCGGCCGTCACCTCTCGGGCAGTCTGAGCCACTGCGGGGGGGTCAGCGGTACTGGGTCGAGATGACGAACCCGCAGATGATCAGGCCCAGCCCGCCCAGCAGGTACCAGTTGGAGGGGGCGGAAGGCAGGAGGCTGATGTAGTTGAGCACGATCATCAGCAGGCCACAGCCGAAGAAGGCGAGCATGAAGGCTGGGACCCACCACGGGCTGTGGCGGTAGTCCGAGGGTAGGGGCGCCGTATAGCGGCCACTGGTGGTTGTCGAAACCAGAGCCTGGCGGCCGCCACCCTTGGGCGTGACCCGTCCTGGTGCCTCTTTCGTGCGTCGTGGCATGACTAAGAGGATATGTGAACGCGAGGTCCCAGCCCAAGGCGTGCACCGGTTGCCTCGTCGAGCGCCGGTACCCTGCGGCGTGGCCGTCCTGCCCGGGGTAGCCTCCAGGGGTGGCCGGGCCCATCGTCGTCGTCGACAACTACGACTCGTTCGTCTACAACCTGGTGCAGTACCTGGGCGAGCTGGGTGCGGCGCCGGTCGTCCACCGCAACGACAAGGTGACTGTCGAGCAACTCGAGGCGATGGAGCCGGCGGGCGTCCTCATTTCCCCGGGCCCGGGGCGGCCGGAGGACGCCGGTGTGAGCACGGCGGCCATCAGAGCTATCGCCGGCCGCGTGCCCGTGCTCGGCGTCTGCCTGGGCCATCAGGCGATCGGCCAGGTGTTCGGGGCGGAGGTGGTCCGGGCCCAACATCTGCTGCACGGCAAGACCTCGCAGGTGTCGCACGACGGGCGCGGCATCTTCGCCGGGATGCCCGAGCCCCTGACCGCCACCAGGTACCACTCGCTGGCCGTCGAGCGCGCCAGCGTCCCCCCGGAGCTGGAGGTGAGCGCCTGGGCCGACGACGGCACCGTGATGGGCCTGCGCCACCGCGGGATGCCCGTGGACGGCGTGCAGTTCCATCCCGAGGCGGTCCTCACCGATGCGGGTCACCGGCTGCTGGCAAACTGGCTGACCTCGTGCGGGCTGGTACCCGCCGCCGCCAAAGCCCTCTGAGCGGCCCCGCGGCCCCGGCGTGGGGTGGGACCGGCACCTCCCTGTCCCTCAGCCCCCCGACGTCGTCGTGGTCGCCCCGGGGGCGCTGGTGCTGGTCGTGACCGCCGGCGCCGTGGTCGAAGTGGCGGCCGGGGCCGTCGTCGAACTGGCGGCTGGTGCGGTGGTGGACGTAGCCGCCGGTGTCGTCGACGACGTGGTGGACGTAGCCGCCGGTGTCGTCGACGACGTGGTGGTCGACGACGTGGTGGTCGACGACGGCGCCGTGGTGGTCGCCGGGCCCGTGTACGAGCCGACGTAGAGGGTGACGGCCTGACCCTGGCGGATCTGCTGGCCGGGCTTGGGGGTCGTCTGTACGACGACGGCGTTTTGCGCCGGGTTGGTGACCGGTTGGGGCACGACCGAGAAGCCGAGCTTGACCGCCGCCAGCTCCTTCTGGGCCTGCGCCTGGGTCTTGCCTATCAGGTCGGGCGGCACCGTGGTCACCTTCTGGCCCTCTGAGACATAGAGGGTTACGACCGTCCCCCAGGGCTCGGGATTGCCTGCGGACGGCGAGGTGTAGGCCACCAGGCCCGCCTTCACGTCAACTGAGGGCACCTGCATGATCTGGGGCCCGGGCGTGAGGTGCTGCGCCTGCAGCTTGGCGCCGGCCTCGGCCGGGTTGTCGCCGGTCAGGTCGGGCACCGTGGTCTGCCTCTTGCCTGCCGAGCAGTACACGACCACCGTCGATCCCTCGGGTGCGTTCTGCCCGCCGGCCGGCTTGGTGCCGATGACCTGGCCGCTCGGCACGCTGTTGCTGTTTTGCGGCTGGTTGCGGGGGACGAACTTCTTGGAGGTGAGAGTGGAGCCCGCGGCACTACAGCTCTTGCCGAGCACCGAGGGGACGGGGGCCAGCGGGGCGCCGTTGCTCACCTGGAGCACGATCGTCCGGCTCGTCGGCACCCTGGTGCCCTGGGCCGGGGCGGTGCCGGCCACCAACCCCTGCTGCACAAGGCTCGTGTAGACCTTCGTCACCTTCCACCTGCTGAAGCCCTGGCTCGACAGGGTGGACTCCGCCTTGGCCACGCTCTGGCCCTTGACGGCCGGGACGGCGACATTGCCTGGCCCGCCCCACCAGCCCGAGTTGTGCCCGATGAAGAACACGAGCACACCGAGCACCGCCAGCAGTAACACGAACAGGGCCGCCCACCAGCCGCCGTGCGACCTACGACCGCTGTCGAGGTCGTCGTAGGCGACAGGCTCGATGATGCTGGTGTCGTGCGCCCTCCCCGGCTGGTAGGGGTTGGTGGTCCGCGGCGGGGGAGCCTGCACGACACGCGTCGCGACCGGGCTCTCGCCGGGATGGGCGGCGTAGACGGCCTGGCCCTGCTGGAAGCGCTGGAGGTCCTCCCTCAGCTCTGCTGCGCTCTGGTAACGGTCGTCCGGGTCCTTGGCCATAGCCGCCATGACGATGGCCTCGAAGTCCGCCGGTACCGAAGCGTTGACGGCGGACGGCAGGGACGGGTACTCACGGACGTGCTTGTAGGCGATGGCGACGGGGCTGTCGCCGGAGAAGGGTGGCTTGCCGGTCACCATCTCGTAGAGCACGACGCCGAGCGAGTAGACGTCGCTCCGGGCGTCCACCGGCAACCCCTGGGCCTGTTCCGGTGAGAAGTACGTGGCCGTGCCCATGACCGCTCCGGTCTGGGTCAGGCCCTCGCTCGCCTGGCTGATGGCGCGTGCGATGCCGAAGTCGGCCACCTTCACCTGACCGGCCCGGTCTATGAGGACGTTGCCCGGCTTGACGTCGCGGTGGATCACGCCACGCCGGTGGGCGAAGTCGAGGGCCCCGGCCATGTCGGCGCCGATCGCCGCAGCCCGGGCCGGGGCCAGCGGCCCCTGGCGGATGAGAGACGACAGGGTCTGGCCGTCTATGTACTCCATCACGATGAAGTAGGTGTGCTCGCCCTGGCCCCAGTCGTAAATGGAGACGATATTGGCGTGGGACAGGTTGGCAGCCGCCTGCGCCTCGCGGCGGAAGCGTTCGACGAACGAAGGGTCCGAGGACAGCTCGGGGAAAAGGACCTTTATCGCCACCGGCCTGTCGAGCAGGAGGTCCTGGGCCAGGTAGACCTGTGCCATGCCGCCGCGGGCGATATGGCGGACCAGTTCGTAGCGGTCGCTGAAGACCTCAGGCGATGACATGTCCACCACAGATTAGGGCCGACGCCCGGCGCCCGTGCGTGCAGTCGTGCTGTGGCGCCGGTCTCACGGCTTTCCTCCGTTCTGTAGGTAGGCCTGGATAATGGCCTTGGCGATCGGGGCGGCGATCGTGCCACCCTGATATTCGGTACCTATCGGCTGGTTTTCGACCAGCACGGCCACCGCGATCTGGGGGTTGGGGACGGGGGCGAAGGCGACGAACCAGGTCTCGATGTTCGGGCCGCCCGTCTGGGCCGTGCCCGTCTTGCCCGCCACCTGCACGCCGGGTATGCGGGCGGCCACGCCGGTCCCGTTCGGGCTGTTGACGACGGAGAGCATCAGTTTGGTCACCTCGGCGGCGGTCGCGGCCGAGGTTGCCCGGAGCCATTGTTTGGGGTGGTAGGTCGTGACCGTCTGGCCCTGGGATCCGGTCACCCGCCCGAGCAGGTGCGGCGTCATGATGACGCCCTTGTCGGCGATGGCAGCCGCGTCCATGGCGAGGGTGAGCGGGACAGCCTGCACACTCTCTTGGCCTATGGCCGACTTTGCCAGGGCGCCCCCGTTGCGTACGAAGGTCGAGGGCTGGGGGAAGAACGACTCCGCCACCCCGGGCAGGTCGAGGGGCACCGGCCGGTCCCAGCCGAAAGCCCTGGCCTCGTCGTAGAGGTTCTGGCCACCGAGATCCAGCCCCAGCTGGCCGAAACCTGTGTCGCAGGACACCGTGAACAGCTCGAGCAGCTTGCCCCCGCACGCCTCCCCGGCGAAATTGTGCAGCACCTGGTTGGCTGTATCCGGCAGGGGCAGGCCGGTCAAGACGGGGATCGCCTTGTTCGCCAGGGACGGCTTGTGGTCGTAGACCGCCGAGGAGGTGATGACCTTGAAAGTCGAGCCGGGGAAGAAGCGCTGGCGGTAGGCAGCCGCCACCAGAGGCGACGACGGGCCGGAGGTCAGCTTCTTCCATGCCTTTTGCTCCGTTGCCTGGTTGTGGCTCGCCAGGGCGGTCGGGTTGTAGGTCGGGTTGGAGTACATCGCCAGCACGGCGCCCGTGCGTGGCACGACAGCGACGACGGCGCCGGCGCGTCCGGCCAGCTCGCTGGCGGCCAGGCGCTGCAAGCGGGCAAGGACGGTGATGTGCAGGTTGTCAGGTGCCGGCTGGTTGGTGAAGAAGTTCTTGACCTCTTGCAGGTCGGTGGGGAAGGTCACGGAGGCGTTGGCCTGGCTGAGCACGGCGTCGTACTCGTTTTCCAGACCGTCGGTGCCGTAGATGAAGGAGTAGTAGCCGGTTATCTGGCCGAACAGGGCACCCTCGGGGTAAACGCGCTGGTACTTGTACTGGTCGTGGCTCGGCACGGACTGGGCCAGGGTGACTCCGTCCGCCGAGATGATCGCGCCCCGGGGCTGCTCGTACTTGAGGACGATGTTGCGGGTGTTGAGCGGGTTGTTGTCGAGGGCGCCGGCCCTGAAGATCTGGAGGTAGTTGAGCTGGACGAAGACGGCCACGAGCAACAGGCAGGTCGCCAGTCCGGCCAGGCGCACCCGGCGGTTCATGCTGTTCACGGCCCCACCACCTGCGTGACGGCCGTGGGCGATGCCGCTGCCACCGGGCCGTAGAGGTCCGGCCCGGCCTCGAGCACGACCGCGTCCGCAAGGGCCTGCTCGCGGGCGTTGTCGTCGGAAATCCTGAGCAGGATGGCGAGCAATATGTAATTGGAGACCAGCGAGGACCCACCGTAGGAAACGAACGGCAGGGTTATGCCGGTGAGCGGGATCAGCCGGGTGATACCCCCGGCGACCACGAACACCTGCACACCCATGAGCAACGAGAGCCCGGTGGCGAGCAGTTTGCTGAACGACCGCTGTGAACGCACGGCGCTGCGCAGGCCGGAACCGACGATGAGCAGGTAGGCGATGAGCAGGGCCGTCAGGCCTACCAGGCCGAGCTCCTCACCGATCGAGGCGAATATGAAGTCGGTCGAGGCCTCGGGGATTATCTGGGGGTTGCCCTGTCCCGGCCCGAGGCCCCACATACCTCCTGCAGCCAGGGCGAACCACCCCTCGATGATCTGGTACCCCGAGGTGGCGAAATGCGCCCACGGGTGCAGCCAGGCCTGCACGCGGCTTTCGGCGTGGTGGATGACGTCCAGGGCGAACACTGCCGCACCGAGGAACATCCCGGCACCGAGGGCCAGGTATGCCCACCTGCCTGTGGCCACCCAGAGCAGGCCCACGAGCAGGGTGAAGAACAGGAAAGAGGAGCCGATGTCGTTCTCCGCCAGCAGTATCAGGAGGCAGACGCCCCAGGCTCCGACCAGCGGTGCCAGGTAGCGCGGCTCGAGCACCAGCCATCGGCCGATCCGGCGGGTACCCGTGGCCAGCAGGTCCGCCCGCTCCGCCAGGACCGAGGCGAAGAAGATCGCCAGGGCGATCTTGGCGAACTCCTCGGGCTGGAAGTTGATCGGGCCCAGGTGCACCCACAACCGGGCGCCGTTGATGTCCTGGCCGATGTGGGGGGCGAGGGGCAGCACCAGCAGGATGATGCCGCCGAGGGCGATCAGGTAGCGGTAGCGCTCGAGGTTGACGGCCCGGGGAAAGGCCACCAGCACGCCGATGAAGCAGGCGATCCCGACGGCGGTCCAGATGGCCTGGTACGAGGCCTCTTGGCTGTCGAGCCTTGCGATGAACACGTAACCGACGCCGTTCAGGAGGGCTGCGAGGGGCAGCATCACCGGGTCCGCCTGTGGGGCCAGCCTGCGCAGGGCTACGTGGGCTACCAGCATCAGGGCGAACACCAGGACGAGGAAGGGCACGATATTGGCCGGCAGCGCACCCACGCGCCCGAGGTTGGCCAGCGCGTAGAGCCCGCCGGTGAGCGCCAGTACGAGCACCATCATCCCGAGCTCGGACCGTCTCCGGACTGGCCGCCGCCACTTGTCCCTGGCCGGGGAACGCCGGGTCACTTCGTCGTCGGGGTGCTCGTCGGCGTTGTCGTGGAAGGCTCGGTTGTTGGGACGCTCGTGCTAGTGGGACTGAGGCTCGAGGTGCTGGTCACGCCGCCGACGGCTGTCGTGGCTGTCGTGGCCGCCGTATGGTGACGGGGCGCACCGCGGGCACTGGAGGGCACCGGTGCCTGGGCCTCCACCTTCTCGCTGACGAGGCGGTTGACGTAGAGGCGGGCCTGGGACAGCGATGGTTCGAGTTGCCCGGCGCGCAGGTACGGGAGCTCGTACGACAGCACCGAGGCGGTCGTGTACCTGGTGCGCCGGGCAACCGTGGGGTCGAACCAGAGGACCCCGCCGGGGCGCCCCTGGAAGACGGTGATGCGGTTGTGCATCAAGCCGACGTAGTAGGTGGAGCGTGCGTACCAGGCGAGGGCGCCGATGGCTCCGCCCACAACGGCGCACACGGCCATCACGAAGCCGATGACCCTCCATGTGACCCGCCGCGGGGAGGCTGCGGCGTGGGCCGGGTGTGCCGGCGCCCCGTAGCCCGCTTTGGCCGGTGCAGGTACCGCTGGTGCGGCGGGCGCTTGTTGCGGGCGACGCTCCAGCAGGTCGGTGACGGCCTGGCGCGGGCGCGCCTGTGCCGGCCGGGGGCCGGGGGCGGCCACGGCGCCGTTGCCGCCCCGGCGCGCACCGCCCGCAGCGGGGACGGCCATGGTGGGGGCGCCTTCGGCCGGGACATTGCCCGAGACCTCGTCGGGGGCGCCCCCCGGGACCGCCGCCACGCCGTCGGCAGGCAAGCGGGCGGAATTGTCACCGCCCACGGTTACGTCCTCGGCCAGAGACGGGCCCCCGGCCGACGAGGCAAGGGAGCGCCGGCCGGGGGCCGGCGACCCGGCGTCGCCGTTGCCCTCGACGTCGACGATCACGACGGTGATGTTGTCGCTGCCCCCCCTGGACTTGGCCAGCACCACCAGCTCCTTGGCAGCTGAGGCCGGTTCGGCGAAGCGGTTGAGGACAGCGGCGATCTGGTCGTCGGAAGCCTCCCTGGGCAACCCGTCGCTGCACAGCAGGTACCGGTCACCGTTCTCGGGTTGGAGGTCGAGCACGTCGACGGTGACCGAAGGCTCCACGCCCAGCGCCCGCGTGAGCACGTGGCGCTGGGGGTGGACGGCGGCTTGGGCCGGGCTGATCTGACCGTCGTCCACGAGCTCCTGTACCAGGCTGTGGTCCACTGTCAGCTGGTGGAGGGACCCGTCGCGCAGCAGGTACAGGCGCGAGTCGCCGATGTGGGCGACAGCCAGGCCACTGGTGCCGTCGCGGCGATCGACCACGGCCAGGGCCACCAGGGTTGTCCCCATGCCGAGCATGCCACGGTTGGCGCGTGCCTGCTCCCACACGGCGCGGTTGGCGGCCTTGGCGGCGCTCTCCAGGGTCTCGAGGGAATGCTCGTCGCTGGCTTCGAAGGCAGCCTGCAGGGCAGCGATGGCCGTCGAGGAGGCCACTTCACCGGCAGCGTGGCCCCCCATCCCGTCGGCCACGGCGTACAGGCCCGGCGCTACCAGGAGCTGGTCCTGGTTGATCGGGCGCACCAGCCCCACGTCCGTGGCGGAGCCGACGACCAGCCGGCTCACTTCCGCAGCTCCAGCACCGTGCGCCCCACCTGCACCCTGTCCCCGCGGCGCAAAGGCGACGGCCCGGTCATGCGCCTCCCGTTGAGGAGCGTACCGTTGGTGCTCCCGAGATCCTCGACCCAGTAGTCGTCGCCGCGCCGGAACACCCGCGCGTGCACCTGCGAGACGAAGTTGTCGAGTGGCAGCGGGACCGCACAGCCGGTTGCCCTCCCGATCGTGAGCTCCTCCGCCAGCGGGTACGCGGCGCCTTTTTGCTGGTCGGGGCCAACTACAACCAGCCTCATGACCTTAGCCTTGCGCCCGGCAACGGCGCCCGTCTGCCTGTCGGCCGGGAGCGCCCCGCTCGGCTTGCCGCCCGGGGCCGAGCTGGCCGGGACGAGGCGCGGTTCGCGCAGCTCGACCCACACCGCCCGCACCACTCTCAAGAAGAACAGGTACAGAAGTGCCAGGAAGACATATTCCAGGAACCTGAGCGCCGGTCCCGGCATGTCAGGTGGCCCCGGTGCGCCCGGCGCCCGTGCTGATGGGGGCTGCTTCGAACCGCACGCTCGTCGAGCCGACCGTGATCTCGTCCCCGTCCTTCAGTTGGCGGGGGCTGTCGAGACGCAGCCCGTTGAGCTTGGTGCCGTTGGTGCTCCCCAGGTCGGCGACCACCCAGGTGTTGTCCGGCCCCCGGCGGACCTCGGCGTGGCGCCTGCTCACCCCGGTGTCGGCCAGGGCCAGCTCGCACTCGGGCAGCCTGCCCAGGGTCACCTTGGGCTTGTCGAGCAGCACCCGGCGCCCGTCAGGCAGGGTCAGTGTGGCCGAACCCTGGTCGGGGACCATGTCGCCCGCCACGAGCAACGTGCCCGGGCGCAGCGAGGTGTCCGTCCCGATCGACACGCCGACAGGCCCGAGGAAGGTGTAACCCTCCTGCTTGGCGTGCTCCTGGGCTACCGAGACGAGCTCCTTGACCAGCTCCTCCTCGATGGGTTTGAACTTGGCCCGGTCGCTCTCGGACAGGAGCACCTGGAAGAGATTGGGAGCGAGCACGCCGCGAGGGGCCACCGTCCGGCGAAGGTCGATCTCCCTCGTCAGACGCCGTCCGATCTCGACGGGTTGCAGCCCGCTGCGGAACACCCGAGCAAATGCTCCCTCGACGAAGCGTTCGAGGCGACGCTCGAACTTCTGTATGCCCATTGTCGCCGAATAGTACCCGTAGCCGGAGGCGTGCAGACGCCAAGCTTGCGCTGCGAGCAGGCCTACCCTCCCCAAAGTAGTGCCAGCCGGGCCAATCCAGCACTGTGCGCGGTGGTCTGCGGGGCGGCGGGCGCCCGCTCGGGCGGGGCTACGGGACGCCCGCCGCGCGGCAGGGCCGCGTTCGTGTAGCCTTGGTTGACCACTCGGGCGAGTGGCGGAATTTGGCAGACGCGCAGGATTCAGGTTCCTGTGTCCGCAAGGACGTGGGGGTTCAAGTCCCCCCTCGCCCACCAGCTTTGAGCAGGTCTTATGTGGTTGAGCGGGGTAGGCGGGTGGGTGGTGCCCGAGCCCGTTTGCTAACGGACCGCCGGCGCGCTAACGCCGCTAACGCCCGGCGTTGAGCGCGACCGTTGAGCGGCTGCTGCAGTCAGGCGACCTGGACGAGGATCGCTGCTCTGGCTGAGGGCGGCGGGACCGGTAGGCCGTCCTCAAGCATCCCATCGATGTGGAAGGCAATGGCCTCCCGGATCAGCCGCTCGACTTCCTCGCGGCTGGAGCCCGCGGACACGCAACCCGGTAGGTCGGGCGCGTACGCGGACCAGGCATCGCCTTCGCCCTCGATGACAACGAGGTACTCCGTCATGGTCAACCCCTCCGGATGCCGGCTTGCCTCCAGACCGAGGCCAGCGTATCGGGTTTCAATTCAGCGCCCGGGTTGCCCGTCCACCTCTATGGAGCGACCGTCCGTCGGTTGTGGGAATACGAGGGCCGCAACCTTGTTGGCCGCCTCCCGGTCGAGGTCTGGGAGTACGTGCTGGTAGATGTCGGCTGTCACCGCCGTCGTGGCGTGCCCGAGCCGGTCTGCCACCACACGGGTGGGAACTCCCGCGGCGAGGGCCAGAGTCGCATGTAGGTGCCTCAGGTCATGGAGCCTGATCGCCGGTACCCCCCTCCGCTGGCTCAGAGCGCTGAACCACCGTGATACCTGCTCGGGGCGTAGCGGCGAGCCGTCAGGGTGAGCGAAGACCAAGTCTCCGTCATGGAAGGCGGGTCCCATCAATCGTCGCTCCTCAGCTTGCCGGCGGCGATGGTGCCGCAACTCCTCGGCCAACCGTGCATCGAGGCTGATCTGGCGCCGCCCCCGGTCGGTCTTGGGCTCGCCGATGACAAGGCGGTGGTCCACTGGGACAAGGCTGCGCCGGATGACGACATTGCCTGCCTGTAGGTCCGTGTCGGACCACCGCAGTGCCAGGGCCTCGCCGCGGCGGACGCCCGTCAAGACGTAAAACAGCCACAGCGCGTAGTTGCGGTCACTAGACGCCCCACCCAAGAAGCTACGCAGCTGCTTGGGTGTCCAAATCTTCATCTCCGGTCGGCGCGCTTTTGGGGGGTCGGCGCCGGTGGCTGGGTTGCGCGCTATGAGTTGCCAGCGGACGGCGTCGCGGAGTGCCCGATGGAGTGTCGCGTGGATGCGACGGATAGATGCAGGACTCAGGGGCTGGCGGCCGTTGAAACCCTCCCGCAGGGACCCGTAGAAGGCGTTGATGGCAGCGGGCGTCAGCTGCTGGAGCTGCAGGTGGCCGAAAGCAGGCGTCAGGTAGCAGCGCACGTGCATCTCGTATGAGGAGAACGTGGTTGGCCGGAGCGTCCCCTTGGCCGCAGGCAGCCAGGTGACCCGCAGGAACTCCCCGATCGTGACCTTGGTCGGTTCGATATAGGCGCCCTCTTGCAACGCGTGCATGACCGAGTTGAGAGCGAACTGGGCATCCTTCTTCGTCCTGAACCCGCCCTTGGTCTTTTGGCGGCGCCGCCCGGCAGCATCCCGCCCTGCGTCGACGACGTAAGTCCAGGTTTCACCTCGGCGGTACAGGTGCCCCCGCATTATCTCCTCCTCGCTCGGTGCTGCCGAGCCGCGGCGCATCGCGAATGGTGAGGAGGCTCCCGTGGCGTCGCCGCCCACGGCAGAGCCTCGAGGCCTGAGCGGGTCGTTCGCCGCCGACGAGGTTAGCAACCGGCAGGGACCGGAAAGTCTGACGCCCCACGTCAAAGCGCCCGTTCAAGGGGCCGCCAATAGCTTGGTCGGCCCGTCGCCTCGTGGTTGGAGACCCGAACGGTGCGCACGCCGCCCACCGTCCGAGCTCCCGGCCTGGCCGGTCGTGACGGCCAGCCGCCAGTTGGTGACCGCGACCTGGAGGTGCCTCGTGGACCTGGAAGAGCTACCTGAAGTCTTGACCGTCGAGGAAGCGGCGGCCGTGCTGCGCATTGGCCGCACCGCCGCCTACGAGCTGTGCCGCCAATGGCGAGCGACCGGCGGCCGTAGCGGCTTGCCCGTCCTCGCTTTCGGCCGCAGCTTGCGCGTGCCCAAAGCTGCGCTCGCGCGGATGCTCGAACCGCCTGGAGGCGACGCATGACCCGCGGCCGCCACCCATCACTGGGCGCGTCTCCCACCACTCACTTCACGACGTCGTCCGCGCCACGACGTTCCAATATCCGCCCACCAGCCGGTACCTCAGCCCTCATGGCGACCGCCAGCTCGGACAGCACCTCGCCCAGCTACTCTCCGTCCCCGGCCGCCATAGCCACAGGCTCGCTCCCGACCCACGACTGGCCACCAACGACAGCAGCCGCATTGGCCGCCAACAAGGTCCCCAACGCGCTCTTCCACCTCAACCAAACGGCGTCCTCAAGGACCGAGTCCTACATAGACACCTCTGCACCCTCGGGGTGCGGCCTGGCGGCACCGGCCGCGGTGAGCCCCAAATGATGGGCTTGGCCAAGATGGCGCCCGACGGTTGGCGCTACTACGCCGAGGAGGTCGGGCTCGGCCGGGAGGACTATTTCGCCGGCCACGGCGAGGAGCCGGGGCGTTGGTTGGGCCGCGGGGCAGGGGCCCTCGGGCTCGCCGGGGAGGTGAGCCCCGAGCAGCTCTCGAAGCTGTTCGGCGAGGGCCGGCACCCGCTCACAGGCGACGCTCTGGGCCGCCTGTTCGCGGGGGAGGGTGCCGGCAAGGGCGGCGCCAGGGCGGGCAAAGAGGGACAGGGAGCGCCGGGGCAGGTGGCCGGTTACGCCCTCAGCTTCTCGCCTCCCAAGAGCGTCTCGGTGCTGTGGGCACTGGCCGAAGACGCCGTCTCGGCACAGGTGCGCGCGGGCCATGGCGCCGCTGTCCGAGCCGCTCTGGAGTTCCTCCAAGACCACGCAGCCTTCACCCGGAGAGGCCACGCCGGCGCCGTCCAGGCCGACACCGACGGGTTCGTCGCGGCGGCGTTCACTCACCGCACCTCACGCGCCCGAGACCCGCAATTGCACACCCATGTCCTGGTCTCGGCGAAAGTAAGGGCCAGCACCGACGGGGCTTGGCTGGCCCTCGACGGCCGGGAGGTCTACGAGGTGCAAAAAGCGGCCGGACTGCTCTACAAAGCATGCCTGCGGGCCGAGCTAGCCGCCCGCCTAGGGGTCAGCTGGGGAGCTGTGGATGCGGACGGGGCGGCCGAGATCACGGGCGTGCCAGCCGGTCTAGTGGAGCATTTCTCGGCCCGGCGTGCCCAGGTCGAGGCACGCGCGAGCGAGATCGTGCGTAAGAAAGAAACGACCTCGGGCCGCTCGCTCGGCGCCAGTGAACGGGCTGCCGCTTATCAATTGGCGGCCTACCAGTCACGGGCGGCCAAGGCCAAGGGCGGGGAGGCAACGGCCGAGCTCCGAGAGCGTTGGCACCGGGAAGCCGTCGCATGTAGCCATAGCCCCGATGGCTGGGTGGCAGCCGTGCTGGGAGGGACCGCTGCGAACTCCCGGCGCGACGGCGCCCCCGGGGCCTCTGCCGGTTCGCCGGGAGCTTGGCGCGCAGAGCTCGTCGAGGCCTCGAGCGGGGGCATTCGACCTGGGGCCGGGCGGACGTGGTGGAGGCCCTGTCCGTGCGCATGGCCCCTCAGGCTGCGGGCGACGCCGAGATTGTGCGCCGCCTGGGTGGAGCGGGCGACGGACGCGCTGCTGGGTGGCGCCGACATCGTGGCCCTCGGGCCCAAGGCCTTCACCGAGGCGCCCGCCCCTGATGTGCTCCGCCGCCGCGACGGGTGCGAGCCAGCAGTGCGTCACGGGGGCGCCCGTTACACGACGGCCCGCTCGTGGCAGGCCGAACAAGCAATCCTGGAGGCGGTCGGGGCAGGCCGTGGGGCTGGGGTGGCCGTAGTCCCCGGAGCCACGGTCGAAGCTGCGCTGGGAGGGGCTGGTCTCGGAGCGGACCAGGCAGATGCGGTCCGGCGGCTCTGCATGGGCGGCGAGCAGGTGGCGGTTATGGTCGGCCCGGCGGGCTCAGGCAAGTCCAAGAGCCTCGGCGCCGCCCGGGCGGCCTGGCGGGCAGCGGGGCTGGCCGTCCGCGGCGTGGCGCCCTCGGCGGTGGCCGCGGGCGTGCTCGGCGGGCAAGCCGGCGTGCCATCGGAGACCCTGGCCAAGTTCCTCCTCGACGCCAGGGCCGGGCGCGCCCGCCTCGGCCGGGGCGAGGTCGTCATCTGCGACGAGGCCTCCATGGTGGGTACCCGTGACCTCTCGGCGTTGGTGGGCCTGGTCGGACGGGCGGGAGCGAAGCTGGTCCTCGTAGGTGACCACCTCCAGCTCGGCGCCGTCGAAGCCGGCGGGCTGTTCCGCCTGCTGGTGGCCGACGCCAAGACGGCCGAGCTGAGCGGCGTCCACCGCTTCTCCGACCCATGGGAGTCCGCCGCCAGCCGCCGCCTGCGCGAAAGTGACACTTCTGTGCTTGCTGAGTACGAGGGGCGCGGCCGCGCCCTCGCCGGTGACCGCCAGGAGGCCCTCGACGCCGCCCACGAAGCCTGGTCGAAGGCCAGGGCCGAGGGCCGTTCGGTGGTGGTCATGGCCGCCGACCACGCCACCGTCGACGTCCTCGCCATGCGGGCCAGGGCCGAGGGCCGCTCGGTGGTGGTCATGGCCGCCGACCACGCCACCGTCGACGTCCTCGCCATGCGGGCCAGGGCCGCCCGTACCGCCCTCGGAGAAGTGGAGCAGGCCGGAATCGCGGTCGGCAAGCAGGTCGTGGGCACCGGTGACGAAGTGGTGACCACCCGCAACGACCGGCGCCTGGTCACGAGCAGCGGGGCCTGGGTGAGAAACGGCGACCGGTGGCAGGTCCTGGGCCGCCGCCCCGACGGCTCGCTCCTGCTCGGGTCGCTCGACGCTCGGGGCAAGGTGGCCCTCCCCGGCGAGTACGTGAGGGAGAACGTAGCTCTGGCTTACGCTGTGACGGTCCACAAGTCGCAGGGCCTGACTACCGACCAGGCCGTGCTGGTCGTGGACCAGGCCACTACTGCCGAGCACCTCTACGTCGGGCTCACCCGAGGGCGCCAGCACAACCTGGCCTGTGTGGCCTGCGAACCCATGGACGATGGCCACCGCCGGCCGCTTGCGCCGAGCGCCGCTGACGTGCTCAGGGCCGCGCTCGGCCGGAGAGGTGCCGAGCTGTCAGCCACCGAGACATCGCGGGCCGCGCTCAGCCGCCACCCCGACGACCAGGCCAGCCTCAGGGCCGCCCTAGCCGAGGCCCTTCGCCAGGTCGACGCCCTGGCCGGTAGGGACCGCTCCAAGGAGATCGTGGCCCTCCGGCGACGGGCCGCCCGCCATGCCGGGGCTTCCGAGCTGGCCGGCGGAGCCGAGCGGCTCAGCACGCTCGCGGCTGCGCAGCGGGCAAGGTCGGAATGGCTCGGCGCGCACCCTGAGGTGGTCGCCTACGTCGTTGACCTCAGACGTCGGGTGAGGACGGCAGGTCAGCGAGGTGCGTACATCGCAGCCGGAAGTCCCGACCATGGGTCCCGTGACCACGACCCTGGACCGGGCCTGTGAGGTCGGCCCTAATGCGGGATTGCCGGTCGTGACGCAACCCCAGCGGGGTTCCCGTCGGCGCCGGAGGCGCGACCCACAACTACGCCAAGATGTAGATGCACCAGGGCGCGCCTCTGTCCGCGTATAGTAGAAAGCGACTGCACGCAGGAGTGAGACAGCGATCTCGGCAAGCTGTTTGATTGAGGACTCTCTTGACGACATGTTGCACGCCGCGATCGAGGCTGTCCTCGATCGCGGTGAGCCCGTTTCGCCCACAAAGGGCCCGAATCGCGAACTTCGGGGCATAACCCTTCAGCTCACCAACGCTCGCGCACGGCTGAGCCGCAGCGAGAGTCGCGGAAAGGTCTTTAGCGCTCTCGGCGAGTTGTTCTGGTATCTGTCGGGCAGCAATGCCACCGCTCAAATCACCCACTATATCTCGCAATATTCCAAGTACGATGAGGGTGGCATCGTGTTCGGTGGGTACGGACCGCGCCTACGAGGCGACGCGGACCAGCTCGCCGCTGTCATCAACCTCCTGAGAGAGCGCCCTACAAGTCGACGCGCCGTAATCCAGCTGTTCGACCGTGAGGACCTTCTTGAGCCTCATGCGGACGTCCCCTGCACGTGCACCCTTCAGTTCCTGAACCGCCAGGAAGGGCTCGATCTCATCGTTTACATGCGGTCGAACGACGTCTTCATCGGGCTTCCCCACGACGTTTTTTGCTTCACAATGATCCAAGAACTCGTCGCACGGTGCGTCGGCACGGACCTGGGCCAGTATATCCACGTCGCCGGCAGCCTTCACCTGTACGACGAGAACGAGGAGGGCGCCCGTCGTTTCCTCAACGATGGTTACTTCGAGACGAAACAGATGCCACCGATGCCCGGACCGAACCCGATGATGGACGTTGCCGACATCCTTGCAACGGAGGCACAGCTGCGCGAGGGCGCTGACCCCCTCTCCGTGAAGTTGCCTTCGAACGAATACTGGGCGGACCTCGCGAGGTTGCTCGTTGTTTATCACCTTGGTCGCGCTGGTCGAGCCACCGAGATCCCTGCGGTCATGAAGCAGATGACCACCGACGTTTACAACGTCCACATCGACGATCGCCTAGACCGAACCCTGGGTGGTCGTTGATCTCCGTCGCCACGACCTCAGTACGCCGTCTCGCTCGAGGCGATGTCGGCGAACAGCCTGTAATGGCATGGACGTGTCCGGTGCCATACTTCGGTCAACTCCGGACGGCGACGGTGGCGACCCTTGGGATCAACCCCAGCAACCGGGAGTTCGTCGACGTCACGGGCCGGGAGCTTGACGGCGGGAAGCGACGCTTCCCGACACTTTCGTCGCTGGGACTTCAGACGTGGGCGGATGCTTCGTCGTTGGACCTAACCGCGATCGTCTCGGCCTGCGATGACTACTTCTTTGGCAATCCCTACAACCGGTGGTTCAACACGCTTGACGTTCTGGCGCGCGCCGCTGGTACCAGCTACTACTCGGCGGAATACCCCGCCGTCCACCTAGATCTCGTGCCGTACGCCACGCATGTCAAGTGGGGGGCACTCAGGACGGATCAGCAACGCGGGCTATTGAACTGCGCTCACGGCCTCCTTGCGTCACTCCTGCGAGATTCTCCCGTGGAGTTCTTGATTCTCAACGGAGCATCCGTCGTGCGCCAGTTCGAAGCAGTGGCCGGCCTTGAGCTCACGCGCGAGAACCAGCCGGGGTGGGACTTGGGCCGACAGGGCGCCCCGCGGGTGCGGGGCATCGCATACAGCGGAACGGTGGGTCACATTGGCGATGTCGATCTGGGTCGCCTGATCAGCGTCGCTGGGTTCAACCACAACCTCCAGAGCAGCTTCGGCATTACCACGAGTGATTTGCAGGCGATCGCCCGCTGGGTTGCGAAACGACGATCGTGACTAGGCCGATCCTGCGGCCGCGCTTTATGCATGCCCTGGAATGTTTCGAGCGCATGAACGGTGCTCTCCCGGGCATTGTCCACCCGGAACACCGAGCGGCTTTTGTCGAGCAGCTGGTCGACAGTGAACGAAGGACGGAGTACTTCGAGCACATCGTGAGCCGGCCGGGAGGGTGCGGCGTCACGGACCCGAGGTCCCCGGCGTTCAATCCGTTGCGCGCTGCCATCGTCCAGTCGCACGCCGGCAACCAGGACGAGGCGTTCTGGTTGGTCCTTCTCTTTGTCCACTTTGGGAAGCATCGACGATCGGGCTGGCACTTGATCGCGGACATCTACGGTCAGCTCGGTGCCGGAACACTCTGGTCCTGGCGCGCTGTGAGTTCCGACGTCCAAGGTTTCCGCGTCTGGCTCGATAATAACCTCGCGACGATCCGGAGTCTGGAACCGCGCCGTGGCTTTGGCAACCATCGGAAGTACGAGAGCCTTGATCCATGGAACGAGAATGGTACCGGCGCCGTGATAGCGAGCTACGTCGATTGGGTCGGGGCGGCGGGCCACGACGCTCGGATTGCCCAGATGGTTGCCAGCGCTGCGACCCGTGCCGAAGGGTTCGACGCGCTCTACGCCGCAGTCCGCGGCGTTCGCCGATTTGGTCGCACGGGGGCGTTCGACTATTGCTCGACGCTCGGGAAGCTCCATCTCGTCGCGATCGAACCAAGCGCAGCATGTCTCGCCGGAGCAACCGGTCCCCTAGCTGGTGCCCGCCTCCTGCTGTGCCAGCCAGGTCAGACGCTCACCCCGCCGGCACTCGAGGCGGCGCTAATTCCGTTGCGTACCGAACTTGCGGTCGGGTTCGACGTGCTTGAAGATGCACTCTGCAATTGGCAGAAATGCCCCGACGAGTTCAAGCCCTTTCGAGGCTAGGGCCGTTCCACTTGTATCGACTTTTCAGGCGGTTGAGTCTTGTGTTGTACCCAACAAGGCCCCGGTGTTGAAGGTGCCCGATGACAATGCCGAGGCTCACGCCGATCTCACCCGCGATCTTTCGCAATTCAAGTGGGGACCGGCGCGCGCCAGCAAGCCGCGCCTCGTACTCCGGCGGGACGAGCATCGTGCCTGCGAACCGATCGGCTTCGGCTTCCTCTGACGACGGGGAAGGGTCCGAGTCAAGCTCGATTTCATCGAGGTACAACGCATCTGTTCCGTGGAAGAGGAGGTGCGCTGACTCATGGAAAAATGTAAACCACAGGTGATCGTCAGCGCGGTGCCGACCAGACATTGCGATGCTCGGCTGCCCGCTCGGGAGCCGTCGTGCAGCTCCACTAACCGGGCAGCCACGCGGCGCGCGCACGACACCGACCGCAACGCCGACCTCGGCACACCGTGCTTGGAGCTCGCTTAGGAAGTGACGAGGATCGCCAAGGCGGGTTAGCGGCAAGAGCTGCGGAAGGAGCGCCTCGAATGCGTCGCGGTCCCACTGGGCGCAGGGAATGTTGGACAGCTCGACCTCACACTGACGTAACCAAGCCGCGACCGCGAACTCGTCGCTCTCAAGGATCTTCGAGGAGCGGAGGCGCGTCTGCTCAAGCAGCGCTGTGTGCTCCGCCTGCCAAGCATCCGGGCTCACGACATCGAAGAAGCGCAGGCAATTGTCGATCTGGCTGAGCCAATTATCGGTGTCTGACTGAATCCACCCAAAGGTCTTCATGTCGTGGACTGGCATGCGCTGGACCCAAGCATCCGCGAGTACCCGTGGACGATCAGCCTGGTACTGCCCGTCCCTCGTCATCCAGAACTCGACCGACCCCCCGATTTTCGACGAGAGGCGTTCGCAGAGCTTGATCGTCAGGGGGATGTCACCCCCTAAAAGTGCCTCGAATTCATTTTGCGAGAGTTCGAGAGCTTCTGCGAGCGTTCGGCCTTCCATGCACTGCTCATGGAGCGCATCCTTGATCGTGTCACCAGGGGGCGATGCCCACCGTGGGACGAAGTCGGTACCGCTCATCGACTGATCTCCTGAACAACGGCCCGTCGTACTCGCTTTAAGTCTAGCCCCCCGCCTTCGTTGCGAGGAACCCGCTCATGCCCGACTCTCATGAGCAGGTACCAACCCTCGAGGAGCTCAAAGCGAAGCTGCGGATGCTCCGCATCGACGATCCGTGGTCGGCCTGCAGGTAGATCTGCAAGCATGGTGACGGCGCGGAGATCGGCGAGACGCGTTCTCAAGACGTCTGCGGCCGACATGCCCATCGTCTTCACTGCCTCGTCATAGTCCTGGCATAGTGTGCGCAACTTCCGTGTCCTAAAAGCGAGTTCCATTGAGGCCCCAGGTGGTCAGCCGCACGGGGGACATCGGCCTCGACCTCCGCCGAGGATACTCGCGTCCACCGTCTGACATGGGAACCACCGCCGGCGCACGCGAGCGGCGGGACGGTATGGGCTCTCGCCGGACGAAGCGCGGTGACGCTCATGCTCCTAGCATATCGGAACGTACGTTCGACACTGCCTACCCGCAGTGAACCACCACCACCAGACCCACCACAACCCACGGCGTATGGTCGTGACGAGCCCAGCCCCAGGTGCCCAGGATGTCCCTGGATGCGGCGGCCATCACATCTACCATGTGGTCGTGGAGTTCGCGCGTGTCTCTGTTGACCATCGGGTGATGGGCGGTGTGCCCTGTATCCGTGGCACTCGCATCCCGGTGGCCACTGTGGTTGGGTCCTTGGCTGAGGGGATGACCGCCGACGACTTGGTTAGGGAGTTCCCTCAGTTGGCGCTGGAGGATGTCGCCGAAGCTCTGCGCTACGCTGCCGCGGCTGTCGATGAGAGGCAGCTCCCTTTGCGACCGACGGCGTGAAGTTCCTGGTTGATGAGGCCTTGTCGTCCCGGGTCGCAAGCCTCCTCCGTGAGGCCGGGCATGATGCCGTCCACGTCGGTGACCGAGGGCTCCTCGGCAAGCCGGACGACGACGTCATGCGGGCTGCCGCTGCCGAGGGTCGCGTGATCTTGTCGGCAGACACGGACTTTGGCGAAATGCTGGCGCTTGGCGCATACACGGGCCCAAGCGTGATGCTGCTGCGGCGTGCTCCGCACGCGCCCGAACGGCAAGCGGCTGTCGTGCTAGCCGCGCTACCCGACACCGAGGAAAGCCTGGAGGCGGGAGCCGTGGTGGTCGTGACGCCAGGCCTCGCCCGAGTGCGGGACCTCCCGATCGGTCCCTGACGCGGCTGACACCCTTTTTGGCGTGCTGGCAGCCCTTGGAGAGCCCCGATTTGCTAACCATTTGCTAACGCAAGGCCTCGGACGGGGTGTCATCGGGCGGACTGACGGGGACGGTCGCCGCACAAAAGACCTGTTCAACGTGTATGCCGACACTCGCCGGCACGGCCCGGAACGGGCCAGGCACCATTCAGGTTCCTGTGTCCGCAAGGACGTGGGGGTTCAAGTCCCCCCTCGCCCACGGTAAAACCCCTGGTGGGAGGGGGTGTGGCGGAGCCTTCCGACCCCATTTGCAACCGGTTTGCAACCGGAGCGCTCTGCGACCGCCTCAGCGGCGGTGTGGGAGGAGGGTTGTTCAGGGCAAAAAGAGACCGCAGGCGGTTGCCAAGACCTGGGCCAGAGGTCCATACTGATCACTGTCAGGTGCAGTAGCGCCTGGAAGTGACGCCTCGGACCCCCGCCGGCCGACGGGACCCGGGGCGCCTGCGCGTCAGGGGTTCGGCGCGATCTGGCGGAGGACCAGCAGGCTGGTGCGGAGCTGCGCGAAGTAGCTCGAGTCGTCGCCCGCTACGTGCAGTGACACCACACCAGCGATCACGTCAGCCACCCACAGCAGAGGCTCGTCGTGCTTGGCGACGTGCGAGTACCGCATGGCCCGACCGATCCCGGACCGCTTGGTGGCAGCCATCGTCGCCCGGTCCTTCTTGTCGAGGCTCGCCTTGCGAGCCTCGATCACCATGTGGTCGACGCCCTCCCTTGCCAGATCGTCGGTCATGGCAATAAGGAGCCGGGCTCGTGCTCGTTCCTGAGCTTTGGGGGCGACGGGGTGACAGCTGTGCGCGAATGCGTGCACGTCGAGCTCAGCCAGGCGGCCCACGATCTCCCGCCGTCGGGCAGCGTTCTCGTCGTGCCAGTGCACCACCCGGCTTCGGGGGGCCCGGAGTTCGCGCATCGCCTCGCGAACCTGCACCTGGTCGTCGATCGTCACGGCAGCCGCGATGACGTAGCAGTAGCCGCTGCGCGTGAGCCGGGACGACTCGTCGAGGAACGCTTCCACGCAGCGGGTCAGGCCGGCGGCAGCATGAGGCGTGCCACCTGGTTGGCTGCTTCATCGTGCAGCCTGGGGGAGACGTGACTGTAGATGCCGAGGGTGAGGGCTTCGATGTTGGCACCGCAGGCTTCGGACACCCGCAGCCCGTTGAGGGCCAGCAGCGAGATCAGGGCGTGCTCGGCCGGGCCGCCGAGCCCGGCGGCGACCAGCAGGGCGCCGATCTCGTTGCGGTCCAGGCCGACGGCGTGCGACTCGTAGTCCAGCCGGGGCCGGCGCACATGCACTGCCGGGGAGTGGTCGAGCAGCTCTTCCTCGACGGCCTAGCGGTAGAACCCGGCCACCGTGCACAACCGGCGTGACACGGTGGCCCGGGCCCGCCCCGCGGTCTCGAGCGCCCGGCCGAACGCTTCGATGTCGGCCCGGCGGGCGTCGAAGAGCCGCAGACCGTGAGAAGTGCACCAGGCGGCGTACTGGCGCAGATCCAAACTGTAGGCATCGCGGGTCTGGCCGCTGTAGCCGGCCAGGAACCCGCCCAGCGCCAGACGCTCGGTCTCGGAGAAGACGGTCGTGACCGCCACGGTCGAGGCGATGATGGTCTCAGGCATGGTGACGTGGCACCTCCAGGGATCGGGCCGAGACCTGGAAGAACCGAGCACCCACGCCCCGGCAACTATCAGGGGAACCGACGATACGACCCTCTTCCGCCACCCTCAGCGGTCAGTACCCGAACGTCGCCTCCCACCACGAGAGCACCGAGAACGCGCCCTACCGCCGACTCCCGCGCTCGGTTCCGGCAGTCTCGCGAGGTCACGGCGAGCGCAAGATGGAACGTTCCGCGTCCAGCAAGTCGGTGATCGCCAGTCACGACCAGGCGGCGAGCCAGCCGGCGGGCGTGATAGCTGGGCAGCGCCTAGGCCACCTGTCGGTGTCGATGCTCACGACCCCACCGTGCCGTTCCGCCTCCGGCCGCACCGGCCGGGCGACGCCCAGGGAGCGGCCCTCCAGGGGTGGGTTAGTTAGTGCAGGTCGGGCAGGACTGCCAGGTGGAACTCCCGGGCGCCTTGGCGGAGAAGCTCGTCGGGTATGTCGTAGCTGGCCGAAACGAACAGCTTTGTGTCACCGGCTCCACCGAAGACGGCGACGCTGCGTTCCTGGAAGGCCGGGTCGTGTCGAGCTGTGTAGTAGACGCCGTCGAAGCCGGCCTCGTACAGCCGGGCCGCCACCTGCTGGGAGGGCGAGTAGTCGGTCCCGGCGCTGATGTCCCCGGTGATGCCGTAGGAGCCGAGCACGCCCCGGTCGGTGGTGTCCGCTAGGCGGACCGGCCGGGTGAGAGCCAGCTCGGTCAAGCAACGCTCGGCGATGTCGGAGAAGGTGATGGTGCCGAGCCGGCCGAAGGTCTCGATGTAGGCGCCGATCGGTGACGGCGACATGTAGCAGGTGCCGGTCCCATCCACGGCGGTGAGATCGAAACGGCCGGTCCCGTCGGAGCAGAAGTGGACCGGGTCGTTCTGGTTGCGGTGCACCCGGTACAGCACCCTTTCGGGGTGCAGGACCAACTCGGGGAAGGCAGACCAGTCGGTCACAGAGGCGGTCACTGGGCCAGGGCGCCGGCTGCTCTTTTAGCGGCGAGGACGACCGGATGGGCAGGGCGTTCCCTCTCCAACCATTCCGCTGGAGTGGTCCCGTCCAGCTCTGGCTGGGTGGTGCGGGCCCAGGCGGCGATCTGGACGGCGGTCACCTCCGGGTAGACCCGCCGGAACGCTCCGACGACCTCGGCGACCTCGGCGCGCGTCTCGAAGCGGCCGGGCTGCATCCGGAACTGCCAGACCGGGAACCGGCGGGTCTTGCCGGCGGGCAGGGCGACGAGCCGGCCGGCGACGACCGCCTTGGCCACCGCCTGGCGGGACACGCCTAGCTCCTGGCATACCTGGCCGGTTTCGAGGGCCGGCCCAAGCCGTTCCTCCCACACGAACGACGCCAGGGCGGCGTGCACCGCCCGACGGGCCCGTTCGGCCAACTGGTCGGGGTCGATCCGGTCCAAGAGCCCGGTGCCCTGCAAGTCCTCGACGGCCTCGTACAGCCCGACTTTGAGACCCTCCTCGAGAGCGGAGTAGGAGTCGGCCATGCACCCACTATACCCCCACCGTCAACCACCGTCAACCACCGTCAACCAGAAGGGGATCGGACCAGGAGTCGGTGCCGTCGTCCGGTAACAACCTTGACGTCTCGCCGCAGCGTTCTGTGCGCCCGCCTACGAGCCGCCTCGGCCGGGCTGCGAGCGCTCCGATCGCCGACTCGGCGCTGGTGGGAGAGGCGCTCGTTCCCTCGGCCAGGGGCTCGGGATCGAACAATCGGGGCCCTGCATCGTCTCTCCCTGGGGCAGCGGATCGTGATCGTCGTCGGTCCCGCGTTCGTTCTTGTGGTCGTAGGTACTCACATCACCAACCTCGGCAGCTCGCCTGCGCAGTTTGTGTGGGCCGTCACCTGAGCTCGCGTTTGGCTGGTTTGGATACGCACCTCTCACCGGACCGACCAATCCACTGGATCAAACCGACCTCGCTCCGTGGGAACAACTGAACCGGCCTGGGATCCCCGGAGGCTCCATACCTTGGAGGCGAGGATGGAGTCATGGAGAAGAAGGGCACATCGAAGCGGTACCCGCCTGAGCTCAAGGCGCGGGCGGTGCGCATGGTCGGGGAGCTTCGGCAGGCGGATCCCGCTGACAACGGGGTGATCTCCAGGGTGGCCCGTCAGCTCGGCGTCGGCACCGAGTCCCTGTGCCTGTGGGTGAAGCAGACCGAGGTCGACGATGGCGGTCGCCGTGGGTCGACGAGCGCTGAGCACGAGGAGCTGGTCGACCTGCGCAAGGAGGTCAGGGAACTCCGCCGTTCCAACGACATCCTGCAGGCGGCAGCGACTTTCTTCGGGGCGGAGCTCGACCGCCGGTCAAAGAAGTAGTCGCCTTCATCGACACCCACCGGGACCGCGAGACCGGTGGGTGTCGATGGGGGGTCGAGCCGATCTGCGCCGTGCTGCAGGTCGCCACCTCCACCTACTACGACGCCAAGGCCCGTCAGCCGTCGGCCCGGGCCCAGCGGGACGCCATCGTGGCGCCGTTGCTCCTCACCCTGTGGGTGCACAACACTACTCGGTCTACGGACGAAGGAAGCTCTCCAAGGCCGCCCGCAGAGCCGATCTGGATGTCGGCCGGGACCAGGTGGCTCGGCTCATGCGCCAACTGGGCATCATGGGCGCCACCAGGGCAAAGAAGTGTTTCACCACCAAGGCCGACCCGGCCGCCGTGCGGGCGCCAGACCTCGTGAAGCGCAACTTCACCGCCGAGCGACCCAACGCCCTCTGGGTCGCCGACTTCACCTACTGCTCGACATGGTCGGGGGTCGTCTACGTGGCCTTCATCATCGACGTGTACTCGCGCCGACTGGTGGGCTGGAAGGCGGCCCGCTCGATGACCGCCACCCTCGTGATCGACGCTTTGAACATGGCGGCGTGGGCCCGCCGGCACACCACACTGGACCAGCTCATCTGCCACACCGACGCCGGCAGTCAATACACCTCGATCGCCTACACCGAGCGCCTCGACGACATCGGTGCCGCACCCTCGATCGGCACGGTCGGCGACAGCTACGACGCCATGGCCGAGTCGGTCATGGGCCTGTACAAGACCGAGCTACACCGCAACCCCGCCGCCCTCGCCGCCAACGGCGGCCCCTGGAAGGGCCTCGACGACCTCGAGGTGGCCACCTGCGGCTGGGTCTCGTGGTTCAACGAAGAGCGGCTCCATTCAGAGCTCGGCGATTGCACCCCGGCCGAGATCGAGGCGCTGTACGCTCGCACGCCTCAGGCCCCCGCGGCCTGAGGAACCAAACGGACGAGCCTCCGTCAAACCCAGGCCGGTTCAAACTGCTGGTTTGGCTCGGACTGATCGGCCTGTGGGCTGGGAGCGGCCTATTCCTTTTGCGCCCAGCTTCGAGGCGGAACGACTAGCGCTCGAGACCCGATCGCCGAGAAGGCGGTGTTGAGGAGCGCTCTCCGAGAAGGCGTGGTGCGCCTTCAGGGCGTCGTTCTGCGGAACCGCGCCCGTGTCCGGGCGACGAAGGAAGTCGGCCGTTGGCGGCTTTCGTCAGGAGCGTGCCTCATCGTTGCGTGTGACTCGACCCACACGCCTACCCCACCACCGGTGGGTACATTGGCCAGGACTGGGCGTTCGGGACAGAGGCCAACATGCACGCGGCCGAGCGGCTCGGCCCATTGCTGGCCGACGTAGCCATTGGCGAGAGCCAGCCAGCGACCCCGCGCTTCAGTGACGTGGCCGATCGCCTTCGGACTCCCGCTTCCGAAATCAGGCCAACCCGTCGTACTAGACCGCAGCGCGAGTTGATCCTCTAGTTCAACGACTGCCCAGTTCGGCGTGAGTTCGCGGAGCATGCCGAAGTAGCCGGACGCCTCGGTCAACCACTCGGCGTCGGCGTCATAGCCACCAGTGACGAGCACTCTCTCGCCGACCGCGAATGCTCGGCCCGCGGCGCTGTCAACCATGGCTCAAGGCTACCTCACCACCCCTGACGCCGAACGCCGAGTACGCGCTCTTGTCATCTCCGAGCTGAGGTACCAGCGATGTGATCTCCTGCGCTGGGTCGTCACCTCGGAGCAGTCGGTGGCGGAGGCCGTCGCATAGCCCACTGCGTCACGCGTCGGGTCAAGCATCGTGACGCTGGTCCCACCTTGGGTTGCTCGATGTCGTCACGGACTTCGACCGGACCACTTAGGGTCCACCATAGGTTAACTCGCGGGATGTAGTCTTGGTGGTGTGGAGTTGTCCGGCGAAGGGCTACGTCAGTTCTTCGAGACGGTGTTCCCGCATCTCGATGAGCGGCAGCGTCGGATCGTGGGTGGGACGATGGCAGTTGCGCTGGGCCGGGGTGGCCAGGCCCGGGTGGTCGAGGCGTCGGGTATGAGTTCGCACACGATGTGGAAAGCGACCAAAGAGGTGCGCTCAGGAGTGGAGGTGTCGGACCGGGTCCGGGCCGAGGGCGGCGGAGACCGTCCGGCCATCGACAAGCAGTCCGGGCTGATCGAAGCTTTGGATGAGCTGGTGCATCCCGATACCCGGGGGACACCGATGTCGGCGTTGCGTTGGACGCTCAAGTCGACCTACGAGTTGGCTGGGGAGTTGCAGGACAGGGGGTATCGGGCGTCGGCGGAGCTGGTGCGGCGGTTGCTGCATCAGATGGGCTATTCGTTGCAGGCTCCGGCCAAACAGAACGAGGGCACCGCCCATCCCGACCGCGACGGCCAGTTCGCTTACATCAACGCCCAGGTCGTCGAGCGCCTCGCCGGTGGCGAGCCGGTGATCAGTGTTGACACCAAGAAGAAGGAGCTGATCGGCAACTTCGCCAACGGTGGCCGGGAATGGCAGCCGGGCGGAGAGCCGACCCGGGTGAACGTGCACGACTTCGCTGACCGGGCTTTGGGCGAGTTCGCCAAGGCCATCCCCTACGGGATCTACGACATCGGCAACGAGGGCTGGGTTTCAGTCGGTGACACGGCCGATACCGCCGAGTTCGCGGTCGAGTCGATCCGACGCTGGTGGAACACCCTCGGCCGGGACCGCTTCCCTGACGCCAGCCGCTTGCTGATCACCGCTGATGCTGGCGGCTCAAACGGCTACCGGGTCCGAGCCTGGAAGTGGTATCTCGCCTGCCTGGCCGAAGAGACCGGACTCGAGATCACCGTCTGCCACTACCCGCCGGGAACCTCCAAGTGGAACAAGATCGAACACCGGCTCTTCAGCTTCATCTCCATGAATTGGCGTGGACGGTCTCTTACCGACATCCGCACCATTGTCGAGTTGATCTCAGCCACGAAGACCAAGACCGGGCTCACCGTGCAAGCCGCCTACGACCCGAACTGGTATCCCACCGGCGAAAAGATCAGCGACGCCACCCTGGCCAGCATCGACCTCACCCCGCATCAGTGGCATGGCGAATGGAACTACACCATCGCACCGAACGAGGAATGAATCGCGCACCTAATCCGGCTCTTCACAATCGACGGTGTAGTTGGGGTCTGAACCCGCCGGCTTCGAGGAGGCAGCGGGCGATGTAGTTCGTCAGGTTCCGGAAGCCGAGGGCGGACCCGCGGAGGTGTTCGAGGCGGCCGTTGATGGCCTCGGTCGGGCCGTTGGAGGTGCCGGGCCGGTCGAAGTAGGCGAGCACATCCGCCGCGCGCTTCTTCAGGGTCCGGCCGAGGGTGACGAGCTCGTCGAGGACGGCGGGCACACCGGAGCTGAGCGAGGCGATCAGCTGCTCCATCAGGCGACGGCCGTGGCGGCGGTCTGGGTTGCGGTAGGCGGCGACCATCCGCTGATACACCGACCAGGTCACCTCGACCTCGGTGTGGTCGGGGTGGGCGAAGAGCCTGTCGAGACGAGCCTGCTGGCGGGTGGTGAGGAGATCGGCGCCGGTGTGCAAGGTCCGACGGGACGTGTAGAGCGGATCCCCCCGCCGCCCCCGGTGCCCGTGCAGGTCCTGTTGGACTCGTCGCCGGCAGCGGTCCAAGGCATCGCCGGCCAACCGCACCACGTGAAATGGGTCCATCACCGTGACGGTGTCGGGCATCGCCTCGACCGCCGCGGTCTTGAACCCGGTGAACCCGTCCATGGCCACCACCTCGATCCCCGCCCGCCACCCGTTGGGCCGGTTCGCGAGCCAGGCGGCGAACGCCGACTTGGAACGGCCCGGGACCATGTCCAACAGACGCGCCGGGCCGGTCCGGTCCCGGGCGGGGGTGAGGTCGATGATCACCGTGACGTACTTGTCACCGGCCCGGGTGTGGCGCCACACGTGCTCGTCGACACCGAGCACCCGCACCCCCTCGAAGCGGGCCGGGTCGCCGATCAGCACCCGCCGTCCCTCGTCGAGCACGGCGTCGTTCGCGGTGTTCCACGACACCCCGAGCGCCTTGGCGATCTGGGAGACCGTGAGGTGGCCGACCACCAGGGCGTGCAGCGCCCACCCCAGCGCCCGACGCGACAGACGCGCCCGTGGTTCTGCGGCTGCGGTGAGGTCCTGTCGCCACACGTGCCCGCACCCGCAGGTGTAGCGGCGCACGCTGATCACCAGCACCGTCGGCCTCCACCCGAACGGCTCGTGCGCCAACCGGCGGACCACGCTGTCACGCACCTCGCCCCGGCTGCCGCAACGCCGGCACCACCGGTCCTCGGCCACGACCCGGCAGGAAAGCTCCGCCCGGTCCGGCCCGAGCCGCTGGCCACACACCGCCAAGCCCAGTTCGTCGAGACGGCAGAACGCAGTGAGATCGGGCGGGGCGAAGCCATCGCCGCAAGTAGCGTCAAGCACGTCGGGGTCTTCCTGGTGGGCAGTGTGAGAACTCCCATCATCGGAAGACCCCGACCCTCACACGCGGATGCTCACCCCGACCCCGACCACACCCTCAATCGCGAAGAGATTCCCTAACGGTTGTCAAGCATCTTTTTGCCGCCGTGCGTGATGGCGCGTCGAAGGAACCCGTTGTCGACATCGAGGATCGAGCGGGGGGGGTTTAGCGGGTGAGCCGCGCCCGGTGTGT
>JAJZIY010000133.1 GCA_021828475.1 Actinomycetes bacterium
CGACGTCCTGGCGGTCCTCGCCTGCGTGGCGCTTGATGGCAGCGAAGCACTCCGCCACCAGGTCGGCGGCGGTGTCCGCAGGGGACTGCCAGTGCTCGTCGAGCTGGTGCCCGTAGGTGGGTGTGTAGACGTTCTCGGCGGCCAGCCTCGGCAGCAGGGCCTGCAACAGCGCACGGGCGGCAAGCGGGGAGCCGGCCTGGCGCAGCAGAGCGGAGAGGGCCAGCCCGCCGTCGCCCACGGGCCTGTAGGAGCGCCACGTCACGCCGGCCACGGCCCCGGCCACCCCCCCTTGGGCGAGCGCGGGCTCGATGTCAGCGAGCCTCGCCGACTCCGTCGCTGCGCCCGGCGCCCGCAGGAGGGCCTGCCATTCGCTGGTCAGGCTGTCGAGGAGCCCGCGCATCGGGTGAAGCGTTGTCATGCCAGCGAGGCTCGCGTGCGGCTTCCCCGCTATCTTCCCCCGCTCGTTCCCCAGCCTGTACTGATTTGGGGGAAGATCCGCCCAGGACGGCTACCGGGCCGACCGGACGGCGATGGTGCCGCCCGCCCCTGGCGCCGCCCGGCCCTGGCGCCCCCCCACCCTGGCGCCGGCCTGGCGGCGACCCGGCTCAGGCGTCCAGAGCCGCCCTGAACTCGGCCACCCTCCGGCCAACCTGCTCGGGGCTGGCACCGTCCAGGGCCATGCGCATCAGGGCGGAGGCGACCACGACGCCGTCCGCCTCGCGGGCGGCGGCGACGGCCTGCTCGGGGGCTGAGATCCCGAAGCCCATGATCACTGGCTTGTCGGTGTGGGCCTTCAGCCGGCCGGCCAGGACCGCCGAGCTCGCCGCCAGGTCGCGGCGCTCTCCGGTCACACCCATCAGGTTGACTCCGTAGACGAACCCGTGCGAGCGGGCACACAGACGCGCCAGACGGTCGTCGGGAGTGACCGGGGCCGCGAGCAGCACCGTCTCGACTCCTTCGGCGGCAGCGTCGGCCTCCCACTCGGCTGACTCCTCCAGCGGCAGGTCGGGCACGATGGCCCCCCTCACCCCGGCAGCCGCCATCTCGCTGGCGAAGCGCCTGGTGCCCGCCCGCAGCACGAGGTTGGCGTAGGTCATGACGACCAGCGGCACACCCACGTCGGTGGCCCGCAGCTCGGCTGCAACCGAGGCAGGAGTGGTGCCCCGGCCGAGAGCCACGGTCGAGGCCTCCTGGATCGTCGGGCCGTCCATCATGGGGTCGGAGAAGGGCAGGCCGACCTCCACGGCATCGGCACCGGCGGCAACCATCGCCGCCAGCAGTTCGGTCCAGTCCTCACGCAGGCCACCCGTCACGTAGGGCACGAGCAACTTGCGGCCCCCGGTCGATGCCCGGCGCAGGTGCTCCTCCAGTGCTACCCCCCTGGCGGTCGCCGCCGCCGGGTTGCCCGCTGGCGGTGCCCCGCTCACGCCCGGCCTCCCAGCACCCTCATGACCTGCTCTGCGTCCTTGTCCCCACGTCCTGACATCGTGAGCAGGACCGTCGAGCCGGCAGGCACCTCGCCGCTGCGGGCGGCGCGGACCAACCAGGCCAGCGCGTGGGCGGGTTCGAGCGCCGGGATGATGCCCTCTGTGCGGGCCAGCAACTGCAGGGCGTCGAGGACCTCCTCGTCGCCGGCCGAGAAGTAGCGCGCCCGGCCCACCTCGGCCAGGTGGGCGTGCTCGGGGCCTATGCCCGGGTAGTCGAGGCCGGCCGATATGGACTCGGCCTCGAGGACCTGGCCGAACTCGTCCTGCAGGAGGTACGAACGCATCCCGTGCAACACCCCCGGTACTCCACCGCTGCCCAGGGCAGCCCCCCCGGCAGCCTCGACCCCGACCAGTTGGGCCCCCGTGCCCACGAAACCGGCGAAGGTGCCTGCCGCATTGGAGCCGCCGCCGGCACAGGCGACCACGTAGTCCGGGTCGTCGCCCAGGATCTCCAGGCACTGGCGGCGCGCCTCCTCTCCGATGACCCGTTGGAACTCGCGCACCATCCAGGGGAAAGGATGGGGCCCCATCACCGAACCCAAGCAGTAGTGGGTCTGCTCGACGCTCGCCACCCAGTCCCGCAGCGCCTCGTTGACGGCGTCCTTCAGCGTCCTGCTACCCGAGGTCACCGCCCGCACCTCGGCGCCGAGCAGGCGCATGCGGAACACGTTGAGCTCCTGGCGCACCATGTCCACTTCACCCATGTACACGGTGCACTCCAGGCCGAAGAGCGCCGCTGCCGTCGCCGTCGCCACCCCGTGCTGGCCGGCGCCGGTTTCAGCCACGAGCCGGCTCTTGCCCATGCGCAGCGTCAACAGGCCTTGGCCAACGACGTTGTTTATCTTGTGGCTGCCCGTGTGGTTGAGGTCCTCCCGCTTGAGCAGGAGCCGCACCCCCAGCTCGTTGGACAGGTTGTCGCAGACCGTCACCGGGCTCGGGCGCCCGGCGTAGTCCCGGAGAACGTCCTCGTAGCGCCGCCTGAAGACCGGGTCCGCCCACGCCGATCGGAAGTGTGCCTCCAGCTCCTGGCATGCCGGCACCAGCGACTCGGGCACGAAACAGCCGCCGAAACTGCCGAACCGCCCCGTCGCGTCCGGCTCGGCCATGAGTGGCCCCGTCAGTTCAGAACTCGTCATCACGTCCTTTCCAGGCCAGGACCTGTACTTGCGCCTGTCGCAGCCCGGTGAGGCGCACGCAGGCCGGCGGGCCCGTCGGCCCTCATTCGTCGTCGGCCCAGTCGTAGGGCGCCTCGCGGCCCTCCCCGGCGGTCCCGACGTCACCGTTCAACGCCGCTGCCCGCCTCGCAGCAGCCACGAACTCACGCACCTTCAGGGGATCCTTGCTACCCGGCGCCGCTTCCACACCCGAAACGACGTCGACGCCCCAGGGCCTGACCGCACCTATGGCGGCCGCCACGTTGGCGGGGCTCAGGCCCCCGGCGACGATGAGGCGCTGGCCCTCCGGGAGGTCTCCCGCCAGTGCCCAGTCGAAGAGCTTGCCCGAGCCGGGGTTGGGTGCATCGAGCAGGATGGCGTCCGCGCCGTACTCGTCGGCGCCGGCCACCCTCGGGTCACCGGCCGGGAGCGCCTTGATGACCATGGGCACGCGCTGGCGCACCCAGCGTGTCTCGGCCGGCGTCTCACGCCCGTGCAGCTGGGCGGCGTGGAGCCCGGCGGCGTAAACGACCTCCACCACCCGCTGGGGGGCGTCGTCCTTGAACACCCCCACGGTCAGGACCTCGTCGCGCGGCAACCGCTTGACGATATCGGCAACCCTTTGCACCGGGACCCGGCGCGGTGACGGGGCGAATATGAAGCCGATCGCATTGGCCCCCATGGCGACAGCGAGCAGAGCGTCGTCCTCCGACGTGGTGCCACAGATCTTTATGAGCACTCAGGCGCTCTTCGCGTCGAGCAGTGCCCCCAGCGCGGCGCCGGGGTCGGGCGCCGTCACCAGCGCCTCTCCGACCAGGACGGCATCGAAGCCGGCGTCCGCCAGCCGGGCCACGTCCTCAGCAGAGCGGATACCCGACTCGGCGACCCGTACGGCG
>JAJZIY010000045.1 GCA_021828475.1 Actinomycetes bacterium
GGCTGGGACCTCTACCTAACGGGCGACTCGGACGTGGTCGCAGACAGGTCCGTCATCGTCACCGCCAACGTGGACGGCTCGGTCTCGGCCATCGACCGGCGCACCGGGGAAGTGTTGTGGAAGCTGGCGTTGCCCTCGCCGATCAGCGTGGCGCCGGTCCTTGCGGGCGGGGTCGTGCTGGTCGGGGACGGCGCCAAGCAGCTCCATGCGCTCGGCGTGCGCACAGGGGCGGCACAGTGGGCCCTGGCCCTGCCTGACCTCCTGGCGGCTCCGCCTGCAGTGAAGCGCGGCATCGTGGTGGTCGCCGGGCAGGACAAGGTGCTGCGGGCGCTGCGCCTGTCCGACGGTACCCAACTCTGGGCGGCGCGGCTGGCGTCGATGCCGACGTCTGCTCCGGTGATAACGGGCGGCGTCGTGGTGGTCGGCGAGGAGGAGGGCGCACTGAAGGCTCTGGCTCTCTCCAGCGGGGCGGAGCGTTGGGAGGCCTCGCTCGACGGCCTGCTCGCGGCCGGTCCGGTGGTCGGGGACGGGCTGGTCGTGGCCAGTGACGACCAGGGGGTGCTCTACGGCCTCGACGCGTCGGACGGGTGGCGGCGGTTCGAGCGTTACCTGGGACCGCCGGTCGACCATCCCCCCGTGCTCGGAGGGGGACGGGTCCTGGCCGTCTCGGGCGACCGTCGTCTCGTTGCTCTCTCGGCCCGTGACGGCGGTACGGAATGGTCGAGGGAGTTCCCGGGGGCCCTGACAGGAGGGGTCGTCGTGGTCGGTGGCCGGGTGCTGGTCCAGCACGAGGACGGTGGAACGACGTGGTTGTCGCTGTCCTCCGGCTCACCCATGGGCACCGCTCGCTCCACCGCTCCGGCCGGCGGGGTGGTGAGCCAGCCCCTCGCCCTGTCGGCCGGCGAGCTCGTCACCGCCCTGCGGTGCCAGGTGCCCTACGAGTCGACCTACGTCGTCGCCTCGCCCCTGGTGGCCGCCAGGACCGGTCGGCCCGGCGGAGGCGTCGGCTTCCGGGTCAGCGCAAGCCAGGTGTCGCCTCCCGTCGGGTGGCAGGGACCGATCGCTCCGCCGGCCGGCTGGGGGGCCGGCACGGTCTTCTCCGGTTGGGACCAGAGGGTCTGGTACGTAGCGGCCGGTGGCCGGCCCAGCGACGTGGCCAAGACCGGGCTCTCGTTCTTCGCCGTGCCGGCCGGGGAACTGGTTCTCGCGCAGAGGGGCCAGTACCTGGTGGCACTGCCCAGGCACGGCGGCCGCCCGCGCTGGCAGTTCCCGCTCGGCGGGACCTCGCTGGGCGGCCCTCTCGTCGCCGGAGGCCTGGTGGTGTTCGACGCCGGTGGACAGGGCCTGGTGGCGCTGGACGAGTCGACCGGGAAACCGCTCTGGTTCTTGCGCGATCCCGGCCAGGACACGTCCCGCCCGCTGGCACTGCCCGGTGGCTACATCGTCTGGACCGGGCCGGGCGGGCTGGTGATGGTCGACGCAGGTACTGGGCAGGCGAAGTGGTCACTGCCGAGCGTGCTGTCGGGGACATCGCCGGCATTCGGCAACGGCATGGTCTTCGTGGGGGCGCAGGACAAGTCCGGCACCGGGCGCCTGGTTGCCGTCCTGGCGGCCTCCGGGCGGACCGCCTGGACGAGCGCGCCCGTACAGCTGAGCGACATGCTCGGCCCGGTCGTCGCCGACGGGGTGGTCGTCGCACCTGGAGCGGGCGACTCACTGCAGGCGTGGGGAGCAGCCACCGGCCGGCCCCTGTGGTCGGCGACGCTGCGCACGGCCCTCGACGGGCCCCTGGCGGTCATCGACGGGATGCTCGTCGCGGCCCAGCGTGGCAGGCACGAGGACCTGGACAACCAGGACCACACCATCACGGTGTCCAACCTGCGCACGGGCGGGCTCCTCGGGCTGCTGCAGCTCCCGGGGGCCGGGAGCTCGAACAACCTGGCTCAGGCCTTCGGCCGCACCGGCACGGCCGAGCTCGTCGAGTACGGGTCGCCGTACCTGTACACGGTCCGGCTGTTGAGGTGAGAGACGGGAGCGGTACGCCATGAGCGAGCAGGCGATCGAAGTTGCGGCCGCCGCCAGCGCGCCCGGCGAAGGCGAGGGCGAGGGGGGGCGGACGCCGGCGTCGTTGCTCGCCAAGGCCGCTGTCTCCTTGCGCACGGCCTACCAGGTGGTGCTCGGCGAGCCGATGAAGGAGGGGAGGCTGTCCTTCGCTGGGCTGAGCGGAGCCCCTCGGGCCGTCGCCGCCGGCGGGCTGCTCGCCCTCGTTGCGATGCTGGCGTCGGTCGTGTTCAACGACGCCTGGCGCGCCGGCGACCTGGTCGACGTCGGCACCGCCTCCTACCCGGCGGCGGTGCCGCTGGCCCTGGTGCCCGTGACCCTGGTTGCCTTCTTCGTCGCCTGGCTGCTCATCCTCTGGGGGGCGTTCAACTCGGTACTGCTGGTGCGTGTGGTCGTAGCGGTCGTCTTCGTAGTGCTCAATTCCGTCGTTGCCCACCCCGAGGTGCTCCCCGTCAGCTCGTCGCTGGCCATCAGGTGGGCCCCCGGCGTGGCTCTGGCGACCTACTGCGCCGTCCCCGCCGTGCTGGTCCTCGCTCCCGCTTCCCGTCGCTGGCCGTCCGTCGACCGTTACTGCCGGCCGGTCGCGCTGGCGGTGGCCGCACTGGGCACGGCTCTGTTCTTCGGCGCCGACCTCTGGGCGCAGACGGGCCAGATGGCGGCAGGCACGCCGCTCACCATCCCCACCCAACTGCATGCCGCCCTGGTCAACGTCGACGCCCTGCTCTTCCCGATGGTGTCCGTGTCCGTCCTGGCCATAGTGGAGCTGAGCTACAGCGTCACCGAAGCGGCCAGCGGCCCGTTCTGGCGACTGGCGCCGTGGGCGGCGAAGGCGGCGCTGGCTGCGCTGCTGGCTGTCAAGCTCTGGCGCGAGGTCGGAGCCCGGTCGCACGTGTGGTACCTCTTCGTGCGGGAGCGGGAGGGGGCGGTGGTCCGGACCCTGGCTGGACTGGCCCTCCTCGCAGGGCTGGCCTACGTTGCTCGCCGCTACCGGCCGCGCGCCCGTGCGAGCGAGGAGATGAGAGAGCGGGTGGTGTACTCGTCGGCGCTGGTACTGGCCCTGCCTGTCCTGGTTTCACTGGCTGTGTACGGGTCCCAGCAGTTCCTCGACACCAACTTCCCCGGCGTCGCAGGCAAGGTCCTCGACCTCCCCGGCAACTGGGCCGGTACCTCGAGCCCGGCCTTCTGGGGCGCCGCCCTGGTGGCGGCGGCGGTGCTGGCGTGGCGGGCGCGGCGGGGCCAGAGCGCCATGAGGGAAGCCGGCATCGGTTTGGCGATGGTGGCCGTCTGGGCGGAGTTCTTCTTCCTCCCTGAGGCCTTCGGTCACGAGTGGGGCTTCGACCCCGCCCTGTTCGACGCGGCGCTGACTGTCTGCGTGGCCGCGTACGCCGTGCGCACGGCGCGGACCATGAGCACCCACACCGCCGTCTGGCTGGGCGCCGTGGTCGGTTTCAGCTGGCTGGTGTCCACCCAGGGAGACCTGATCGGCCTGCTCGGACGTCTCGCCGGCCTTCCGGGCACCGTGCTGCTCGCCGCCGGGCTGGGCTACTCCCTGCTTGTCGACTCGGAGTTCACGAGGGGGGCGAGCCGGAACCTGCCTGCGGGTGCCCGGCCTCTGTTGTGGATGGGGTACCTGCTGCTGTCGGCGACGATAACCAACTGGGTGCTGGCGACCCACGGGCCAAGAGCGCTCACTCTCGACGAGGAGACGGTGAGGGCCTTCCAGTTCATCGGTCTGCCGATAGCGGCGTGGTTCCTTTCGTGGCGGCCCTTCGCCCGGGTAGAGGCCTACGAGGAGGACGAGCAGGACTGAGGCCTGTGTGGAGCGCTCAGGCGTTGGCGGGGCCGGTCGAGCCCCGGACCACGAGCGTCCCCTCGTGGTGGCGTGTCCCACCCCCCACCCGCTGACCGTCGATCATCGCGAACAGGTCGTTGACAGCGGTTGCGCCCAGGTGCTCGAGCTCCATGTCGATGGTGGTCAGGGCCGGGTCGGTCTCCTGCGCGAAGAGCGCCCAATTGTCGTACCCGGTTACTGCCACGTCGTCTGGGACCTTGCGCCCGGTGGCGACGACCGTTTCGAGCACGGCGGCAGCGAGTTGGTCCGAACCGCAGACAATGGCGTCGATATCGGGCTGGGCCGTCAGGATTTCACGCGTCGCCAGCCGTGCCCAGCGCTGGGACCACGGGCCGTAGGCGATGTCGGCTGCAAGCCGCATGCCGTGCTCGCCGAGGGCATGGGTCAGCCCGAGCACGCGCTGCTCGACGGCGGAGGCGTGGTCCGGGCCGGTCACGTGGGCAATGCGCGCGCGGCCGAGGCCGACGAGGTGGTGCGCGACGGTCGCGGCGCCGGCGAAATCGTCTGTCGAGTGCACGACGTCGCGGCTGTGTGTCGTAGGCCCGTAGACATAGACACAGGGGATCCTGGCCGACGCCGTGATAGAGGGTGACTTGCCCTGGTTGTCCCCGACGACCAGCAGGCCGTCGACGTTGCGTTGGCGGAACATGGCGGCGAGGTCGGTCAAGCGGTCCACGACGCCGCGTGCGTCGGCGACGACGGCGGAGAACTCCCTCTGCTCGACGACGGATTGCGCCCCGATCAGGATGGGCATGGCGAAGCGGTGGACCATGGGGTCGCGCAGCAGCACGCCGATGATGCTGCTGCGCCCGCTCACCAAGCTCTTCGCTACGAGGTTGGGGGAGTAGGACAGCTCCCGAGCCACCCTCAGCACGCGCCGCCTGGTGGCCTCCGAGATGCGGTCACGCCCGTTGACGGCCTTGGACGCCGTAGTGAGCGACACGCCGGCCAGGCTGGCCACCTCGGTGAGGGTAGGGGGCCGTCCGGCGGGCACGGAGCCAGCATATGCCCCGGCTACCGGCCCACCCGGCTTGGGGCCGCTGGGCGCGGGGCGGCCGTCCCCACCCTGGAAGGCCATGCGGGTCGCGCCGGCCCCGTCGCCGGCGTGCCCTGCCTGGGGTCGGAGCAGCTCTCGCCTGTGTGAGGAAGCGTTCCCCCAAGTGGGCGCATACTTAGGCTGGCCCGGGCAAGAGATATAGCCCAAACAGGGCCTTGACGGCGGGTTGTCACTGAGGTAACGTTTCCGCAACGTCCCGAGGAGGCAGCGCATGGAACGAGGCAGTACGCCGGCGTCCGACCCCCCGGGCCGCTCTCGTGGGCTTGGTGCCGCGGGCGGTCCGGTCCGCCCGACGAGCGCCGCCCTGGGCCGCTTGTGGCCGCTCGGTGTGCACGAGGTGGTCCTGGAGCAGGATGGTGCTCTCGGCGAATGGCAGGCGCGCAACAGCCGCCATACCCTCCCGCACTGCGTCGAGCAAGTGGTGGCATCGGGAGCGGTGCACAACATGGAGCACGTGGCGGCCGGGGCGGTCGGCGGTGCTCCACACGAGGGGATGCACTTTTCGGACTCCGACATCTACAAGACGCTGGAGGCGGCTGCCTGGGACAGCGTCAGGGGCGTCGGGCCCGGGGTGGCCGGCTTCGTCGAAGAGGTCACCGCCCTCATGGGGCGCGCCCAACGCGAGGACGGTTACCTCAACTCCTGGACGCAGGGCCAGCACCCCGAACTGGCTTGGAAGGACCTGCGCTGGGGCCACGAGCTCTACTGCGCCGGCCACCTGGTGCAGGCGGCCGTGGCCTCGGAGCGCACAGGTGGGGACGAGGGCCTCTCCGTCGTGGCGGCCAGGCTCGTCCGGCACCTCCTGCGCACGTTCTCGGTCGCCGACGGCGACGGGCGGCTGGCAGGCGTGGACGGTCACCCGCTGGTGGAGACCGCGCTGGTCGAGTACTACCGGCTCACCGGGGACGAGGCGCCCCTGGCGCTGGCCCAGCACCAGGTGGAACTGCGCGGCAGGCAGGACGTCGACCTGCCGACCTCGGGCCTGCTCGGCGACAGCCGCTTCCCCCTGTCCTACTTCCTGCACCACACGCCGGTCCGCAAGCGTTCGACCGCCACCGGCCATGCCGTGCGCGAGCTGTACCTCCAGGCCGGCGTCGTGGACGTGGCGACGGAGACCGGCGACGCCGAACTGCTGGGCGCTTCGGAAGCCATCTGGGAAGACCTTTTCGGGACCAAGACCTACATAACGGGCTCCCACGGCTCACGCCATCGCGACGAGTCCATCGGTGACGCCTACGAGCTGCCGAGCGACCGCGCGTACGCGGAGACGTGCGCGGCCATTGCCAGCTTCCAGTGGAACTGGCGCCTCCTGCTGGCGACCGGCGAGGCCCGCTACGCCGAGGCCATGGAGCGCGTGCTCTGGAACGCGATCGCCGGGAGCTCGTCACGAGAGGGCACCGACTTCTTCTATTCCAACACGCTGCACCTGAGGACCGACCACGACGACGCCGACGAGGACTCCCCCCGCCGGCGCCGCCCCTGGTACCAGTGCGCCTGCTGCCCGCCCAACCTGGCCCGCCTGATGGCGAGCATCCAGGCCTACCTGGTCACCCGGGACGGCACGGGCCTCCAGGTGCACATGCCCTTCAGCGGCACCGTGTCGACCGTCGTGCCGGGCGGGGCGGTCGATCTGGCCGTGCGGTCGGGCCACCCATGGGACGGCGAGGTCGGCATCGAGGTCAGGGCCTGTAGCTCCGCCAGGGAATGGGCCCTGGCGCTGCGCGTCCCGGAGTGGGTGTCGGCGAGGGAGGTGCGCATTGCGCTCGACGGGCGGCCGTTGGAGGCCTCCTGGACGGGCCGGTACGCGACCGTGACCCGGCGCTGGGAAGCCGGCGACCGCCTGCAGCTCTCCCAACCCGTTGCGGTCAGGACCGTGGTGCCGCACCGGCGGATAGACGCCGTACGGGGCTGTGCGGCCGTCCAACGCGGCCCGCTCGTCTACTGCCTGGAGGGCCAGGACCTGGACGGTGCGACAGCGCTCGAGGACGTGGTCCTTGACACCCGTGCCCTGCCCGAGCCTACGGCCGACGTCCCTGCCGGCCTCGCGGGCTACGTCAAGGTGGCGCTCACTGCGGCCGGGGCGCGGTCCGAGGGTGCGGCCGGGCTGCTCTACGGGGACGGAGCGGCCGAGCAGGCGGCCGACGCGGCGCGCTTGACCCTCGTGCCCTACTTCGCCCGAGGCAACCGGGGGACGGCACCGATGCGGGTCTGGGTGCCCACAGGCGACAGCGGCGGGACGACGTGAGCGGGCAAGCAAGATGAGCGGGCAAGCAAGATGAGCGCGCAAGCGGGACGCGGGGCCGTGCCGGTAAGGCAGGCCCTGATGCCGGGCGGGGCCACCAGCGCCTTGGGCCGGCTCAGCACACAGGCGCCGGCAGCACGAGCCGGCCGCAATCGCGCCGAGGAGGAGAGTTGGCAACATACATAGCTGGCCGGAGCGGCTTCACGGTGCTCCAGAGCGGCGAGGTCCTCCAGGTGGACGCCTGGGGGGACCACAGCGCCCGGGTGCGCTCGACCCTCGGGCCGTCCGTGACCGAGACACCGGGGAGCGCCCTGGTCGACGCGGGCAGCCCCGGCGCCAGGGTGGAGGTGCTAGGCGACCGCGCCCGGCTGTACAACGGTGACCTCGTCGTCGAGGTCCGCGACAACACCGAGGACCGTTTCACCCCCTTCCCGCCCCTGGTGCGTTTCTCGCGCTCGGACGGCACCGAGCTCCTTGCCGAGAGCGTGCCCCACTTCACCTCGCCGCCACAGCGGCGCTACCGCCGGGCGGGGGGCGACCTGCTGCGCTGCGAGGTCACCTTCGCTTCCCATCAGGCCGAGCGCATATACGGACTGGGCCAGCACCAGCACGGGCTGCTCGACCAGAAAGGGGCGGTGGTCGACCTCGTCCAGCGCAATACCGAGGTCAGCGTGCCCTTTGTGCTCTCCAGCCGGGGCTACGGGTTGCTGTGGAACATGCCGGGCACCGGGCGCGCCGAACTGGCCGCCAACCGCACGAGGTGGACAGCGGACGCAGCTCGCCAGGTCGACTACTGGGTGACCACCGCCGCCACTCCGGCGCAGATCGTGAGCCAGTACGCGACGGCGACCGGGTTACCCCCCATGCTGCCCGAGTGGGCCTCGGGTTTCTGGCAGTCCAAGCTGCGTTACCGGGACCAGCGCGAATTGTTGGAGGTCGCTCGCGAGTACAAGCGCCGCAACCTCCCGCTCTCGGTGATCGTGTGCGACTACTACCACTGGACGCGCCAGGGGGAATGGCGCTTCGACCCGTCCGAGTGGCCCGACCCGGGGGCGATGGTGGCGGAACTGGCCGAGATGGGCACCGAGCTGATGGTGTCGGTCTGGCCGACGGTCAACCCGGCCAGCGCCAACTACGCCGAGATGGACCGACGCGCCCTGATGGTGGGCAACCTCAGCGGGCTGCCGTTGCACCTGGCCTCATGGGACAAGGGCACCGAGGACCAGTGCTTCATGCGCTTTTACGACCCGACCAACCCCGAGGCCCGCGCCTATGTCTGGGACAAGGTCAGAGAAGGCTATTTCCGTTACGGGATCAAGGCGTTTTGGCTGGACGCCTGCGAGCCGGAAATCCTCGCCGACAACCCCGAGGGCGTGCGCTACCACCTGGGCGCCGGGGCCGAGGTGCAGGGTGTGTACCCGCGCGAGCACGCCCGAGGCTTCTACGAGGGCCTGCGTTCGGAGGGTGAGGAGGACGTGCTGCTCCTCTGCCGGTCGGCGTGGGCCGGCAGCCAGCGCTACGGAGCCGCGGTCTGGTCGGGCGACATCGACTCGACGTTCGAGGCCATGCGGGCGCAGATCCCGGCCGGGCTCAACATGGGCATCTCCGGGATCCCATGGTGGACGACCGATATCGGCGGCTTTCGCGGAGGTGACCCGGCCACCGGGTACTTCCGCGAGCTGGTCGTGCGCTGGTTCCAGCTCGCAGCGTTCTGCCCCTTGTTCCGGGCCCACGGGGTCAGGGAGCCTGGGCCGCTGGTCGGTTCGGGCCAGACGGGCGCTCCCAACGAGGTGTGGTCGTTCGGCGAGGAGGCATTTTCACATATACGTGAACAGCTGTTGCTACGCGAACGGCTGCGGCCCTACGTAATGGAGCAGATGGCCACGGCCAGCACGACAGGGCTGCCGCCCATGCGCGCCATGTTCCTCGAGTTCCCCGAGGAGGCAGCCACCTGGTCTCTCGCCGACCAGTACATGTTCGGCCCGGACATCCTCGTAGCCCCCGTGACCGAGCAGGGAGTGCGCGAACGCGACGTGTACCTGCCCGAGGGAGCGGAGTGGCTCGACGCATGGACAGGCCAACCCGTCGAGGCCAACGGCTGGACTTCGGCTCCAGCCCCGCTCGGGCGCATACCTGTGTACCTGAGGCAAGGTGGCACGCTGCGCTCCTTGAGCGCTGGAGCGAGCTAGCAAGATGGCACAAGGGGGTAGGCGCGGTCGGGGAGGGGAGGAGGTCGCCCCGGCGCAGGCCGCCGTGGGGCCCGCGGCCCCGGGCCAAGGTGGCGCACTTGTCGTCGCCGGTGCTACGGCGCCGGCTGCCCGCAGCGGCGCGCCGAGCGGGCACGTCCAGCACATGACCGCGTGGCGCAAGCGCCGGATCGCCGGCTGGCTCTTCCTGACGCCCGCTATCGCCTACATCCTGTTCGCGTTCGCACTGCCCATCGTCTACAACATCATGCTCAGTTTCGAGGAGACGTCACCGGCGACGATCGCCCACTTCACGGCTCCCTTCGCCGGTCTCGCCAATTACCGCTACGTGCTCGGTGACCCCACGAGCCAGGCGGCCATCGTGCACACCTTCGAGTTCACCGCCGGATCCCTGTTCGGCCAGTTCGTCATCGGGTTTGCTCTCGCACTGCTCTTCACGTTGCGCTTCCCGGGCAGGACTCTGGCGCGCTCGCTCATCATCGTGCCTTGGCTGCTGCCGCTGATCGTCACCGGGGTGATCTTCAAGTTCCTGTTCCAGGTCGAAGGCGGGGCGGTGAACCAGCTGCTCTTCGACATCGGCATCGCCCAGCACCCCGTCGACTGGCTCGACAACCCGCACCTGGCGCTGTGGACGGTCCTCATAGCCAACATCTGGCTCGGGGTGCCCTTCTTCACCCTGTTGCTCTACAGCGCGCTGCAGGACGTGCCGGTCGAGGTGAAGGAGGCGGCCCTGATGGACGGGGCCGGCCCGTGGCAGCGGCTCCGGATGGTCATCGTGCCCATCATCCTGCCTGTCATCGAGGTCACCCTCCTCCTGGGCTTCGTGTTCACCGTGAAGGTCTTCGACCTGGTGGTCGGCCTGACGGGAGGTGGGCCCGCAAATGCCACACAGCTGATCACGACCTGGTCGTACAACCTCTCGTTCCAGCAGTTCAACTTCGGGCAGGGCGCGGCGCTCAACAACATCCTGCTGGTGCTGGCCATGATCTGCGCACCCCTGTACCTGCTGCTCAGCCGGGGGTCGCTCAACGCCAGCTCGGGGGCCGGCAAGTGACCCGGCTGCAGCGGTCGCCGTGGTTGCGATGGCTGTGCACGCTGGCAGCGGCAGGCGCACTGGTGGTCGTCCTGTTCCCTGTGTACGCGGTGATAGTCGGCTCGTTCGAGTCGACCCAGACCCTGTTCAGCGGCACCTACTACTGGTTGCCCCACGCCCCTACGCTCGACAACTACCGGACGGTCGTCAACGCGCAGTCTGGCAACGTGCTGACGAGCCTGATAGTGGGTGTAGGTACGGCGCTGCTGTCGTTGGTGGTGGCCGTGCCGGCAGCGTACGCACTGTCGAAGTACCGCCTGCGCCTTACGGTCGTCCTCGTGAGCTCGCTGCTGGTGTGCCAGATCGTCCCGTCGATCGTGCTCGCCACGTCGCTATTCGTGGTCTTCCATTGGACCCACCTGCTCAACTCCTACCCCGGCCTGATAATCGCCGACGGGACCTACGCGATCCCGTTCTCCATACTGGTCCTGCGGGCTTTCTTCTTCAGCCTGCCCAACGAGGTCATGCAGGCGGCTAGGGTCGACGGTGCCTCCGAATGGCAGACGTTCCGCCGGATCGTCGTACCGCTGGCCAGGTCGGCCGTCATCACGGTGGCGGTCTTCGCCTTCCTCAACGGGTGGGGCGACTTCATATTCGCGCTGACCGTCCTCAACGGGTCCGGCATACAACCGATCACGCTCGGCATCTACACCTACCTGGGCAACTACTCGACGGACTGGGGTGCCGTCATGGCTTCTGCTGCTTTCGCCATGGTGCCTGCGGGTGTGTTGCTGGTGGTGGCCCAGCGTTACATAGCAACCGGGCTGACAGCCGGGTCGGTCAAGGGTTGATTATGCATCGTTCACCGGTGCCTCTCCGGGGGCACCGGTAGGTACAGGCTGCTCGACAAGCAGGGGAGGAGCGAAGGAGGTGCTGGATTGCGCTAGTTGAGCCGACACCGAAGTGGCCGCCAAAACGGCGACCGAGCCGCTGCTTGGGATTGTTGTCCGCTATGAAAATACAAAGGAGAGAACCACCGTGAAGCTATCTATCAGAAAGTGGCACCGGGGGATGGCTACCCTGGCGGCCACAACCTGCGCCGTCGTGGGGTTGTCCCAGGTGGCGAGCTCGGCTGCGAGCACCATCACGCTGACCGAGGAGGACTACTTCAACACGCCGGGCCAGATCAGCGCCCTGTCCGCCTACAACAAGCAGTTCGAGGCCGCCCATCCGGGGGTGACCATCAAGAGGCAGTACGTGCCCTTCGCCAACCTGGACACCAAGTTGCTGACACAGGCAGCGGGCCAGGACCTCCCCAATCTGATGGCCGTCGACAACCCGTTCGTGCCGACGATGATAAGCACCGGCCTGACAGTCGCCCTGAGCGACCTGAAGGGCTTCAGTACCAAGGGCTACTACCCGGCCGTCATAAAGGAGGGCCTGTTCAACGGCAAGTACTACAGCTACCCTGTGGCAGGTGCCAACTCGATCGCCCTGATGTACAACATCTCAATGCTGAAGGCCGCCCACGTCAGCCCACCGAGGACGTGGGCGCAGCTGGTGAGCGTGGCGAAGGCGTTGACGACCAAGCAGCACTACGGGATAGCGCTGACCTGCGAGCCGGCCGAGGACACCACATGGCAGTGGGAGCCTTTCTTCTGGAGCAACGGAGGCTCGTTCGCCAAGATCTCCGGTGCGCCGGGGGTGCAGGCCCTGAGCCTGTGGAAGCAGTTGGTCAGTGACGGCTCGGCTTCAAAGGCGTGCCTCAACTGGAGCCAGACCCCGGCCGCCTCCAGCCAGTTCATGGCCGGCAAGGCCGCCATGATGGTGAACGGCCCGTGGAACTTCCCCACTCTCAACCTCCAGCACTGGTACTACGGCAAGCAGTTCGGGATCGTGCCTGTGCCTGTCCGTGTCCCGGGCCAGCACGTGGTCGTGCCCCTTGGCGGCGAGGACTGGATGATAAGCAACACGGGCGGCAGCGCGGCCGAGCAGCTTGCCTTCGAGTACATCCAGGGCATGCAGAGCCCGGCCAAGGAGCTGCAGCTGGCGAAGCTGTTCGGTTACCTGCCCGCCAAGGTGAGCGTCGCCCAGACCTATCTGAAGCAGGCCGGCCCCGAATGGAAGGTCTACATCGACCAGACCCTGTACGCGCACCCGCGCACGCTCGGGCTGGGTGTCAAGTACCCCAAGGTGTCCCAGGCAGTGTGGACCGCCATACAGGCGGCGCTGTCAGGGTCCCAGACGGTCAAGGGGGCCCTTGCCACCGCCCAGAGCCAGATCAATTCGGTCCTCAAGGGCTGAGGTGAAGCGCAGGTGGCCGGGAGCGCGTCCACGGCGCACCCGGCCGCCTGCATCGACCGAGCCGTCAGGGGCGCCGATCTCTCCGGGGCCGGGCGGGACGTGCGCAGGTCCGGGTCAGTGGGCGAACGACCTGTGCTTGGCGCTGGCGGCGATCACGGCCCACACCATCGACGCCGGCCAAACGAACACCAGCACGAAACCGAACGTCGGCACGACGCCGGCAGCGGCCAGCAGGGTCAGGGCCACGGCGCCGGGGATGCTCGCGTAGAGCAGGCCGAGCGGGCCGAAGAAGAACGTCAGGACCAGAGCCAGGACGACCGACTTGTCCTTCATGGCGGCCTCCCTTCTTTACCCGAGACTGCCAGCTGCCGTGGTGCTGTCATAGAGCCGGACGTCACATCGGGCGCGGCCGAGGGCCGCTGGCCCGGTTAGGCGCAGGGAAACCCGGAGATCGGTCCATGCCTGGCCAAGCTGCAGGTACCCCCGCCGGCCGCGAAGCGGCGCCGCCCTATCATCTGTGCCCGTGGGGCGCACGCGGCGCCCCGGCCCATGCGGCCGCCAAGGCGGCGGCGGGGAGACCAGGAGGAGGCTTCGGCCATGGTTGAGCAGAGCGGTCAGAGCGGCGATCGCGGCATGGTGAAGCCGGCGGACCACGCCGAGGCGGCGCGCCTGGCCGGAGCGGCGGGGCGGATGCTCGTGGAGCTGCGCCGGGGCATCGGAACGGAGCTGTCGCCGGAGCAGGGCCGTCACGAGGGTGACCGGCGCTCCCACGAGTTCCTGTCGCGTGCCATCACCGAGCTCTTCCCCCACGACGGCCTGTTGTCCGAGGAAGGCGCTGACAGCGCTGTGCGCCTCGGCCGGCGGCGGGTATGGGTCGTAGACCCGCTGGACGGCACCAGGGAGTTCGGTGAGCCGGAGCGGACGGACTGGGCTGTGCACGTTGCCCTGGCGGTGGACGGCCGCGCCGTTGTCGGGGCCGTCGCCCTGCCTGCCCGGGACATTGTGCTGTCCACAGAGCTCCCTCCCGCGGCACCTGTGCCCCTGGACGGCCCGCTGAGGGTGCTCGTCAGCCGCACCAGGCCGCCGGCTTCGGCCCAGCGTCTCGCCGATCTGCTGGAGGGCGTCACGGTGCCGATGGGCTCAGCCGGCGCCAAGGCCATGGCTGTCGTGCTCGGGGACGCAGACGTCTATTTCCATGCCGGTGGCCAGTACGAGTGGGACTCGGCGGCGCCCGTTGCGGTGGCGGCCAGTGCCGGCCTGCACGTCTCGCGCGTCGACGGCTCGGCTCTGCGCTACAACCAGCCCAATCCCTGGCTGCCGGACGTGCTGGTGTGCCGGGCGGACATTGCAGACGACGTGCTCGCTGCTCTGCAGAGCTGCATCTAGCCCCGACGCCGAGGATGCCAGCCGGCTCCTCGGCACTCCTCCGGTGCCGCGGGCTGCTGCCCCGTCGCCCGAGCAGACGACATGGGCAGGCTGAGCTGGGAGGTACGAGGGACATGACGCCAGACGACGAGCTCGGCTCGGAACGCTTCGTCGGGGCCGTGGGCGGAGGCGATCAGGATCTGGACCGTACCGGGATGCGGAGAACACCCCAGACCGATGGAGACGGCCCGGGGAGCGCCGCGCGGGCGCGCCGCCGCCGCGAGCCGGGTACAGCCGGGGCACCTGGCGGGCCGTTCTCGGTCCCGCTGTCTCCGTATGCGATGAGGTTCGGCAAACTGGGAGGGTGCCGCGCCGCTTCCGCCTCGTCGAGAGAGCGAAGAATGTCACCTGACCAAAGCGGTGGTGCCACCCCGGCAGGGCTCATGCCCATCGGCGAGCTCTCGCGCCGCAGCGGTGTACCGGTGACGGTGCTGCGCACCTGGGAGGAGCGTTACGGCCTGCCCCGCCCCCGGCGCACACCGAGTGGCCAGCGCCGTTACGGCGAGACCGACAGGGAGCTGCTCGCAAGAGTGGCCGCACTGCGCGAGCGGGGGATGTCGCTGGCGGCGGCGATGGCGTACGTGAAGGCACAACCCGAGGTGGTCGAACCGTCGGTCTTTGCCTCCCTGCGCCGCCGCCACCCGGAGCTGGATGCCCAGCTGCTGGCCAAGCCGGTACTGCTCGCCCTCAGCCGGGCAGTGGAGGACGAATGCTGCGCAAGGGCCGAACGCCCCCTGCTGCTCGCCGGCTTCCAGCGCAGAGAGTTCTACGGCGCCTCTGCTCGCCGGTGGGCGGAACTTGCGCGCACGTCACTGGCGGCGGTCGTCTTCGCCGACTTCACCCGGAGCGGGTGGTCCCCTCCGCTACCCGCCGAGGTCGCGCTGGGTGCCGATGGTCCCATGTTGCGCGAGTGGTTCCTGGTCTGCGACGCCGTTGACCACCAGGCCTGCCTGGCGGGCTGGGAGGTGCCACGGTCGTCTCCCGGCCCAGACAGGGCACGGCGCTTCGAGGTCGTGTGGTCGGTCGACCCCCAGGTGGTGCGTGACGCGGCCCATGTGGCGACAACGATCGCACTCGAGGAGCTGCCGGCACTGACCGACCCGGTCAACACCGCTCTGGCGCAGCCGGCGCCGGCCGCTTCGGCCGACTTGCGCCGGGCCAACGGGGTGATGGGCCGGGCCCTGGCCTACCTCGGCCCTGGTCGATGGCCTGGGCGGGATGAGCCGCCCCACTGGCCCGGGGCCGCCTGAACCTAAGTTTGCAATCGCTGCAACTTTGATGCGGCTGCAATGCTATACTGACTGCATTATGTCAGGAAGTGCCTGGGCCAGTGCCACACCGCCACCGAACGGCCCCGCCCAGCTAGATGGTGAGCACGACGCCCACGAGCACGACGCCCACGAGCACGAGGCCCACGAGCACGAGGCCCACGAGCACGAGGCCCACGAGCACGAGGCCCACGAGCACGAGGCCCACGAGCACGAGGCCCACGAGCACGAGGCCCACGAGCACGAGGCCGGGCGGCCGTCCCTTCGCGAACGAAAGAAGGCGGCAACGCGCCGCGCCATTCGCAGGGTCGCCCTGGACCTCGTCGTGGAGCGCGGCTATTCCCACGTCACGGTCGAGGACATAGCGGAGAGAGCCGAGGTCTCGCCGCGGACCTTCTTCAACTACTTCGCCTCGAAGGAGGCGGCGATCCTCGGTACTGAGCCCAACCAGGGCGATTCCATAAGCAGGCGCATAGCGGCACGCCCGGCTACCGAACGGCCCATGGACGCGGTCAGGGCGGTGCTCGTCGGCGAGGCCTTCGAGCTCTCGCGTGAGCTGGCCGAGCTGGGCGGCGACCCTGGAGAGTGGCTGGCCCGCCTGCGGGCTGCCCAGGTCGACCCCCACCTGCGGGCGGCACAGGCGGCAAAGGCGACCATGGTCGAGCGGGCAGTCGTGGCGGGAGTGGCGGCGCGCATGGGCCGCCGGCCGGGCAGCGACCCCTACTGCCTGCTCCTGGCCGGGTCCGCGCTGGGGGTCATGCGCTCGGCGATCGCCGTGTGGGCGTCCAACCCGCAAGGCCCGGGCCTGGCCGAGACGGTCGAGGCCGCCTTCGGCGCGGTCGCGGCTGGTTTCCCCGATGATTGGCGGCCGGCAGAGCCGCCGGACGAGAGAAAAAGGACTGGTTCAGCCCAATGACGGAGAAGACAGACCACCGCGGGAGCCATCCCGGCGGCCCGCCGGCCATCAGCCACCCCGGCGGCCCGCCGACCATCAGCCACCAGCGGGTGCTGCTCATCATCGGGGCCCTGATGCTGGGCATGCTGCTCGCCGCCCTCGACCAGACGATCGTCTCGACGGCCCTGCCGACCATCGTCGGGGATCTGAAGGGCGGCTCCCACATCGCCTGGGTGGTCACCGCCTATCTGTTGGCGTCCACGGTGTCGACGCCTCTGTGGGGCAAGCTGGGAGACCAGTACGGGAGGAAGGTCTTCTTCCAGGCGTCCATCGTCATCTTCCTGGCCGGCTCCGTCTTGTCGGGCCTCAGCCAGTCGATGGTCGAGCTGATAGCGGCGAGGGCCGTCCAGGGCCTGGGTGGAGGCGGTCTCATGGTCGGCGCCCAGGCGATCGTGGGCGACATCGTCTCGCCGCGTGAACGGGGTCGCTATGTCGGGCTCTTCGGGGCCGTCTTCGGCGTCGCCAGTGTCGTGGGCCCCCTGCTCGGCGGCGTGATAGTCGACAACTTCTCATGGCGCTGGATTTTCTACATCAACCTGCCCATCGGGGCGGTAGCCCTGCTGGTCGTCGCCAGCCGCGTGCCCGCCCACCTGGCGCGGGCCCGCCACCGCATCGACTACGTAGGAGCGGCGGTGCTCGCGCTCGCCGCCAGCGCGCTGGTGCTGCTCACAAGCCTCGGTGGCACCACCTACGCCTGGTCGTCGGCCCCCATCATCGTCCTGGGTGCCGCCGGGGCAGTCCTCGTCGGCGTCTTCGTACTGGTCGAGCGGTGGGCTGCCGAGCCGGTCCTGCCCCTGCACCTGTTCCGGGAGCGCACCTTCTCGGTCAGCAGCGTCGTCGGTTTCGTCATCGGCCTGGCAATGTTCGGCGCGCTGACCTACCTTCCGGCATTCTTCCAGGTGGTCCGGGGGGTGTCGCCCACCGGTTCGGGTGTGCAGCTACTGCCCCTCATGGCCGGCCTGCTCCTGGTCTCCATCGTATCGGGGCAGGTGATATCCAAGACGGGCCGGTACCGCGCCTTCCCGATAGCAGGTGCGGCAGTCACGACGCTGGGCCTGTTCCTCCTGTCGCTGATGGGCCCCGGTACTCCGACCCTGCTCGGTGTGCTGTACATGCTCGTGCTCGGCATGGGCATCGGCGGCGTCATGCAGGTCCTCGTCATCATCGTGCAGAACGCCGTGCCGCAGCACGAGCTGGGCGTGGCCACTTCGGGGGCGACCTTCTTCCGCTCGATCGGGGGCTCCTTCGGGACGGCAATCTTCGGCGCCATCTTCTCCAACGTGCTGGGTGGCAACCTGGCCAGGCACCTGCGTGGCCACGCCCTGCCGGCAGGGTTCAGCAGTGCCAACGTGACCCCTGCCACCCTGGCCAGGCTGTCCTCGGCTGCACACCACGGCTTCGTCGCCGGCTATGCCCAGTCCATCCAGACCGTGTTCCTCATCTCCGTGCCAATCGGCGCCCTGGCCTTCCTCGCCGCCTGGCTGATACCGCATGTGGAGCTGAAGCGCTGGAGCGGCGGAGCGCCCGGGGCGCAGGGGCCGGGGCAGGTCGCTCCCGAGGCGCCGGTGCCCGCCGGCATCGGGCACTGAGAGGCGCGGGTGCTTCCGGCCGGCAGCAAAGACCGGGGAGCTGAGGCCGACGGCGCTAGCCTGAGCCCCATCAGGGACCCAGCCCGTAGATACCGAGCAACCGGGACCAAGGCCGGCGTGGCCCTGGTCGGAGCGCTCCTGGCAGCCGGTTGCGGAGGCGGGACCGCCGCTGCGCCTCCGCCAACCACCACCACCACTACTACGACGCGACCGGCCGGCCCGACGACGTCGACGACGGCGGCCACCACCACAACCGCTCCGGTGAACCAGGCGTCCGGACAACGCACCGTGCTGTCACCGATCGGCTTGAACGTGCGCTCGGGACCGTCGACGACGGCGCACCCCCTCGCCATCGCAGCACAGGGCACGGTCCTGACCGTCCTGGGGCACACAGCGTCCGGCGGAGGCTGGTACAAGGTGCGGGGGACGACGGTTACCGGGTGGATCAGCGACAATTCCGCGCTCAGCGCGCCTGGGCGGTTCGCTGCGTACTCGTCCAACGCGTTCGACGTGCTCTACCCGGCAGGTTGGTCCGAAGCCGGGACACCCGGAAGAGGCGTCACCTTCCAGGCACCGTCGAGCCCCGACAAGGTCGTCGTCAAGTCGGCCGCGACCACGGGCGGACTGCATTTCACCGCCCCGGGGGCAGGGGTGGCGCTGAGCGGTACTCGCCAGGTCCTGGCGTGCGGGGTCACGACGGCGATGGTGACGTACACCACGCCGGGAGCGCTCGCGTTCCTGGCCGAGATTTCGCTCCCGGTGCGGGCCCATCTCGTGTTGGGTGTCGAGGCCAAGCTGGGCTCCGCGGCGCAGCTACCGGTCCTGCTCCGGTTCGTCCACTCCCTCTCGTTCCCGGCTCAGGCGTGCGTAGGGGGGCCGAAGACCAAGCCCACGAGCTCGAGCGCTGCGGTGGGCAGGTCCTCGACGAGCGTAGCGGGCAAGCCCGGCAAGCCGGCGCCTACTTCCACTACCCGGTAGACGGCGCCCTGGACACTAGCCCGGCGCCCGCTCCAGTGCCGGCGCCCTGCCACACAGTCGCGCGCCGGCACTGGCGCGGGCAAAGTGTGTTCTGCGAGCTCACAATGCGAAGTCGGTGTAGGTGACAGTTGTCGACACGACGTCGCTCCTGAAGCCGAACCCGGCGCCGGTCGCGGCCTGCAGCGAGAAGGTCGCCGTCTCGTTCTTCGCGCGGAAGCCCTTCCCGGCAAGGGCGGGGCAGGTGACCGTGTCCGTGAAACCGTTGGGAGGAGCGCCTCCGCCGGTGCCCTGCAGGGTGGTGCTGAAGGCACTTGCACGGGCGTAGTTCGAACCCTGCAACAGGTAGGTGGTCACCAGCGGTCCTCCGTAGAGGCCTGCCTGTGACGAGGCTTGCCAAGTGAGGCTGATCGTGCCCTGCCAGCCGCTGAGGCAGAACCCGAGGAAGGTCCCACCGAACCCGCTCGGTGCTGCAAGTGTGGCGGTCCCCAGTCCCGGTGCGGGTGCCATCGCGGAGCCTTGGAACTGTGCCGCTGCGGGCCCTGCGCAGGCCGAGGCGGCGGCTACCACGAGACAGCCGGCCGTCACTGCTCTGGCAACCCAGTGCCGCCCGCGTGGGTGCCCGAGCACTTCAGGCCGCACGGCCTGGCAACGTCGGCGTGGAGGTCTCGTCATGAACGCGTTCTTCCGGCTTTTGCTACGGCAGGTCATCGGCCGCTGCGGAGCCTGACTTGAGCGGTGTCCCGGAGCCGGCACCCTTCGGTGGGCCCCGGTGCACCGGGCCGGGCCGGTGCCGCGCCGGGC
>JAJZIY010000134.1 GCA_021828475.1 Actinomycetes bacterium
ACCGGGCCGTGGAGACGGCCGTAGCCGCTGACACCGCCCGGATCCTGGCGACGTCGAGGGAGATGAGCACCAAGGGCCTGGGGGCCATGGGACCGCGCCGGGTGCTCGAGGCCATCACCGCCTCCCAGGCGCAGATGTTGCTCGTCCACGAGGACGGGCCTGACGAACGTCGTGCCTACATGTCGCGCGACCCGCTCGGGCTGGCCCTCGACCGCTCGACCGTCGAGGCCTTCGGCGGGGAGGTCAGCGAGGTGCCCCTGGCCGACGCCGCCATCCTGGGGGCGCTGACGAGCGGTGCCTCCGTGCGCATGGTCCCGCGGTCGGCGGTGCCGGAGGGCATGGCCGCGCTGCTGCGTTTCCCGTAGCGGCGCGGGCCCTGCACCCCCGGGCCCCCTCCGGGTGGCGCCGGTGCGCAGCGGTGGAGCGCTGGAGCGCTGGTGGGACGGGCCGGTCCGGCCGCTACAATCGCGGTCCACCAGGCCGTGCCCGTGGCACCGGCGTTTACGGAGGACGAGGCTGATCATGCGCACTTTCGGTGCATCTCGGACAAAGCAAGTCACTGCAGCCGCCGTAGCGGCCCTGTGTGCAGCTGCAGGCTCCGGCGGGGGGGTGGCCTGGGCCAGCCCTGCCGCCGCCCACTACGGCAACCCCGCCCTGAAGGTCCCGGCCAAGTACGCCCACGGCATCCGGGTCGCTGTCGACGCCACCTACCCGCCGGACGAGTTCATGAAGGGCGGCAAGATCGTCGGTTTCGACGCCGACCTGGCCCAGGCGCTGAGCAAGGTCCTCGGTGTCAAGCTGCAATTGCAGGACGCGACCTTCGACACCATCATCACCGGTGTGGAGGACGGCAAGTACGGCATCGGCGACTCGTCCTTCACCGACACCAAGGCCCGTGAGAAGGCCGTGGACTTCGTCGACTATTTCGTGGCCGGCGAGGGCTTCTACGAGAAGGCCGGCAACCACGAGGTGTTCAACGGGCTCAAGTCGCTCTGCGGGCACTCCGTGGCGGTCGAGACGGGCACGACGGAGCAGACCGACGCCCAGGCCCAGGCCAAGCACTGCAAGGTCAACGTGCTTTCCTTCGCGGACCAGAACCAGGCCAACCTGGCCGTCTCGAGCGGCCGGGCCGACCTCGGCTTCGCCGACTCCCAGGTGGCTGCGTACATCGTCCACCTCTCCAACGGTCAGTTCAAGCTGACGGGCAAGCCTTTCTCCACTGCCCCGTACGGCTTCATCGTGGCGAAGAACAGCGGCCTGGTGCGGCCGCTCGTCGCCGCCTTCAAGACGATCATGGGCAACGGCGAGTACATGAAGATCCTCACCAAGTGGGGCGTGCAGCAGGGTGCGGTGCCGGTCCCCAAGGTCAACGGCGCCAGCAGCTGACGCCCGCCTGCCCAGGCGTACCCGCTCAGCACGATGAAGCCGGCTAGGGCACTTCTCGCCTGGCGGCACCGGGACCGGTTGCCGCCGGGCGCTGTGCGCGTCGTACCCGTGCGCCACCCCGAGCGGTGGGCAGCCGCCGCCGTGCTGGCGCTGCTGCTCGCCATGCTCGTGCACTCGCTGTTCTTCTCGCACGTGTTCATAAACGGGGTGGAGCGCGAGCGCTTCGAGTGGAAGACGATCGACCACTACCTGTTCGTGTCGCCCGTGATGCAGGGTGTCCTCACCACGATCGAGCTGACTGTCATCGCCATGGTCGGTGGCGTCCTCATCGGGCTGCTCCTGGCCGTGATGCGCCTGTCACCCAACCCCATCGTGAGCGGTTGCGCCTGGGCCTACATATGGTTCTTCCGTGGTACGCCGGTGCTGGTCCAGCTGCTCTTCTGGTACAACGCCGCCTACATATTCCCCAGTTTCACCCTCGGCGTGCCCTTCGGCCCCGCCTTCGTGCACATCGACCTCAACAGCGTGCTCACCCCGCTGGTGGCGGCCAGCGTCGGCCTGTCGCTCAACGAGGGCGCCTACATGTCCGAGATCGTGAGGGCTGGCATCGTCTCGGTCGACGACGGTCAGGTAGAAGCGGGCAAGGCCCTGGGCATGACCCGCCTCAAGGCCATGCGCCTCGTCGTGCTGCCCCAGGCCATGCGGGTCATCATCCCTCCGACCGGCAACGAGACGATATCCATGCTCAAGACCTCGGCGTTGGCCTCGGTGGTGACCGTGCCCGAACTGCTCTTCGCCGTCGAGCAGATCGCCGCCGCCAACTACAAGACCGTGCCGCTGTACATCGTGGCGAGCCTGTGGTACGTGGCCATAACTTCGGTGATGATGGTCGGCCAGTACTACCTCGAGCGCTACTACGCCCGTGGTTCGGTGCGCCAGTTGCCTCCGACGCCGTGGCAACAGATCCGCTCCGGTGCCTTCCTGCGCCCGGGCAGGGGACGTTACGGACGATTTCCAGGGGTCGTGGGCGGGGAGTTCATCGCCGTCGTGGGCCAGGAAGAAACCTCGGGCTGATGGCCGTGGCCGTTCCCGGGACCGCCGTTCGAGGTGCCACGGCCCTCGGTTTGCCGCCGGCCGACATCATGGTGAAGGCCGAATCGGTGGTGAAGCACTACGGCAGCCTGCAAGTCCTGCGGGGCATAAGCCTCGAGGTCAAGCGGGGAGAGGTCATGTGCATCATCGGGCCTTCGGGCTCGGGCAAGTCCACGTTCCTGCGCTGCATCAACCACCTCGAGAAAGTCGACGGGGGCCGGCTCACGGTCGACGGCGAGATGGTCGGTTACAAGGAGAGGGACGGCCGGCTGCACGAGCTGAAGGACCGCGAGGTGTGCAGGCGCAGGGCCGAGGTCGGCATGGTCTTCCAGCACTTCAACCTGTTCCCCCACATGACCGCCCTCGACAACGTCGTCATTGGCCCGGTCAAGGTCAAAGGGGAGCCCCGCGCCCAGGCGGCGGCGCGTGCCGCGGAGCTGCTGGCCAGCGTCGGGCTGGCCGACAAGGCCGGGGCCTATCCGAGGCAGCTCTCGGGCGGCCAGCAGCAGCGGGTGGCCATCGCCCGTGCGCTGGGGATGCAGCCCAAGCTGATGCTCTTCGACGAGCCCACGTCGGCCCTCGACCCCGAACTGGTGGGCGACGTGCTCGAGGTCATGCGCAAGCTCGCCGACGACGGCATGACGATGGTGGTCGTCACCCACGAGATCGGCTTCGCCCGTGAAGTCGGCGACAGCCTCGTGTTCATGGACGCCGGCCTGGTGGTCGAGGCGGGGCCGCCCAAGCAGGTGCTGGCCAACCCCTCCCAGGAGCGTACGAGGGCGTTCCTCTCCCGCATTCTCTGACCTAGATCCACAGGTAGCGCCGGGCTGATCGGGGCCCATCCGTGAACGAGGCCTTGTCTTCCAACAGAACCTGGCTTGTCGAAGGCCCAGAGCTGTTGAGAAGGAAGGCACCCGTTCGGTGACGAGGACAGACGCCTGTAAGCGACGTGTGGTGATCGGTGATGACGACCGCTCGGTGACGGGGCGG
>JAJZIY010000135.1 GCA_021828475.1 Actinomycetes bacterium
AGCGTTACGGCGGTCGAGGCGTGGGCCACCCAGAGCCTGCTCGCCACCGGGCTGCTGGAGGCCGAGGCGGCGCGCCTCGGGGTCGCCGGCCCCTGGAGCCTGGAGCACTGGCTGGAGCGGCTCCAGGCGACAGGAGAGCTGGTGGTCGAGGAGCCGGAGGAGGCCGAGGTCAGGGCCGCCTACGAGGCCAACAGCCACCGCTACCACGTGCCCGAGGCCCGTCTGGCCCGCCACGTCCTGGTCGACGGCGAGGCCACCGCTTCGGCCCTGGCAACCCGGCTGGAGACACCCTCCGACCTTGGCCGCGCCGCTGCGTCGTGTTCCCTCGACGCGGGCACGCGCGCCGGTGGGGGCAGCCTGGGCTGGGTGGAGCGGGGCCAGCTCGCCGGCCCCATCGAGGACGCTCTCTTCGCCCTGCCTGCCGGCGGGGTGAGCGGGCCTGTCCGCTCGGTTTTCGGCTGGCACGTGCTGGCCGTCGAGGAGGTCCGGCCGGAGGGCCGGCGCCCCTTCGCCCAGTGCCGTGACGAGGTGGCCGGCGAACTGGCGCGGGGCCGCCTGCTGCACCAGTGGGAGCGATGGTGGCGCTCCCGGCTGGCCGGGTCGGTGCGTGCCATGCGCCCGGACGCGCACCCGCTCGTCCCCGGGCTTCCGGGCTCCCACCACCGTCACTAGCGCTCGCACGCACATGCGTTGTTTCGCGCACGTCCGTGCTAACGTAGAGATATGAGGACGACGGTGGAGTTCGAGGAGGACACTTCGAGGGCTATCGAGGCGCTCCGGCGCGAACGCGGCCTCGGTGTCTCGGAAGCCGTCAACGAACTTGTGCGCCGGGGCCTGTTGAGACCCCAGGAGCGTGCGGCCTTCGCGCAACGCACTGCAGCGCTGGGCATCCGCCTCGACGTCTCCAGCGTCGCCGACGCCCTCGAGGTCCTCGAGGTCCTCGACGACGAGACGGCGTCGTGATGCTGGTCGACGCCAACATCTTGCTCTACGCCGTTGACGAGGAGTCCCGCGCCCATGCTGCCGCGCGGGAATGGCTGGAAACGGCGCTCAACGGCTCTCGTCGGGTCGGCCTACCGTGGCAGTCGCTGTCGGCGTTCGTCCGCATAGTCACCCACCCGCGGGCCGTGCCCACGCCTCTCAGCTCCTCGGATGCGTGGTCCTTCGTGGACGACTGGCTGGACGCCCCCGCAGCATGGGTGCCGGCACCCGGTCGGGGCTACCGGGACCTGTTCGGCCGGCTCGTTCGTGACCTCGACCTGCGCGGCAATCTGGTCAGCGATGCCGCGCTGGCCGCGCTGGCGCTGGAACACGGGTTGGCCGTTGTCAGCGCCGACTCCGATTTCGCTCGTTTCCGCGACGTCCGTTGGCTCAACCCAATAGCTGCATAGTGCTGGCGCCGGCGAGCTTCAACCCTCTTGCCTGTCCGAGCACCCGTACCAGGCAAGGGGGTACTGCGACCGCAATGGGTGCCGACGTCGTGGGTCGTCCCATCGACCCAACGGGCACCTCGAAGCCGCTCGGGGCTCCCGGCACCCGGGCCAGCCACTCCTGACGCCAGGTCCGCAGCGTCGGGCCGAGGTTGCGCAGGGGCCCATGCGGACCGCCTCGGCCTGGCTGGATCCCGGTTAGCGTCGTCAGGTGGTGCGGACGCCAGGGCCCGAACAGACGGCGAGCGGCCCGGGGAGGCACTTCAGGCCACATGGAGCGCGCCTGGGCCACCGCTCGCGGCTCCACGCCGAGCGCAGAGCGAAAGCCGGCGCCCAGGAGGGGCCCGACGCCGGCTCGCCGAGGTGGGCCGGTGCACGCCGGCCAAGGGCCTGGGCCGGTGCACCGGCGGTCGCCGCCGTCGGCCTGGCCGCCTGCGTGCTCGGCTGGCGCGACGTCGCCTGGCGGGTCGCCGCACCGGGCCTGGACTCGTGGCAGGCCGCCCTGGCCCTCGGTTACGAGCACCACCTCCAGTGGGGCCAGCAGATGCTGTTCACTTTCGGGCCTTTCGGCTTCAGCGAGGACGCACTCCCCTACTTCCGGGCTACCGCCGCCATAGGCCTCGCGTTCGCGTTCGCGCTGTCGTGGGCGATGGCGGCCATGGTGGTGGCCTCCCTGCGGCCGTCGTGGCGCCTGCTGCCCGCCGGCGTGGCTGCCTGGGGCACCGTTGCCCTCGCAGGCAACGTCCTCGAGGCCTCGCAGTTCGCGACCGCTGTCGCTCTCGGGCTGGCACTGGACTGCCTGAGGGCGCAGGGCCCCCGTCGGCGTACCGCTTCACTGACCGGGCTGGCCGCCCTGTCCGGTTACGAGATGCTGGTCGAGATCAGCCCGGGGCTCGTCTGCACCGGCATCCTGGTCGTCACCCTCGTCGCTCTCGTGGCCCGCAGAGCCGGGCCCCGAGCCGTGCTCACGGCGGTGGCCGTCTACGTCGGGCTCCCTCTGGCATGCCTGGTGGCCGCAGGCCAGAGCCTGGCCAACCTCCCCGGTTACCTCTACGGCTCGCTCCAGGTGGCGCTGGGCTACAGCTCGGCCATGAGCACCTCGACCGGGCGTACGGCCGAGGACTGGTACGGCGCGCTGGAGGCCGTGATGCTGGCCGGCGTGGCGTGGGCCGCCATGCGCCGCCGCCCCCGAGGCGAGAGGCTGGCCGTGTACATCATCCTCGCCGGCTGGGGCTGGGGGGCCTTCAAAGAGGGCTACGTGCGCCACGACATCCACGACGTGACCTTCCTGGCACTGGTGATGCTGGCCACGGCCCTGTTCGGGCTGCCAAGGCGGTGGGCTCCGGCGCAGGCGTTGGCGCTCGGCCTGAGTGCCACGATGGTGGTCCTTGCGGACGGGGGCGCCCCGCCGTCCATGGGCAGCCCGGTGCAGAACGTGGCAGCGCTCGGCACCGAGGTGTCAAACCTGGCCGTGACCTCGCAGTGGCGCAGGGCGCAGTCGATCGGCCGGTTCCAGGAGCGGGCCCTGGGCGGCGTACTGCCCCCCGGGCTGCTGCGCTCGCTGTCCGGTCACACCATGGCCGCCGAGCCGTGGGAGGACTCGCTGGCCTTCACCTACCCGCAGCTGCACTGGGACCCCGAGCCGGTCGCCCAGGCCTACAGCGCCTACACGCCCTACCTGGACAACCTGGACGCGAGCTTCCTACTGGGCGCACGTGCCCCTCAGCGCCTGCTCTACCAGCCGGTCTCGCTGGACGGGCGCAACCCGTACTGGATGCCCCCCGCCACCACCGAGGCCATGCTGTGCCGCTACCGCCAGGTCGGCGCGGTCGCTCCCGCTCCGCACCGGCGTGCCAACCCTCCCCTGCCCGTGCTGGGCGACAGCGCCTGGCAGGTGCTGGCCCTCGGGCCGGACCGCTGCGGCCAGGCGCACCCGCTGCGCACCGTCAGCACCCACTTCGGAGCCAGCGTCAGCGTCCCTGCCCCGAGCGGTCCAGGCGAGATGGTAGTGGCGCGGATCTACTTCGCAGCCC
>JAJZIY010000046.1 GCA_021828475.1 Actinomycetes bacterium
AGCACCGCACCCTCCCCCCCACCGCCGGCACCAAGCGGCTGGACCCCTCCTTCGAGCTCGACGTCGTGACGGGCGGCCCCCGGCCGTGGGAGCCCGGCCCGGTCGTCTCGAACTCGTTCGGCTTCGGCGGCCACAACGGCAGCCTGGTGATCGTCCCCGCCTGAGCCCACGCGGGCGGCGGGCTCAGGCCTCGCCGAGGGAGGCGAGCAGGTTGGCGGTGGTGGCAGCCGGGCTCACCTTGTACCACACCTCCTGCAGCGTGCCGTCGGGGCCGACCAGGAACGCGGAGCGTTCGATGCCCATGTACCGGCGCCCGTACATACTGCGCTCGACCCAGACCCCGTAAGCTTGCGCCACCACGTGGTCGGTGTCGGCCAGCAGTGGGAAGCCCAGCCCGTACTTGGCGTCGAACGCCGCCTGCCTCTTGGGCGTGTCCGGGCTGATGCCCACCACCGCCGTCGTCCCGAGCCGGGGCATCGCGTCCCGGAGGCCGCACGCCTGAGCGGTGCAGCCGGGGGTGTCGGCCTTCGGGTAGAAGTACACCAGGACGCTCCGGCCGGCGAAGTCGGCAAGCGAGACTGCTCTTCCCTGCTGGTCCGGGAGGCTGAACGCGGGCGCCGGTACGCCTCTGGCCAGGCGTTCTGTCATGGCGAGAGCTTACCCGCGGCACCCAGGCCGGTGGACGGCGCCAGGCAAAGCCGGCTCCGTTGGCTAGGGTCGGCAGGGACCCCTATGACCAGCCCAGGCCCGCCCTCCGACCTGTCCCTGGGGGCGTTCAGCGACCACGGGCCATGGGACCTGAGCGGAGCCGACATGCCCTGGCGGAGCGACGTCGAGGCCCTCAGAGCCAAGACGGCGGCCGAGGTCCCCCGCCTGCTGCGGCGCAGGCTCCTGCCCCCCGGCAACCGCGTCGTCGTCACGAGCGGCCGTCTGGGCTGGGCCATCCTGGGCTGGCGGCTGTTCGAACGTCGCCAGGCGGCGCGTCTCGGCCGCCGTGAGATATCACGGGCGGGCCTCTCGCAGCGCCTGCGGCGCGCCTTCGAGCGGCTCGGGCCCACGTACATCAAGCTGGGCCAGATCCTGTCCTCAGGCGAGGGGCTGTTCCCCCCCGAGCTCGTGAGCGAGTTCCGGCGCCTACGCGACCGGGTGCCGGCCGAGCCGTTCGAGCTCGTACGCCAGGTGGTCGAGGCCGACCTCGGCCGACCTCTGGAGGCCGTCTTCTCCTACTTCGCAACCGAGCCGATCGCAGCGGCGTCGATCGCACAGGTCCACGCCGCCCGGCTCTGCAGCGGCGAGGAGGTGGTAGTCAAGGTCCAGCGGCCTCAGGTCGCGACCCTGGTGGCGACGGACATTGCGGCGATGAGCTGGCTCGCTCCCCTCCTGATCGGGCGTATACCGGTCGCCTCACTGGCCAATCCCCCGGCGCTGGTCGAGCTGTTCGCCGAAACGGTGGTCGAGGAGCTGGACTTCCGCCTCGAGGCGGACAACATGTTGGACATCGCCCGCGTCCTGGCCGAGACGAGCCAGCGCTCTGTCGTCGTGCCCAGGCCCCATCCTGAGCTGGTGACCAGACGGGTCCTGGTCATGGAGCGCCTCGACGGCTTCGGCTGGGACGACGTCGAGGGCATGCACCGGGCCGGGATCGACACGTCGGCGGTGGTGCGTGCCCTGCTCATCGCCTTCCTGGAAGGGGCGACGCTTTACGGGGTCTTCCACGGCGACCTGCACGGCGGCAACCTGTTCGTGCAGCGTGACGGCCGTGTCGCCCTGCTCGACTACGGCATCACCGGCCGCCTCGACGAGGTCCGGCGCCTCGCCTTCCTGCGCCTGCTGATGGGGGGCACGCTAAACGACCAGCGCCTCCAGCTCGCGGCCCTGAGGGACATGGGCGCCGTGCCCCCCGACACCGACCTCGACGCGCTTGCCAAGGACCTGGGCCTCGACAAGCCCGCCGTAGACCCCACGACGATGGACCCCGAGGCCCTGCTCTCCGAGGTCAGGGACCTGACAAAGCGTTTGCTCGAGTACGGGGCCCGCTTCCCCAAGATCCTGATGTTGTTCGTCAAGGACCTGCTGTTCGTGGACGGCTCGCTGGCCACGCTGGCCCCCGACGTCGACCTCTTCGCCGAGGTCACCGAGATCGCCGCCTACTTCACGACCCGTTACGGGGCCCGCATCGCCCACGACATAGGCATAGACCCCCGCCAGCACCCTGTCGACATGGCAGGCGTACGGGCCGCCATCGGGGTCGGCGAGGACGTCGAGCAGCTCACCTACCGCGACCTGCAGGCCCGGCGTGAGCTCATCAGCAGGCGCATGGAGGAGCACCGCCGGCGGGCCGAACGCCCCCGCCGCCGCCGTGGGCCGGCCCCGCCCCCGGCGCCCTGACCTGGGCAGGGATGCCTCCCTGCACCGTGGCCGGCGGCAAACCGGTAGCCTGTTACCAGGCGCGCGCCCCGGCGCCGCCCACTCCCGCCTACACAACGAGGACCATGCAGCGCGCTGACATACGCAATATTGCAATAGTCGCCCACGTCGACCACGGCAAGACAACGCTCGTCGACGCCATGCTGCGCCAGTCGGGCGCCTTCAGGGCCAACGAGGAGGTCGCCGAGCGGGTCATGGACTCGACCGACCTCGAGCGGGAGAAGGGCATCACCATCCTGGCCAAGAACACGGCGGTGCGCTACGGCGACCTCACCGTCAACATCGTGGACACGCCGGGCCACGCCGACTTCGGAGGCGAGGTGGAGCGGGCCCTGACCATGGTCGACGGGGTACTGCTGCTGGTCGACGCCAGCGAGGGGCCACTGCCCCAGACCCGCTTCGTGCTGCGCAAGTCGCTGGAGGCCGGCCTGCCTGTCGTCGTGGTCGTCAACAAGGTGGACCGCTCGGACGCCCGTCCCGCCGAGGTGCTGGACGCGGTGTACGACCTCTTCATCGACCTCGGAGCCGACGAGCACCAGATCGAGTTCCCGGTCGTCTACTGCAACGCCAGGACCGGGCAGGCGGCGCTCACCCCCGAGGAGGTGCCGGACGCCCCGGACCTCAAGATCCTCTTCGACCTGCTCGTCGAGCACATCCCTGCGCCCTCGTACGTGGAGGACCACCCCTTCCAGGCGCTGGTGGCAAACCTCGACGCCTCCCCCTACGTCGGGCGGCTGGCCATATGCCGCATCCACCAGGGCTGGGTACGCAAGGGCGACACCGTCGCCTGGTGCCGTCAGTTCGCCACGGACGAGGCCCCCCAGAGGGCACGTATCGCCGAGCTCTACAAGACCAAGGCCCTGCAGCGCGTTGACGCCGGCCCCCAGGGGGCCGGCCCGGGTGACATCGTCGCCATCGCGGGAATCCCGGACATCATGATCGGCGACACGCTCGCCGATCCGGCCGACCCGAGGCCTCTGCCCGGCGTGCGTGTCGACGAGCCGGCCATCTCCATGACGATAGGGATCAATACCGCGCCCCTCGCCGGCACGGAGGGATCCAAGGTGACGGCGCGCCTGGTAAAGGGCCGATTGGACGCGGAGACCGTGGGCAACGTCTCGGTGCGGGTGATGCCGACCGAGCGGCCCGACACCTGGGAGGTGCAGGGGCGCGGCGAACTGGCCCTGGCCATCCTGGTCGAGCTGATGCGCCGTGAAGGCTTCGAGCTGACGGTCGGAAAGCCCCAGGTGCTCACCAAGGTCGTCGACGGCAAGCTGTACGAGCCTGTCGAGCGGGTGTCCCTCGACATCCCCGAGGAGCACCTCGGCACCGTGACCCAGCTGCTGGCCTCCCGCCGGGGGCGCATGGAGCACATCGTCTCCCACGGCACGGGCTGGGCGCGCACCGATTGGCTGGTGCCGTCCCGGGCTCTCATCGGGCTGCGGTCACAGTTGCTCACCGACACCAAGGGCACAGCTCAGCTGCACCACGTCCTCGACGGTTGGGAGCCCTGGTTCGGCGAGATCCGCACCCGCCAAAACGGCTCGCTCGTCGCCGACAGGCGGGGCAAGACCGCCACCTACGCGCTGCTCAACCTGCAGGAGCGCGGCACCCTCTTCATCGGCCCGGGCGAGGAGGTCTACGAGGGAATGGTGGTCGGCGAAAACGCGCGCCGCGAGGACATGGACGTCAACCCGACCAAGGAGCGCAAGCTGACCAACATGCGTTCGTCCACCGCCGAGGAGCTTGTCCGCCTGTCCCCGCCGAGCACACTGAGCCTGGAGCAGGCGCTCGAGTTCCTGCGAGAGGACGAGTGCGCCGAGGTGACCCCGGTCTCGGTCCGCCTGCGCAAGGTGGTACTGCCTCAAGCGGACAGGGCCCGCCAGCGCTCACGGGCGCGCGACCAGGAGGCGTCGCTGGTCGGCGACTGACTGACGCCGAGGACGGCACGTTCTCCATGGCCCTGCGTGGGTAACCGAGGGAACATGTCAGTGCGGACGCAGACATCGAGGCAGAGCGGGGCGCGGGTTGCCTACAGCCCCCCGGGCCGGCGAGCCCGCACAGCCGCCTCGGCAAAGATGGCCCTGGCCATGCTCGACTGCTCGCCAGCGGCGCGCCTGTCGAGGACACCCGCTCCCGCTTCCACGACCGCAGCGTCTGTGCCGCCTGCCAGGAGCGCCATACACGCAAGGTGCGTAGCCAGTCGGCGGTCGCCCGAGCGTTCGACCTCGAGCGCCCGCTCGACCACGACACCCGGACCGCCTGCCAACCGGCACACCTCAGCAGCAAGCGCGCCATCACGAGCGGGCTTGAGCCTGGCCGGGTTCCCGTCGTACCAGCCTCCGTAGTACCGCCACACGTTGCGCACCAGGAACTCACTGTCATCGAAGACGGGCCGCAAGTACGGCCGGGTCAACAGCTCCTCAGGGGCTTTGACCTCATGCAGCAGGTCTTCCAAGCTCGCCCCCTGGTTCATCAGGGCCAACGCCTGGCTCTCGAGGCTCTCCAGGTACGCGGCCGTGTCGCTCAGGCCAGCCCGGACCCGGTCGTGCCCGAATATCGGGTAGCCATGACCGGGCAACAGGACCTCGGCTCCCACTTCCGCCATGGCACGTAGGGCAGCGGCCCACTCGCCCACGTAGCGTTGCGATTTCTGGGGGTTCCCGGCATTCGGAGCCACCCACATGAAAAAGTCCCCACAGCAGAGCAGCTTTCGCTCGGGGAAATAAGCCCAGGTGGCATCGTCGGTCTCCCCACGACCATGGTGCAGCTCGACGGTCACCCCGTCGACGGACAACTCGTGGTCCTCGCAATATGTCTCGTCGGGATAGCGGTACTCATGAGGCCACGTAATGGTCGGATCTTGGAACTGGCGCTGGTTGACGATCGCGTTGTACTGATAACTGCGCTCGTACTTGTGGAAGCGGCGCTCTACATCCTTGTGGGCCACCACATGAGGCCGCTGCAGGCCGGCCAGGTCGGCCTCGGCGTCCAGAGCAAACAGGCCGCCCACATGATCGGGGTGCCCATGGGTGAGCACGACCGTGCTCACAGGCGCAGCCGTCAACTCCCGTAGGTGGCGCATGAACAACGGTGCCGTCTTCTTTTCCCCGCTGTCCACGAGCAATACGCCCGTCGCGGTGGCAAGTGCGGCCACATTGCTCCGACCGGGCCACATCCAGGTACCTTCAGCCACCTGGCTCATCCCATCCGCGTGAAGGCGCGCCGCATTTTCCTCCTCGCGCGGGCTGCCGGTGTGGAATTCTCCAATCTCGAGCCGGCCATCCCAAATCCTGTCAACATAATCGACCAGATCCATTGCCGCACCTCTCTAGAAGTCTGTTTGGCCCACCATGCCCCACCGCCTGACTGTCACACGTTCGATGGGACGAAGGAGCACCCGGTCCATCACCACCCACACCGCACCGATGACCAGGATGACAGAGACCACGGTTGCACCATCGAAGACCCGGGACGCTTGAATGCTGAGGTACCCAAGCCCGTTGCTCGCAGCGATCATCTCGACGGCCACCAGCGCCCTCCAAGCGAAAGCCAGCCCGGTACGCAGACCGCTGAGCACGCCGACCATGGCCCCGGGCACCAGCACTTCGCGCACCATGGTGAGCCTGCGGTACCCCCCGAGGACCCGTACCGCGTCGTACATTATAGCGGGGATGCTCTCGGCCCCGAGCAGCGTGTTGTAGAGGACGATGAAGAACACGTTATTCGCAATGACAAAGATCACAGGCCCGCTCCCGAAGCCGAACCAGACTATGGCCATAGGGATCCATGCAATACCAGCAATTGCATTGAAGAATGCGATCACCGGCATCAGGAAGTCGTTGAGAGACCGGCTCAGGGTCACTGCCAGCCCGACCAGGACCCCCGCCGCCGCCCCCAGGACGAACGCCGTCCCGAGCCGGCCCATGCTGTCGCCCAGCGCTGCCCACAGCGCACCGCTACGCGCCAGTCCCCAAAGGTCAGATCCTACCTGTGCGAGGTGCGGGAGCTTGTACTGCGGAATATGGTCGAAATAGGGCAGGGCCAGCCAACCCAGCAGGACCAATGCGACCGGTACAGCCCCGGGCCGGAGCAGTCGGCGCCAAGCGGGGACTTTCACCGTGGTGCTCGCCTCTGCATGCCCCAGCGCTGCACCGTTGCCTTTTCGATTGACCGAAGGTAGAGGCGGTCGATGACCAGCCACAGCACCCCGATAGTGATCATCCCGGCAATCGTCCGCTGAGTCAGCTGGTTGGCCCTGCTCTCGAAGATCATGTACCCGAGGCCACTTTGGGCAGCGATCATCTCGGCTCCGATGAGGGAACGGAAGCCGTAGCCTGCACCCGTGCGGACCCCGGTCACCGTCCCTGGGAGGCTTCCCGGCAACAGGACGTGCAGGGCCATCTGCCAGCGGTTGGCCCCAAGAGTGCGCGCCGCGTGAATGCTGGTCCGGGGGATCTGGGTGATACCTGTCATTGTGTTGGCCAGCACCGGGAAGAACGTGACGTACGCGATACTGAGGACGATCACCTTGAAGCCGTAGCCGAACCACAGAACGAACAGGGGGATCCACGCCAGCTCGACGATCGCGGTGAAGAAGTTGATGAGAGGGAACATCATTCTGGCGACCGGCCGGTAGAACGTGAGCACCAGTGCCACCGGGACCGCCAAGCCGGCTCCGGCAGCCACGCCCACGAACCAGCGCCACATGCTCGTCTCGGTGTACGACAGCAGGACACCGTGCTGGACGAGGACGCCGAAGGTACGCAGGACCAGGGCCGGCCTAGGGTACAGGTAGTTGGACAGCCCCAACGCCAGCGCCGACGCCTGCCAGAGACCTACCAACACGACAAAGGGCAACAGGGCCTTTCCTACCAGGGCCACCCCGTGGCCGACGCGGCCGGCGGGGCGCGCCCGCGCCGGCCCCGGCAGCACAGGAGCGGCCGTGCCTATGCCGACCACTGCTCGCTCCCCTTGTTGCGGACAGGACGAGATGTCCTCACCGTGGTCAGCAACTTGGCTGCCACTCCTGCCACCTCCGGCGCCATTTCGGGCTCGAAGCGTTCATCGTGGGGCAGCTCTACCGCAAAGATCTCCTTCACCCGGCCCGGCGCGCTGGACATGACGACGACCCGGTCGGCCAGCAGCGCCGCTTCCTCCACGGAGTGGGTGACAAAGACGACGGTCTGCTGCGTCCGTGCCCAAATGCCTATAAGCTCCTCTTGGAGAACAGAACGAGTCTGCGCGTCGACGGCGGCAAACGGCTCGTCCATCAAAAGCACCTTCGGCTTCGCCGCCAACGTCCGCGCGACCGCAGCTCGCTGGCGCATCCCGCCCGACAGCTCGTGGGGGTACTTGTCACCCACCTGTGGCATCCCCACCAGTTCCAGGTACTCCTCAGCTATACGGTTTGCGTCGCGCCGGCTGGCCCCCGCCAGCCGAGGCCCCAGCGCTATGTTCGAACGGACCGTCTTCCACGGGAGCAGCGCGTACTCCTGGAAGACTACGCCCCGGTCGCGACTCGGCCCGGTCACGGCAGCACCGTCCAGCAGTACCTCTCCGCTGGTGGGGCGGAACAGGCCGGCGACGATCATCAGCAGCGTCGACTTACCGCACCCCGACGAGCCCAGCAGGCACACGAACTCGCCCGGCGCCACGTCAAGGTCCACCGCCGCCAAGGCCACCTGGGGGACCTTGTCCCCCTGGCGCATGTACTCGTGGTGCACACCACGGATCTCGATGCGCCCACCGCCGGCCGACATCCCGACTGCGTCGCCCGACAGCAGAGGCCTCACTGACTTCCCTTCCACGCCTGCACCGATGCCACCCAGTACTGGCCGGCGATAGAGCGCACCGCAGACGCTGACACTCCCACCATATAGACGGTAGTCCCGCTCGTCTGTGCCACATTGCCCATTCCGGAGAGGAAGGTGATGTTGAAGCTCTCCGGCGTGAAGCCGAGGTGCACGGCGATGTTGGCTACGCCCGACCTCTTCAGCTGCGCCGAGACCGCCGCGGGTATGCGCTCCGAGCCGTAGACGTACTCACCCACGGCCTGCCCGGAGAGCGCCAGCCCGATGACAACCGTCGTCACGAGCGGCACCCTCCAGGCACCGAGCCTATCCCAACGCCCACGCAGCTTAGGGAAGCTGCGCACTACGTGGGATCGGGGGCAGCCCCCGGAAGAACTGCGGCCGCGCTTTTTGCACCGCGACCATGAAACTGGTGTCCATCGCGGAGGACACGTTGAACTTGCCCGATATGGCACCGGTCTTCTCCAAGAAGGGCACCATGTAGTTCTGCAGGCCCGAAACCACGAGCTTGGACATCCGCATGTCGAATGTCACATGCTTGATCGCCCGCTGGGCCACAGGCCCGCGCAGGCCGGTGATCCATTGGGTGGCAATGGTGGCCGCCTGCGGCAGGTGGCCGCGCACAAAGCTCTCGGACTGGGCTACCGCGGCCAGGAAGGCCTCTGCCACCGACGGGTGGCTCGCCAAGTACGAGGAGCTCGACACGATCACGCCAGGGTCGTACCAAGTGGTGGAGTTGCCCTCGATGACCAACTTCGAGCCCTTGACCTCAGACAGAGCTGCCGACGGCCACGGCTCGAACGTCGCTATCGCATCGACCGACTTGCGGGCCAAGGCCGTGACGCCGTCTGCGGGGGTCATGTTGACGAGGCTCACGTCGCTCAGCTTGAGGTGGTGCTTCTGCAACAAGCTCTGCAAATAGCCAACTGCGTCGGTGTTCAGGGCCACGCCGATCTTCTTGCCCTTCAGGCCCGCAATGTCACCGGGACCGATCCCGGTCCCCGGTCCGGCCACTATGGCCTGGTTCTCGGCGTAATAGGAGAGGGTGGCCGTGCCGTGATTGTCGGCGATGATCTTGAGAGGCAGGCCCTTGGCCACACTCGTGAGCAGAGGATCCGAGCCGACGTCGCCGAACTGGGCGGCGCCGGAGGCCACCTCGTTCATCACCTCCACGCCTGTCGGTTCGACAATGATCTTGGCATCGAGGCCCCACTGGTGGAAGATGCCGTTATGTAGAGCAGAGAAGAACGAAGTGCCGTCGATGGACCCGACCGCGGCGATGGTGATCGTGGCGTGCACCGGGCCCAGCGGTGGTATGGCCGCGCTGGCAGCCGAAGGTGTCGCCAGTGCTGCCAAGCCCAGACCGATGCCGGCTAGAGCGACCGCAGGTTTGTGCCTCTTGGCAAGATGAACAGTGTGCATTGCGCCTTCTTTCTATGGCGGGTTGACGGTATTGTTGCTAGCTGGCTGTCTGTCCCCGCGAAGGGGGCGCACGTCGCTCGTCCGGCATGCTCTCGCCAGCTGGCCCTAGCTCGGTTCCGACATGCTCCACATCGACCACTGCTGGGTCCGCATCCTGCGCGGCTGTGCCAGGATGGTGCACACCGCATGACCAACGTCTTCGGCTTTCAAGAAGCTGTCCATGGCGTCCATGCCGTTTTGGCGCCCGTACCCAATGGCGAACTCCGTTGCCACTGCTGCGGGGCAAACCAGGCTCACCCTTATGGAGCGTTCGCGCAGCTCCCTGTCCAACGACCCGGCCAACCCCACCTGGGCGAACTTCGTAGCGCTGTACACGGCCTCATTGGCGCCTCCGCGCAGGCCGGCAACGGAGGAGATGATCACGATGTCCCCACCACCCCTTCGCTCCATCGCCGGCACTGCAGCGCGCACTGCCCATACCGTCCCGGCCAGGTTCGTGTCCATCATGGTTGCCAGATGAGCGTCGGTGTAGTCCATGATGCCGCCGTAGGACCCGATACCCGCTGCTATGACGACGCTGTCCAGGCCCCCGAAGTGCTCGAGCGCGGCCGCAACCATGGTCCCGTGGTCCGCCGGGTTGCGTACGTCGACCATACAGGCAACCGCGTCCGTGCCCATCTCGGCTACCAGGTCGTCCAAGCGGTCCTTGCGCCGTGCGCCGACAACCAGATGGGCGCCTAGAGAAGCCAACTCTCGTGCGACGGCACGCCCGATACCCGAGCTGGCACCTGTGACCGCCACCACTGTGCCAGCCACTTCTCGCTGCTCTGCAGACATCTCCCCCCCTGTTCTGGTAATCGATTACCAGTGTGGCAACCGCAAAACGCCTGACTTGTCCTGTTGACGAGACTACCGGCCGGGACGCCCACCTGGATTACCCAGCACTGGTGGCATCCTCTAGCACTGCTGACCATCCCCAAGCCGTCGGCACTTTGCGTGAGCATTCGATTACTGGTGATACTGTAGCTCACGTGGGAGCGCAAGGCAAGGGGCAGACCGCCGCAGTGGAGGACAACCCATCGCGGCCCCCGGCTCCGCGGCCTCCGACGGTAACGGACGTCGCCCGCGTGGCGGGCGTGTCGACGGCAACTGTCTCCCGAGTGCTCAACGACATCCCGACCGTGGACGCCAAGCTGGCCCGCCGCGTCCGGACCGCGATCACCAAGCTCGGCTACGAGCCCAGCCGCGTCGCCCGTAGCCTGCGGGTAAAGCGTAGCCGGGTCTGGGCCCTTGTCATCCCGGAGCTGCGTAACCCCTTCTTCACCGACATGATCTCAGGCGTGGAGGAGGTGGCCCGCGCCGCCGGGTTCATGCTGTTCCTCTGCAACGCCGATAGTGACGTCGACAAGGAGGCAAGTTACCTGAGGCTGGCGGTAGCCGAGCACGTTGCCGGCATCATCCTGTCCCCCGCCTCCCAGGCCGCCTCCGCCCGTGCGCTTGGGACATTGGGCACGACGCCGGTGGTCACGGTGGACAGGCGCCTGGACGCGCCCGTGGACTGGGTGGGCGTCAACAACCGCCAAGGCGCCGAGATGGCTGTCCACCACTTGGCTGACAACGGCTACCGGCGCATCGCTTGTATCAGCGGTCCTGGCGACACGTCCACCGGAGCTGCCCGGCTCGCCGGCTACCGCCGGGCCCGAGGTGCACGCGGTACCGACGGCGGGCCCGATCTCGTCAGGGTGGGTGATTTCGACGAAAACCACGGCTTCAGGGCCATGGGGCAGCTACTGCGCCTCCGGCCTCCGCCGGACGCGGTGTTCGCGACCAACAACTTGATCAGCTTGGGCGCTCTCCGAGCGATCGACGAAGCGGGCGCGAGAGTGCCGGAGGACATCGCGATCGTCGGTTTCGACGACATGCCTTGGACGTCGCTCGTGAAGACGCCGCTCACAGCGGTGGCTCAGCCCACGTACGACATTGGTCGCGAAACGGCGAGGCTGTTGATGAGCCGCGTCGAGGGTGACGCCGCCCCACCGCGTGAGATAATGCTGTCACCTACGCTGGTTGTGCGGGGGAGCTCGTCCGCCCGGCGGTCCGCGTTGAGCCAGCGTCAACGGTAGGCGCCGGGGGCACGCGTGTGCGGGTCGGGGCGCCGGTCAACGGGTGCTTCAAAGCCTCATGGGCCGCCCGCCTGCCGGCACCACTCACCTGCTGGCACCACCGGCACGCGGGCCATGTTCGACGGTAGTCTCCGAGGGGCTCGGATAGGAGAGCAACCAGCTCAGTTTAGAGAGGGTTCGGGTGGCAGGGCCGAGACGACGGCCAGCCTGCCACCCTGACGACGCAGGACGGCCTTCCACAGCGTCGGCGGCTCGGCAGCGAAGACGTCCTCGTCAGCGGGCGGCAACACCCACCAGGCGTCCTGGGCAATCTCGTCCTCGAGCTGGCCGGCTCCCCACCCTGCGTACCCGGCGAAGATGCGCAGGCGCTCGATCCAGGGCCCGACGAAGGCGGGGTCTGCGTCCAGGTCCACCGTGCCGAGGGCTCCCTGGAGCGCCAGATAGCCCGACGCCGGGACGGCCACCTCCGACTTCAGCCTTGCCAGGCAGATCGTGCCCTCCACTACCGGTCCGCCGGCGAAGACCGTCGCCGGAGGCGAGGCCAACTCCGCCCAATCGGGCAGCGCCGTGGCCACCGGGGACTGCGTCTGCCGGTTGAGGACGAGGCCGAGCGCCCCCTGGTCGCCGTGGGCCAGCAACAGCAACACGGACCGGGAGAAATTGGGGTCGGCCAAGCCCGGCTTGGCGACGAGCAACATGCCCTGCAGCACGCCCGGTACTTCTGACATGCCATACATCATTCCTCGTGTACGGTTCTAAGCATGCAAGCCGTGACTGTGGTCCCGCTCGAGGCCGGCTCGGTCGACCTTACCCAACTGCCCGAGCCGCCCGAGCAGGACGGCCCCGTGCTCGTCCGGACCCGTGCTGTGGGGGTGTGCGGTACGGACATCGAGATAATCGCCGGCGATTACGGCTGGGCGCCGCCGGGCGAGGAGAGGTTGGCCCTCGGCCACGAATCACTCGGCGAGGTGCTCGAGGCGCCAGAGGGCAGCGGTTTCGCACCGGGGGACCTCGTGGTCGGTATCGTCCGCCGACCCGACCCGGTACCGTGCCCCAACTGCGCCGTCGGCCAGTGGGACATGTGCCGCAACGGCAACTACACCGAGTGGGGCATCAAGTCGCACCACGGCTATGCACGTGAGCGCTACCGCATCACCCCCGACTTCCTGGTAAAGGTCGACCCGGGCCTGGGCGACCTGGGGGTCCTGCTGGAGCCCACGACCGTCGTGGCCAAGGCCTGGGACCACATCGAGCGCATCGGCCGGCGGGCACGCTGGGAGCCGCGGGTGGTACTGGTCACCGGTGCGGGCCCCATCGGCCAGCTGGCGGCGCTGCTGGCCGTACAGAGAGGGCTCGAGGTCCACGTGCTCGACCAGGTCACCTCCGGGACCAAACCGGACCTGGTGCGCTCGCTCGGGGCCAGCTACCACCACGGCGACCTGGCCAGCACGGGCCTGCAACCCGATGTCGTGCTCGAGTGCACCGGCGTAGGCCAGCTGGTCTTCGACGCCATGGACCTCATGGCCCCCAACGGCGTCCTCTGCCTCACCGGGGTGTCGGCCAAGGGCCGCACGCTCGGCATAGACGCAGGTGAGATCAACCGGCACATGGTCCTGGAGAACGACGTCGTGTTCGGCTCGGTCAACGCCAACCGCTCCCACTACGAGGCCGGGGCCGAGGCGCTGGCCAAGGCCGACAAGGAGTGGCTCGGCCGCCTCATCTCCAGGCGCGTCCCCCTCAGCGACTGGCGCGACGCCTACGAGCGCCAGCCCGACGACGTGAAAGTGGTCCTGCAACTCGCCGGCTGAGCCGTTCGTGCCCGATGCCCCACCGGTTCCCGGGGGGAGCCGCCCGCGTCAGCGGTAGGAGTAGTGCAGGGCAGCGCCGGACGGGACGCGCGTGCTCCCGGCGACCAGTCTGACCGTAACAGTGCCGGGCGCGTGGGGAGGCACCACCACGGCCAGGCGCGAGGCCGAGACATGACGGATGCTGGGTGCCGGGGCCCCGCCAAAGAGAACCTGGCGGACCTGGCCCAGATCGGAACCCTCCACCACGACCGTGTTGGCCCCGGCCGCCGGCCCCTCGGGCGGCACCACACGCGCCGCCCGTGCCGGGCCGATCGAGCTCGCTGCCCCGAAGGGGGCTGGCGCGGCCGCGGCCGCTGGAGCTTGGCCACCGGTGCTCTTCGGGCGGCCCCCGGTCGCTGCGCCTCTCCCACGGCTTGCACCCGGCACCCCGGTGGAAGGGTGCGCCGCCGTCCCGGCCGTCCGCGCACGTGGCGCCACGGCAGACCTGTGGACGGCCGCCTTCTGCGGGGTCGGGGCTCGTACGCCGGCGCGGTGAAGGGCGCCGGCGCTGACCGAACTGGTACCGGCCGCGACCTGCCCGCCGAGCGCACCTCCTCCTGTCCTGCCATTGCCCGGGCCGAGCAGGCCGACGACGGTGGCAACGGCGGCGGCGGCGCCCACTGCCAACAGCCAACGTGCCGGGCGGGCAATGCCCCGGCGGCGCCGGCCCAGGTTGGCTTCGAGCCGCTCGCGCAGTTCGGGTGGGACCGGCCGGGCCTCCCCGGTGCGGCGCGCCGCCATTGGGCTCTCCAAAGGTGGCCTCCCCGGAGACGACCCGGCGAGAGCGCCCGAGAGCAGGGCCTCCTCGAGCCGGTGCCGCAGAGGGCCCGGTAGCGGGCGGGGCCCCCCGGCCGTACCGAGGACGCGTTCCGGACGCGGGTCGTGCTCAGGCACCCTGGTCTCCCAACTGACGGCGCAGGCCGTCGCGGCCTCTCTGCAGCAGGGACTGCACCTGCACCCGGCTCCTGCCCAGCTGGACGGCAATCTCCTGCACGGACATCTCCTCGATGTACTTGAGCACCAGGACCTGGCGGTGCAGCGTCGGCAGCCGCCCGAGGGCCCGCAGGACCTCGTCTTGGCGCTCGAAGGCGTCGGCCCGGTCGGTGCCGTCCGTTGCGTCACCCCCGTCGACCAGGCGCAGGGCGCTGCGGGCCACCTCGGCCTTGCGCTCGGCCTCGTAGTGGCGGGCCAGGCGCCGCCTGGCGATGGTGCACATCCAGGTCGAAAGGGCGGAGTCGCCGCGGAAGCCGGCAGCAGACCGGACGGCTTCGAACAGGGTCTCCTGGAGCAGGTCCTCGGCCACTGCCTGGTTGGCCGCCACCCGGGCGTAGATGAAGCCGTAGACGACCGGCGCCACCTCGTCGAGGAGCCGGCGCACGGCGCCCGGGTCACCGGCCGCGGCGCCGGCGAGCAGGCCCACCTCCTCCGGCGCATTGGCGGAGCGGCCACCCTCGTGCCCCTGACCCATCCTCACCATGCTGCCTCGAAGGCGGCCACGAGACGAGACCGTCCGGTCCCACGACTGTTCACCGGACGTTTAGTGGCGCGCTCGCGCCCCGACCAACCGCGGGCCGTGGGCACCGGGGTCAGCGGGCGCCGGGGTCAGCGGGCGCCGGGGTCAGCGGGCGCCGGGGTCAGCGGGCGCCCGAGACGGCCACGAAATTGTCGATCTCGGCGCGCAGCAGCTCGGCCATCGCCGCCAAGCCGCCCTCCCCGGACCCGGCCGCCTCGGATATGGCTTCCACCTGGCGGTAGATGTCGTCCAAAGACGCCTTCACCGAACCCATGCTGCCCACCGCCGCCAAGGTCGTGCGGGACGCCTCGTCCGTAGCGGCGGCAATGGCGTCCGCCGATCCCGCCGCCTCGCCTGCGAGGTTTTTGACCTCGTTGGCCACCACGGAGAACCCGGCCCCGGCACTACCCGCCCTCGCAGCCTCGATCGTGGCGTTGAGAGCAAGCAGTTTGGTCTGAGCGGCGACCCGGTTTATCCGGCCGGCGGCATTGCCGATGCTGCGCGACGACCCGTCGAGCGACCCGACCGCCGTGGCGGCGACCTGCATCTCCTCGACTGCGGCACGAGCGGTCTGCGCCAGGCACCCTGCCGATGCCCCGAACTCGGTCGAGGCGGCAGCCACTTGTGCAGCGATCCCGAGCACGCTCTCGGCCATCGCAGCACGCCTCGCTTCTTCGGCTGCCCGCTCCGCTGCCGCTGCATGCATCTCCGCCCTTGCCCCGTCTATGCGCAGCGCCCCGTCCCGCAGGGCCCCGCCGAAGCCCCGGGAGAGGAACCGCCTGTAGAAATGGCCGTCCCGCGCCGACGCCAGCACCGCGCCCGCCTCGCGCACGAAGGCGTCGGTCATGTCGACCATATGGTTGAGGGCGATGCGGACCGGCTCGAGCTCCGCCATTCCGAGCGGCGGTACCCTCGCTTCGAGGTCGCCGTCCGCGATGCGGCCGCACACCTCGGCCATGACGGCGAGGGCCTGCCTCATCGCCATCACCTTCTGAGCGGTGTCGGTACCGACGCCCTCGCCGGCGCCCCCCACGGCCCTCAGGGTGTTGCTGATGGGTGTCACAATTGGCCCTCCGCCCGGTTGACGATCTCCCACACCATCTCGTCGTAGGTCTGTTGCCTACCTGCCAGTGCCTGCTCGAGCATGCTCATCGAGGCGGCCATGGCTTCTGTCGGCGAAGTGTGGCGCCTCTCCTCGGCCAGCAGCGCCGCATAGAGCGGGGCGACCTCCGCGATGGCACCCCGGCGCGGGGCCCGGCGGTTGGAGTGGTACCCGACGATCGCGCCACCCGGCCCGAAAGTTGGCGTCACGTGCGCCAGCACCCAGTAGTTTGCCCCGTCCTTGGCCAGGTTGTCGACCACGACGAAGATCTCAGAACCGGCCTGGAGGGTGTTCCAGAGCAACTTGAAGAGGCAGCGCGGCATGTCAGGGTGCCGGACCACGTTGTGCGGCCTGCCCACCAGCTCGGCCTCGTCGTACGCCGACACACGGCAGAACACGTCGTTCGCGTAGGTGATGACGCCGCGGGTATCGGTCTTCGACACGATGATCTCGTCGTCACCGAACGTCCTCTCCCTGCCCGTCACCAGCACCCCTGCGCTCGACCTCACAGCACCCTCCGGTACCTCGTGCCGCCCGGCGTTCGGGCGCCCGTAGGGTCCAACATCGGCAAGCCGCTCCCCGCCCGAAGGGTGCCACGCCCCGCACCGAGCTTTGGGACCAAAGGCCCTAGGACCGCCAGGAGATCCACGAACAAGGCCTCTCCACGCAGCCCAGCCTCGTGCCGGTCGAACAGCGGGAGGTCGACACCGTCAGCCCGCTCGGGCGCGGGGCTCCCGATGTCGCGCCGGCAGGCGGGCGGAGTAGATCGAGTAACCGTCGACCTGCCTGGAAACGGCAGTTGCCAGCACCGTGGCGACGATCATGGGCACCATGAGGTTGGAAGCGGTACCGGTCAGTTCGAGGACCAGGGCCAGCGCCGCCAGCGGGGCCTGCATCGAGCCTCCGATCATGGCCGCCGCTCCGACCAGCGCGTACGCGCCGACCGGACTGCCCGGCCACAGGTGCGACCAGGCCAGGCCCAGGAAGCCACCGAGGAGGGCGCCGGTCGCCATCGTCGGCGTGAACAGGCCCCCAGAGGCGCCGCTCTGCAGGCACAACGCCGTAACGATCGGTTTGAGCGCGAACAGGGCGAGGAGCAGGAGCAGCGACCCGCCGCCCACGAAGACATCGTGGGCGGCGTCCTTGCCATTGCCGAAGAGCTGCGGGTACTGCAGGCCCAACAGACCGAGCACGCCGAAAGCGCCAACCATGGCGGGCACCGACCACGCGCCCTTTGCGCCGCGGTAGCTCACCCATCCGATCAGCCTGATGTAGCCCACGCTCAGCAGGCCGACAAGGGGCCCGGCGAGGAACGCCCAGACAACGAGCGTGGTGCTGACGTTGTAGGCGGGGATGCCGAGGTAGGTCGGGTGGTCGGGCAGGTACACCCACGCTGTCAGGGTGGCCAGGCCGCTGCATGCAACGGCCGCCACGGCCGCCGGCAGGGCTGTGCTCCCCAGCAGCACCTCGATCGTGAAGAGCGCCCCGCCCAGGGGGACGTTGTAGACAGCGGCCAGGCCCGCACCGGCGCCACAGGCGACCAGCAGGCGCCGCTGCCCGTCGCTCAGGCCCAGCCACCTCGAGAACACGCTCGCAGAGGCCGCCCCCATCACCTTGGGCGCCTGCTCGCGCCCTAGCGAAGCGCCCATGCCGATCACGACCTCGGAGATCAGGGCGGTGCCGGCGCACCGGCGAAAGGACAGGCGGGAGTCGCCGTTCCAGATGGAGTCGTCCACCTCGGACTTCTCACCCTTCGTCAGCCGGCGCAGCAGGTACCAGGCGCTCCCGCCCAGCGCGCCGGCCACGACGAGCGGCACCACCCGCCGCACGGCGCCGTCACGCATGACCGCCAGCTCCATCGGGCCACTGCGGTACCCGAAGACCAGGTGTTCGACACTGAAGAGCACCCACATGAGCAGGTCGCCGAACAGTCCGGCGGCAACTCCGGTGCCGGCCAGCGCCACCCAGAAGACCAGGTTGAGGGGCGCGTCACCGTCGCCGGTCACGTTGGGCTGCTCCATCGCCCCCCGGCCGGACGCCAACCGGCGCCGTACCAGCGGGACCGGGACCCGCTTGCGTTCGTGGGTGGACGCCTTCATCGCGACATGCGGCGGTCTCCGCCAGCCGGGGCGCACGGCGCAGATGCGACAGCGCACGGCTCCGGGCTCAGGGCGTAGGAGCCCTTCATGCCACCCGGCCCAGTTCGCCGCAGGAGAAAATCGCCGCAGGCATCGTTGGTGGCTGCCATCTTCTGATCTCCATAGGTCGGCGGCCAGGACATCCTACCTGGGGCCCAGCGCGCCGCACCCTTTCGACGGACGCGTCCCGGCGCCTGGCCCGGCCTCAGCGGTAGGCGGACATGGCGAGGTGCACGGCCAGCCCGGCCCCGGCACACGAGATGCCAACGCGCAGCGCGAGTGCGGGCAGCCGGCGGACGGCCAACGGGCCGAGGCGGCCACCCACCAGGAAACCAACGGCCAGCGGTAGGGCGTCCGCCCATCTCACGGGGAGCGCCGAGACGAAGACGAGGGACGCCACCAGGTTGGAAAGACCGAGAAGGAGATTTTTCATGGCATTGGAGGCGGCAAGGGGTACCGTCAGCACCCTCAACAGGATGGCCAGGAGCACGACCCCCGAGGCGGCGCCGAAGTAACCGCCGTAGATGGCGACGAGGAAGACCCAGAGCCACAGCAGCCGCGAGCCGGCGGCCCGGCCCTCTGCCTCGCGACGGCGCCGGGGCACGAGCACGGCCACGCTGGCCACCCCGATCAGCACCGGGACGAGCCGGGTGAACAACGACGACGGGGTGAGCAGCAGCAGCGCCGCTCCACACAGGCCACCGGCGGCAGCCGACGGCGCCAGCACGAGCGCTCTCGCGCGCTGGGGGGCCAACTCGGGCCGCGACCCCCAGACGGAGCCGAGCCCGCTGAAGACCAGCGAGACCGTGTTGGTCACGTTTGCGGTCACGGGAGCCAGGCCCACCGCAAGGAGCGCGGGGTAGCTGACCAGCGAGGCCAGCCCTGCGATGCTCCCGGCCAGCCCACCGCCCACCCCCGCCAAGAGGAGCCAGAGCCAGTGCCAGTGCGCCACGAATATCGACCGGTCCGCATCATAACCACCCTGGCGTCGCCACGGCGGGGCCCGCGGGTCGCCCGTGACCGGCGGCGCGCGAGGCAGAATCTTGGCCATGCCCTGGGCCCGTGCGAGCGCACCGCTTCGCGTCATCGACGCCGGCGGATGGACCGACACCTGGTTCGCCGCCCACGGGCTGGTCTGCCATCTGGCGGTCGGGCCCGGGCCGGAGGTGCTCGCCACCTGGCAACCTGGCA
>JAJZIY010000136.1 GCA_021828475.1 Actinomycetes bacterium
GGTCCGAGGCGTTCGAGAAGTACAGCCAGGCCCGAAGCGAGCTCGGCCAGCGGGCCCAGCGCGAGCGCCAGTGGGCCACCGCCGGGGTGTCGCTGGAGAAGAAGAAGCCGCGGGACAACGACAAGAGCCAGCGCGGCTTCCGCCTCAACCGCACCGAACAGCTGGCCTCCAAGGCCAGGCAGACAGAGAAGGCCCTGGTCCGCCTGGAGGAGGTGGACAAGCCGTGGGAGGACTGGGAGCTGCACTACGTCCTGCGCTCGGCGCCGCGCTCCGGCGACATGGTCGCGGCCCTCGAGGGTGCCGTGGTCCGCAAGGGCGACTTCGTCCTCGGGCCAGTCGACCTGGTCGTCGAGTGGGGGGCCCGTATGGCTGTCACGGGTCGCAACGGCAGCGGGAAGACGACCCTGGTGGAGGCCCTGCTGGGGCGCGCACCGCTGGTCTCGGGCAGCCAGCGGCTGGGACCGAGCGTGAAGGTCGGCGAGCTGGGCCAGGACCGCGCCGGCCTGGTGGAGGTGGCCACCGGCGAGCGGACAGGGGGGCATGGCCAGCTGCTGGCCACCTTCGGGGCAACGACCGGCCTCGACGTGGCTGAGGCGAGGTCACTTCTGGCCAAGTTCAACCTGGGTGCCGAGCATGTCTCGCGCCAGTTGGGCTCGTTGTCGCCCGGAGAGCGCACGCGCGCCCAGTTGGCCTGTTACCAGGCGGTCGGTGTCAACTTCCTGGTCCTGGACGAGCCCACAAACCACCTCGACATGCCGGCCATCGAACAGCTCGAGGTGGCCCTGGCCAATTACGACGGGACGCTCCTCGTCGTGTCCCACGACAGGCGGCTCCTGGCCAACCTGGAGCTCACCCAGCGAGCCGAGGTGGTCGATGGCCAGGTCAGGGTGAGCCCCGCCTGAGGCTTCTCACGAGAAGGGGTCGACGACGCGGGCGGTGGCGCGCCTCCCTGGGCGCTTGACCACCTCCACTGCGTTGGGTAGCTGGTCCTTGATGTCACTGGAGTGGGTCACGACCAGCACCTGGCGGAACCGGCCCCGCAACCTCTCCAGGGCGATGAGCATCCTGGCCTTGCGCTCCTCGTCGAGAGGCCCGAACACCTCGTCCAGGACCAGGAGGCCAACGGTGCCACCCGACTGGAAGCGGACGTGCTCGCTGATCGCGACCCGCAACGCCAGGTTGGCCAGGTCGACCTCGGACCCGGAGAACCTGTCGAGGTCGTAAGCCATCCCAGCGTCCGAGATCTTGAGGCCATAGGTCTCCGTGTCCACCTCCAGGCGGTCGTACTCGTTGTCGGTGAGCTCGGAGAACAGCTCGGCGGCCTGCACCGCCAGGCGCGGCCCGACGGAGGCCACGACACTGTTGCGGAAGCCGTTGAGCAGCTCGGCCGTCCGGCTCAGGTGGACGGTGGCCGACTCCAGCTCGCCAAGCTGGGCGTGCTGGGCCTGTGCCTCGGCCAACCTCTGGGCCTGTGCCTCGTCGCGGGCTGCGGCCCGTGCTGCCTCCATCCGGGCTGTCCGGGCGGCCGCGTCGGCCGCTTCGGCGGTCTGGCCGGCTTGCTTGGCAATGGTCGCGGCGGCTGCGAGGGCGGCAGGGTCGTGGCCGAGTGCCTTGACCTTGGCCCGCAGCGACTCGGTCACCGAGCCGGCGGCACCGGCCCGGTCGCGGGCCTGTTGGAGCGCCCTTTCGGCCTCGGGACGCCGCTCGAGCCGGCCCCGGAGGCGGCTGGCCTCGTCGCGTGCCCTGCGGGCTGCAGCATGCGCCGTCCTGACCTCCTCGAGGGCCGCGGTCAAGGCGCCCAGGTCGGGACGGCCCTGCCAGCGCGCCGGCAGGCTCGGCTCCACTTCGGCCGCTTCGGCGACGGCCGCGTCCAACCGCTCCTGCACCGCCGCACGCCGGGACTGCGCCTGCTCCCACGCCGAACGCGCCCGGCGTGCCTCCGCGACCGTGCGGGACACGGCGTCCAGGGCGGCCAGTGCCTCCTGGGCCGCGGTTGCCTCCCGTGCCTCCTGCTCGGCGGCCTGCCGGGAGCGCCTCCCGGCGTCCTCCAGCTCCTGGGCCCGGTGGTCCTGGACCCGCACGAAAGCGTCCCCGAGGGCCTGCCCGCATAGCGGGCAGTCGGCACCCGGGGAGAGGTCAGCCGAGCGTTCGAAGGCCTGGCGCGCACGCTGGTGCTCGGCGAGCGCCGACTTGCGCAGCGCCTGCGCCGCTGCAAGTGCATCGCGCGCCGTTGCTGCCGCTGCCTCGGCGCTCGCAAGGGCGGCATCGTCGGCGGCCTCGGGCTCAGGTATGTCGGGAAGTGACGCCAGCTCCGATCCAGCGGCGTGGGCGGAGGACAGGTGCGACAACAGCCTCTCCCATTGCTCCAGATCCTCAGCGGCTCTTGCGACCGTGGCGAGAGAGCTCTCGGTGCGGGCCAACTGCTCCAGCTCCCCTGCCAGTTGGCGGGCTTCGGCCTCCGCAGCGTCAAGCTCGGCGCGCGACGCCCGGCCCTGGGCCACCAGCAGCTCGTGCTCCTGGCGCAGCCGGTCCAGCGCCGTGAACTCCTGGCCGGCTGCAGCAGCGGCGGCCATGGCTGCTGCGGCCGCGGCCTCCTCGTCGGCGGCCGTCACCTCGGCGGCGGCGGCCCTGGCGTGGGCATCGCCTGCGGCTGTCCTGGCCTCGTCCAGATCGGGTAGTACCGAGCGCAGGCGGCGGTGCCTCTCGGCTGTCTCCCGGGCATCCGAGCGCGCCTGGTCCCGGGCGGCGTCGAGGGGCGTCACGCCGAGCAGGGAGAGCACGAGCTTGCGCCTCTCGGCAGGGCCCTGCGAGGAGAAGGCGGACAGCTGCTTCTGCTCGGCGAAGACCGAGGCCCGGAAGGCGGCGTCGTCCATACCGAGCACGGAGTGGACGTAGCGGGCCGTGTCCCGGACCCCCTCGGACATGGCCAAGCCGTCGCAGTGGGCCTGCGCGCGCACCGTGGCGTTCGCGCCTGAAATCGTCCGGCGGACGAGGTATATGTGACCCTCGTGCTCGAAGGTGACCTCGCTCACGCACTCCCCGCGGGTGCCCGCCGAAGGCACCTGCTCCTTGGGCGTGCGCGAACGACCCCAGAGCGTCCAGAGCACGGACTCGAGCAGTGTGGACTTGCCTGCACCGTTTGGGCCGTAGACCCCCACCAGGCCGGGTGGCAACGCCAGCTCCAGCTCCTGCTCGAACACCCGGTAGTTGCGCAGGTAGATGCGGTCGATCAGCACCCGGGCCGCCTCACCCGGCAGCCTCGATGGCGTGCTCGAGGTAGGTGCGCCCGAGGTCGTTGACCCTCCGGCGGTCGAGGCCGTTGAGGTCCTGGCGAGCGAGCCAGGCCTCCCACTGCCCCCCGAGCGTCTCCACCCTTGGCAGCTCGGTGGGGACGCTGACAGCCTGGAACTGTGGCTCGAGGCGCAGGTCGAGCGCCG
>JAJZIY010000047.1 GCA_021828475.1 Actinomycetes bacterium
GACACGGTTCTGTGCCCAGAAACCTCCCGACGGTGCATCGGCGGCGTCCGGCTTGGCGTAGTACTCGGCGTAACCTCGGGCTCCTTTGTCCCCCGGCAAGTCACCGTCGTTGTTCTCGAACGGCTCGCCCCACTTGAGCTCTTTGGGCACGATGTCGCGGATCTTCGCTTGGACTTCCTTGTCGTACCTGCTATTCGCCTTGTCCGTCTCGCGCGTCTTGTAGGACGCGGCGAAGGCATCTCCCAGGTTCTGCTCGGTCTTGGAGGTGTCCGTGTTCTTCTTGATATGAGACGCTTTTGCCTTCGCCCAGCTGGCCGACGCGCCTTTCGACAGCTGACTGTCGTCCGGGACAGGGACCGGCCCCATCTCCTCCTCGAAGCGGAGCTTGGCCCACGCCATCACGCTCGCGGGGAGCGGCTTACCCGGCTTCGCCTTGGCAGCGTCGACACCGTCACGCAGCTCAGCTGACAGTTGGGCCGGCGTCTTTCGGCCACTTGGGTCGTCTGGCCACTTGACCCGTTGCAGGCGCGTTGCACGGGCGATGGCGTAGCCCTGCCTGCTCGTTGCGGCATGCGCTGGTCTGCCTCCCGGGTCGTGCCAGTCCGATTGTAGATGCCCGGTTCACTGGTGCACCTGTCCCGCTCCTAGTACAATTGACCACGCATGAGCAATTGCTCAACGGCCGGGCCTCTGGACTCGCTGAGACAGGACGACTACGAGCTGCTGGCACGCCTGGCCCAGCGCTACTACATCGACGAACAGACCCAGGACCAGGTGGCGCGCGAGTTCGGCCTGTCCCGCCAGAAGGCCCAACGCCTGTTGAAGAGAGCGCGCCAGGCAGGCGTCGTCGCCATTCACATCGAAGCACCCAGCTGGCTCAGGCTGGACTTGGAGAGCGAACTGCGCGAGACCTTCGGCCTCGAAGAAGCAGTCGTCGCGGTCGCCCAGGCCAACGCCGATGCCGACCGCGAGGCAGTTGCCCAGCGTGCGGCGCGCTATCTCGAGCGCCAGCTCAGGGACGGCTCCGTCGTCGCCGTGGGGCACGGGCGCACCGCGAGCGCCGTCGCCCGCTTCTTCCGGCCGGTCGACCGGCTCGCCGTCACCTTCGTGAGCGCCATGGGCGGCTCGCCCGGCGCCGACGCCCCGACCAACCCCAACGAGGTGTGCCGGGCGCTTGCTCAGGGGTGCGGCGGTCGGGCCGAGAGCCTCTACGCCCCCGCCTATGTGGAGGACGCCGGGGTCCGCTCCCAGTTGCTGGCGCAGGCGGCCGTGCGCTCGACCCTGGACATGGCGGCAGGTGCCGACCTCGCCCTCGTGGGCATCGGAGGGGTCGACGACGACTGCACCATGGTGCGTTCGGGATGCCTGAGCCGGGAGGAGGTGACCTGGCTCGGCACCCAGGGCGCCGTCGGGGACGTCCTCGGTCACTATGTGGACCTGGACGGCCGGCCGCTCGCGTCCCCGCATCATCAACGCCTGGTGGCCCTGCCGGTGGAGCACCTGAGGCGGGTGAAGAAAGTGGTGGCCGTCGCCAGCGAGCCCGAGAAGCCGGCAGCGGTCCTTGGCATCCTGCGCTCCGGTGTCGTCGACGTGCTCGTGGTGGACGAGACCAACGCCCGGGCGGTCCTGCAGGCGGCGGCACGGCCCCGGGCCGGCACTGCGACAGGCCGGGCGCCGGCAGGGCCCATGGTCCCGGCCACCAGGTACCAGCCAAGCCCGGCGGCAAAGGCGGCCACGCTCTCCCGTGCCGGCCGTGACGCCCCGGGCCCCCACAGGAGGTAGGCACATGCCCGTCGTGACAACCAAGGAGATCCTCGACCATGCCTTCGCAGAGCGCTACGGGGTGGCCGCTTTCAACGTGGTCAACGACCTCACCATGCAGGCCGTCCTGACGGCAGCCGAGGAACTGAGGGCCCCCGTGATCGTGCAGACGTCCGTCAAGCACGTGCAGATGACGGGCACCGACGTCATGTACGCCATGTGGCACGAGATGACCAGGCACGTGAGCGTGCCGGTGTCGCTGCACCTGGACCACTGCCCCGACCGGGAGCTCATAAGCGAGTGCCTGGCCAAGGGCTGGAGCTCGGTGCTCTTCGACGCCAGCAAGCTCTCGGTGGAGGAGAACAAGCGCCAGTGCGTGGAGGTGGTGAGGGAGGCCCGTCGCTACGGCGCCCACGTCGAGGGCGAGATCGAGGGGTTCAAGAGGACCGAGGAGATGACCGGCGACGAGGCAGAACAGGTCCAGTCGTTGCAGACGGTGGTCGACTTCGTCAAGGAGACCGGGGTCGATGTCTTCGCCCCGGCCATCGGCAACGCCCACGGCGTCTATGCCGCCGCCCCCCGCCTCGACAACCAGCGGGTCAGCGACATAGTCGGGGCAACCGGGGTGCCGGTGGCGCTGCACGGCGGCACGGGCATGTCAGCGGAGCAGTTCCGTGACCTCGTGCAGCGCGGCTGCGCCAAGGTGAACATCTCGACCGCCCTGAAGATCGCCTTCATGAAGGCGGCACAGGACCACATGAGCGCCCACCCGGGCAAGTTCGATCCTCCTGCCATGTTCAACCAACAGAGCGAGGCCGTCCGAGCCATGGCCAAGGAGCACATCCGCCTGTTCGACAGCGACGGCAAGGCCTGGACGTGAAGGGCATCGTCTTCGACTGTGACGGCGTCCTGGCCGACACCGAACGCTACGGTCACCTCCCCGCCTTCAACCAGGCCTTCGCCGAGCTCGGCGCTCCTCTGCACTGGTCGGAGGAGTACTACGCCCTGAAGCTCCAGGTCGCCGGTGGCAAGGAAAGGATGGCCAGCGACCTGACCCCCGAGCTCGTGCAGGCCCACGACCTGCCAACCGACAGCCGGGGCCAGGCCGACCTGGTGGCCGGCTGGCACGAGCGCAAGACGCAGATATACACCGAGATGGTGGCTGCGGGGAAGCTCCCGCCCCGTCCGGGGATAGCGAGGATTTTCGCCGAAGCACAGGACGCGGGCTGGAAGTTGGCCGTCGCGTCCACCTCGGCCGAGCCTTCGGTGCGGGCCATCCTCGAGCACGCCGTGGGCACCGGGCGTGCCGCCCGCATCGACGCCCTCCTGGCCGGAGACTGTGTGGCGCGCAAGAAGCCGGCGCCGGACATCTACCTGCTGGCCCTGGAACGGCTCCGCCTGCAGCCCGAGCAGGTCCTGGTCGTCGAGGACTCCCGTATAGGCCTCGACGCCGCGGTGGCAGCAGGACTGCGGTGCCTGGTCACGGTCAACGGGTACACCGAGCACGAGGACTTTTCCCAAGCGGCCCTCGTGGTCTCCTCCCTGGGGGACCCCGACGGGGAGCGCTCGGTCGTGATCGCCAACCGGAGCGCCGCTCGGCCCGGCGCCTACCTGACCCTGGCCGACCTGGAAGCCTGCCTGGACGACTGAAGCCGACCGGTATGCCATGCCGGGAGGCGTAACCAGGACGTAGAGCGGCAGGGCGACCTGCCCACGCCAACAAGGGAGCAAGAGTGACCGACAAGCTCAGAGGCATCATCATCCCGGCCGCCACGCCCTTCGACGAGGAGGGCTCCGTCAGTCTGGCCATGCTGGAGGACAACCTCGCCAAGTGGGGCAGGACCGGGGTGCGCGGCTACATGGTCCTGGGCAGCAACGGGGAGTTCCGTTCACTGAGCGACGAGGAGTCCCTGTCCGTGGCGACCACCGCCCTGGAGCACAAAGGGGACAGGACGCTGATCGTGGGGGTGGGCAGGGAGTCCCTCCGCCTCACCCTCGGCTTCCTGGACAGGGTGGCCGGCCTCGGGGCCGGTGTCGACTACGTGTCCGTGCTCACCCCCGGCTACTTCGCCAAGCTCATGGACGACAGGGCACTGGTCGACCACTACACCGCCGTTGCCGACCACAGCCCGGTCCCGGTCCTGCTGTACGTGGCGCCGGGGTTCGCCAACTCGGTCAGCGTGTCGCCTGCCGCCCTGCGGGCCCTGGCGGAGCACCCCAACATCGCCGGGCTCAAGGACACGACGTCTTCGTCCATGGTCGACTACTTCCTGGCCGCAGGCGGACGTGACGACTTCTGCGTACTGGCCGGCTCCCTGGGCACCCTCATGACCTGCCTCACCCTCGGGGGGACGGGAGGCGTGGTCTCGGCAGCCAATTACTTCCCCGTCCAGTGCGCCGAGATCACCGAGCTCCACTTCGCCGGGGAGGGGCACAAGGCGGTCGAGCGGTACCTGTCCCTGCTGCGCATCGTAAAGACCACCGGGGCCAAACGGGGCGTGGCGGGCCTCAAGTGCTGCATGGACCTGTGCGGCTTCTCGGGAGGCGCGCCCCGGCTACCGGTCCAACCGCTCTCGGTTGCGGAGCGTGACGACATGAAGGCCGTCCTGGTACGCCACGGCCTGGTCGAGCCCTGACGGGGCGGCAGGGTACCGGGCCGGCAAGCGTGAACACGGACATGCTCTTCCTGTCTGTTGACTTCGGCACCTCGGCCGTAAAGGTGTCCGTCGTGGACGGCGCTCTCACGGAGCTGAGCACGGGCAGAGCCGAGTACCCGTACGTGCTGCTCCCGGGGTCCAAGGTGGAGATGCGCCCGGCGGACCTGATGGGCGGCCTCTACCGCGCCATGGGCCAGTTGCGCCAGGACCTGCTCGGCCGGGTCGAGCTCCTGTGCTACGACGCCTTTTCACCTTCACCGGTGTTCATGAAGGCCTCCGGGGATCTGGCCTACCCCAACATCGTGACCCACATGGACCGGCGCAGTCTCGAGCAGTGCCGTTACATCGACGAGACCATCGGCAGGGACCGCTACCTCGACATCGCCGGGCTCTACCCGTTCAACGGCGGTGCCGGGATCATGACCGTCCTGTGGGTGCAGCACAACCAACCCGAGGTCCTCGAGAGCACCTTCCGGATCGGCCACCTGACGACCTACCTGCACCACCACTTCACCGGCGAGTGGATGGTCGACCTGGTGAACGCCTCGATGCTGGGCGTCTACGAGACCCTCTCCCAGGGAGGTTGGTCGGAGGCCCTGCTCCGGGAGCTCTCCCTCGACCCGAGCTGGTTCGACAGGATATGCAACCCGGGCACCGTCCTCGGGCGGCTGCGCCCGGAGGTCAGCGCCCGGCTCGGCCTGCGCAGCGGGGTGCCGGTCGCCGTCGGCACCAACGACATGGCGGCCGCCCAGGTGGGGGCGGGCAACGTCCGGCCCGGCTGCATCATGGACACGGCGGGTTCGAGCGACATGGTGAGCATCCTCACCGACCGGCCCGTGGTCAACCCCCGCTACTACCTGCGCAACTCCGCCCTCCCCGGGCTGTGGCAGATCTACGCCACCACCGCAGGGGGGTTTGCCTTGGACTGGTTCCACCAGCAACTCGCACGCGACCTCACCCGTCACCAGTTCTACGAGGAACTGGTGCCCAGAGCGGTCACCGAGTTCGCCCAGGACGGGCTGGTGACCTTCGACCCCTATCTCACGGGCGACCGGCAGAGCCTGGAGCTCAGGACGGCGGCCTGGCACGGTCTGACGCTGGCGGCCACGCGCGAGGAGATGCTGGCCGCCATGCTCAAGAGCATGAACCGTGTGCTGAGCGCGACCGTGCGCGAGGCCGCCGCAGTGGTGGACCTCGAACCCGTCATCAAGCTCACGGGCGGGCTGTCCACCAAGTCCTTCGTCGAACTGAAAGAGCGTGAGATGCCCGGCTTCAGGTTCGAGGTCGTCGACAACTGCTCCATCATGGGCAACGTGGCACTGGCCCGGCGCTACATGTGAAGCGGCCGGGGCCCTGGGACGCCCCGGCCCCCTCAGAGCAGGAGGTTGGGGCCGCGCGCTCCCACCAGCAGCGTGTAGAGCGACGTGGTGGCGGTGATGAACAGGCGGTTGCGCCGGCTCCCCCCGAAGGCCACGTTGGAGACGACCTCGGGGACGTGCAGCTTTCCGATGAGCGTGCCGTCCGGGTCGAAGCAGTGCACGCCGTCTCCTGCCGAGGACCAGATCCGCCCCTCGTCGTCGGCCCGGAAGCCGTCGAACGCGCCTGCCGTGCACGTGGCGAGCACCTCTCCCCCGCTCAGCGCCCAGTCGGCCCCGACAGCGAAGGACCGGATGTGGGCGCGCTCGGTGTCGGAGACGTAGAGAGTCTTCTCGTCGGGTGAGAAGCACAGCCCGTTGGGCTGGTCGAAGTCGCCGGCAACCGTCGTGATGGCGCCGGTCGAGGCGTCGATGCGGTAGAGGTTGCTCGCCCCGATCTCGCTCGCCGCTTTGTCCCCTTCGTAGTAGCTACGGATGCCGTAGTCGGGGTCGGTGAACCACACGGACCCGTCCGAGGCGACGACGACGTCGTTGGGGCTGTTGAACCGCATGCCCCGGTAGCGGTCGGCGAGTACGGTCACCGACCCGTCGTGCTCGGTCCTGGTAACCCTCCTCTGCTGGTGCTCACAGCTCACCAGGCGCCCGCAACGGTCGAGTGTGTTGCCGTTGGAGCGGTGCGAGGGCGAGCGGTAGACCCCCACCTCCCCCGTCGTCTCGTCCCAGCGCAGTTGGCGGTCGCCGGGTATGTCGCTCCAGAGGAGGTACCGTCCCGCAGGCACCCAGACCGGGCCCTCCGCCCAGCGGCTCCCGGCATGCAGACGCTCCAGCCAGCGGTCACCCCGGCAAGCCTCGAACCGTCCGTCGAGGACCTCCCACTCGGTGGCGACCAGGCGAAGGTCGTTCGTGGCCATGGCAAAAGGGTAGTCCCGGCACGGGCAGCAGCCAGGTGCCGTCGCCGTCAGGGCGCGGGCCGTCCTGCTCAGCGCGTCGCTGCGAAGGCGGGCTTCCTAATTCGTACGCTTCGACAATGTACTTGTCCAGAGACTTGATAATGCTGGGGGAGAGTACGATTGTTGGGCCCATGGAGCCAATGGCAGCCGTCACGTCAAGGCCGCGGACACCCCCGCCTCCGACCGGCCCTATCTGATGGGCGGAGCGGCTGTCGTGGAGGAGGCGGCCTGGGGCCAGGTCGCAGGGCACCCCGTCTCGCTGTTCACCCTCGCCAACTCGTCTGGCACGAGGGTGGAGATCAGCAACTACGGCGGGATCGTGCGACGGGTCGAGGTCCCCGACCGCGACGGGGCACTGGCCAACGTCGTGCTCAACCTGGCCACGCCCGAGGACTACGCCAGGCACAACCCGGCTCCATGCGCCGCCGTGCCCGAGGGCCTCGGCCTGTACTTCGGTGCCATCATCGGCCGCTATGCCAACCGCATCGGCGGGGGCTGCTTCGAGCTGGAGGGACAGAGGTTCACCGTACCTGTCAACGACGGCGGTAATGCCCTGCACGGGGGTGCCTGCGGTTTCGACCAGAAGGTGTGGGCCGCCTCCGTGCCGGACCACTGCGGCGGGGCCAGCATCAGGCTGGAGTACTCGAGCGAGGCCGGCGAGATGGGCTTCCCAGGCCGGCTGACCACCGTGGCCACCTACACCCTGGACGAGGGCAACCGCCTCTCCCTGCATTTCGAGGCGGTCACCACCGCCACCACAGTCGTCAACCTGACCAACCACACCTACTGGGATCTCGGTGCCGGCCGCTGCGGGGTCGCGGCCGAGAGCCACTCGCTGCAGGTCAACGCCGGCCGCTACCTGCCCACCGACGCCCGGCTGCTGCCCACTGGGGATCCCGAGACGGTCGAGGGTACGGCTTTCGACTTCAGGCAACCGCGAATGGTCGGCGAGCGCATCCGCGACGCCGGCACCCAACTGCTACGAGCGAGAGGGTACGACCACTGCTGGGTACTCGACGGCCAAGGCAACGGCAAAGGCGGCCTGGCCCTGGCCGCCACGCTGGAGCACCCTGCCAGCGGCCGGCGCATGCGGCTGTGGACGACCCAGCCGGGTCTGCAGTTCTACTCCGGCAACTTCCTCGACGGGCGCGCCGTCGGGGCCGATGGCCGCGCCTACCGTCAGGGCGACGGCCTGGCCCTCGAGCCGCAGCACTTCCCGGACTCGCCCAACCGGCCTACCTTCCCCGGGACCGAGTTGAGGCCCGCAGAGATCTACGACCACACGATTGTGTTCGAGATGTCGGTGGTGGGCCCATAGGCCGGTCGGCTGGGTGCACCAGCCGGCCCACAGCTCCCTCGCGCCACCCGAGGGACGCGCCGGTCAGCCCTTGGAACGTGCCAGCATGCGGGCGTCGCCGAAAGCGGTGATCGTGCCCGATCCGGTGAGAAGCCAGTAGCCCTGGCCGTCAGGAGTGGCGGCTATGGCGGTGAGCGACGACTTGCTCACGGCCGCGGTCCCCGATGCGGAGCCGTGGAAAGCCGCGTCCCCGACGGTCATCACCCCGCCGTCCAGGCCGGCAACCCAGGCACCGTTGCCCGATGCCGTGGACGCAATCCCGCTGACCGCCCCGGACAGGGCGGTGCCCGGTCCTCCGCCTTCGTGGACGTCGCCAGGGAACAGGTAGGTGGCCGCGTTGAACGCGCCCACCACCATGTACCCGCCACCCGGGCGGGCAGCGATGGCGCTGTAAGGTGCCTGGCTCGTCGGGGGCTGGCCTTGGACGTGTGCGTCGCCGAAGCCGTGGACCGTGCCCTTCGCGTCCAGCAGCCAGTACCCGTGGCCGGTCGGTGTGGCGGCGAAGCCGACGACAGGGCCGCCCGGCGCGCCGGCGGGGAGCGAGCCGTGGTCGGATGCGTCCCCGAAGTGGTAGACGTGCCCATCCGACGCGGCCAACCAGTAACCGCGGTTGTCGTACGTGCGGGCTATGCCCACGATCGTGGCCGTCCTGGCCACCTGGGCGGGCAGGGAGCCGTAGGAGCGGGCATCACCGAACGCGCTGACGTGGCCGTCCGCCTGCACGACCCAGTAGCCTCCCGCGTCGCTGGTCACCGCCATGGCCACGCTGGTCCGGGGGGTCACGGCGAGCGAGGAGGAGGTGACCCTGAACGAGGCCACGGCGCGGACCTTGCCCTTGCAGGCATGTGCCACGATCTCGTAGCGCCCCGGGCTGACCGGGACGGCCCCTGAAGCGGAGCCCAGGTAGGCGGGGACGGCGAAGCTCGCCGTCCAGGTGCCGTCGGTCGCCACGGCCGGCGTCATGGCGATCAGCTGCCCGCTCGACGACGCTCCGGCCGGCTGGATGCGGAAGCCGTGCCAGGCCGAGGCGGTACTGCAACCACCGCCCGCCTTGCCGCTGACCTGGACCACCGTGCCGACAGCCCCGGAGGCCCTGGAGAGAGCCAGCTTCGGCGATGCCGTCGGGCCGCCGCAGGCAGCCAAGGCGAGCGACAAGGCGGTGACCGTCGCCACCAGCGCCAGTCCCTTTGTCCGCCCTGCCGGTCGCACCTGCGCCGGGAGCGCTTCATCACGAGTGTTGTGCCTGGTCACGCGGGCAAGCCTAAGCGGCCTGGGCCGGATGACGCATCACTGCGGTGCCGCGGCGGGGCTCATCCCGTCGCACCGCCGGTGCGTTCGGGGCTCGTCACGGGCCCGAGCCGCCCTCGAGGAAGCACCGTTCGGCGGTCGTGGAGGTGCGCGAGGCATCGGCCACCAGGTCGGCCGCCTCAGCCCGGTAGCGGCGGCCTCCGTGCCTCTATCAGGTGCCTGGTCGAGTAGGCGACGAAGGGCTCGCCACTGCGCATCTGCGCATCGAGGTCAGCGAGCTGGTCGTGGTACCTCTCGACCGAGAAGTCGGGCACCCACCAGACGCACTTGCGAAGGATCCACACGACGGCGCCTATGTCGTAGAGCTCCATGCGGCACCGGGCGGTCCGCAGGTCCGTGACGACCAGGCCGGCGTCCTGCGCAGCGGCCCTTTCCCGTTGCGGGTCTCGTTCGTCGCGCCCGTACGGGATGCGGCCGGTGAAGCGCTCTATGAGCTCGAAGGCCGAGCGGGCGCCGACGTGCTGCGCGAAGTAGCAACCACCTGGGACGAGGGCCCGGTGCACCCCCTCCCAGTCCGGTCGCACCGGGTGCCGGGCGGTCACCAGCTCGAAGGACCCGGCGGGGGCCTCGGCCAGGTCTCCGATCACCTGCACGCCGCGCCGGCCCAGGAGGCTGCGGGCACGCTCGGCGTTGGCCGGCCACGCCTCGGTGGCCACCATCCGCGGTGGCAGGACCGGCGCCTCCGCGAGGACCTCACCGCCGCCCGTGTCGATGTCGAGGGCCGAACCGACCTCGCCGAGCCGGATTGCCAGCAGCCTCGCGTAGCCCCAAGGCGGACGCTCCTCGCTCGCCCGCCCGTCCAGCCATCCGAAGCCCCAGCCGGTGACGTCGGCCGAGGCGGCCTCCGTCACGAGCTCGTCGAAGCTGCGCACCACGACATCGTCCCACGAGGCGGGCACGGGGCCCCGCCGAATTCATCGACCGCCGGGTGACCTTCGGGGACGGCCCCGGCCCGGGTGCCACCTTCCTGGCGCCGGCCTCAGACCTTGCACTTGCTCGGTATACCCGTCACCTGCACCCAGTTGGTCTCCGGTCCGAACCGCCTGTAGGTGTTGCAGGCAGCCATCGGGTGCTTGAGGTCGAGCGGGCAGGCAGAGAGGCAGGCGTGGTAGTCCTTGAAGCAGCCGCAGCCGTAGTTGCAACAGTACTTGGTTTCGAGCTTGCAGAGCTCCGTGCACAGCACGCTCTGGCCCAGGCCCGCGTCCAGGGCGGTCGCACCGTCGATGACCCCGTTGACCAGGGTGCCGCCCAGTTCCAAGGGAGAGAGCACCAGCGGCGCCAGCGCACCGGTGATGGCCGATGCTCCGCTGGCACCCATCAAACCGAGGCCGCTCGAGAACAACGACGCAGCGAAGCCGGCGGCCACCCATTCCGGTGCCGCCAGGACGGCCGCCGGCAGCGTTGCGAGAGCGACTCCGACCCCGAGAGCGAACCCGCACAAGTCCGCACAGGCGTAACCGGGGGCGGTAGCGGGTACGACGGTGCTCTCCCTCGTGAGCGCGCCGTCGTGGGCCGCGGGTGCGCCCCGTGGGCTGCCTGCAGCGCGCAGGTTGGGCACCGGCGAGCTGACGACCTGGCCCGAGCTGACACCTGCCACCTCTACGAAGCGGCCACGCCCGTCGAGGAGGGCTGCCCAGGCCCGCTCCCCGCTGTCGGTCAGGTCGTACACGAGCAGGGCCTTGGGAGTGGCGGTGCCGGGGCCGGAGAACGGCGTGAGGCTCGACAGGTCAGTCAGTTTGCCGCCCCGCTCCATGCCGAGAGTGAAGGGGTCGCTGCTCTGGCGGAAACCCCGTCCGGCCAGCCACGCCGAGAGGGCGCCGAAGGCAGCCAGTTTGTTTGCGTACGAGGTGCAGAGCTTCTTGCCCGAGCAGGCCTGGTGGCACGGGCGGCACGTCAACTTGTGGGAGGAGTTGTCGTACGTGCAGACCGAGCAGCTGCCACACGACGGGCAGTGCACCCCGCCCCGTGCCGGGCTACCACGCAGCGCCGCCTGTAGGAGCCGGGAGGGACTGTGCAGCAGCAGAGTGGGTACCGCCACGGCGCCGAAGCCGAGGGTCAAGGCCCGCCGGCGGCTCAGCGCAACGGCGACCTTGGCCGCCGGCCGCGACTGTTGCGAGCTGTCACTCCACCCCAGCAGCGCGGCGACTTGTTGGGCCCCGAGCACGGTCCGGATGTGGCGGCCGGCCGGGTCGAGCTCCACCACTGACGGCGTACCCGTCACACCGAAGAGATCCGCCAGCTGCCCGTCGTCCATCACGGCCGCCGACGCGTTCGCGGCCGCGCTCATCATCTCCTCGTCGGAGACCGCCGACCGAGGAGCCACCACGATCAGCCGCGGCCCGACCGGGGCGGGCCTGTAGTCCCGAAGCCTCTCCAGCAGTGACCTGCATGCCCCACAGCCCGGCGCCAGGAACAACACCCTGGTCGGGCCCGTTTCGCCGAGCAGGGGCCCCAGGGTCGTCGTCGCCCCGTCGAACTCCGTCATGGCAAGGTTGCGGTCCACCCGCCGCCGGGTACCCAGCCGCTGGAGCGGCGCCGTGGCCACGCCCACTAACAGGACCGCCGCCGCCAGCAGCAACCCGGTGCGCCACGCACCGAGGTGGACGGCCTCGGCCCAGAGCCGCGTCCGTGGGTGGCCGAGCCCTATGGCCAGAGCCGCCACGACCAGCAGAGCGTTGCGCGCCAAGGGCCAGCGGTCAGCGAACGACCGGCCTCCTTCCCCGAAGCAGCCGCACGCTGCCCGGCGCCCGGATACCCGGTTGCGCACCAGCAGGGCCGAGAAGACCAGGAGCAGCGCGGTACAGGCCCAGGCGCCGAAACCGGCCGTCTTGGCGAAGAGCAGCAGAGAACCGGCCACGGCCTCGACCGCCGGCAACACCGCCGCCGCTGGCGCGAGCACCCGGGGCAGCCCGAAACGCTCCAACAGCAATGCCCCGTGGCGGTGCTGTAGCGCCTTGGCCCCCGCGGCGAAGAAGAAGAAGAGTGCCAAGGCGAGGCGCAGCATCGACAGCGTAAGACCCACCTTCCACCTCCGCTTCCCCGGGCCCGAACAGACCGGCCCCTATGGCGTGTAGTTGAGCAGCTCCAGGGAACCGACCGGCGTGCTGAAGGTGTGGCCCATCACGGACGCGACGGTGGTGCCTGCGCCGGTTTCGACCATTCCCACACCCTTGACCAGGTAGAGCGAATAGCTGACGGTGGCGCTCGACGAGATCAGTCCCTTGGCGTAGGTAGGTACCGTGCCGGAGGTCAGCCCCCCGGCCGTGGTGATCTTCAGGAGCATCTGCAGCTTTTCGGCCCGGTACGTCCCCGCCGGCACGTGCACCGTCTGCACGCCCAAGCTGGTGGCCGTCTCGGCCATGTGCGTCTTGGCGTACGCACTGGGGTTGGAGGTTGTGAAAACGGCCGTGAAATGGCAGGGGTGGCACGAGCCGACCTGCGCAGCGGTCGGGATGAAGTAGCGGCTGAGGGAGCCGCTGACGGTCACCTTCGACGCACCCCCGACTGCGACCTCGACCTCGATGCTGCCGTTGGCGCCGATCACGTACGAGTCGGTGACCGTGGCGGTGCCCATGACGTCCTGCACCTCCACCGCCTCGCCAGCGGCAGTCCTGTGGGCGCTGACGACGTGGACCGTACTGATCGAGCCGGCGAGGGGCCCGCTCGCCTGCTTGTACCTCCACGTAGCCCCCACCACCAGGGGGAAGTAGGGATTGCCGCTCACGTTGACCGACGCGGCACGTCGGGAGGCGTACGCAGTGCCACCGCCGGCGAGCGCTACCGGTACGAAAAGGGCCGCGGCGGCGAACAGGGCTGCCGGACGGAACCGCATGTTTGGCACGACGCCAGCCTCCTTTGGACCGTGCCGTGCCCTGGAGCGGGGCGCGACACGGCGTCTTCGACGGGCCAATGCTGGCACGGCCCGCCGTACCAGCACATGGGGGCAACCCCCCATTTGTAAGCTCGCCAGGACTTCGTCCGGAGCGAAGGTGGGCCTCAGCCGGCACCCGCCGGGTAGGCCCGGCAAGCAGGGGGCCATCGGTTGCACCCGGCCCCGTGTACCCTGGGGGGTATGACTTCATGTGCGCTGAGCCGGGCCCTCGCCGGTCCCCTGCTCGTCGGTTACGCCCTCGCCATCTTCACCGGGAGCGCGGCACTGGCGTGGGCGGGCGGCTTGGCGGTGGCGGCTGTCACCCTGGCCTTGGCCGTAGTGCGGGCGCGGCGCCCGGGGGCGGCCTGCGCCGAGGGGCCCTGCCCCACCGTGCTCCCCCTGCGGCGCAAGTCGCGTGCCGGCACCGCCGAGGCGGTAGCTCAGGTCGACTGAGCGACTCGACCGGTGCAGCCCCCGGTCACGACTTCAGCATCGAAACCGCGCCAGCGGGGACGGCCTGGCACGCCGTGGCCGACGAGGGCGACGCTGTCCGTGACATAGCCACGGTCATCGGCCGTCACCTGGGCCTGCCGGTCGAGGAGGTGCCGGCAGCGCTTGATCAGATCCCGGCCCGGCCCGAGCCCGCGAGCGGTGCCGGCCGCCGCTCGAGCACGAACCGGTAGAGCGTCGACACCCGCCTGTCGAACATGGCCCGGGAGACCCGCAGATAGCGAAGGTAGCGGCGGTAGGTCTCCCGGCCGACCAGCTCTATGGCGCGGTCCCGAGAGGCTTCGAGCCGCCCCTGCCAGCTGGCGAGGGTCCGCTCGTAGTGCGCGCCGTCACTGCGGAAGGCGACGAGGCGGTACCAAGGCTCGAAGCCGGCGACCACGTCGGAAAGGCGGGGGAGGCCCGACTCGGGGAAGATGTCCTCACCGAAGAAGGCAGCGGTGGGGGTGTCCGCCGGCCCACTGTCCTCCCAGGCGATCGTCTGCAGCGAGAGCCGGCCACCGGCGGGGAGCCAGGAGGCGCAACGGTCGAAGAAGCGGCCGTACACCTCGCGACGCTCGGCACTGGAGAGGCCGGAACGGGCGAAGTGCTCGAAGGCTCCGATGGAGACGATCCCGTCGTAGGTACCCTCCGGCTGGTGCTCGCGCCAATCCTCGAGGCGGACCTCTGCGCCGGGCACGCCAGCGGCGACGGCAGCCTGGTCCGAGCTCAGGGTCAGGCCTACGGCGCTGCCGGCGTTGCGTACCTCGAGCAGGTGCCGCAGCATCCCCCCCCATCCACAGCCGATGTCGAGGATGCGCGAGCCCGGCCCGGCTCCGGCAGCCTCGGCGTGCCAGCCCAACTTGGCCTGCTGCGCCTGCTCGAGAGTGGTGCCCTCCGCTCCGTCCCAGAGGGCACATGAGTAGATCATCCACTCGTCCAGCCAGAGCCGGTAGAAGTCCCGCCCCACGTCGTAGTGGTGCTCGATGGCGGACCGGCCCGCGCCCTCTCCGGCGCCCGCCGGGTTGTCGCCCATGCCCGTGCCCGCACCCACGCCTTCGGCTGCCGCGCTGTCGCCGGTCATCGGTTCGTGACCATCGGACGGACTCTAACGGGGATCGGCCACCCCGCGCACCTCCGCTGCTGGCGCGGCTGACGCATCCGGCCGGCGCCAGGTCCGAGTGACGATGCCGGTGCGTGGCACCACGAAATCAGCGCCTGCCGGGTCGCTTGTCTCGACCGGGGCGCGTGGTGCCGGGCCCGGCACAGGCCCCGTCCCGCTGGCGCCGCCCCTACCCCGGCTCCGGCGCCCGAGGGGGGAAAGGGCGCCGGAGTGCTCGTGCCGGAGGCCGGCTCAAGGCAGCGCGCTCGGGCCCGGGATACCTTCCCCTTCCTCGTCGGATGCCGACGAGGACACGGCACCGGGCACCGCCTGCGGCACGCCTCCCTGGAAAGAGGCAGGACCGGCAGGAGAGCTCGGCAGGGTCGTCCCGGGCGGGGACGAGGTAGGCGCCGCCGGCACCGTCCCGGGCATGTAGCTGCCGGTCTCACCTGGCGGAGCGACGGCAGGGGACACGAGGACGGGGCCGTGGGCCGTCTCGTGAGCCGACAGCTCCGCCACCAATTGCTCGGCTCTGGCTTCGTCGGCCGGCGTGGCGCGGCCGGCACGGGCGAGGTAGGTAAGACCGCCCAGCTCGAGCAGCAATGCGTCGGCATGGTGCTTGGCCTGCATCGACGAGAGCTTGCCCTGCCCGGCGCGTGCGCCCTCCTGCGCCTTCTCGGCCAAAGCGTTGGCTTGGGACTTGACTTTGTCCATGAACCCCATGTCTGCTCCTTTCGGATAAGCGCCCAGGGCTCAGCGGCCCAGGACGTTGCCCAGAACGCCGCCGACCACCCCACCCTCGGCGGCGCTGCGCTCCTCGCCCATGTACGGTCGCAGGGAGGCAGCCAGTACGGGCAGCGGCATGGACTGGAGCCACACGCGGCCCGGTCCGGTGAGCACGACCAGCCAGTGGCCGTCCGCGCCGAAATAGCGGTTGACAACGCCCTGCACCCTGGTCATCTGGAAGCTGACAGACTCCTGGAAGACACCGACGTGGCCGGGGTGCACGAGCAGGGACTGGCCGGCGGCGAGGTCGTAGGTGGTCACCTCGCCCGACAGCTCCACCCATGCCGTGCCCGAGCCGTCGAGGCGCTGCAGTACGAAACCCTCCTTGCCGAAGAGCATGCCGCCGAGGCCCTGGTTGAACCCGATCGAGGGCGTGATGGCGTCGGTGCCGCACACCCACCCGTGCCGGTGGACGAGGTAGCCCTGGCCGGGTGCGACCTCGAGGGGGAATATGTGGCCGGGCACCTTGGCAGCGAAGGCGACCATGCCCGGGCCGCCCGTGGCCTGGTAGCGGGTGACAAAGATGCTCCCGCCGCCGAGCACCCGCTTGAGGCCTCCGAGCAAACCGTTGCTCTGCCCGGCGTTGGCAGTCTGGGTCATCTGCATGTTCGGGGTCATCCACGAGAGCTCACCGTGGTCCGAGACGATCACCTCGCCGGGGTCGAGGACCATCTCCAGCACCGGCATCGTCGAGCCTTTGACTTGTGCCTGCATACAAGTTCCTCCCTTTCCTCACCCGCCGTCCAGGCGGGCCGGAGGCGCTGGGGCCTTTGAAGCGCACGCTAGTGCGGACGGGGCCGGGGCGGACGGGGGGAAATGGAAAAATGGGGCTCGCCGGCAAAAATAGGGGGATTTCCCCGATGCCAGGTGACGGGTCGCAACGCCAGACTTACATGGTCGCTCCCAGGGCCCCGAGCGCGCTGTATCAGGCGCGCCGTAGAATGGGTCGTGGACCTTCTCGAACGAGGAAAAGTTGTCCGGACGTTGGAGTGTGTCCTCGACGCTGCCCGTGGTGGGGGCCCGGGCGTCATGTTCCTGGTCGGTGAGGCCGGGCTCGGCAAGACCAGCCTCGTCAGGCACTGCTGCGCCGTCGCGGAGGCGTCGGGTTTCCAGAGCGTGGCGGCCGGTTGTTCGCAGGCTGAGTCCACATTGCCTTTCGGTTTGCTCGACCGCCTGCTCCCCGGCGACGCCGGAGCACCAACCGGGCGCGACGGTGGGCATGGCGACCACACCTCGCGCGAAGCTCGCCTGAGCAGCTACTCGCGAGCGTTGGCCTGGGTGCGCTCAGCTGCGGCGGACGGTGCCCGACCCCTGCTGGTGGCCGTGGACGACCTGCACTGGGCGGACAGCGACTCACTGGAGATCCTGAGCCTGCTGTGCCGTCGCCTCGGTGGGCTCGGCGTTGCCTTCGTCGCCGCCCTGCGGCCCTGGCCCCCGGCTGCCCACTCGCACGTCACCGCGCTGGTCAGCGAAGGCTGGGCGCACAGCGCCAAGCTCGAGCCCCTCTCGGACGAGGCGAGCGAGGCACTGCTGGCCGAGTGCCTCGGGAGCCGACCGCCGGCTCAGCTGGTGGAACGGGCGCTCAGCGCCTGCGCCGGTAACCCGTTGCTGCTCAAAGCCGTAGCCGACAGCGAGCTCGACAGCACCGATCTGCTCTCAGCAGGGGCCAGTGGCCTGGCCCACCGCCTTCTCGTGCCCCGCTTCGCAGGGGTTGGCCCCGAGGCGCTGCGCTGGGCACGGGCGGCCAGCATCTTCGGTACGCGCCACCATGTGCAGTTGGTGGGCCGGCTGGCCGGTCAGTCCCCGCTCGAGGCGGCGGAGGCGCTACAGGCCCTGTGCGACGCGGGCCTGGTCGAGGGTGGGCCTGACGGGATGGCACGCTTCGCTCACCCCCTTTTCGGCCAGGTGCTCTACGAGTCGGTGCCTCCCCCGGTCACCCAGGCCATGCACGCTCGAGCCTTCAGGTTGCTCATGGCCGCCGGCATGGAACCGGCCGAAGCATCACCGCACGCCGTCCGGGGGCGCCTGTTCGGCGACCGGGAGGCGCTGGGGGCGCTCGTGGAAGCAGGCCGGTCAGCCCTGGCCGCCGGCGCCGTCGGGACGGCCGTGCGGCACTTCGAGGACGCCATCCTTCTCAGCCCGCACGAGGGCTTGCCCGGGGACGCCTGGCTCGACCTGGCCGAGGCCTACCTGGCCACCGGCCAGGTCGCCCGAGCGGGCCAGGTCCTGCGCCGGGCCCTGGGACGTCAGGGTCTGGCTGCACCCGAGCGGGCGGCCGCCCTGGTGCTCACCGGCGAGGCCGTCCGGGGCGCAGCCTCGCTGGCCGAGGCGCACCGGTACTTCGTGGAGGCAGCCGAGTTGGCCCGCACGTTCGACCCGACCCTGGCGGTCCGGCTTTCCCTGGACGTGGCCTTCGTCGACTGGTACTTCGTGGGGCCCACCCGTGCCAGGGCTTCCGCCCGGCAGGTCCTGGCGGCCGGGGCCGGGCCCGGCGGCGGAGCCGGGGAGGTCGAAGCTGCGTGCGCCGACGCGTACCTGGCCCTGCTCGAGGGGGATGCCGGAGGCGTGGCATCGATAGAGGAGGCAGCGAAGGCGGAGCTCCACAGCCTGCCGCGCCCACCGGCCTGGCGCTGGGACGTGGTCAATGCGTGGGCCAACGTCGCGCGGTTCACCGAGCGCTTCGAGGAGAGCGAGGCGGTGTCGCAGTTGCTCATGGAGCAGGCCCGCCAGCAGGGTGCTGCCCTGAGCTACCATATGTACGCCGTGGCGGCGGCGTTCGCCTACCTGCGCACCGGGCGCTTGGACTTGGCGCGCCCCCTTCTCGCCGAGGCGGCGGAGATGGCCGAACTGCTCAGCATCCTGGCGCCGTTCTCGCATTCGGGCCTGGCTTTCGTCTTCCAGGAGCTGGGGGCACAGCGCGAGAGCGCCTCCTGGACGGCACGGGCGCGAGGGATCCTGGACGGCGCGCCAACCCCCCGTGACGGCGACAGCCCCACGCTCGGCGCCGTCTACCCGGCCATGTGGCTCGACGTCGTGGAGTGCCGGGCGGCGATGGCCGACGGCAGGGTGGGTGATGCAGCCACCCTGGCCGCGCGTCTGGCACGCACAGCCGCTGTCACCGGCCTGCGGGAGCCATGCGCCGTTCCATGGCACGGTGTAGCCGTCGAAGCCCTGGTGGCAGCCGGCCGGCTCGAGGAGGCCCAAGCGGTGGTCGTCTCCCTCGCAGAGGTCCTGGCAGGCCTGCCCTGTCGCGGCCCGAGGGCCGTGGAGCGGGCGTCACGGGCGCTCCTGGCCTGGCGCGGCGGCCGCTCCAAGGACGCCGACGCACTCTTCAGGCAGGCGGTGAAGGAGTCCTCAGCGGCCCCGCTGCCACTTCTCCAATGCGAGATCCTCATCTCGTACGCCCGCTTCCTGCGTCAGCACAGCCAGATGGTACCGGCCCGCCAGCTCCTGCACGAGGCCCTCGAACTGGCCGGCCGCCACGGGGGTGGGCGCCTCAGCCTGGCCGCCCAGGAGGAACTGGCCGCGGCAGGCGGCAGGCGGCGGATGGGCGCCGTGGCAAGAACCTCGTTGAGCGAGCAGGAGCGCCGGGTGGCCGAGCTGGCCGCCGCCGGCTTGACCAACCTGGAGATCGCCGGCCGTCTCTTCCTGTCGGCTAAAACGGTCGAGCACCACCTCTCCCGGGTGTACGCCAAGCTTGGCGTGCGGTCCCGCCGGGACCTGATGCTGGGATGGCCGGATGCCGGACAGGCTGCAGCGTCACCGGCGGCACGGGCGGAGGTGCCGCAAGTGGGGGTGCGGGCAGGGCCGCC
>JAJZIY010000048.1 GCA_021828475.1 Actinomycetes bacterium
TCTCCAGATCGGCGGCGACCTGTGCCGGCTCGTAGCCGAGCCACTGCACGACCACGTCCCAGTCGCGCCCGGCCACAGCGGAGCGCACAGCGGCGGCGTCGTGCGCGTCGGCCTCGAGGTGGTGGGCGCCTGGTGGTGCCGGCAGGCGCGACAGGCCGCGGTTGAGCAGCCACAGCTCATGGCCCTCGTCGATCACGGCGGGGGCGCAGGCAGAGCTGATGAGGCCGGTACCGCCGATGAACAGGACTCGCATGGCGGCGAGGCTAGTGCGTGCTCCTTGTCGCCCCCAGGTCAGGGGGCCTGCCGGGTCACCGTCACCGTCTTCGTCCCGGTCCCCACGGCCATTACCGCCCTTGCCCCGTAACGGCCACCGGCTGGCCAACGCAACGCCTCGCAGCGGCCCGCCACCTCGGGGCGGGCCGTGGACGCGTGCCCCGGCCCGCAGGCCGGGTACGCTACCTCAGGCGTCTGCCAGCTGGGGCGCGTCTGCCATCTGGGGCGCGTCTGCCAGTCGGGCCGCGTCCGCCAGTTGGGCAACGAAGGGAGGGACCCGCAGCGGCTCGGGAGGCGCAAGCGGTGCCCCGTCCTCGCCCAGCCCGTTGTCAGAGCCCGCAAGCAGGTCGACCTTCACCGAGGTCCCCAGCTTGAGCCGGCCGGACTTGGACAGGCTCACCGTCTTCTGGCGTACGGCACTGAACTCCTTGAGGAAGTCGAGGAGCAGCCGGGAGAACGCCCTCTCGGGGGTCACGGCTGGCTGGCGAGCACCGGCGCGGCTCATGGGCACCATTCTGCCTTGGTCGTTGCTGCGTCTGCCGGCCGGACGTCCGTCGCAGAAGAAGCCCTCGTCGTCGAGCACGGCGCTCATGGCGCCACCCCCTTCGCGTTGCCTGAGCACAGTGTGCGCATCCTTGCCCCCTTAGGGTCACCAAGACCTGATTGAACAGGTTGCTTTTGTGCCATCGGACGGACGTGGCGGACGCTTGAGCAGCGGACTTGGGACCGAGAGAAAGCCGTGCTTAGCTCGGACGCCGAAACAAGGTGGCTAACCACGCGCAATATGCGAAAACAACGAAGACGCCGTCGCGGCGCAATCGGGGGCCGCAAGCCGCGGCCCCATCGGGGCGTCTCGACGGGCACGTTCCGGGCTGCCGCCGCCGGGACGGCGGCTGGGGGCAACAGGCCGGCCCGCCGGGCTTGCGCAGACCATGACGCGGTGCCCGCGGTGGGCTGGAGAGCGGTGGGCGCAAGGCTCGTTACCACGCAGCGCGTTGTTGTAGCCGCCGCCCGGTCAGAGCAGGTTCGCGTCTGCGCGCCTTCGTACCAGGCCCCTACCGGGGGCCGCGGCCGCTGTGGTTAGGTGGGCCTGTCGAGCCCGATCGTCACGGACGTCGCCGGCGCGGTTAGTGGCAGTGAGAAAGAGGCACCGATGGCAAGCAGAGTTACGACCAGATCCTCGGCGGGGGAAGTTGCATGGGAGTACCTGGCTTCCCACCATCCCGAGATGGCGTCGACTGACTTGTCGGTGCTCGAGCTGGGTGGGGGATGGCTGGTCGAGACCGTCCCCATGGAGGGTGGCGTCGAGGACAGGGTCTTGTTGATGGTCAACCGTCACGGGTTCGTCGAGGAGATGGGGGCCGGGCCCGGCACCCGCCAGAGCGCCCGGCGCGGCCTCGCCGCCTTGCAGGGGCCGTCCGAGCGGGTCATACAGCTGTGAGCCGCTGGCACCTGCCTCCACCACGGCAGGTGCCCGACGCTCATGAGGCTGCAGCTGCGTAGACCGGGGCGTTGATCTTGATCCCGGCGAGGTTGCCGAGCACGGGCGCGTCCCCCAAGGCCTCCACCGTGCCATTGGCGAAGACGAGCCATGCGCCACGGCCGTCGACCGTCGGCACGAGCGCCTGAGCGGGCTGCTTGCTGACGGGACGGGCTTCGCTCGGCCACGAGCCCAGATAGCGGGCGTCGCCCTCGGCATAGATGGCACCGTCCTGCAGCACCACCCAGTAGCCCTTGCCGTCGGGAGTGGCGACGGCGGTGCGGGCGGGGTCGGAGCTCCCGGCGGACATGGCGTGGCAGTCGGTGGCGGGGATGGCCGGGGCGTCACCGAAGGGGACCATCACGCAGTCGGACTGGAGCAGCCAGTAGCCCTTGCCTGTCGGGTCCAGGACTATGGCCACCGTCGGGCCGCTGCACTTCTTGGTCGTCCCACAGGAGCCGGCGTAGCGGGCATCGCCGAAGGCGAAGACGCCCCCCGAAACCCCGACCATGTAGTAGCCCTTGCCGCCCGGGGTCGCAGCAATGCCCACGATGGGCTGGAGCTGGCCGCCGAGCGACACCAGGGAGCCGTAGTAGTGCGCATCGCCGAGGGGGAAGACGCCGCCCGAGAGGGTGGCCAGCCAGTACCCGCGCCGGTCGGGCGTGCCCGCTATGCCGGTGACAGCGCTCGAGCCGCTGCCGAGCCCGAGGTTGGCGGCGGAGCCGAAGTAGCCGGCCGAGCCGAACGAGTACACCCCTCCGTCCAGGCCGGCCAGCCAGTAGCCGGGAGCTGCCGGCGGTGTGCCGAACGCGGGGAGGGTGGTCGTCGTCGTGACCGGAGCGGTGGCCGGGGCCGGTGCCAGCGGCACGGAGGGGTAGGCGGTGGCCTTTGCGGCCCCATAGCTGATGGCGAACGAGTCCGAAGCCGCGTCGTAGGTGCCCGGGTAGGCCCGGACCGGGCCGTGGCGCTTGGTGACCATGTAGACAGGGGCGATGGTCGCTTGGGCCGCCCCGGGGCCGTTCACCCCGAGCTCCGAGAACTGGATGGCGCCGAAGTTGGCGAGCGGGAACAGCTTGAGGTTGGCAGAACTCGTCGGCGCCTCCTCGATCCACTCGGCCGACGTGCCCGGAGCGGAGTACGAGACGGCTCCGGACCACACGGTGCCCTGTGTGCTGTCGTCCACCGTCACCGTCCAGGCGGCGTCGCCCACGTGGGCCAGTTGCACGTGGATGTGGTCGCCGGGGAACACCTGGCCCAGGTAGAGCGACGCCGATGGGATCAGCTCGTACCAGGCGTAGTAGACGACCCCGTCCGGGCTCCAATCCTGCTCGGTGCCGGCCTGGACCAGGCGCTGGTTCGTGGCGCCGTCGATGCCCACCCAGCTGCTCGAGTAGCCCGCCGGCCCGGGGCGGACCGCCGGTACGGTCCAGCTGCCGCTGACGGCCGTGAACCGCGAGTGCCTGCCCGAGTCGACGTAGCCGGACCAGTTTGTGGATTTGAGCGGTTTCGTCGGCTTTGCCGTGGCGGACGCCGAGCCCGGCGCGGGCATCGACGGCTCGGGGTGGGCCCACGTCCGAGGCACCGGCTGTCCTACGGACAGGGGGAACCTGTGCCTGGCCTGGCGTACCAGAGCGGCCATGCGCGCGGCCGGCACAGCCGGGAGGTGACCGGGCGAGACCTGGTTGCCTCCCGTTGGTCGGAGGTCCCTGCTTGTTGGCAAGGGGGACTGCGCGTGGGCGGCCGCGTTTGCAGCTGCCGGACCCGAGGCCAGCAGGCCGGCGGCGCAGGCGACGGCGAGGGCCGGCCCGAGCAGCGCCCGCGAGTACCTGGAAACCGCCATTGAGCAGCGCATTAGGGAAGGAACCTCACAGTGATTCAAAGCTTTGGGCGCAGTCAGACGATCATATGCCAAGGGCCTGTTCAATTGGCGCGGCGGGTGCGGAGGTGCGTCCACCGGAGGTGGCCCGTGCCGGCTCGACGAGGCTTACAGCACCGCCGGCGTCCGTTCGGCCGCACCCGGGCGCCGGGCCGGGATAACGTCCCGAGATCGACGGAAGAACCGGAGCCGTGAGGCGGGGCTGGTTGATGGGCCCGAAGGCGCTCGGTAGAGTGAGCGCACCCCGGTCCAGGAGAGTGCAGGCAGTGCCACGTAGACAGGGCCCAGGGCCCCGTCGGCCCACGATCGCAGACATCGCCGAGCGCGCAGGCGTCTCGAAGGGCTCGGTCTCCTACGCCCTCAACGGGAACCCGGGCCTCTCCGACCACACCCGCCGGCGCATCCTGGCCATAGCCGAGGAGGTCGGTTGGCAGCCCAACCGGGCGGCCAGGGCGCTTTCCGCCTCCCGCTCCGGCGCGTGCGGCCTGGCTCTGGCCCGTCCGGCCCGCACCTTGGCCTACGAGCCGTTCTTCTCCAAGCTCCTCTCGGGCATAGAGGCCGAGCTCTCGGCGAACCAGATCGCCCTCATGTTGCAGATAGTCGAGGACGTGGAGGCCGAGGGCGAGGCGCTGCGGCGGTGGTGGGCGGAGCGGCGTGTCGACGGGGTCCTGCTGGTGGACCTGAGGGTCGACGACCCCAGAGTGCCCATCGTCGAGGAGCTGCACCTGCCTGCAGTCATCGTGGGCGGTCCGGGCAGCACGGGCAACGTACCCTTCTTCCCCGGCAACGACGCCGGCGGCGTGACCAGGATCGTCGAACACCTGGTGGCGCTGGGCCACACACAGGTCGACCGTGTCGCCGGCTCGCCCGCTTTCGCCAGCACCCAGGTGCGCACGAGGGTTTTCAAGCAGGCGTTGTCGCGCGCCGGCGCCAGGGGCCGCGTCGTGAACACCGACTACACAAGTACGGCGGGTGCCGATGCAACGCGCAAGCTCCTCACAAAGGAGCCGGTGCCGACTGCGATCGTCTACGACAGCGACATCATGGCGGTCGCGGGCCTGAGCGTGGCGCAGGAGCTGGGCGTGCCGGTCCCGGGGAACCTCGCGGTGGTGTCCTTCGACGATTCGATCCTCTGCGAGGTCGTGCGTCCGTCGCTGACTGCGTGCGCACGCGATGTCGAAGTCTACGGCGCCAGCGCTGCCAGGGCCCTTGTCAGGCTCATCGAAGGCGAGGACGTGGGCACCCAGGAGGAGGCCCCCTCGGAGCTCGTCGCCCGCGCCAGCACGGGGGGCTGACACGGCGCTGCCTGCCCCGGGGCCCTGGTACCTGCGGCTCCAGGGCCGGCTGGTCCCTTTTGGGCCGATAGTCCGTTTGTGGGGGGGGCGATGCCGACTTCTCGTTTAGACGGCTCAACCGGTTGGGCAGTGCAAGGCGGCCACGTTCGGCTCAAACGTCCTGCTCGGAGCAAAAGTCCAGGCTGTGGCATGCGTCACTAAGTACACATCTTTTCTTAAGAACAGATGAGAGGCGAGTGACTTGACTCACACCTCGGCCATGCTTATCGTCTGCATCGTTCGGCCTTAACCGGTTAAGGACAAAAGCTTGCGAAGGGGGTGCCATGGGCTCGAGGGGCTTCAATGCCAGAAGGTGCAACCGAGCCTGTGACGTCCGTGAGGCCCGGGGCCCGACCAAGGCTCCGGTGCTTCGCAACGGCGTCCTGGTCGCGGAGCCAAGGCAGCTTGCCCTGGCGAGGTCACCATGGTCTGCTCCGGTACCGGCCGGCCCCGAACCCTCCCAAAGGAAAGCAAACCCCTGATTGCTTCGAGTGACCGGAGGCCGGCCCAGGTAGCCCCTGTGCCGGCGCCGGCCCAGAGCCAACCAGAACCCAGAACAAGGAGCAGGCAGTACATGGTGATACGCAAGACCAAGTCGGTGGCCCGCCTGGGTGCCGCATTGACGGCGGCTGCCCTCGCGGCGCCGCTGTTGGGCGCTGTCGGCAGCAGTGCCGCCAGCGCCTCGAGGATACCGTCCACGACGAACTACCCGCGCAGCGAGACCCTCTACACGAGTGGTACGGCCTACTCACAGCCGACGAACTTCAACCCCAACGACCCGGGCGCCCTATACACGGGCACCATGGGCCTGCTGTACGAGCCCCTCTTCCTCTACGACCCAATCCACGGGGGTTACAAACCCTGGCTGGCCACGAGCGGCAAGTGGCAGGGCAACACCTACGTCATGCAGATCCGCAACGGCGTCAGCTGGGTCGCCAGCCCCACGCAGAACGTCGTCGGCACCCTCACGGGCAACGACGTGGCCTTCTCCATCAAGCTGGCCATGACCAACCCGACGGATCCCTGGAACTCCAACGTGGCCAGCGTGGCCAGCGTCAGCGCCAGCGGCCAGACGGTGACCGTGACGTTCAAGGGCACGCCTGCCTACACCGAGTGGCAGGACTACCTCTGGCACGCGCCGGTTCTCCCGGCCGCCCAGTGGGGCGCACTGTCCTCGACCGACCAGATCAGCGGCGCCAACATGACCCCGGTGTCGACCGGCCCGATGACCCTGGACTCGACCAGCTCCACCCAGGCCTGCTTCCAGACCAACCCGCACTGGTGGGGCGCCCAGCTGGGCCTGAGCTTCCACTTCAAGTACCTCTGCGACGTGGTCAACGGCTCCAACAACGTCGAGCTCGCCAACCTCACCACGGGCCAGCTGGACTGGAGCAACAACTTCCTGCCCGGCATCTCGGTACTGGTCAACGGCCTCGGCGGCAACAGCGCCTACGGCATCAAGACCTACTACCCCAAGGCGCCGTACATGCTGTCGGCCAACACGGCGTGGCTGGAGATGAACACCACCAAGGCGCCGATGAACAACGTCAACTTCCGCAGGGCGGTGGCCGCGGCCATCAACCCGCAGTCGATCGTGTCCGGCGTCTACACCAACATCGTGAAGGCGGCCAACCCGACCGGCCTGCTGCCGAACCTCGACAAGTACATCAACAAGAACGTCGTCAAGAAGTACGGCTTCAGCTACAACCCGGGCCTGGCCAAGAAGTACCTCAAGGCCTCGGGCTACAAGGGCCAGAAGCTGACCCTCGAGGTGCCCAACGGCTGGACCGACTGGGAAGCCGCCATCCAGAACATCAGCAACCAGCTCAACGCCGTGGGCATCCACGTCACGCCGACCTACCCGCAGTACTCGGTGCGTGAGAGCGACCTGATCAACGGCACCTACGACATGGCCATCGACAACAACGCCGGGCCGGACTCGACGCCCTGGAGCTACTTCCAGCGTGTCTACAACCTGCCCATCCTGGCCAAGCAGGGTGCGACCCTGAACTGGGAGCGCTACACGGACCCGAAGGCCTGGGCGCTGGTCCAGGAAGCGGGCAGGACGCCTCTGTCCAACGGTGCCAAGCTCGACAGCATCTACAGCCAGCTCGAGACCCAGTTCCTGCAGGCGCTGCCGCAGATCCCCCTGTGGTACAACGGCGCCTGGTTCCAGGCCCAGAGCACGGTGTGGGCCGGTTACCCCTCGGCTCTCAACAAGAACGACCAGTACACGCCCGTCATGTGGGGTGGCTGGCTCGGCAACATGACCACGGTCTACGCCCTGGCCCAGATCCAGCGGGCCTAAAGCCCCGGCCTGACAGGCCGAAATAAGCCACGAGGACCAACCTCGGGCTGCAAGCATTGACCAACTATCCAGTTGTGGCTAGGTCAGACGGCCCTCCCTCCCCGGACGGGAAGGGAGGGCCTCTGGCCGTCGTGACCTACGCAAGCGAAGGGTTTGAGAGGGCACTCGGGTGAGGCGTTATTTCTTCAAGAAGGTCGTGACGTACCTGGTCACGTTTTTCGTGGCTACGACGATCGACTGGGGCATACCGCACCTGATGCCCGGCAACCCGGTCGAGATTTACCTCGGCCGGTTCAACATTTCCTCGAACGCGCAGTACCTGGCGCTGCAGAAGACGATCTCGCAGGCGTTCGGGGTCAATGTGCCGCTGTGGAAGCAGTACCTGGACTTCTGGAGTGGTGTCCTGCACTGGAACTTCGGGATCAGCTTCTACGCCACGGCCCCCGTGACCCACATCATCGCCCAGGCCGTGCCGTACACGCTGGCCCTGCTCATCCCGGCGATCGTGCTCAGCTACGTGCTCGGCAACCGCATCGGCGCCATGGCCGCCCGGCGCAAGGTCCTCGACAACGTCGTGCTGCCGATCGGCTACCTGTTCCAGGCCGCCCCCTTCGCCTGGCTGGCACTGGCGCTGTCGTACTTCCTGGCGGTGCGCCTGCGCTGGTTCCCGCCCTCCCTCGGTTCTAACCCCGGCATCGGGGCCGGGTGGAACTGGGCCTTCATCTGGAGCGCCATCAGGCACTGGTTCCTCCCGTTCCTCAGCGTGTTCCTGGTCAGCTTCGGTGGGTGGGCGATCGGCATGCGCAACCTGGTCATCTACGAGCTGGAGACGGACTACGCCCGCTACCTGCGCTCGCTCGGTGCCTCACAGCGCCTGGTGCGGCGCTACGCTTACCGCAATGCGGTGCTACCGCAGCTCTCGGGCCTGGCCTTGGCGTTGGGCGTGGTCGTCGGTGGCAACATCGTGACCGAGGTCGTCTTCCAGTACCCGGGCCTGGGCCACCTGATCTTCCTGGCCATAACCAACGAGGACTTCTTCCTGCTGCAGGGTATCTTCCTGTTCATCATCATCGGGGTCCTGTTGGCCAACTTCGTCATCGACATCGCCTACGTCCTGATCGACCCCCGCACCAGGCTGAGCATGACCGGAGCCACGGCATGAGCGTCAACACCGAACCAACCGGCCCCGAGGCACAGGCGGTGGCAGGCAACGCGGGCGCCGCCCAGGTCCCGGTGCCGCCTGGCGAGGCGGGCGTGATGCGGCCGGTGCCCGGCGGGGGCAGCGTGTCCTCGGTCATGCAGTCCAGGCGCCGCTGGGAGTTCATGTACTTCGCGGTCCGCAACAAGAAGCTCATGCTCGGCCTGGTGGTCGAGGCGGTCTTCGTCTTCATCGCCATCTTCGGGTCGGCTATCGCTCCCTACGCCAGTAGCAAGACCTTTACACCCCCTGGCCTGCACCCTTCGCTCAACCATCTCTTCGGTACCACCTACCCCTTCGGGCAGGACGTGTTCTCCCAGTGGTTGGGCGGGGTGCGTGACAGCTACCTGGTCGGCGCCCTCGGCGCGGTCTCCGCCGGCGTGATCGGCCTGGCTGTGGGCTTCGCCGCCGGGTGGAGGGGCGGGTGGCTGGACGAGCTGCTCCAGCTGCTCACCAACGTCGTGGTGTGCCTGCCCCAGCTGGTCCTCATGATCGTGATCAGCGCCTACCAGACCAACCGCAGCACCCTGTTCGAGGGGGTCTTCATCGGCGTCACCGGCTGGCCGTGGGTGGCCAGGGCTGTACGGGCGCAGACCTTCACCCTGAAGGCCCGGGACTTCGTCGACATGGCCCGGATGTCGGGGCGGCGGGCCACGAGCATCGTCCTGAAGGACATCGCCCCCAACATGGCCTCGTACATCTTCCTCGTGTTCGTGCTGCTGTTCGCCAGCTCGATGCTGGTCGCGGTCAACTTCGACTTCCTGGGCCTCGGTCCCACCGGCACCATGTCCATCGGCGACATGATGAACCTGGCGAACCAGTGGAGCGCGCTCCAGTTGCACGTGTGGTGGTGGTTCCTGCCGCCCGGTGCGGCCATGACCCTCATGGTCGTGGCCCTCTTGATAACCAACGTTGGCCTCGACGAGGTCTTCAACCCCAAGCTGAGGCAGCAGTGAGCGTCAAGATCGACAACCTGCAGATCTACTACTCGACCCTGCGGGGGGAGGTCAAAGCTGTCGACGGGGTGAGCTTCTCCATCGGCGACGGCGAGATCATGGGCCTGGCGGGCGAGTCCGGCTGCGGCAAGTCGACGCTCGGCAACGGCCTCATATTCCTCGAGGGCCGCATGCGCCACGCCGGCGGCAAGGTGACCCTCGACGGCAAGGAGCTGCCGATCGGCAACCCCAAGGCAATGGAGCAGCACCGGCTGCGCTCGGTGTCGATCATCCCCCAGTACGCCATGAGCGCCCTCAACCCGACCCGCAAGATCGGGCGGATGACCTCTGACCTGCTCAAGTCGCGCGGCGTCGACTACAAGTCGGTGCTCGAGGAGTTCCGGCGCCGGATTGCCCTGGTCGGCTTGCCTGCCGACGTGCTCGACCGGTACCCCTTCGAACTTTCCGGCGGTATGCGCCAGAGGGCCACCATGGTGATATCCACCCTGCTCAACCCCTCGCTGCTGATCGGGGACGAGGTCACATCGGCCCTCGACGTGTCCACGCAGCGGGCGGTGGGGGAGATGCTCATGGAGTTCCGGGACCGGGGCTACGTGAAGAGCACCATCGTGATCACCCACGACCTGTCGATCCTGGCGCAGATAGCCGACACCATCCTCATCATGTACGCCGGGAAGCTGGCCGAGAAGGCCGACGCCCAGACGATCGTCAGCAACCCGCTTCACCCCTACACCCAGCAGCTGCTGGCGTCGCTGCCCGAGGTGGGCCTGCGCTACGACGAGGCGCCCCTGGTCGGTATCCCCGGGCGGCCCCCGTCGCTGCTCGACCCGCCCAAGGGTTGCCGCTTCCGGGACCGCTGCCCGGTTGCCTTCGAGCAGTGCGCAGCAGAGCCGCCCTTCGTCGAGCTGCACCCGGGGCACGAGGTGGCGTGCTGGAAAGCCATACAGGACGCCCAGTCCTTCGACGAGGAGCGGGCGACGCAGGGGGCGGCCCGATGACCATGCTCGAGATCGACAAGGTGTCCAAGGTCTACAAGAGCGGCACGTTCGGCGGCGACGTGATGCTCGCCCTCCGTGGCGTCAGCTTCGACATCGACCAGGGCGAAGTCGTCTCGCTGATCGGCCAGAGCGGCAGCGGCAAGTCGACACTGGGCAAGATCCTGCTCCGCCTGGTCGAGCCATCGGGGGGCGTGGTGCGCTTCGACGGCCGTGACATAACCAGCTGGGGCAAGAACGAGCGCCGTGACTACTACCGCCACGTCCAGGGCGTGTTCCAGGACCCCTTCACCTCGTACAACCCGCTCTACAAGGCCGACCGCGTCTTCGAGATGGTGCGCGGCGTCTACTACCCCTCGCTCAGCAAGGCGCAGTGGGAAGCGAAGCTAGAGGACGCGCTCGAGTCGGTGTCGCTCAACCCGGCCGACGTCCTGAACAAGTTCCCCCACCAGCTCTCGGGAGGCCAGCAGCAGCGCCTCCTCATTGCCAGGGCGCTCCTGCTCGAGGTCAAACTGCTCATAGCCGACGAGATCATCAGCATGCTGGACGCCTCCACCCGCGTGGACGTGCTCAACCTGCTCGTCGACCTGAAGAAGAAAGGCCTCGGCGTACTGTTCATCACCCACGACCTGTCGCTCGGCAACTACATAAGCGACCGGACCGTGATCCTGCGCTACGGGGCGACGGTCGAAATGGGCGAGACGCACAAGGTGTTCGGCAACCCGCAGCACCCCTACACCAAGAGCCTGCTCACAGCCGTGCCCCAGTTGCACAAGAAGTGGGAGTCCAACGGAGCACTCCTCACCACCGGCCCGCTCTCGCGCTCGGGGGCTACGGCCCAACTCGAGGCCGAGCCGATGACGGCAGAAGCCGACGCTGATCCCCGCCGTTACTCCAAGAACGCCATCCACCCCCGCCAGCAGGCCCGGGTGGAGGGCTCCGAGGGACCGAGGCTCTCACTCATGGACCGGCGCGATGCTCCCTGGCACCAGCGCTTCGGAGTCCGGGGGCCGGACAACGCTGCCGTCATCGCGGCCAACCCCCCGCCCGTGATGGTGGAGTGCGAGCCCGGCCACTTCGTGGCCCAGGGCGCCTGAGGCCAGGCGGCCTGAGGCCAAACACGGCCGTTCCGCCGGCGCTGACAGCAGCCGGGGGCAAGCTGGGACCGTGCCCGCGTACCCGCTGCCCTTGTCGAGGTGGCGGGTCACCGGGACCAGCCCCTCGGTCGACCTGCACAGAGGCCGGCCGGCCTCTAGGGCGTGCCGGTTCTCCTCAAAAAGGTCAGGACGCACCTAGGAGCCTGGCGGCAACAGGCAGGCTGTAAGGGCTTTGGCGGATCCCCGACGGGCAGTCGATGGTGATGGTCCCGTTGACGCTGAAGTCCTGGTTGTGGCTCTTGGCCTTGGTCGGCAGGTACGCCCTGTACTCCTGCTGGCTGGCGTACCAGTAGAACGGGGGCTTCAGATCCACGAAGCCGGGCGGGAAGAAGGTCGTGAGCTGCGTGCCCTCAGGGTTGACGGCGACCTGGCCGGCCACGGGCGTGTTGTCGGTGTACGTCGACGCCGAGATGGCCCACCCGCTCGGTTCCCAACCGGCTCCCCGGTCCTCGACCTGCAGGTCGATCGCCCTGGTGGGGGCGGCGGCATCACTGCGGTGGCGGTACAGCCAGATCGTCCAGGAGTAGTAGACGCCCTCCGGCGGGGGCAACAGGCGCCTGGCGAAGCGGTACTCCACGCCGAGGCCGCCGCGGGTCGGGACGAGCGAGACCGAACTTATGGCCGGCACGCTGCTTACACGGGGGTCGCCCTGCACGGTCGGAACATGCTGCGGCTGCGAGCACGTGTCGCCGCCCGTCCTGCCGATCGTCGGTACCGTGGCGAGCGTGCCGCCGGCCGCATGGCCCGGGCGGGTAGCGCTACGGCCGGCGCCGCCGGCTCCCTGACCGGCCGGAGTGGCGCTCTGGGCGGTGCTGCCGGCAGCCAGCAGGGTCGACTGGGTTGTGGTCGCCGGTGCACCGGCCTTGGCGCCACGGGCGATGCCGCCGCACGCCGCGATCGAGAGCGCGACCATCGCCAAGCCAACCGGCCAGACCTTGCGTCTCAGCACCAGTCCCGTACCGGGGGCGTTCCAGCGGCTCAATCCAGTCCCTTTGGTCAGGCTCTACGAAATGCGAGTGTACCCGCTGCCGACCGTCCAGGCTTCCGCCAGCGCTACTTGACCGCCACGCCGATCTCGCCGAGGGCCTTGAGCTCCTTCTTGAGGTCGGCTACCTCGTCGCGAAGGCGCGCTGCGTACTCGAAACGCAGGTCAGCGGCTGCTTGGTGCATCTCGTCCTCGAGGGCCGCTATCAGCCGGCTCAGGTCCGCCTTGGGCATCTCGGCCAAACCCCGACGCTCGCGGTCGTGGCGACGGCTGCGCCTGTCCGCCCCCGGTACCGGGGCCTTGGCCTCGGGCCCATCGGTCGCTGGGCCGCGGCCCAGCATGACCAGGATGTCGCTCACGGCACGCCGCACCGTACTGGGGTTTATGCCGTGCTCTGCGTTGTGCTCCTGCTGGAGTTGGCGCCGCCGGTGGGTCTCGGAGATGGCCCGCTTCATCGAGTCGGTCATCTCGTCCGCGTACATGATCACGGAGCCGTCCACGTTGCGCGCGGCTCGGCCAATGGTCTGGACCAGTGAGGTCTCCGAGCGCAGGAAACCCTCCTTGTCGGCGTCGAGTATCGCGACGAGGGACACCTCGGGCAGGTCGAGACCTTCGCGCAGGAGGTTTATGCCCACCAGCACGTCGAACTCCCCGAGGCGCAGGTCCCGCAATATCTCGATCCGCTCCAGGGTGTCGATGTTGGAATGCAGGTAACGGACCCTGAGGCCCTGCTCGAGGAGATAGTCGGTCAGGTCCTCCGCCATCTTCTTGGTCAGGGTGGTCACGAGCACACGCCCGTCGGCTGCGGTGCGCTTGGCTATCTCGGTCATGAGATCGTCGATCTGGCCCTTGGTCGGGCGCACGACAACTTCGGGGTCCACGAGGCCGGTGGGCCGGACGATCTGCTCGACCACCTGCTCCGATACGGATATCTCATAGGCGGACGGGGTCGCCGACATGAAGACGCACTGGTTGACCCGCTGCATCATCTCCTCGAAGCGCAGCGGCCGGTTGTCGGCGGCCGACGGCAGGCGGAACCCGTGCTCGATGAGAGTGTCCTTGCGCGATTTGTCGCCGTGGTACTGGCCGTGCAGCTGGGGCACGGCGACATGGGACTCGTCGACCACGAGCAGGTAGTCGTCCGGGAAGAAGTCGAGCAGGGTGTGGGGCGCCTCCCCGGCGCAACGCCCGTCGATGTGGCGGCTGTAGTTTTCGATACCCGAACAGCTGCCCACTTCGGCGAGCATCTCGAGGTCGTACTGGGTCCGCATCCGCAGGCGTTGCGCCTCCAGCAACTTGCCGTTGGCTTCGAAGAAGGCGAGGCGCTCCTGCAGCTCCTCCTCGATGCGCCCGATAGCGGAGCGCATGCGCTCGTCGCCGGCCACGTAGTGGGTGGCCGGGAAGACGACCACCTCGTCGAGCACGCTCAGGAGCTCTCCGGTCAGCGGGTCCACCCGGGTGATGCGCTCCACCTCGTCGCCGAACAGCTCCACCCGGAGCATGTGCTCCTCGTAGGCGGGGTGGAGCTCGATCGTGTCGCCACGCACACGGAACTTGCCCCTGACGAGGTTGGCGTCGTTGCGCTCGTACTGCATGTCGACCAAGCGGCCCAGGATGGCCCGCTGGTCGTACTCGGCGCCGACCCGCAGGGCGAGTATGCGCTGGGAGTACTCCTCGGGCGAGCCCAGGCCGTAGATGCAGGACACCGAGGCGACGACGATCACGTCCCGGCGGGTGAGCAGGGCGGAGGTGGCCGAGTGCCGCAGGCGGTCGATCTCGTCGTTGATCGAGCTGTCCTTCTCGATGTAGGTGTCGCTGGTGGGGAGGTACGCCTCGGGCTGGTAGTAGTCGTAGTAGCTCACGAAGTACTCGACGCGGTTGTCCGGGAAGAGCTCGCGCATCTCGTTTGCGAACTGTGCGGCCAGGGACTTGTTGGGCTCTATCACCAGGGTGGGCCGCTGCACCTTTTCGATCGTCCAGGCGATGGTCGCGCTCTTGCCGCTGCCCGTAATGCCGAGCAGGGTCTGGAAGCGGTCACCCCGCCCAACACCTCGGGCAAGCGCCTCTATGGCAGCGGGCTGGTCGCCGGCCGGTTGCCAGTCGGACACGACCCGGAAGGCAGGCACCGCGTCATGCTACCGGGGACCTGTGACGGTTCCCGAGGGGCCCGGCTCCTGCCCGATCAGGGGCGCAGTCCTGGCCGCAGCCCGGTGGCGGCCGTCTGTAGCTCGGACCAGAGTGCACCGACCCGGTCCTCGAGGTCGGCAAGGCTGCCCTCGTTCACCAGGACGCGGTCGGCGATCGCCCGGCGCTCGGCGTCGGAGGGCTGTGCTGCCGCCCGGGCCCGGGCGTCCCCCGGGCTCAGGCCGCGTTCCTCGGCTCGGCGCATGCGCGTCGCTGCGGGGGCGTCGACCAGCACCACGACGTCGAAGCCGTACTGCGCCCGTCGACCGGCGTCGAGGAGGGGGATCTCGACGACCACGACCGCTGTGGTGGTGGCAGCCACCAGCGAGCTCACCCGCTCGCGGATGAGCGGATGGGTGATGCGCTCGAGTGCCCGCCTCTCGTCGTCGCCGGAGAAGGCCACGCGCGCCAGTGCCTGGCGGTCGAGAGAACCCTCGCTGCCCAGAACCTGCTCACCGAAGCGGGCAAGCACGGCGGACTCGGCGGCCGACCCGGGTGAGAGGACCTCCCTGGCGACATGGTCGGTGTCCACGACGGTTGCCCCCCGGGCGGCCAGCATCCTGCCGACTGTCGACTTGCCAGAGCCGAGGCCACCGGTGAGGCCGACCAGGAGCACGGCCCAACGGTACCCCTGGTGGAGCGCACCCGCGGGCCGGCGGTACCTGCCTGGCGATGCGGCAAGGTCCTGGACGCGCAAAGCCCCCGGGGCCGGAGGACCGGCACCGGGGGCTCCTGGAACGGCTCGACGGCTACTCCGCGTGCTCCTCGTCAGTGGTCGGGGCAGCTTCGGAGGCGACCTCCTCGGGTGCGGGGGCGGCGGCAGGCGACCCGAGCTCGTCGGCCGGAGCGTCGGTGAGGCCGGGCTCGTGCTGCGCCTGTTCCTCGAGATAGCCGGCCCAGGCCGCCTGTGCCTCGGACTCGGGCTCGAAGGCGGTGTAGGTGCCCCCGATGTAGTTGCCGTGCTCGTCGTAGGCGTGCTCGCCGAAGGCCTCGCGGTACTCGGCGGCCACCTCGCCGCCCTCGGCGGCCTGCTTGATCGACAGGCTGATCCGGCGCCTCGCCAGGTCGATGTCGATGATCTTGACCCAGAGCTCCTCCCCGGGCGACACGACCTGGTCGGGCTGGTCGACGTGGTGGACAGCCATCTCGGAGATGTGCACCAGGCCCTCGATGCCGTCGCCAACTTGCACGAAGGCCCCGAACGGGACCAACTTGGTGACCCGCCCGTAGACGAGCTCGCCCACACGGTGGGCATTGGCGAACTCCTGCCAGGGGTCGGCCTGGGTGGCCTTGAGCGACAGGCTGATGCGCTCCCGGTCGAGGTCGACGTCCAGCACCCGCACCGTCACCTGGTCCCCGACCTGGACGATCTGGCCAGGGTGGTCGACGTGCTTCCAGGACAGCTCCGACACGTGGATCAGGCCGTCCATGCCGCCGAGGTCGACGAAGGCACCGAAGTTGACGACCGAGGAGACGACGCCCTTGCGGACCTCGCCCGGCTTGAGGTTGGTCAGGAACTCGTCACGCTGGGAGCGCTGGGCCTCTTCGAGGTAGGCACGACGCGACAGCACCACGTTGTTGCGGTTCTTGTCGAGCTCGATGATCTTGGCCTCGAGCTCCCGGCCGACATAGGGCTGCAGGTCACGCACACGGCGGAGCTCGACGAGCGAGGCGGGCAGGAAGCCTCGGAGGCCGATGTCGATGATCAGTCCGCCCTTGACGACTTCGATGGCCGGCCCGCGGACCGTTCCATTGCGCTCCTTGACCGCTTCGATGGTGCCCCATGCCCTCTCGTACTGGGCGCGCTTCTTCGACAGTACGAGCCGGCCCTCCTTGTCCTCCTTCTGAAGGACGAGCGCCTCGATCTTGTCGCCCACCGTCACGACTTCGTGGGGGTCCACGTCGTGGCGGATGGAGAGCTCGCGTGCCGGGATGACGCCCTCGGACTTGAAGCCGATGTCCAGGAGGACTTCGTCTTTGTCGACCTTCACCACCGTGCCCGAGACGATGTCGCCATCGTCGAACTCCACGATGGTCCCGGCGATGGCATCTTCGAAGGAGGTCCCGTCCAGGTCGTCGCTGACCACCTGGCGGGGGGTGTAGGCACCGGTCTCGTCGAAAGTGCCCATCTCGGAGGCACCGAGCTGGTCGGCAGGCCCGGGGGCAGCGGTCGGCGGGGTGAGGTCGGACATAGGGATCAGTACTTCCTTGGCAATAGGGCTGTGAATGGGCGCTGGTCGCGCTTTCGCATGCTACACCTTGAGCCGGTCCGCACCCTTCGCGCCCCCCGACCGGTCGGTGCAGGCGCTTTGCCGCCGGCTCACCGGCGGAACGGTGGGCGCCTCACGTAGCGTTAGCAATCAGTGAAGAACGACAAATTGGTTCTCGGTGCGGTGCTGCTGGCGACGTCGGGCCTGCTAGCGGCCTGTGGCGGAGGCGGTGCCGGGGGGCGCACGGCGGCCAGGACGTCCACCTCCGGCGCACCGGCGACGTCGAGCACGGTCACGCCGGCCCCGTCCACGACCACGACCACGACCGCAGCGTCCCGGCGGAGCACGACGACCCGGCCCACCACGACCACGACAGCGTCGTCCCCTGCCGCCTCGGCCGGCGGGCCGGTGGCCAAGGGCTTCGCTCCGGTCTCCTTCACCGCGGTGTCGGCTGACGAGTACTGGTTGCTCGGCACGGCGCCGTGCACCGACCCTGTGTGCACCTCGATCGTCCGTACCACCGACGGTGGCGCCCACTTCAGCGCGGTACCGGCCCCGAGAGTGCCGCTCGGCAGCGGCGGCCTGTCCGGGCAGCAGGACGCCAACGGCATCGGCACGCTGCGCTTCGCCGACGCGCTGGACGGCTATGCGTTCGGCACCGGCGGTGACCAGTTCTGGGACACCCACGACGGCGGCAGCACGTGGTCGGCTCCCGGCTTCATGAGCGGCCGGTCGCTGCTGGGGTTCGGCACCGGCGCCGGCTACGCCTTGGCGCTGGTCGGCTCCTGCCAGAGCGGGACATGCTCGAGCGTCGCCCTGGAGCGCTCGCCGGTCCACGCCGAGAGCTGGTCGTCCCTGGCCGTGCCCCTGCCGTCGGGGGTGAGCGGGGTCGCCTCCATGACGGTGCACGGCAGCGACCTGTGGGTGTCCGCCACCACGGGGGCGGCTCAGGCCAACCAGGTGCTTGTCATGAGCACGTCTTCGGGCTCCAGCTTCACGACGGGCCAGAGCCCCTGCTTCTCGGGCCTCGGGGGCACGTTGTCGGCCACCTCGGCCCAGGTCGTGTGGGCGGTCTGCCCGACGGGCATGCTGGCCGAGGTGCTCCGCTCGACCGACGGCGGCCGCACCTGGACGGGGCTCGGCGCCAACACGGGCGAGATGAGCAACGGTGCCGTCCTGGCTGCGGCCAGTGACAGCACCGCCGTGCTGGCTCCAGGAGGGGCAACCCAGCTCCTGCGCACGACTGACGGGGGCTCGACGTGGTCGCCGGTGGCCGGCACGGGCTCGGGCTCGCTCGGCTGGTCGTGGGCAGGGTTCACCACCCCCACCACCGGTGCGGCGCTGCGCACATCGTCCGCTCCGGCGGCCGGGGAGCAGCTGTGGAGGACGACGGACGGCGGGGCCAGCTGGAGCGGGCCGGTCAGCTTCGGCTGAACCGGGCGCCGGCCGTCTGGTTCGTCCGTTTCCGCTTTGCGTGGCGTGTGGCGGTCCGGGGGCTAAGTCCGCAGCTCGCAGTACCGAACGTGTAAGCAGCCCCCAACGGCTTGGGGGCGCAGGACACGCACGGAGGCAGACATGTTGCTACGGGGCACCCGGACGCCAGGCGTCGCGCTTGCCGGTGTCGCGGCTGTCGGCCTCCTGCTGGGGGGGCTCGTGCTCGGCAAGCTCGAGCAGGGGCCCGGCGGTACCGTCGTCACGCGGGCGCTGGCGGCGCGGGCCCCGAGGTGGGGGGACGGCTACAACCACTTCGTGCTCACGGTCGAGCGGCCCGTGGGCCAACTGCCTCGGGGGGGCGTAGCGGCGGGCAGGGCGGCGCAGGCGCACCATGGTGCCGTGACACCGGCGCGCCGCGTCGCCCAGCGCCCCCCCGGTCAGGCAACCGGGCCCGGGGCTGGGCGGGGCGCAACGCCCGCCAGCCTGGACTCGTTCCTGTCCCGGGAGGTGGTGCAGGCAGCCTCCGCCGCCGGGCGTGGTGGCAGCGGCAGCCGTCGGCGCGGTGGTTCAGCCAACCCGGGGATGCCCTGGCAGTCCGTCGCGCCCAACCCGGCCCACCCCATCGTGCTGAAGGCCGGGCAACCGATCGCGGGGCTGGCGAGAGCTTTGCGCGGCTTCCCGTACGGTACCCGCCTCGAACGCGACAGTGAGGGCAACATCCGGGCGGTGCTCCCGTCCGGCTGGCGCTGGACGGCCGAGGGGCCGCGCCGGGACGCCGCCGGCCGGCGGGCGCGGGTGCCGGCGGGCGCGGACCGGGCGGGGCGTAGCC
>JAJZIY010000049.1 GCA_021828475.1 Actinomycetes bacterium
GCATGACAAGCCTGGCTTTCACGGGCCGCCATCCCCGCGACATGGGCGACGCGGACCACGTCCTGGCCATGCCGGCCGAAGAAACGGCCAAGATCCAGGAGCTGCAACTGGCGGGCGAGCATATCGTTTTCGCTCTGGTGGAAAGAGCGCTCTTCCCTCGGTCCTGACGCTCGGGCCAGCCGCAGGCCAACGGGCCTACCGCCAGTGCCACCGACCTGTCGACGGCGCGGCGTCGTCGTCCCGGGTGAGGCATTGGCAATTGGCCGTTGCCGGGCGGCACCTCTCGGCCGTTGCCACCAGGTTGGCCGCGTGAACAAGTTGCACCCGACCGAACGCGCCAGTTCGGCAAAGCGGCCGTCGCGTCCTCGGCGTGCCGAGCTTTTCGATCTACGCAAGAGGGCTGGCGGCGTCGGGCTCAGTACGAAGGCCGCGATGCGCCCTCTACTTCCCGACCTTTCGCGCTCTGCTGTCCCGGGAGCCGCCAAAGTGGGCCGGCGTGCACTTGCGGTGGATTGGCGCCGAGCACAGGGCGCTCCGTCCCTGTGAGGGTTTAGGATGCTCTCAGTGCCCTTCGCAAACCACGGCCCGCGGCGCGCTGAGGACCCGCTCCTCCGCGGTCCCGTGACGCGAAGCAGACTTACCGGCCCGGACACATACAACTGGGAGACCTCCGCGGTGTACAGCCAGGGCTGGTCGGTACCCACCACCCGTGAGGGCGCCGCCGAGAGACCGGCCACGCCACGCGCCAGCGTGATAGTCAGGGCGCGTGACATGGCACCGACCATCGGGGCCGCGCTGCACAGCCTTCGCGGGCAGACTGTCGAAGCCGAAGTCGTCCTGGTCGACTCCGGTTCGACCGACGGCACCGTCGAGATCGCCCGCGGATATTGTGACAAAGTCCTGTCGATTGCACCGGCCGATTTCAGTTACGGCCGCGCGCTCAACCTGGGGGTGGCTGAGGCGTCGGGCGAGATCTGCTTCGCGCTCTCGGCCCACCGGGTCGCTCCCGGGCCGCGTTGGGTGCAGAGCGCGCTCGAGGCGTACGAGGACGAGCGTGTGGCGGCGACGGCAGGTGAGACGCACGGCCCGGATGGTCGCGTGCTCATGGGCCCGACCACATTTTGCCTCCCGCTGCCCTGGCTGGCCACCAACCTCGACTGGGGCCTGTCCAACACGGCGTCGTCCTGGCGGCGCAGCGCCTGGGAGAGCGAACCCTTCAACGAGGGCCTGGACGCCTGCGAGGACAAGGAGTGGATGTGGCGGGTGCTGGCGGCGGGCTGGAGCATCGTCGCCGACCCGCGCCTGCACGTCCCAGGTGACCACCGCAGGCAGGCCGGTTGGACCGCCCTCTACCGCCGGGTCTACAGGGAGCGGCGGGCGCTGGCCGAACTGGTCGACTTCACCCCCCTCGGCGCGCAGGAGCTGGCCGAGTACTGGCTGACCGAGTTCCCCTACGTCAGCGCCTGGCCGCGCTGGACACGGGTCGTCAGCCCCTACCGGGCGGCAGAGCTGATGGGGCGCTACATGGGGGAGCGGGCGGGTGCGCGCCGTCGAGGGCCCGGGGCCGTGCCGGCCGACTTCTTCTCCCGGACGCCGATCTGGACGCCCCCGGCGGTGCCGGCAGCGGAGCTGTCCAGCTAGGAGGCCGGCTCGGCACCGCCAGCGTAGGGTGCCAGCCAGGTTGCGGCCTCGCCGTCCCAACCCTCGGGCAGGCCTTCACGCCGCTGGTGCCCGGCCAGGCGCCTGCGCACCAGCCCCGGTGCCGCCAGGGAGGCAGCGGCGTAGGCGAGCTGGCCGGGCTGGCGTCCGAGCAGCGCGGCCCTCACGTAGTTGGCGGCAGCGCTGCGGGGGTTGCCGGCGCGGATGTTGCGCCAGGCCGCCTCGCGTTGCCAGCGGGCGGCGTAGGCCACGGACGGGGGTTCACGGCCCGGGTAGTGGCGGGACCTCACCGTGGCGGCATCGCGCACGAAGGACTCCTGGTCCATGGACATCTGGCCGTCCCATATGCGGTAGGCGGCCAGCGGGGCGTCGACGTAGGCCAGTGGCGCCAGGCGGGACAGCTTGAGCCAGAGGTCCCAGTCCTCACAGGTGGCCAGGCCGGTGTCGTAACCGCCAACCTCGGTCAGCAGCTCCCGCGACGCCACGACGGTGCTGTTGCCGGCGGGCACGGCGTTGTCGGCGAAGAACATGTCGCGCATCTGCTCGACGCCGAGTAGATGGTCGGCACCGGGTGCCCCGGGCACAGCCATGCGCAGGGCGTGCAACACGGACAGGTCGCCCCCGACGTCGACGCACGCCGTGGCCGACCACCCCGACCCGGTGAACGCGTCGAGGGCGGCCAACTGGCGGCCCAGCTTGGACGGCGCCCACAGGTCGTCGCAGTCCAGGAAGGCAACCCACCGCTCGTCTCCGCCGTAGGACAACCCCTGGTTGCGGGCGGCTGCGCCCCCGGCGGCGACGGCGTTGACGAGCACCTCGACCCGTTCGTCCTGCAGCGCCCGTAGGGCCTCGGCCGTGCCGTCGCTGGAGGCGTCGTCGACGACCAGGCAGCGCAGGCCGCCGACCCGCTGGGCGAGCACCGAGCGGACCGCCTGCAGGGTCATTTCCCGGCGGTTGTGCGCTGGCACGACCACCAGCACGGTCCGGGCGCGGGCGCTGGCCGCCTGCTCGGTGGCAGCGGTCGGCCCAGGGCTGGCTGCCTTTGCCGGCTGCGACGACTCGGCGAGCACGGCCGAATGCTACCTGCGCCCGGGTGTGCCGGCATTGCCGTGACGGCGTGGGGGCGCCACGCAACGGCGTTATGCTCCCAGCCGCAATGGCGCCGCGCACGAGCCCCCTGCCGCCCCCGGGGCCCCAGACCGGGTTGCGGCGCGCCCGCCTCTGGGCCGGCCCGCCGGGCCGGCCGCTCTTCTGCCGCTGGTACCTGCCCGCAACCGGCCTGGCCCGCGCCGGCGTGTTGCTGCTGGCCCCGATCGGCTTCGAGGCCCAGGCCGTCGGCCCGGCCTACCGGGAGCTGGCGGCCCGCTTGGTCGGCCAGGGCCTCGCCGTACTTCACCTCGACCTGTACGGGACCGGGGACTCGGCCTGGCCGGCCGCAGGGGGGGCGGGGGAGCCTGCTTGGCCGGTCCGCCACCGCACGACCGATGCCCAACCGGCCGGGCGCCCGGCCTGCGCTCCCGGCGCTGAGACCGGGCACGACGCATGGGAGGGAGGGGCGCTGGGGGGCTGGCAGGAGTCGGTCCAGGTCGGGGTGCAGCTACTGCGCGAGGCCGGTGCCGCTCGGGTGTCGGTGGTAGCCATGCGCCTGGCGGCCACGGTGGCGGCGTCGGTGGCGTCCCGGTGCCAGCTGGACGGCCTGGTGCTGTGGGACCCCTGCGAGAGCGGCCGCGCCTACCTGCGCGAGCAGCAGCTCTCGAGCGCTGTCTACGCCGACGACAACGACGCCCGCGGCTCGCTGTCCGCCGGCCTGCCTGCGGGCACCGAGATCCTGGGCTGGTACTTCAGCCCCTCCGAGGCGGCTGCCATATCGGCTCTGAAGCTTGCGGAGGCCCCGGGGCGCATGGCCGGCGCCTGCCTGGTGCTGGGCCGCCCGGGGCGGGCCCTCAAGGCGGGTGCCCGGCGCCTGGAGGCGGAGGGTGCCCAGTGGGGCGAAGCCGGCGAGCAGGACAAGCTCCTCTCCGTGTGGCCCCTGCTCTGCCCCAAGCCTGAGGCCACCATCTCGGCCGTGACCGTATGGCTGGCCGAGAGGGCACCCAGCCAGCCGGCTCCCCTTACGCCGGTGGGGACGGCGCAGACGGTCCTGGGGTTACCCGGCGCCAGCGCGGTGGCCGAAGAGGTCGCCGAGCTGGGCGAGCACCGCCTCTGGGGCGTGCTGGCCCGCCCGGCAGCCGGGCCGCGGCCCCCGACAACGGTGGTGCTGCTCAATGCCGGACGGGTTGACCATACCGGTCCCGGCGGCCTGTGGGTCGGTCTGGCCCGCTCCCTGGCCTCCCAGGGTGCCGCCGTGCTCCGGGTGGATCTGTCCGGGCTGGGCGAGAGCCCTCCCAGGGAGGGCATCAAGCCCGAGGTTGTCTACTCGCCCAGAGCGCTCGACGACATTGCCGGCCTGCTCGAGGCGCTTCCCGGCGGTAGCCGGGGAGCCGTGCTGGCCGGCCTGTGCTCTGGAGCGTGGCACTCCATAGAGGCGGCCAGGCAGGCGCCGGTTCGCGGTGTTGCGGCGGTCAACCCGTTCTTCCCAGCCGACCGCAGGGCGGTCGTGGAAGAAGACGGTACCGTGCGCATCCCTCCTGCGGAGCCCGTTCCGGCTGCGTCCGGTGGATGGAAGGGGGCCGCCCTCAGGCTGGCCAGCACGCTGCCGCCCGGCGTGAAGGACTTCACCCACCACCTGCGCGACGCGAAGTGGTGGTGGCTCGGGCGTACGGGCCGGAGGCCACGGGCGGTGCTCGACCTGCGCCAGGCTGTCGAGCGGGGCGCCGATGTGCTGGTGGTGGGCCGCCGCTACGAGATGGGCCTCATATCCCGGGGCGAGAGGGGCACCCTGGCGCGCCTTTCGGCCGGTGGCCGCTTCGCCTTGGAGGCCTTCCCGGGTACCGACCACACCCTGCTGCTGGCCGGTGCGAGGGCCCGGGTCGTACCAGTCCTGGAGGAGCACCTCCTTCACTGCGCGACCGGGGGAGCGGCGACGGACAGGACAGCGGGAGCGCTGTCGGCCGGTGGAGCGCGAGCGCCGGCGGACGGGCCACCAGGAGCCGCAGGCCGCGGCCGGCGCCGGCCGTGAGAGTGCTCGCCAACGTGAGCAGGGCCCACTTCTCGGGTGGGGTGGAGCTGAGCGTTTACCACACTGTGAAGGAGCTGGTGGCTCGCGGCCACGAATTGCACCTGCTCTACGGCGAGGGGGGCGACCTGGTGCCCGAGTACCGGCGTATCTGCCGCTCGGTGGAGCACATCCAGCCCTGGGACTTCTACTTCCCCGAGAGCCGCAAGCGCGAGATGCGCGAGCGGGTGCGCCTGCTGCCGGCCGCGGCAAGGGCGGCACGATGGCGCCCCGACGTCTACTACGTGCAGCGGACGCTGGCCGCCTACTGGGCACTGGACGCCGCCCGTGTGGCCAGGGCTCCGACGGTCTGCCACTGGCGGGGCGGCTGGACGCCCCCGGCCCGCTACCTACCGCGCTTGAAGCGCCGAGTGAGCCGCTTCCTGGCCAACTCGGAGTGGACGAGGTCCAAGTGGCTCGAGGTCGGCTTCGACCCGGACCGGGCTGAGGTCGTGTACCCCGGGATGGACCAGGCCGACTACCCGCTGGGGGGTGAGGCCGAGCTGGCGGCGGCCCGGGAGGCGCTGGGTGTGCCCCAGGGCGCCTTCGTGGCCACCTTCGTCGGCCGTCTCGACCCGGTCAAAGGGGTCGAGGTGCTCCTGGACGCCTGGGCCCGGCTCGGGCTCGGCCCCGACGAAGGCACGTTGCTGGTCGTGGGCGAGCCGGTGGTCCACGAGGCCCCGGCGGCCTACCTCGCCCATCTGCGGTCGCTGGCCCCAGCGGGCAGCGTGCGCTTCCTCGGTGCCCGCCGGGACGTGGTGACGCCCCTGCACGCCGCTGACGTGGCCGTGGTGCCGACCGTGGGGGACGAGGCCTTCGGGAGGGCGGTGGTCGAGGGGTTGCTGACCGGACGGCCCGTGGTCGGTGCCCGCTCGGGGGGCATCCCCGAGATCCTGTCGGGGCCCTTCGAACGGTACCTGTGCGAGCCTGGGGACGCTCAGGCCCTCACGGGCCAGTTGCGCTCGGTGACGTCGTGGCGGCGCGACGACCCGGGCCTCGGGATGCGCTGCGCCCGTCACGTGGAGGGCCGTTTCACGGTGCAGGCCATGGCCGACGGGGTGGAGCGCAACCTGCGGGTGGCCGTCGGCAACTGAGCCCGGCTCAGCCGGTCGGGACGGGACGCAGCAGGTGGTAGGTCTCGTCGGCGTCGACGGCGAGGTGGGCGCGGGTGCCCAGGCAGGGCAGCTGGGAACGGTAGGCGGCGACCATGGCGGCCTTGGCCTGCCTCCGGGCCTCGCCACCGAGGCCGGGTGCGGCTACGGGCTCGAGCTCGAAGCCGGCGACGCTCCAGCCCGCCTTGGCCTGGTCGACCCGCTCGGGCACGTCGAGGCGGTAGGGCAGCTCCTCGTACACGACGAAGAGGGGGGCGGGCCGGTCGGGGCGGGCGGGCCGGGTGGCCAGGCGCAGGCAGGCCCGGGCGGTCTTCTCGTGGTCGCCGTGCCACAGGCCGAGCGGCACCACCCAGGTCCGCACGGGTAGGTCCTGAGCGACTTCGGCCAGGGCCGTTGCGGCGTCGTCCTCGACCCTTGGGTCGTCGAGGCGCCGGCGCCTGGCCCGGACGGCACCGGCCCGGAAGCGGGCCAGCTTGAGTGGCCGCTCCCGGTACTGCTCGTCCCAGAGGCCCAAGCGGTGCCCCGTGGCGCCGACCAGGGTCAGTGCCGCCTCGTCCTCGAGGGCCCGCAGGCCCATCACGTCGTCGCCCGGCGAGAAGGCGCCGGACAGGCGGTCCCACTCGGGCAGGGGTGAGACGCCGGCAGGGCCGCCTGAGAAGACGGTCACCACGTGGCTCCCCGGCAGGGCGGCGAGCAGGCGCCCGCAGCTGAGAGCGGCGTCGTCCATATGGGGAGACACCACCACCACCGGGCCTTCGAACGGGGCGTCCGAGCGACCGGGCCGGCTGTCGGTCACAGCCAGAAGCTAGCGGCGCGGCAGCGCCAGGGCCAGCCGCTAACGTTCACGCGTGCCACCGGCTGTCGTCGTGTTCCACACCGAGGGCTCTTTCCACCCCCTCGAAGTTTTCCAGCACGTAGCCGGCACGGCCGAGCTCATCTGGGCAGCGGCAGGGGACGTGGCGGGGGACCCGGCCATGCTCCGCCTGCTGCCCAAGCTCGGCACCTACCTGGACATCTCCGGCATGGGAGCGGACGAGGTGGCGCGGGCGCTCGAGCCCCTACGCCCCGACGGCGTGATCACCTTCATGGACCGCCACCTGCGCCTGGTGGCCGGGGTGGCGCAGCGCCTCGGGCTGGCGTACCACACGCCTGAGGTCGCTCGCCGGCTGGTCGACAAGCGCTTGCAGCGCGAGAGCCTGGCGGTCGGAGGTGTGCCGGGCCCCCGCTACTGGCCGGTACCAGGGGGGACAACCGGGGCAGACCTCGCCGTCCTGGCCAGCCAGGTCGGCTACCCGGCAGTCGTCAAGCCGGCCGAGGGCAGCGACAGCCGCGGAGTGGCCCTGGCCCGCCGGCCCGAGGACCTGGCGGCACTGGTCCCGCCCGAAGGGGCGCTGGTCGAGTCGCTGCTGGCCGAGCGGGAGGGTACGCCACCGTGGCGCTCGGGTGACCTGAGGGTGGAGAGCGTCGTCCAGGACGGCGTGCCCCAGCACCTGGTCGTGCGGGGTGTGTTCCCGGTGACCGAGCCGTTCCGGCTCACCGGCACGTTCCTGCCCGCCGACCTCACGGCGCAGGAGAGCGCCACGGTGCTGGCCGTCGTGAGCCGTGCCATCGAGGCCCTGGGCATAACCACCGGCGTGGTCGACACCGAGCTGCGCAGTACGCCCGACGGCCCGGCCGTCATCGAGGTCAACGGTCGGGTGGCGGGGACGGTCCCCTTCCTGCTGGCCGACGTGTCGGAGGTGGACATGTTCCAGCTGGCCTGCAGGGTGGCCGCCGGGCTCCCTCACGGTCTCACGGGGCCAGCCGTCTGCCGCTGCGTGGCGTTCTCCTGGCGCGCGCACCCTCCGGTGTGGGCCAGGCGGCTGGTTGCCGTGGACGGGGTGGAGCAACTGAAGGCGGCAGTGCCCGAGATCTCGAGCGTCAACGTGCGCCTCGGCCCGGGGGCAGCCGTGGACTGGAGGCAGGGGACGCGCTCACTGGTCGCGATCGTGCAGGGCCGGGCAGCCAGCCACGCCGACCTGGCCCGGGCCGTATCGGCGATAGCGGAGCATCTGAGGCCGAGCTACGAGTAGCGCCGGGACGGGCAGGCGCGGTTGGGGAGGGCTCCCTGGTTGACGCCAGGACGGCGTGGGTAGACAAGGCCAATGCGTGCCGACCGCCTCGTACAACCCCAGCGACTGACGGACATGGCAGTGGCCCTGGACCACGTCCGAGCCGAACTGGCCCGGGACGCCGGGGTGCTGACCGCCTCGCAGCTCGACGCCCTGGAGGAAGCGGCCCAGGCGTGCCGGGGGGCCGCGAGCGTGAGGGGCAAGGCCTGGCCTCGGGCCAAGGCGGCCGGTGGGGTCGGGCGGCCGCCGCTCGAACCCTCCCTCAACTGAGTCCTGGGCTCAACTGAGTCCTGGGCACGACCGAGGCCCGGGCACGACCGAGGCCCGGGCACAGGACGAGGCCCGGGCACAGGACGAGGCCGGTGCGTCTGGGGCCCTTGCCCACTCGAGGCCAGGTGGTGAAGGGAGCCGCCAGGTGATGGCAGTCGGCGTTGGGATACCCGCCCGGCGCGGCCCGGTGCTGCCCAGCGGCGGCGCCGCTGCAAGTGGTCGCCGACGCGCGCTGTGCATCGTAGGCCTTCATGGTTTGCGGCCATGGCGTTGCCGGTATTTCGGTGCAAAACGGACCCGTGAAGAGCAAGCAATGATGGCCGTCGCAGCCGGACGCTAAGGTTCATTTCATCTCTCGTTCAAGTCTTCCTGTACGTTTGCGCCGGCGGCCTGCGAGGAGCCCGAGGCGCGCAAGGGGCACCGAGGTATGAAGGCGCTCGTGCTGGCGGCCGGAGTGGGGCGGCGCATGCGCCCCCTCACGGACTCGACCCACAAGACGCTCCTGCCGATCGCGGGCACCACGGTGCTCGACCGGCTCCTCACCAGCCTGCGTGACTGCGGGGTCGGCCAAGTCTGCATCGTCACCGGTTACCGGGCCGACGAGCTGCGCCAGGCTGTCGACGAGCGGTTCGCCGACCTCGACGTGCAGTACGTGCACAACCCGGACTATGACACGACCAACAACGTGTACTCGATGGCCTTGGCCCTCGAGCACATGCAACTGGACGACGACCTCGTCCTCATCGAGTCCGACCTGATCGTCGACCACCGGGTGATCGAGCAGATCGTCAACACCCCTTACCCCAACGCCGCCCTCGTCGACCACTACCGCATAGGCATGGACGGGACGGTCGTCAGTATCGGGCCGGACAACGCCATCTCCCAGGTGTACCCGTCGTACATGCAGGACGACAACTTCGACCTGTTCGACAAGTACAAGACTCTCAACATCTACAAGTTCGACCGCGATTTCGCCAGCACGACCTTCCGCCAACTGCTCTCGTTCTATGCACGGGCCATCGACGCCAACTGCTACTACGAGCTGCTGCTCGGCGTGCTCATCTACATGAGGGCGGCCAAGGTGTACGCCGAACTGGTCGAGCACCCCTGGGCCGAGGTGGACGACCCCAACGACCTTGCCGCTGCGGAGTTCGAGTTCAACGTGCCGGCCCGCAGGCAGGTGCTGGAGGGCAGCTGGGGCGGCTCGTGGGGCCTGTCGTTCACGGACTTCTACTTCATTCGCAACATGTACTTCCCCACGCCGGGGCTCCTTGCCCAGCTGCGCGGCAGCCTGGCCCACGTGAGCGGCCACTACGGGTCCGGCCAGGCGGTGCTCAACGCCAAGATGGCCTACTTCGAGCGCTGCGACGAGCGCCGCATCTTCCTGCTCAACGGCGCCTCGCAGGCCTATCCGGTGCTGGCCTCGCTCTTCGCCGGGGCGCGGGCGCTCGTGCCAGCGCCGACTTTCGGCGAGTACGCACGGGTCTTCCCGGGTGCCTCCACCTACCCCGACCTCGGCAGCGTCGACCTGGGCGAAATCGGGGAGCGTCTTGACGGCGTCGAGATCCTCGTCGTCGTCAACCCGAACAACCCGACGGGCACGGTCGTGCCCACGGCCGGAGTGATCGACCTGGCGCGGGCCCACCCCTCAAAGACGTTCCTGGTGGACGAGTCCTTCATCGACTTCTCGGACCAACCGTCGGTGCTCGGCGCCCTCGAAGCCGAGCCGATGCCCAACGTCGTCGTGCTGAAGAGCCTGAGCAAGTGCTGGGGTGTGCCGGGACTGCGCCTGGGCTACGTGTACACCACCTCGGCTGAGGTAATGGCGGCCCTGTGGTCGGCCAACGCCATCTGGAACGTCAACTCGGTGGCCGAGCACTTCTTGGAACTGGTCCTCAAGCACCGCGACGCACTGGCAGCCTCGTACCACCAGACCGTGCTCGACCGGGAACGTTTCGCCCGCGATCTCGCAGGGTTGCCTGTGGTCTCCAGGGTCTTCCCGAGCGGCGCCGACTTCGTGCTCGTCGAGCTAGACATGCCAGCGGCCGAGGCAGCGGCGCTCGCCGACCGGCTCCTGGCGGAGCGCCGCCTGCACGTCAAGGACGCCTCCGGGCGCTTCGACGGCGGCCGGGGCTACTTCCGCCTCGCCGTGCGCCGGCCCGAGGACAACGACGAACTGTGCCGGGCCCTGCCGGCGCTCGCCGGGGGGGCTGCCGATCCCTCGGGCGCGGGCCCGTCGGCCGCCCGTCACGGGGCCGGCGAGCAGGGCGGGTTGGTGGAAGGCACGGGGCTGGTGGCGGCGAGCCGTGGTTGAACCCCGCCCGAGGCCCAAGCCTCGCCAGGTGGCCCGGATGCTGGCGAAGAGCGCGTACGGGACCGTCGAGGGGGTCGGTTTCGTGCGTGAGGTCGTCAAGCCGACGGTGCGGCGCTGGTGGTGGGAGAGGGAGTTGGCGGCTCTCAACGACACTCTTGCTGTCACGCCGCTTGCCGGCGGGTACTGGGTCTGGTCGGGCCTGTTGCTGGGCTGGGCGCGCGACGGCCGGCCCATGAAGCACGACCCGGACGCCGATTTCGCGGTACGTCGCGGGGACCTGCCCTACCTGGAGGCGGCGGTCTCCGAGCTGGTGCGGGCCGGCTACAGGGTCTACCGCCGCTGCTACGACAACAGCGGGCGCCTGACCGAGATCTGCGTCCTGACGCTGGAAACGCGCCGGGTGGAGTTCTTCGTCATGGACCCTGTCGAGGTAGGCGAGCTGGCCTTCTTCGTCTACGGGGAGACGGACCAGGGCTGGGTGCAGTGCGAGGGCCATCTCCCCGAACAGCGGCTCGTGCCCTTCGAGCTCGTCGGCCGGGCCTGGATGAAGCCGGGTGACCACGAGCGCGAGCTCGCCCTCGTCTACGGGGACAACTGGCGTACCCCGGACCCGGGCTGGTCGTACATGACAGACGACAAATCGATCGTAGCCCGGGAGCCGTGGCGACCCGAGAGTGTGGCCCGCTCTGCCTTCCTGGCCTGAGGGCACGGGCCCTTGCACCGGGGCCTGAGCGTCAGAGGACGGGCGGTGGCAGACAACAGCCTTACGTCCCAGGCCCGGGAGAGCGGCTCGTGTGGCAGGCGAGCCGGCGCGTATGCCGGCCGGGCCAGGTCCAATGCCCCTACCGGCAGGAGGTGTAGTCGCTATAACCTCGCGGTCCTGTGCGCCTCGGCTACCGGACAGGGTCAGGGATCGACGGCCCGTGCCCGCAACCAGACGGCGGGGTCGCGCCCCAGGCGGCCGAGCGGGCGAGGACGCACGGTGGGTTGTTGCTGACCGACCTCTTCCAGCCGCTGGGCGCGCTGCCTGGTTTGGTCGCCGAAGCCGTCGAGAACGGCGATTGGCTCGATGCTTTCCTGCTCGGTGCTGCAGGCGCCCAGGTGGCCGAAGATGCGATGGGCGGAGCCATGGCAGGCACGGGCAGGTGGTGGTGGTGGGCGCAGCTGTCGAACGAGCTCGACGCGCCGGGGTGGGCGCGCCAAGCCGTGTTGAGCACGGCCCGCTCGTTCGTGGCGGCAGCAGCTAGGGTCGCGGAGCGGTCCGCGCGAGGCAGGGCCCTGGCCGCAGCCGCCGACACGATGGCGGCGCTGCGCGACGCTGCCGCTCCGGTTGCGGCAGGACTGACGGAGCGACCAGATGCCGACATGGGGCCCCTGCTCGAAGCCGCGGCTGCGGCAGTCGGACGGCTTGCGGCTGCCGACGGCTCCGAGCCACTGCGCCTGCCTTCGAGCTTGCGAAGCTTCGACCAGTACCCCGAGGACGTCGGCGAGCTGGTCCGGCGGGCTGGGCTGCGCTGGCCCGACCGGTCGCGCCCGGTGGTGGTGGTGGGGCTGCGGACGTCCGGGAGTTACCTGGCCCCGCTGGCCGCCGCCTATCTCCGGGCACAGGGTTTCGAGGACGTGGCGGTTGCGACGGTCCGGCCAGGTGTCACCCCTACTGCGAATGCCCGCCGGGCGCTTGCAAAGGTCACAGACGGCCCCGGGCTTGCGATGCTCTTTGACGACCCGCCCGCCAGCGGACGCAGCATCGCCAAGGCGGCGGCTCAGCTCGAACGCATGGGCGCTCCTCCCGACGCCCTGTTGCTCCTGCTCGCCCTGGCCGGGCCCGATGGTGTGCCCGGTGGGGCTCTCGAGCGCTACCCGACCGTCCTACTGGAATGGCCCGACTGGCACGTGCACCGGCTCCTCGAGCCATCCCGGGTGGCCGGCGTGCTAGAGCACTTCGCCAGTGGCTGCCAGGTAGTGAGCTGCCTGTCCAGGCCGCAGCCTGTCTCATGGCGGCGCGGCCATGTCCGTGCCCGCTACGACGTCGTGCTGCTGCCTGCGGGGTCAGGTGTGGTGGAGCCGGCCGAACTAGTGGTCGAGGGTGCCGGCATCGGGCTTTTCGGAAGGCACGTCGTGGCGGTGAGCGACGCCCTTGGCGTGGCGGTGGCTCCCATGTTGGGTTTCGTCGACGGCCTGGGCTTCCGACTGGAGCCGCCAGGGGGCTGGCGCGCCCCGGACGTGAACGGCCCGGGCATCGCCGGTGCGGTGGCGACCTATGTCGAAGGGCGCAGGAAGGCACTCCCTGCCGCGGAGGACCGCACGCAGGTCATGGGTGGCCGACTTCCGGTCTGGGAGGCAGTATCGCGGGTCCTGGCACCTGGGCTCGGCCGGCCCGAGCCCCTGCTCCGAGTGGCCGTGCTCGGCCCGTTTGCCAGGCGGCTACTGGCTTCGCCCCGGCCGTCGGTGGTGGACGGCTGCATGTCGGCGGCCAACTGGTACCAAGACGGCGACAGGCTGGTAAAAGGGGTGGCCGCAACCGGTGCGTTCTCGAACTTCGACCTGGCTTGCTACGACGCCCTCTACGACATGGCGGCCGCAGCGGCGGAGGCTGACCTGGCCGAACTGGCCGAGGAGGCCGAGATGGCGGCAGGCGGTCCCGGTGCGAGGCCCGTGGGGGCTCTTGCGAGAGGGGGGGCGGAAATCTACGCCCAGGCGTGGAAGGACCGGGCCGGTGACGTCCCGGACCAGGAACGCTGGCTCGCCTACCGGCTGGTTCACCTGTGGGATATGCGGCGCCGGGGCGAGCTTGGCTGGGAGCTCTGGGGCCGAGCGTGCAGCCGGGCGGTCAACTCGTACATGGCGGCCGTCTACCTGGCTGGCGTGGGACAGCCTGCAGCGTTGGGCGAGACCAGCACCCCGTGCGCCCTCGACATCGACGGCTGCCTCGAAGGGGGCGCACTAGGCTTCAGCGCAGTCACCGCGCCCAGCGCCCTGGCCCTGAGGGCACTGCGGGCGCACGGTGTGCCCGTGCTGCTCGCCACCGGTCGCTCGCTGGGGGAAACCGTGGAGAGGTGCGCTGTTTTCGGGTTGGAGGGTGCCTCTGCAGAGTACGGCACGGTGGCTTACAGGGTGGGCTCGGCCATGGCGACACCGGTGGCCAGTGCCGCCGAGATGGACGCGATGCGGGCGTTGCGACACGAGTTGTCAGAGCGGGACGATGTCGAAGTGAGCCCGTTCCACAGGTACAGCGTCCGGGCGCGCGAGGCAGGCAACGGGCCGGGCCGGCGGCTGAGTGCCGAACGTCTGGGCGACCTGGGCGACCAGTGGGACCTCGTAGCCGGGTACAACCAGACCGACATCGTGCCCGCAGGTGCCGACAAGCTCAACGGGTTGTGCGCGCTCTCGGGCCGTGGCCGGGCAAGCGGGGAGGAAACGAACAGGCCTGGCGCTGATGTACCCCGAGAGGAGCGAGGCTGGCTGTCGCTGGCGGTGGGGGACACCAGGAGCGACATGGCGATGTTGCGGGCCGCTCGGCTCGGCGTGGCCCCAGCCAACTGCGACGACGAGTTGAGGCGCAGCGGGGTGAGGGTAGCCAGGGCCGCCCACCAGGCGGGGGTGGCCGAGGCCGTGGGTACCCTCCTGGGCCATCGGCCCGGGACGTGCTCTCTGTGCCAGGCGCCGCGCATGCCTGCGTCGCGTCGCGTTCTCGTCGGGTTGCTCTCGGCCCAGAGCGCCGGGCGCCGTCGGGCAGTGCCCCTGGTGGTCGAGCTTGTCCGGGCTCTCGGCCTGGTGGTCCGGGGATGACCGAGGCGGGCAGCGCCGACCCTACGGTCGAGCTGGTAAGGGGGCCGCCGCGTCCGCCTCACGCGGCTCAGCGTGTGCGCGCTGCAGCGCGGTACGCCTACGGACGCGTCCTGCTGCTTTCCCGGTCCGTTTCTCGCCGGCGGGCGGCGGCCCCCTTGTGGTGGGTGGCACGGGCTGTATCGGGCCGCGGCACGCCTGGTCGCCTTCGTCGCCGGCAGGAGGAGGCCCTTGTGCAGGCTCTGACGTCGGCGCCCACTGTCCCAGCGGCGCAATGGCGCCGGATGACACTCGTGTCGAGCGGTTCGGCCCTGATCGTGGCCCGGGCGCTGGGGCCGGACGGGGCCAAGGTGGTCGTCAAGGTTGCGACCGAGGAGAAAGCGGCCAACGAGCTGCGCCGCGATGCCTCTGCCCGCCAGTGCCTGGCCGCCGACGGCCGGCTGGGCGGTTGGTCGGCTCTCCTGCCCGAGGTCCTGGTGGCGGAGCTGGGTACGTTGCCGGCCGTCGCTGTCGAGCGCCAGCGCGGCTGTTGCGACGGCCGCAGCGTACTGGCCGGCCCCTTGCCGGTCGCCGCAGTTGCGCTGCGCAACGCCCTGGAGGCGGTGGCTGAGCTCCACGGCCGAACAGGGGGACCGTCGGTGGTCGGCGAAGCGCTGGTGCGACAATGGGTGCGGGAGCCGCTGGCCCTCGTCGCCAGCCTGTACCAGGCGGGCTCATGGCAGGCACGCTCCCTGGCTCACCTCGAGGCCTCGTTGGCCGACGTGCTGATCGGACGGCGCGTCTTCACCGGCTGGTCACACGGGGACTACGCGCCGGGCAACCTGCTCTTTGCCGGCGAAGGCGGGGGCACCCTGGGCGGGGTGGTCGACTGGGGGGCGGCCAGCCCGACGGGGTTGCTGGGCCGGGACACGGCAATCCTCGTCATTACCACGGTGATGCTGCGGCACCGCCTCGACTTGGGCGGGGTGATCATCAGGTTGCTGGGCCTTGCTCCTCAGATACCCGACTGGCAAGGCCAGGGCGGGGGGCAGGGGCGCTGGCTGGCACTGGAGCGCCTGGCATTGGAGTGGGACCGGCAAGCAGCTTGGTCCCGCGCCGCTTCCGGTCCTGCAGGTGGATGCACCGTCCCGCTCCCCGCTTCGGTGGGCGACGGCGACCAGGAGGCGCCCGGCCCGGTGACGACGCTGTGGCTGGCCTGGGTGCAGCACGTCGCCCGCAACATCGCCAAGGCGGAGATGTACAGCCGGCGGCGGGCGTGGCGGATCGCCAACATCGACGTAGTACTGACGCTTGTGCGGAGCGCGCCTATGTCGTGAGAGCTGTGCGATTGCCCGTGGCCGGGCGGGCGCTTCGCCCGGCGGACCGCGTCGACTGGTTGCAGCCGCGCTGTCTGCCTGGGTCAATAGCCTGTTCGTGCCATGCAACCTGGGTATTTGCCGCAAAACCGACGAGGTTGCAGCCTCGGCCCGGGGCCGTGGCGACCGGCGGTAAGGTCGATTTCATCTCTCGTTCAACTCTTCTCCCGCTCTGGCAGGTTCCTGGGTCAGCGCCCGCAGACTGCAGCGAGCCCGAGGCAAGGAGCACCGAGGCATGAAGCTGCATTTCACGCTGCCCTCCACGGAGACGCAAGCCCTGGGCTCGGTGGGGCTCGGCATAGAAGCCGTCTTGGACTGCGACGGGGAGACCGTCGTGGACGGCTCGACCTCGACGCCGTGGTTTTACGTGCTGGCCCGCAAGCCGAGCGCGTAGCGCACGGACCGGGTACGCGCCGTGAACGGACGCCTCGTCAAGGTCGCCGACATGACCCCCGCTGAGCTGGAGGCCTGGGCCGCGCTGGCTGCGGGAGCAGTGGAGCCCAACCCCGTGTTCGAGCCGGCCTGCCTGCTGCCGGCCAGCAGGTACCTGCCCCGTGGCAGGGACATCACGCTGGTGGTGGCCGAGGACGGCGGCCAGATGCACGGTTGCTTCCCCGTCCTGGAGGTCGGCCTGGACGCCAGGCCCAGCACGAGCTTTCGCGGCGTCTTCCGGCCCGCTTACACCACCCAGGTCCGTCGCAACCGCTACGACGGCACGCCGCTGCTCCGAAGCGAGAAGGGGGTCGCAGCCGCCAGAGCCATGCTCGAAGCTCTGGCCGAAGCCGGGCGCCACCCGCACAGCAGGCCCGCCGGGCCGGGCCTGCTGGTGCTCGAGTCGCTCCGCACCGAAGGGCCTGTCTGGGGAAGCCTCGCAGCCGCTGCCTGCATGCTGCGGGTCCCGGCCGTCGTGCACCACAGCTACCCGAGGCCGGTCGCGAACCGGCGCTCCGACGGCAACTACTTGTCCCACCATAGTAAGAAGAGCCGCTACAACTGGGCACGGGCGGGCCGCCAACTGGGGGAGCGCCTCGGTGGGGAGCCGGCCCTGGTCGACTGCAGCCACGACCCGGTTGCCGTCGAGCGCCTACTCGATATGGAGGCCGCCGGCTACAAGGCAAGGACGACCGGGCGCCGCCGGGACGCATCCCCAGGTGAGAGTACCGGCCGTGGCGGCGCCACCCTCCTGCACCCAGGTGAGCCGGCCTGGTTCAAAGAGATGTGCGACCAGTACCGCGCCGGCGGGCGGCTCGTGGTCCAAGCCCTACAGGTGCTCGATCAGATTGTCGCCATGCAGCTGTCGGTGCGGGCCGGTAATGGCGTCTACCTGCTGGCAACGGTCTACGACGAGAAGTACTCTGCCCAGTCCCCTGGTGCCGTGCTGGCGGTGAGGGCCATGCAAGAGGTGTTCGGGGACGACCGCGTCGACTTCATGGACACCTGTACCTACGAGGGCAACGACGGGCTCCTGCGCCTCTATCCCGACAGGCGGCAGGTCTCCTGCGTCGTCCTGGCGACGGGCGGTCTCGTCGACCGGACAGCGCTCCAGGCGTACGAGACGGCCCGCCGTTTGGCCGGTGCCGGCTCGCCGCTGCGGTCGTCGCACCGGTTCGCTCGCTTGGTGGACAGGTTCAGCGACAACCTGCACCCCAAAAGAGGTGCATCGGGCTGAACCACGGCGTTCGCCAGGCACCGGAGCCGCAAGCGGCCTCGGAGCCCGGTCCCGGCCGGTCCCGGGGCGGCGCGGGCAGGTCCTCTCCCGCTGCGACGTGGTGTCGCTGACGGTGGCTCGGTCGTGGTGGAGCCGGCCCGACCGGTGGTCGAGGGCAGCGGTCCGGGGCTCCTGGGCAGGCGGGCGCCTTGGCAAGGAGCTGGCCTGGCCGTGACTGGTGCCACCTGGCGGGGGGCGGGGTGGCGCGGGGAAGATGGCGGGGTGCCGAGCCTGCGCCGAGAGACCAGCGCGCCGCTGGCCTGGCTGGTGGCGCTGTGCTGGTCCGTGGTCGGGGCCCTCTGGGTGGTGAGCGCCTTCCACCTGGCGCACCGGGAGCCCTGGAACATCATGGTCGGCTTCATCGCCGTCACCCCCTGGATCTACATGCTGGCCTGGGCAACGGCCGCGGTCGGCCTGCTGGACAGGCGCTACGCGCTGGCCGGGCTGTCGCTGGCGCTGGTGGCCCTGCAGGTGTGGTGGGTGGCCCCGGACTTCGACCCCTTCTCTCATCTGGTCAAGCCCCGGGCCGGCCAGCCCGTGCTGCGCATCCTCGACGTCAACGTGAGCCAGGACAACTTCGACCTGGGCCCCTTCGCCAGCGAGATCAGGGCGTACAGGCCGGGCGTCGTGGCCATCGAGGAGATCACCAAGGCCGGCTACGCCTCGTTGACGGCGACCGGGGCCATGAAGGCGTACCGGGAGCACTCACTTGTCTACGTGCCTGGTGGCGGCTCCGATGGCATGGCTCTGTGGTCGCTCTACCCGTTGTCCGACCTGCACCTCTGGTACGCGTACGGGCACCCCGAGATCCGGGCCTGGCTGCACCTGCCGGGCGGGGTACGCCTGCGCCTCGACGTGGTGCACACCAACGCCCCGTACGGGAGCGGGGAGCCGGGGCCGTGGGCCGCACAGATGGAGGCCATCCGCCGGGAGCTGTCCCGGGAGCCACGGCCCCTGGTGGTGGTGGGGGACCTCAACGCCTCGTGGTACGACTGGCACTTCCAGTCGATCCTGCACCTGGGGCTGCGGGACGCTGCCGTGGAGGCGGGAAAGGGGTGGGAGATGACGTTCCCCGCCAACCAGTTGCCGGTCTGGCCGTACGTGCGGATCGACCACGTGCTCTACTCGTCCGGGGTCGGGCTGGTGGGCTACGGGGTGGTGCATGCTCCGGGGAGCGCCCACCGTGGGCTGGTGGCGTCGGTGGCGGTGGGGGAGTGAGCGGGTGAGGTTCCCCAGAAATAGTGGACACGGGTTATGCCACTTCCTGCCTACAAGCCAAGGCTAGTTCATAGCCGATGAGGCTCTGGCCCCCAGCCTTGGCACAGCGGCGTCGGTGGTTGTAGTTATGCGGGTGATCCTGTCAAGGGCGAAGTGAGGTCTGCTCACCGCCCCCTCCTCACGAGGCTTGGCCTTCCATGCGAGCGAGGATCCCGTCAAAGACCTTCTGCCGCCCGAGCTGGCCCTTTTCGGCAGCGTCATCGCGCTGGCGTTGCAAGGTGGGGCGGAACTCGATGGTGGTGACGAAGAAGCTGCACGACTCGCAGATGGACTCGAAGTGGCAATCCATCTCGACGGGCCGGGCG
>JAJZIY010000001.1 GCA_021828475.1 Actinomycetes bacterium
GCCCCTAATCATCCAGACGAGCGGCACTGTTCGTACCCGCTGTGGTGGCTGCACAGTGTCGTTATGGCAGACCCGGCTGGCGCTCAGGTGGCAGATGCGACACAGGCGGTCGCGGGGCTGAGCGAGGCGGAGGTCAGGCGGATCGTCCGCTCGGAACTGGAGGACCGTGCGGTGCGGGACCCGGGGGCCAACCGGGCTGCCATCATCGCGTCCCAGGGCACTCTGGACTGGGCCTACCCTCCGCTCATCCTCGCCACGACTGCGGCTGCGTCGGGCATGGAGGCTTCGGTGTTCTTCACCTTCTACGGGCTCAACATCATCCACAAGGACTACGAGCGCCTCCTCAGGGTCTCGCCGCTCGGCAACCCGGCCATGCCGATGCCCGTACCGGTACCCAACGTCGTCCTGGGCCTGCCGGGTATGGGGCGGCTGGCGACCCGGCTGATGCGCTCGAAGTTCGCAGGCAAGAACGTCGCTCCCATCTCCGAACTGCTGGAGGCGGCACGGGATCTCGAGGTGCACTTGATCGCCTGCCAGATGACGATGGACGTGTTCGGCTACAGCGCCGGCGACTTCATCGAGGGCGTGGAGTTTGCGGGCGCCGCCGCCTTCCTCGCCGAAGCGAGGAAGGCGAACGTCACCCTGTTCGTCTGAGGAGGCGAGGAATGTCAAGTGCCGACGTCAAAGAGGACGTGGTTGTAGACGCCCGTGGGCTCGCGTGCCCCATGCCTGTGGTGAAGACGGCCAAGGCGATGAGGGCAATGGCCCCTGGCCAGGTTCTCGAGCTGATGTCCACGGACCTCGGGTCGGTGAAGGACGTGCCAGCGTGGGCGCAGGGCACGGGCAACGAGCTGGTCGCCACCGACGAGAGCGGCGGCGTGTTCACTTTCTACCTGCGCAAGAGCTAGGAGCATGCCATGAGCGAGGCAGAGAAACTGGTGATCATGGTCACCCACGGCCCCTCCGAGCCGGAGCTGGCCTCCATACCCTTCGCATTGGCGGGCGGGGCGGTCGCTTCCGACGTGGAGGTGGTCATGGGCTTTCAGGGCGATGGCTGCCTGCTGGTGAAGAAGGGGGTCGCCGAGACGGTCAGCGCTCCCGGCTTCACACCCCTCGGCGACCTGCTGCCCGTCCTGGTGGAGGAGGGGGCGAAGCTGCTCGTGTGCGCGCCCTGCCTCCAGAGCCGTGGCCTCAGCGCTGAGGACTTCGTAGAAGGCACCGAGATCGTCGCCTCGGCGCGTTTCGTGGCGGAGATCACGTCGGCGACGAACGCCCTCGTGTACTGACGACCGTGGCGGTCCGCAACCCCCTGGAGGCAATGATGAGCACAATCCTGACCGAAACCGACGCCGGCGCTCTCGGCGCTGCCAAGGTGGTCGACGCCCGCGGCGCCGCCTGCCCCGGGCCGCTTCTCGAAGCCAAGAAGGCGATGGCCGCCATCGCGGTCGGCGACGTCCTGGAGCTCTGGTCGAGCGACCCGCAGACCCGTCGCGACGTCGAAGCGTGGTCGGCCAAGGTGGGGCACGGCTTCCTCGGCGTCGCAGCGGCCGCCGGTTACGATCGCGTCTTCGTCCGCAGGGGGAAGTGAGCTGGATGGTGGGCGGCGGGTCTGCGGGCACCGCTCTGGCCGGTGCCGCCACGCTGAGGCGGCCACCCCGGATCCTTGTCTGGTCGACCAACATGATCTCGGACCCGGGCATAGATCTGGCCGGGAGCTCCCACCTCCACTACCCGCCCCAGGTGGTCGTGATAAGCCTGCCGTGCACGAGCGGGATCAAGCCGGCATGGTTGCTGCGTGCCTTCGAGCAGGGCTTCGACGGCGTGTTCATCGCCTCCGACGGCGACGAGTGCGGCTACCTGGCCGACTGCAGCAGGCGCTCGGCCGGCATCGTCGCCGAGGCGCAGGCAATGCTCGGCCGGCGCGGCATGGACGGACGGCGGCTGCGGATGGCAGCGATCTGCTCGGTGTGCGCTGAACCCTTCGCCCGGCAGGTGCGCGAGTTTGCCCGGGCGGTGGCAGAGATGGAGGCATAGGTGCGTTACGACGCCCTGGTCGTGGGCAGTGGCATCGGGGGCATGGAGTCGGCCCTCCAGCTCGGGGAAATGGGCTACAAAGTCCTCGTGGTCGAGAAGGGCCCGAGCATCGGCGGGAAGATGATCCTGCTGAGCAAGGTCTTCCCGACCCTGGACTGCGCCAGTTGCATTTCGACGCCGAAGATGGGTGCCACGGCGCACCATCGCAACGTCACTGTGCTCACCGGTGCCGAAGTGGCCGGCTTGGCCCGCGAGGCGGACGGGGGTTTTCATGCCAAGGTGCACGTGGCTACGCGCTTCGTCGACCCCGAGCGCTGCACCGGCTGCCACCAGTGCGAGGTGGCCTGTACCGTCTCGGTGCCCGACCAGTTCAACGGCGAACTGGTGGCCCGCCACGCCGCCTATATCCCCTTTCCTCAGGCCGTGCCCCAGAAGGCCCTGATCGAGCGTGCCGGGACATCGCCGTGCACCTTTGCCTGTCCAGCGGGCATCAAGGCGCACGGGTACGTCTCCCTGGTGCGTGCCGGTCTGTACGGCGAGGCGTTCGATCTGGTCGCCGAGACGACGCCGCTGGTAGGGACCCTCGGCCGGGCCTGCTACGCTCCGTGCGAGTCCCAGTGCACCCGCGGTGCCCTGGAAGGGCCTGTCCCGCTACGGCGCATCAAGAGGTTCGTAGCTGACCGGAGCCGAGCGGCCGGGGGCCGGCCGGCTGCGCCGCCGGAGCGCAACGCCAAGGCGGTGGCCGTCGTAGGCTCGGGCCCGGCCGGGCTGACCGTCGCATGGCTGCTGGCACGCAGGGGTTACGGCGTGAAGATGTTCGAGGCCGCGCCCTGCCCGGGCGGCGCTCTGCGCATGGGGATCCCTTCGTACCGCCTGCCTGTCGAGGTCGTGGAGGCGGACGTCGCCAACCTCACGGCAATCGGTGTCGAGATCGAGTGCAATGCCAGGGTGGACGACCTGGCCCAGCTCCAGGGCCAGGGGTTCGACGCGGTGGTCGTGGCAACGGGGGCGCCGGTCGCGGCCCGCCTCGGGGTGGAGGGTGAGGACACGCTGGAGGGCGTCATCGGTGCCCTGGACTTCCTCGCTGACATAAAGCTCGGTCGGGCGACCGAGCTCAGTGGCCGGGTCGTGGCCGTCGTCGGCGGCGGCAATGTTGCGATCGACGCTGCTCGTAGCGCCCTGCGACTCGGCGCCGCCGAGGTGCACCTGGTCTGCCTGGAGGGACGCGACGAGATGCCGGCGCACGAGTTCGAGGTGGCGGAGGCCTGTGCTGAAGGCGTGCAACTGCACGACCGGTGGGGTGTCGCAGGGCTCGAAGGTGGCAGCCGAGTGGAGGCCCTGGAGCTGAAGACCTGCCTCAGCGTCTTCGACCCGGACGGCCGCTTCAACCCCCGCTTCGACGTGGGAGGCCACGACGAGGTGGTCTGTGACACGGTCATCGTGGCCATAGGTGCGCGCCCCGACACGGCCACGTTCCCCTCGCTTGCCCCGGGCGGCGCCAGGGCGTTGGTGGCTGACAGTGCCACGGCCAAGACGCCTGTACGAGGTGTGTTCGCCGTCGGGGACGCGGTGAGCGGGCCGTCCACGATCGCCAAGGCGGTCGGCGCTGCGGCCAGGGCGGCCGCCATGGTCGACGACTGGCTGCAGGGACGCCGGCTGGAGGCACCGGTGGCGCCCCTGGCAGTTGTCGAGCGCGCCGACGTCCTGTCCCGCCAGGCAGGTTACGCCCAGCGGCCTCCCGTGGCCGCGGGTTTGCGCCTGGGCCCGGCCCCGAGCAACTTCGCGGAGCTCGAGGCGCCCCTCAGCGAGGAGGAGGCACGTTCGGCAGCGGGTGCCTGCCTCGACTGCGGCGTTTGCTCCGAGTGCCACGAGTGCCTGGCGGCCTGCCCAGCGGACGCCATCGACTTCGCCATGCGCGACAGCGACGTGGAAGTGGACGTGGGTACCGTGGTCGTCTCGACCGGGTACCACCTCTTCCCGGCTGAGCTCAAGCCCCAGTACGGTTACGGGCGCTACAAGAACGTGGTGACAGGCGAGCAGATGGAGCGCTTGCTGGCTCCCACGAGGCCCTTCAACACCGTCCTGCGTCCGGGCGACGGCAGGGTGCCCGAACGGGTCGCGTACGTCATGTGCACCGGGTCGCGCGACGAGACCGTCGGCAACCCGTTGTGCTCGAAGTTCTGCTGCATGTACTCGCTCAAGCAGAACCAGCTGATCATGGGCGCGCTACCGCTGGCGGACGTGACCGTGCACTACATCGACATCCGCGCCGCCGGCAAGGGTTACGACGAGTTCTTCGAGCAGGCCAAGGCCATGGGCACCAACTTCGTGAAGGGCCGCGTGGCGCGCGTCAGCGAACTGGCCAACGGCAACCTCGTGCTTCGCTACGAGGACATCGACAATGCAGGCAGGATCGTCGAGGCGGAGTACGACATGGTCGTGCTGGCGGTCGGGGTGCAGCCCAATGCGGACTTCGCACGGCTCTTCGAGCATGGCGAACTGGCGTTGACAGACCACGGTTACATCGAGGAGGTGGACGAGGACCTCTCCCCCGGTGCGACCAGCCTGGCGGGCGTCTTCGTGGCCGGCGCAGCCTCGGGGCCGCGTGACATCCCCGAGTCCATACTCCACGCCGGCGCCGCCGTGGCCCAGGCCGCCGCCTACCTAGAATCGGCCGGTGCTCGACGCGCAGCGGAGGTGGGCGCATGACTTCCCGGCGTATCGGTGTGTACATCTGCCACTGCGGCGGCAACATCTCCGACTACGTGGACGTGCCGGCGGTGGTCGGGGCCGTGAGGGACGAGCCCGACGTCGTCGTGGTCCGCGACGCCATGTTCACCTGCTCGGACCTGACCCAGCAGGAGATCTTCTCCGACATCGTCGAGCACCGCCTCGACGGGCTGGTCGTGGCCTCCTGCTCGCCCAAGCTGCACACGTTCACCTTCCGGGAGATGGCTCGGCGCGCCGGGCTCAACCCTTACGAGTACACCCAGGTCAACATCCGTGAGCAGTGCTCGTGGGCCCACACGGACGACCCGCAGGGAGCCACCCGCAAGGCCATCAGCCTCGTGCGGGCCGGTATAGCCGGGACCCGCGGCACCAGGCCGCTGGAGCCCACAGTCGTCGAGACCACCCAACGCGTCCTGGTCGTCGGAGGCGGGCTCACCGGGATGCGTGCGGCGATCGGGCTGGCAGACCTTGGTCTCGCCGTCGTACTTGTCGAGAAGACGGCCACCCTCGGTGGCAGGGTCGGCGGGATGGGGCCGATGTTCCCTCACGGACGGGTGGGGGCCGACCTGGTCGCGAGGCTGCGCGACGACATCGGGCGCCGTCCGGCGGTCACGGTGCTGACAGGCGCCGAGCTGGTCGCCAAGTCCGGCACCTACGGCAACTACCACGTGGTGGTGGCCGTGGGTGGGGAGCGAAGGGAGCTGGCGGTCGGCCAGGTCGTGGTGGCTACCGGTTTCGCTGACTACGAGCCTCACATCGGCGAGCTCGGTTACGGCATGCCCGGCGTGCTGACTCTGCCCGAGCTGGTGAGCCGGCTCGACAGCTCGCATGGCCCGCTGCTCCACGACGGCCGGCGCGTCGGGAGCATCGCCTACCTCTACTGCGTCGGCAGTCGCAACGAAGAGCACTCCCACTGCTCGAAGTACTGCTGCTCGGCCACCGTGCACACCGCCCTGAGGATCACCGAACGCAACCCGGGCGCCCGCCAGTACCACGTGTACCGGGACATGCGGACCTACGGGCGCAACGAGGAGATGTTGACGCAGTCACGCCGCCGTGGCTCGTTGTACCTGAAGTTCGCCGACGACGACCCGCCCGAGGTGGCCCGTGAGCACGGGCGCCTGGAGGTTACAGTGCGCGACCTGCTGAGCGCCGGGGAGGAGATCAGGCTCCCAGTCGACCTCGTCGTCCTGGTCACGGGTATGGTGGCCCGCCAAAACCGGGAGCTGGTCGACGTGCTCAAGCTCCCGGTCGGCCGCGACGGGTTCTTCAACGAGATCCACCCCAAGTTGCGCCCCGTCGAGACCGTCGTCGACGGCGTGACGATATGCGGCACCTGTCAGGGGCCCAAGACGTCCGCCGAGAGCGTGGCCTCGGGGCTGGCGGCGGTGACCCACGTCGGGGCGATGCTCAAGCGCGGGGTGGCCGAGCTCGACCCGCAGGTGGCCTCGGTCAACCCCGAAGCCTGCAACGGCTGTGCCGTCTGCGTGGAGGCCTGCCCGTTCGGGGCCATCAGCATGGTCGGCGCGCCACGGCCGGCGGGCGGTGGGCACCGCGTCACCCCCGCCGAAGCGGGCAGCGGGGAAGCGTCGCCGGGCGGCCTGGTCGCCGCCGTCGCCGCTACGGGCTGCAAGGGTTGTGGCGCCTGCGCTCCGGTCTGCCCGACCGGTGCCATCGACCTGGCCGGCTACACAGACGCGCAGGTCACGGCCATTATCGACGCCTTGGCGATGGACCTGCCCGGTCCCGAAGGCCGGACGGGGGACGTCGTGGGCCCCGGGGGGGCGAGGCTGCGGGTTGCAGCGGAGGCCCCGGCCGAGGTGGTCCGGTGAACAGGGACATCAGGGAGGTCGTCCGCGAGGAGAGGCTGATGCGGGACCGCCTGCTCCGATTGCTGGCGCAGGGCCCGCTCACAGTGCCCGAGCTGGCGGGGGCCGGGGGAGCGCCCATGGACGAGGTGATGGTCTGGGTGATGACGATGCAGCGCTATGGCTACGTCAAGGTCGGCCACGGGCCTGACGCCGAGGGTTACTTCCACTACGAGGCGGTGACGCGCTGATGTCTACCGTCGTCACGTCTGTACTGGCTGACGAACTGGCCGTCCTGGGCGGGTTCGACGCCGGCGTGTGCATGAACTGCGGGGTGTGCACCGCCGCCTGCCCGCTGGGTTTGGACCTGCTGCCCCGGCGCCTCTTACGCCACGCTCTGCTTGGTATGGCCGAGAGGGTGCAGGGGGAGAGCGAAGCCATCTTCTCCTGTCTGCTCTGCCGGGCGTGCGAGGCCAACTGCCCGGCCGGTGTCCACATAGCCGAGGACGTACGCCTGCTGAGGCGCTGGCTCCTCGGCAAGTTCGAGGAGGCGCAGTGATGGCCCTGCCCACCAGGGACGTCGTCGGCGTCCTGTCGGACAACATGCGAATGCGTGGTTCGGTCCTGCCCGTCCCGGCGCGCCGCGCCTCCCGCTGGGCACGCCGGCTCGGACTGCCGATGGGCGGGCCAACGGTGCTCTACACGGGATTGATGTACCAGATCATCCCCTACATCGGCTCCTTGAGCCGGCTGCAGGCCCGCGTCGCCGCCTCGCCCCTCGCCCGCTTCGGCGGCCTCGCCCGTCTCGCCAACCGGGCGAGCCGGGGCTACGGCCTGGCGCTGGTGGCCAGGCCGTCCAGGCAGGAGCAGGCCGAACTGGACCGGGTGCCGGGCAATGTTGTCCGCCTGCTGCGCGCAGCGGGCGTCGATGTCGGGTACCTCTACGAGGACGACCTGTACACGGGTGCCTTGGCCTACGACCTCGGTTCGGACGAGGTCGTCGCGTCACACGCTCGGCGTGTCGCCGCTGCTTTTGCGAGGCACGGGGTCCGTGAGGTGATCACCATCGACCCCCACACCACCAACATGCTGCGAAGCGTCTACCCCAAACTGGTGGAGGGCTACGACGTGAGGGTCCGTAGTTACCTCGAGGTACTGGCCGAGCATGCAGGGGAGGCCCGGGCGCCCTCTGCGGGGCGCGCGGTTGTCCACGACTCCTGCGTGTTCGCCCGTTACGAAGGCGTGCTGGACCAGCCAAGGCGCCTACTGGCGGCGGCCGGCGTTGAGGTACTCGAGCCGTTGCAGTCCGGCCGGCACACCTGGTGCTGCGGCGGCCCGGCTGAGAGCCTCTACCCCGAGAAAGCTGCCGCAGTAGCCGGCGAAAGGGTGGCTCAGCTGAGCGCTGTGGCGCGCGACTGCGTCACCATGTGCCCGATATGCCTGGTCAGCCTGCGCCAGGCTTGCGGAGCCAGGCTGGCTGTGCGCGATATCTCGGAGTACCTGCTCGATGCCAGGCGCAGCCAAGCCGGAGTGGGCGTCTCGACATAGGCGCCCACCTATGGGTATATCAGTAGAACCCATTGGACACCTTCCCTCATCGGACGGAAGATGGATCCCGTGGAGCTTTTGCTGGCAATACCCGTTGGTGCTCTGATCGGGCTGAGCCTGGGTGCGCTGGGAGGCGGCGGCTCGATACTGACCGTACCTGCGCTGGTCTACGTGCTCGGCCAGAGCGCCCATGGTTCGACCACCGCGTCACTTGTAATAGTCGGCTTGACGTCGCTCGCCGGTGCCGGGGTCCACATGCGGGCGGGACGCGTGCGGCTGGGCGCCGGGCTGGTTTTCGGGGTCGTGGGCACCGGCGGTTCGTACCTGGGCAGCCGCCTTTCGGCCAGTCTCGCCCCCGAAATCCTGCTTGCGGCTTTCTCGGTGCTGATAGCGCTGGCAGGTGTCACCATGCTGCGCCGCGGCTCGTCGCCACGCTCCGAGGGCCGGCCCGCTGCGGTCGGTAGCTTCCTTGGCGGTTGGACCGGGGGCGCGCTGGCCCGGCGCGGCATTGCGTCCCTGGTACCCAACTGGGCCTGGGCGCGGCACGGGGCCCATCTCGCCCCCGTCGGCGCGCCACTGGTGACGCCGGCACAGGCGCACGGAGGTACGCGCACAGGCCGTGCCGACGAGGGGTACCGTGACCTCGGCGTCCCGGCCGTCGTCGGTGGGGCAGGCGTTGGTGCGGCCACTCGCATCAGCCCGGTGCGGGTGCTGGCGGCGGCCACGGTGGTAGGCCTGCTCACCGGCTTCTTCGGCGTGGGCGGAGGGTTCGTCGTGGTCCCGGCCCTCGTCCTGGCGCTCGGGTTCGACATGCCCACGGCGGTCGGCACGTCACTGCTCGTCATAGCCATCAACTCGGCGACGGCACTGGTCTCGCGCCTGTCGGCACCCATGTCCGTGCATGTCTCGTTGCTCGCCGTGTTCACCGCCGCCGCTGTGGCCGGGACCTTCGCAGGGGGCTACGTCGCCTCCCGGGCCCGCCCCGACAAGCTGGTGCGAGCCTTCTCGTTCCTCCTCATGGCAGTCGCGGTCTATGTCGCCGCTCGCAGCTTCCCCCACCTCGTCTAGTCGCAGGACGGCACCCGGCGCAGGCTCGGGCCCGTGGCCAAGCGGGAACCTCTGCAGCCCTGGGCAAGCCGTCGGCTGACCGGAGCGGCCGGTCGCCGGCGGAGGTGCAGCTGGACGGGCGTAGCGGAGGTGGCCGGCGCTATCCGCCGGGCTCAGCCAGGGCCAGGAAGGCCGTGGCAGCGTGGGTCAGCGGAGCGGAGCGGTGGACGACGACGAGCTGGCGTTGCACGACCGGTTCCACCTCGGCGACGAGTGCGCCCGCGGCCTCGGCAAGGCGAGCTGCTCCTGCGGGCAGCAGGGCAGCACCCGCTCCGGCGAGCACCAGTGGAAGGACCGCCTCGCGTTGGGTCGTCTCGACCGCCACGGTCGCCCGGTAGCCCTTGCCTGCCAACCAGGTGTCCACGAGGTCCCGGCCCGACGTGCCGGGTGGTGTGAGGATGAGCGGCATCCGGGCCAGCTCGGCAGGGCGCACCGGCCCGGCCGCCCGGTCCGTGCCGGGTGGGAACACGGCCTGCATCGCCTGGGCCCCAATGGGCACCGCCACCATGGCGGAAGGGATATCGGATGCGACTGTCAGGCCGAGCTCGGCTTCGCCGGAGCGGAGTTGCTCGAGCAGCTCGGCCGGGTTGTCGGGTGAGGCGAGGCGCACCTGTACTCCGGGGTTGCGGCGCAGGAAAGGCCCGAGCACGCCTGGGAGGGGGTCGGACGCCAGGGTCCGCAGGGCGGACAGGTCGAGCCGGGCGCGCGCCAGCCCGCTGATCTCGGAGGTCACCTGGCGGGCAGAGTCGACGGCGCGCAGCACGCTGCGGGCCGGCCCGATCAGAGCGCGCCCGGCTTCGGTGAGCGCCACCCCGCGGGGGAGCCGGTGGAACAGCGTGCAGGCGAGGTCTGTTTCGAGCTCGGCGACGGCCTGGGAGAGCGCCGGCTGGGATATGTGCACCGCCTGGGCCGCTCTGGAGAACCCCCCGCTGTCGACCACTGCGAGGAAAAGGCTCAGACGGCGCACATCCAGGGCACCCGTGCGGTAGGCGACGGCCTCGGCGTGCTCTGAGCTCATGGTGGTAGGAGTCTCGCAGAGCCAATCGGGGGCAGCGGCACTGCCGGGGACCATAACGCCTCCAACCCGCAGATCGTGCAGCGCACGATTGGACGCCTCCGCGCTCGGTACCGGCGAGCCTGCGCCGGGCCGGTTGGGGCGATGGCCGGACATCTGTGACCCCGCCGCCGCGATCGTCTCGCCACGCCCACTGGCGCGGTAGCGTCCCGTGCTCGTGAAGCCTGCTCTGCGCCGGAGGGCGGCGCGCCCGCTGAAGGTCCACAGCCCCGTGAAGATCCGCCGCCCCGGGCGTCTCCGGCGGCTCGCCACCCTGTGCACCGTGGTGCCGGCGGCGCAGGCCGCAGTCCCGGTGCCGCATGCGACCGGGGCGCCGGTCGTCGGGGCGACGGTGAGCGGGGCGACGGTGAGCGGGGCCGGCGCGCCGGCGATGGGATCGCCGCCACCGACAGGCTCCTCGGTTGCAGGGATCGCCGCACTTGCCGACGGCCGGGGCTATTACGTGCTGCGCTCGGACGGTGAGGTGGACGCCTTCGGTGCTGCAACGCGCTACGGCTCCGTGCCCGGGCACCTGGCACTGGGGGTGACGGCGACGGGCATCGCCCTCGACCCGGCCACCGGCGGGTACTGGGTGCTCGACTCGATGGGCCAGATCTTCGCCTTCCACGCGCCCTACCTCGGTCGGGTGGTCGTACGCCCGGGTGGGTGGGGCCAGTACCCCGCAGCCGTGGCGATCTCCGCCACCGGGGACGGCAGCGGGTACTACGTGCTGCGGGCCGACGGCACGGTGGTCGCCTTTCGTGCGCCCTTCTACGGCGACCTCTCGCACCGCCTGCACTACGGGGCGACTGCGCCCGTCGTGGCCACCTCGCTGGCCACAGATCCCACCACGGGGGGCTACTACGTCCTCACGTCGGTGGGTGGTGTCTACAGCTTCCACGCACCGTTCTTCGGTGCCCCGGCTGCGACCGGAGCGGCCCGGCCGCTGGTCCAGTCGGCCGGGATCGTCGTGGGACGCGGCGGCCGGGGTTATGCCGTGGCCCAGGCGGACGGGGACGTCCTGCGCTTCGGGGCGACGGGCAGGGGAGGCAGGGCGGTCCTGCTCCCGGCCGGCGCCACGGCGGTCGCTGCCGCCCTCGACGCTCGGACCGGGGGTCTCTGGGTGGCGCTCGACTACACACCCGTGGGGGGCTACCTGGACCCGTTGCGTCGCGTCGTGTCGCTCGTGCCCCAGGAGGTGGACCAGGGTGTCGACTACTGCGGCCAGGGACCGGTCTACGCCGTTGGACCGGGCCTGGTCGACAACACCCGTAACCCGGAGTGGCCAGGAGGGGCCTTCATCAGTTACCGGCTGAGCTCGGGCCCGGCCGCCGGTCTGGTCGTGTACGTCGCCGAGAACGTGACGCCCGCAGTCGCAGTCGGCCAGACGGTGTCGGCAACCACCGTCGTTGGTTACCTGCACGACTCGGGCACCTGCCTGGAGACGGGTTGGGCCAACGCCGCCGACCCGACGGAGCAGGCGGCGGCGCACTACGAGTACGACGGGCGCAACTCGACCGCCTACGGGCTCAACTTCGATTCCTTCCTCCAGGCGCTGGGCGCCAGGCCGGGGCTGGTGCAGCCGGACGGGCCCCCGGGACCGTTGGCGCCCGGCTGGCCCCGATGGTGACATCCGGTTGCCAGGCGGCCCGCCAGCAGCCTTCCTGGGCCCCGGGTGACGACGGACGAACGCCGGCAGCGCCATAGGGCCCTTCGGCACGACTAGGTCACGGGTGCGCTCCACCCCGCCTTGGCCCTGGTGGCCCGGGGCCAAGATGGTGGCATGGTCAAGCAGTCCGCCATCCCTGCTCCAGGCACCTCGCGATGACGCGTACGGTCCTGGTCGTCCCCACCGGGCACGGAGTGGGCCTCACGTCGACGTGCTTGGGGCTGGTCCGCGCCCTCCAGCAGCACGGGGCAGACGTGGCCTTCTACAAGCCCCTGGCGCAGCCAGGCTGCGCCGGCTCCCAGCCGGACCGTTCCACTGCCCTGATGCGCCTGACTGCCGGCCTGGTGGCGCCCGAGCCCATACCCGCAGCGGAGGTCGAGGCCCGCCTGAGCCAGAGCGGCCTGGACGAGCTCATGCAGGACGTCGTGGCCACCGCTGACCCGCTGTGCGCCGCGCACGACGTCGTCATCGCCGAGGGTCTCGTGCCTGCCGAAGGCCTGGTGTACTCCGGCCGGGTCAACACGGCCCTGGCCAAGGCGCTGGACGCCGATGTCGTCCTTGTGGGTGCACCGTCCGGCGGCTCGGCTGCCCATCTCGCCGAGAGCATGGCCATCGCGGCACAGAGCTACCGCAGTCCGGAGCAGGACAGAGTCGTCGGTGCCATAGTCAACCGGGCCCCCTCCGTGTCGCCGGGTGACATCGACGAGCTTCGGCTCGCCCTTGCGGAGAGAGACCTGCATCTGGCAGGAGTCGTGCCCTTCAGCGAGGAGCTCACCTGGCCGCGGGTCGAGGACATCGTCAGGGCCCTGCGCTCGGACGGCCTGGCGGTCACGGCCATGAACGAGGGCGACGCACGCAGGCGTGTCAAGGAGGTGATCGTGGCAGCCCAGGGCCTGCCCGGCTTCCTGCCCGCACTGCGCGAGGGGGTGCTCGTGATCGTGCCCGGGGACCGCCACGAGGTGATCCTCAGCGCCTGCCTGGCCGCCATGAACGGGGCGCGCCTCGCCGGGTTGCTGCTCAGCGTCGGTATCGAGCCGGACCCCCGGGTCTGGGAACTGTGCCGTCCTGCTGCGCGCAGCGGGCTGCCCATGTACGTGAGCTCCGAGCTGAGCTACGAGACGGCGACCGTCGTGCACGGCATCGACCCCCAGATACCGGCGGACGACGCCGGCAGGGCCGAGATGGTGACGGCGGTGGTGGTGCAGGCGCTCGACGACAAGTGGGTCGCCGGCCTCCCTGGAGCCGAGCACGTCCGCCGTCTGAGCCCGCCGGCGTTCCGCCACCGCCTGAGCGCTGCCGCCAGGGTGGCGGCCAAGCGCATCGTGCTGCCCGAGGGCACCGAGCCCCGCACGCTGCAGGCGGCCGTCACATGCCACCGGCTCGGCGTGGCCCGCCCCGTACTGCTCGGTCAGCCGGAGGAGGTCATGGCCAGGGCCGCCGGGCTCGGCCTCAGCCTCCCGGGTGGTATCGAGATCGTCGACCCGGTGGAGGTGGCCGAGCGCTATGTAGCCCCCCTCGTCGAGGCGCGCCGGCGCAAGGGAATGACCGAGGACATGGCCCGCGACCAGTTGGCCGACCCGCTCACCGTGGGTACGATGATGCTGCGTCTCGACGAGGTGGACGGCCTGGTCGCCGGGGCTGAGCACACGACGGCCGCGACGCTGCGCCCCGCGCTCCAACTGTTGGGGACCGCACCTGGGGCCGGCCTGGTCTCGTCGGTGTTCTTCATGTGCCTGCCGGACGAGGTGGTCGTCTACGGGGACTGCGCCGTCAACCCGAGCCCAACAGCGGAGCAACTGGCCGACATCGCCCTGCAGAGCGCGGCGACGGCCAGCGCCTTCGGCATCGACCCCAGGGTGGCCATGATCAGCTTCTCCACCGGCACCTCCGGCTCCGGCGTGGACGTGGACAAGGTGGCCGAGGCGACACGCCTCGTACGCGAGCGCCAGCCTCTACTGGTTGTCGACGGGCCTTTGCAGTACGACGCTGCCTCCGTGGCTTCCGTCGCCAGGACCAAGGCACCGGGCAGCAGCGTCGCAGGCAGGGCGACGGTGTTCGTGTTCCCCGATCTCAACACCGGCAACACCACCTACAAGGCGGTGCAGCGCAGTGCCGACGTCGTGAGTATCGGGCCGGTCCTGCAGGGCCTGTCCAAGCCTGTGAACGATCTCTCCCGCGGGGCGCTGGTCGAGGACATCGTGTTCACCATCATCGTGACCGCCATCCAAGCGGCACAGCGGTCGGCCACGGGGCCGGGGGCCAAGCAGGGCTCACCCGTCCCCCTTCCCGCCTGAGCGGGCAGTGATCGGGCCTCGGGGCAATGGCCTCGACAAGCAGGCTGACGGCGGCACGCACTTCCGCTCGACGGACGAGGTGGGGCGGGTGAAGAGGGGTTCGCCACCACTTTCTTCACTTACCTGTCTTTCGCGGTTTGTTAATGCCGAAAAGGAAGAAATCGGGCAGGCAGCCATGGGACAGTCCCTGTTCACCGGGTAGGCGGCCCGGTGCCCGGAACCGGGGTGCCGGGCCTCCATCCGGGGGCTCAAGCTTGGTCTTAGCCGGGCCGATGACTCCCATGTCTTGTATTTCCGCCCTACAGCCGCCCAGAGCCGGAGCGATCCCGGACGACGGGCGACCCCGCACCTTGGTGGCATGAAATGAGAACATTTGCCTGCCCGAGCGGGCTGCACGCGCACTCACGGGTGAACCGTGGCTGAGATGGACAGGGTCTGCGGCCGCTTCGGGTGCCCGCAGCGCGGTCTGTGGACTGCCGACGAACGTTGTTCGTCCTGCAACTTCCCGACGCGAGTCGGCGCCGAGGCGCACATCGCCAGGCACCGCGCCGCCGAGCAGGGGATAGACATCAACGCTCGAGCCGGTCCTGGGCCCGCCCCGGCGCCGGCGGCCGTCCCGGGCCCGGTGCCGATGGCAGTGCCTGCGCCCGTACCGGCCGCTGCGCCGCCCACGTTCGGCGCTCCCTCGACCGTCAGTCCTTTCGGGCCCCCGCCGGCGGCCGTCCCCGCGCCTCGGCCGGCTACCCAGCCCGCCCCCGTGCTGGCCGGTGTGCCCGTGGGTGCGGCCGCAGCCGCATCCGTCTCCCAGCCGCCGCCGGTACCCCCCATGCCAGGGGCGGTTGCGTACGCCGCCAGCCGGCCGGCGTCGTCGGCGCCGGCGCGCATCCCGGATCTGTCGAGGACAGCGGCCCCGCCGGTGTCGCTCGGCGCCATAAACGTGCGGGTCAACGACTGCACGATCGTCGGCGGCACCGACGTCACGTTTGCCCCGGGCACGATGGGCACCTTCACGGGTACCCCAAAGGGGCTCAACTTCCTCGTCGGCGACGACAGGGGCGTTCGCTGCGACTACGACGAGGTGCTGGCGGTGGAGGTCGCCGCCGCCGACGAAGCCGGTCAGAGCCTGACAGCGAGCCTGCACTCCAGCGTCGCCAACCATGTCCTGGGCCGTCTCAGCGCGCGTTCCAACGTGAACACTCTCGTGGGCATCACCATGCGGCGCGGCTCGCTGGTGTTCCACACCTCCTCGGTGAGCGCTGCGGAGGCCAGGGACAAACTGAGCGTCATCACGGCCCATCTCGCTCCGGCCGGTTGAGCCCACCGGGCTCGCCTGGCCGGCCGGGCAGGCGTGCCAGTCAGGCGTCCAGGACCATCCTCTGACAGCACGCTCGCCGGCCCGACGCGCCCTGCCCGTGGCGCGCTCGGCGGCCCCGGCGGGCCCAGACGTGCAGGCCGCCGTGGGACTTGTGTCACGACCGCCCGCACAACGTTGACCCAGGCGGGGCGCACTGGTACCCTGGGCGTGCCACGACGGCCCCAGACGGTGCCGGCCCAGCGAAGGAGGTGCGCCTGTGTTGTCACAACCCCCAAGTACCCGGCGCTCTCCCATGCCGGCCGGGTACCGGGCCTGAGTAGGCCCACGCCTCTTCTCCCAGCGGGCCCCTTCCGGCACAGGAGAGCACTACAGCTCGTTCAGTAGTGCCACAGCGCGCCAGGCGCGCGTGCTCCTCCCCACCGAAAGGAGGCCGTAATGGCCCGCACCGCCTTGTCGCGTGACGCCTCCCCACAGCTCGTCGAGCGTGACGCTGCCGTCCTCGACTCCGCCCACGTAGGCGACATCCGTGGCGCCTTCGGGACCGTCCGCAGGGACGCCACCCTCGCAGCCCCCAGCCTCAGCGCGAAGCTGAAGACCCTGCTCGCCATCGTCGGGCCCGGCCTCATCGTGATGGTCGGGGACAATGACGCCGGCGCCTTCGGCACCTACACACAGGCCGGCCAGGACTACGGCACGCGCCTGCTGTGGACGCTGCTGCTGCTGGTACCCGTCCTCTACGTCAACCAGGAGATGGTGCTGCGTCTCGGCGCCGTCTCGGGGGTGGGCCATGCCCGCCTGATCCTGGAGCGCTTCGGCAAGTTCTGGGGTGCTTTCAGCGTGATCGACCTGTTCGTGCTGAACGCTTTGACGATCGTCACCGAGTTCATTGGCGTGACCCTCGCCGTCGGTTACCTGGGGTTGCCAAAGGTGCCGTCGGTCGGCCTGGCCGCGCTGGTCATCGTCGGGGCGGCCAGCACGGGGAGTTTCAGGCGTTTCGAGCGGACGTGCATGGTGCTGGTGGCGGGCTCGCTCGTGCTGGTGCCGATCTATCTCGTCGTGCACCCGCCGGCGGCGCAGATGGCGCACGACTTCGTCGTCCCAGGGTTGCCGCACGGCCAGCTTTCCACGGTCATGCTGCTCATAATCGCCATAGTCGGGACGACCGTGGCCCCGTGGCAGCTCTTCTTCCAGCAGTCGTACGTGATCGACAAGAGGATCACGACGCGCTTCATGAAGTACGAGCGCGTCGACCTCTGGATCGGGATCGTGGTGGTGGTGGTAGGGGCGGCGGCCATGTTCGGCTTCACGGATGCCGTTTTTGCCGGGCGCGCCGGGTTCGGCTCCTTCACCAACGCTGCCGACGTCGCCCAGGGATTGGGCCGTTATGCCTCTCGTGCCATGGGCGACCTCTTCGCCATCGCCCTGCTCGACGCCAGCATCATCGGTGCTGCCGCCGTCGGTCTGGCCACCGCCTATGCGGGGGCGGACGTGCTCGGTGTCAACCACTCCCTCCATCGCCCCGTCACCAGGGCCAAGGGCTTCTACGCCTGCTACGCGGGCCTCATGGTGGTCGCCGGCGGCATCGTCCTACTGCCGGGGGCGCCCCTGGGCCTGCTCACCGAGGGGGTACAGACCCTGGCCGGGGTACTGCTGCCGAGTGCGACCGTCTTCCTCCTGCTTCTCTGCAACGACCGGGACGTGCTCGGGCCCTGGGTCAATTCCCGCAGGCTCAACCTCTTCACCGGTGCCGTCATATGGGTCCTCGTGGTCATGTCGGTAATCCTCACCGCCAGCGTGGTATTCCCCGCTATCAGCGCAGCGCAGATCCTGGCGATCATGCTGGCTGGGGCCGTCGCCGGTACGGCCCTCGCCGTCTACCTCGCCGTCGCCTCCCGCCGGCAGGCGGCTGGGCGCCTCGTCGTCCCAGTCGAGTGGCAAAAGAAGGACACCTGGCGGATGCCGCCGCTCAACCGGCTGGGCAAGCCGGTGCTGTCGACGGGTCGGCGCCTGGGCCTGGCCGCGATGCGGGGCTACCTGCTCGTGGCGTTCGCCCTGGTGGTCGTGAAGATCGCCGAGCTGGCCGTCAGGTAGCCCTGCGGCGGGGGGCCCCGCCCGACCCGGATGCGAGCCGGGCGTGGGCCTGCCCAACCTCGTCAGGGGCTGGACTAGCGCATACCTGCACAAGTTACACGCGTGTGATTAGCTTGTAGGAACTTTCCCGAGCAAGCGAGGTCACGCCAGCTGGCTCAACCAGGTCGAGCTGGTCTTTTCCATATTGACCCGCCGGCTGCTGAGACGAGGGGAGTTCTCCAGCCGATAGGACCTGGTGGCCAAGGTAATGGCCTGGATAGCCAACTACGACCGTACGGCCAAGCACTTTGCTTGGACCTATGGCTCTTTCACGTCGGCTCCGTGATGTGAGCTCGCACCCTGGTACTGGGCGAGACCTGTGGTCCCGGGGAGCCGTGAAGCGCCTTCCATGGCGGAAAAGCCACTGCCGCCCCGGCTCACCATGATTTCATGCTGCACGGGTGATCGCCGGTCGGCGATCATCAGTGGCTTTTCCCAGGAACGCCAGGTCCTTTTCTTGCTCGGCCACCTGGTGGCGCAACCTCAGCAGCTCGGCAGGTTCTGCGGGGCTGCGGGGCTCGTCTGAGCCACCTGCCACGCTTCCAGGCGCCGGCGCTCGTCACGGGCCCAGCGGGCCGGCGACCCCTTGTCTACCGACAGCTCCCCGGCCACCTCTATCACCGTCTGGGTCGACAGGCGGCCCGGTCAGCCCGACCGCAGGTCCTCTCGGGTTGGTTGGACAGTACCATGGGAAAACATGGCGTCCGACGACGAGCCTCTGTTCGGCCTCCTCAGGGCGGTCGAGGATGCTCCACCGCTCGAAGCGGTGGACGTCTTGGCCGGCCGCCTGGCGGACACGCTGGACGCCCGCCACGTGGCGCTGCTGATCGCCAGCTTCTCGGGGAGCGCCTTGGTCCGCCTGTCGCATGTGGCTGGCAGTGCGGTTACCGCGGGCAACAATGAACGGCGCGACGTGGTACCGCTGGCGGGAACGGTTCACGAACAGGTCCTCTCAACTCAGGAGGTCGCGGTCGTCGCTCAGGATGACGGCTGGACGGTGCTGGTGCCGGTGACCGAACGCGGCGATGTGATGGGCCTCCTCGAATTGTCGCTGGCGGCCAAGCCCGACCCCGACTCCGTCGACTTCCTGGTCGCCGCCGGTCACGCCCTCGCCTATGTGTTGATCGCGGTCAGACGACACACCGACCTGTTCGAGTGGGCACAGCGCGTGCGCGCCTTCTCGGTGTCCGCGGAGATCCAACGCCGTCTGCTGCCCTCTGCCTTCACCGCAGAGGTCGGCCCGGTCACCCTGGCCGGCTGGCTGGAGCCGTCACATACTGCGGGTGGGGACACCTTCGACTACTCCTTGGACCGCGAGTATCTGTACCTGTCGCTGACCGACGCCGTGGGCCATTCCACCCCGGCCGCCCTCCTCGCCACGCTGGCGGTCGGGACGTTGCGTAACCGACGCCGGGCGCTGGCCGCCCCGGCCGAGCAAGCCGACGCCGCCGACGGCGAGCTGCGAGTCAACGCCAAGGAGGACCAATTCGTCACCGGCCTGATTGCCCGGCTGCACATAGCCGAAGGGACCCTCGAGATCGTCAACGCGGGGCACCCGGTCCCCTACCTGGTCCGAGACGGCCACGCCCGTGCCCTCCAACTGTCAATCCACCCCCCGCTAGGTGTCGGAGGGGGCGGCTACCAAGCCGACACGATCAGGCTCCGCGTGGGCGACCGGCTCGTGATGGTCACCGACGGCTACCTCGAACGGCGCGCCGCGCTCGTCGACATCGAGTCGATCCTGACAGCCGACACCGACCGTCACCCCCGTCAGCTCGTCCAACAGCTCGCCAGTAGCGTCCTGGCGGCCACCGGCGGCCGCCTACGCGACGACGCCACTGTTCTCTGCGTCGACTTCTACGGGCCAGCCGGGCGCCGCAACACCCGCGGGGGCGCCAGCCAGGCCCGGAGCACTCACCCCTGACTCGCCAGCAGCGGCGTTGCCGGCCATCTGCGGCGGTCTCTGCCCCGCCGGTGCCGGTCGCCTTCCGGGCACGCTGGGCAAGCCCAGTCGAGGTGGCGGCTGCACCTCCTGGCCGGGGAGGTGCAGGAGGAGGGCTCGAAGCCCGGCCGCGTCAAGCCGTGCGGCGCTTCAGGCTCAGTCCGGGCGGTGCCGGGGGGAAGCGCCAGATTGTTCCTGGGTCTTCCGGTGCGGGGCTGGCTCACCCGCAAGGAGGGCCCGAGCTCGGGTACCGCCGCAACGGTGTGGCCTCGATCGTGGCCGCCCTCGACGTGCATACCGGCCAGGTGAGCGCCGAACAGGTCGCCCGCAACGACGCCGATCATTTCATCGAGTTCCTGGCCGGTATCGACCAAGAGACCGACCCCGCCCTTGCCGTCCACCTGATTTTGGACAACGGCAGCTCGCATGTGGCCAAGAAGACCAAGGCATGGCTTGCCGATCACCCCCGGTTCCACGTGCACCACACGCCCAAGCACGCCAGCTGGCTCAACCAGGTCGAGCCTTGGCCTTACCCAGCATCTCGATCACTTCAAATGACATTCATGTTGTTTCCGCGCGGGTGCACTAGCGCCGTTGCAGGCGCACGTCGAGGCTGTCACGCAGGGCATCGCCGATGAAGTTGAAAGCGACCACCGTCAGGACGATGGCAACGCCTGCCGGGTAGAGCTGCCACCAGTACCCGTCGTATATGACGGTGGTGCCGTTGGAGAGCATGCCGCCCCATGTCGGGATGGTGTCGGGGAGGCCGAGCCCCAGGAAGCTGAGTGAGGCGAGCGCCAGGATGGCGTCGGCGATGAGGAACGACGTATTGACCATGATCGTGCCGATGGCGTTGGGGATGATGTGGCGCAGCACGATGCGCGCCTGGGTGCCACCTGCCACCCGCACCGCCTGCACGTACTCCCGTGTCCGCAGGCTCAGCGCCTCGCCTCGTACCAGTCGTGCCGGGCCGAGCCAGGCGATGAAGCTGAGCACCAGGATCATGAGCGGCAGGTTGGGGGAGAACATGGCTGAGAGCAGGATCAGCAGGAACAGGGTCGGTAGCGAGTAGAGGGCGTCGACGAGCCGCATCATCACGGCGTCGACGATCCCGCCCGCCACAGCCGAGATCGCCCCGTAGAGGGTGCCGAAGATCGCAGCGCACAGCCCGGCGGCCAGGCCGATCTCGATGGAGCTCTGGCCGGCGACCATCAGGCGCCCCAGGACGTCGAAGCCTTCACCGTCGGTGCCGAGGAGATGGCCTGCGCTGGGAGCGTAGTTGGAGAAGGCCGGGTTGAGCGTCTTCTGGTCGGTGATGTACAGGTGGGGCCCGACGAAGCAGAAGAGCACCAGCAGGACAATGATCGCCATGCCTACGACGGCGAGCTTGTTCTCGATGAAGGTGACGGCGGTCAGGCGGAACAGGCTCGTGCGGGAGGGGCGCCCCGTAGTGGCGCCGATCTCGAGCTCGGCCGGCTCGGAGCCGGCCGGTCCGCCAAGAGCGGCTTCCGGCGCGGCGCCCAGCGTGCCGGGCTTGTCCGGAACGGCTATGTCCTGGGCAGTGGCCCCCATGTCGGAAGCCGGCCAAGGGCCATCGCCGAACGGGCCTGAAGGCTGGGAGGAGGCTGGCATCAGTAGCGGATCCTCGGGTCGAGCACGGCGTAGCCGATGTCGGCGACGAGGTTGCCGATTATGACACCCACCGCTGCCACCAGGGTCAGGCCGAGGAGGACGGAGAAGTCCTCCGAGGTCGCCGACTGGACGAAGAGCAGGCCGACACCGGGGTAGTTGAACACGTTCTCTGTGATGACGGCGCCGCTCAGGATGCCGGGGACCGACAGCCCGATCAGCGTCGCCATCGGTATGAGGGAGTTGCGCAGGGCGTGGCGCAGTAGGACCACGCGCTCGCTGAGCCCTTTGGCTCGAGCGGTACGGATGAAGTCCTGGGCCATGCTGTCGATCATCGCCGAGCGCATGTAACGGCTGTAGGCGGCGATGCTCACCAACGCCAGGGTCGACACGGGCAGGACCAGGCCCTGCCAGTCCGAGAAGATCGCCGCCAGGCTGGTGCCTGACGGCGCGGTCGGCGGCAGGACGTGCAGGCTGATGGCGAAGATCTCGATGAGGATGATGCCCAACCAGAACGTCGGGAAGGAGTAGAGGACGAACGAGGCCCCGGTCAGTGCGTAGTCCTCGAACCGGTTGCGGCGGACCGCCTGCAGGACGCCGAGCGGGATCGCGACGACGATCGCCACGATGGTGGCCAGCCCGACCAGGATTATCGACTTGGGGAACCGCTGGATGAAGAGCTGAGCGACCGTGCTGTTCTGGATGTAGGAGAAACCGAGGTTCCCGTGGACCAGGTGGTCCAGGTACACCCAGAACTGGTACCAGACAGGCTTGTCGAAGCCGTTGAGCTTGTCGAAGGCAGCCACCGCGGCGGGCTGGGCCTTGACCCCGAGCTCCGCCCGGGCCGGGTTCCCGGGCAGGAGGTGGAACAGCACGAACATGACCACGGTCACCAGCAGCAAGACGATGACGGACTGCCCGACCCGTCTGATGATGTAGCCGATCAACTCTGCATGCTCCGAGGTCTGTGAGGACTGCGGGCGGCCGGGGACAGTCGAGGCAAGGGCCGGCACGGGGCCAGGCCCCGTGCCGGCCGTGCCGGCCTCAGCGACGCCCGAAGGCCGCCGGGATTACTTGAAGAACCAGTACTGGGGCTCGATGTAGCCGAAGCCGCCGTCGAACTCGCTGGTGAGGCCGTAGCCGGTGAGGTTGTTGGCCGTTGCCCAGATGTTCTTGGGGACCGGCTGCCAGATCCAGGGCTCGTCCCTGACCACGGTGTTCTCGTACTCCTTGTACGGGATCAGGTTGGTGGCGGTCGTGCTCTCCTGGATCAGCTTGTCGAGCACCGGGTTGGAGTAGCCCCCGGCGTTGAAGGCACCACCGGTGTTGAGCAGGCCCTCCCCGGACGGGTAGGTCGACAGGCTGATGCCCCCGTACTCACCCAGCTGCCAGGTGCAGGTAGGGCTGTTCTTCTCCTTGGGCAGGACGCACTGCTGGACCTGGGAGATGACGGTGTTGAAGGAGGCGCTACGGGGATTGATCTGCACACCGGCCTTGGACGCATCGGACTGGAACAGGTCCGTCTGCTCCTGGAGCAGTTGGTTGCCGCTCGAGTAGAGCAGGTTGAGCGACAGCTTCTCGCCGTTGGTGACACCTGCACCGCAGCCGGCGGGACCGGGCTTGACGCAGACGTCGACCCCACCCGGGTTGACCTTCCACCCGTGCGCACGCAGCAGGCTCTCCGCTGCAGCCACCGAGTACGGGTACGGGTTGGTCAGCTCGCTGTTGCTGACGAAGGGGTTGCCCTTGGGATAGATCGGGGTCGGGCCGTAGGTCGGCACGCCGTAGCCGAACTGGAAGTGCTCGATCATGGTGGTCTGGTCGGTGAGGTGGGCAAGCGTCCAGCGGATGTAGGCCTGGCTCAGGATGGCTCCGACAGCGGGGTTCTTGGTGTTGGGGATCATGTAGTCGAAGCCCCAGGTGGGCGTCGGCGTGATCTTGTAGCCCTCTGCCTTGACCGCTGGGATGGCGGGGACGTCCGGCTGGGGCACGGCTGCGTAGTCGACGGTCGAGGTGCCGGCCCGCAACGAGGTGAACTCGGCCGAGTCACTGGTGAAGGGGATCTCCTCGAACTCAGAGACGAGCGGGTGGGTGCCCGAGAAGCGGGGGTTGGGCACGAACACGTCGGGCGAGCTGGCGCCTCCGAAGGACTTGAGCTGCCAGGCCCCGTCGACGACCTTCCACAGCGGGTTGGTGCTGTAGGTGTTGGTGTCGGACGCCTCTTTCTGGAGGAACTTGAGCACAGCCGCTGCGCCCTTCGGGCTGGCGGCGTAGTTGCCGACCTTGCCGTTGAGCGACGTCTTGTCCCACGCGTGCGAGGGCATCGGCGTGATGTAGTCGAGGCCGTTGAGGTTGAAGTAGGTGGGGTTCATCGGGGTCTTCAGCACGAACTGGACCGTGCGGGAGTTGAGCGCCTTGTAGCTCTTGAGGTTGTAGGGGAACTGCGTTGGACCGGCGTAGTTGCCCCACGTGGTGCCCATGGCCTCGGCCAGTTGGATGTAGAAGAGGACGTCGGCGGACGTCACCGGTGCACCGTCGGACCAGATGTAGGGGCGAAGGGTCATGGTGACGACCGTGTCGTGGTTGGACCACACCGGTGGCTCGGCCATCGAGCGGTTGTAGTCCAGCGTGGGCTGGTAGGGGTCTGGCAGGTAGACCAAGGGGTACATCAGGTTGATGAACTGGCTGTTGTTGTACAGCGACTGGTTCGCGGTGCTCGTCTCGGGGAAGATGTAGTTCGGCGGTGCCGACGGCGACTCGGCGAACTTGATCACTCCCCCCCTTGCGGCTTGGGGGTGCAGCGCGGCGTGGGCCGTGGCTGCACTGGCTCCTCCGGCGAAGGTTCCGACGGTGCCGATGGCAACCGCTATGGCACCGCTCAACGTGGCCGTCGAGCGGCCTCTCTTCGATAGTCCCACTTGTACTCCTCACTGTCCAGCCACCCCTCGGGGTGGCCCACCTCGGGACCGAATTGCGTAACCATAGCAAGGTCCCGCGGTTATGGCACTTCACCCGCTGGTGACGGCGCCTGGCATGGCGGGGTCGTGCCGACCTGCGCCGATGGCGGTGGCGGGCGACCGCCCGAGCCCGCAGCGGGGGGACCCGGACGGCGGAAGGCAGGCGTCCGGGCCGGCTTGGGCCACCGCGCCTTGCCGAAGCGTTGCAGCGAGCCGGTCGAGGGCCGCGGCGGCGCGACGAGCCGAGGGGTTGTCCGAGCCGGCAGCCACGCTCAGTGCTGTGGTGCGACTACGGGCGACGACCGGCGCGGTCGCCACGGCGCGCCCGCCAGCGGCGCTGCGGACGGGGCCCCCGGCCGCAGGCAGGCCTACAAGCCCACCGCCGGGCTGCGACGGGAGTGCTGGCGCGGATCGGGCACCATGGTGGTATGTCAGGGGGGCCGCAGGACAGGCAGGACACCCAAGCGCGCGCTGCGTGGGGGGTTGCAGCGCGTTCGGAGCCGCGCTGGCCCGCGATGGTAGCGGTGCTGGTCGCCGTCGGCCTGCAACTGGTCCTACCGGACACGGTCATAAGTGGCCTCGGGCCCCGCTGGCTGGTGCCGACGCTCGAGGGAGTAGTCGGACTGGCCCTGTTGGTGGCCAATCCTCGCCATACGGTCAAATCGGTGCACCTGCGGCTGGCGTCGCTGTTGCTCATAGCCCTCGTCAACGTCGCCAACCTGGTGTCGCTCGCCGAACTGGTGGCGGCTCTGGTCAACGGGTCGACGCACGCTGCCGGGCGGTCGCTCGTGTTTGCCTCCGTGCCGATATGGCTCACCAACGTGATCGTGTTCGCCCTCTGGTACTGGGAGCTCGACCGGGGTGGGCCGGCGGCACGCCTGGAGGACGACCACCGCGCTCCCGATTTCCTCTTCCCTCAGATGACCGCGCCGAGCTCCAGCCCGCACTGGACGCCGGGCTTCGTGGACTACCTCTACACGTCTTTCACCAATGCGACAGCCTTCAGCCCGACGGATACGATGCCGCTCACCGCCTGGGCCAAATTGCTGATGATGGTGCAGTCCTTCGCCTCCCTGCTCACCGTCGCACTCGTGTTCTCCCGGGCGATCAACATCCTCGGCTGACCAGCCTCGCGGTGCCCCCCTGGACGACCGAGCTCCGTGGCCCGTGGGGCTCCGCAATACGATGTCGGCCTGTGGGCACCACCGAGGCACATGACATCCTGGAGCCGGGCGAGGAGCTTGTCTGGCAGCGCCCCGGCAACATGGCTTGGCGCCGAGGTGCCATAAGCGGCTACCTGGTGCTCACCGACCGCAGGGTGGTCTTCGAACCCCACCGCGTCGAGGTGCTCAAGGGCCTGAAACGCTGGTCGGCGCCCCTGGCCAGGATCGCCGCCGTCGGCACGCAGCCGCGCGGCTACAACCCCTTCACGGGCAGCCTGCGGCCTCGCCTGCGCCTGGCCATGGAGGATGGTTCGGCAGAGATCTTCCTCGTGAACGACCTGGCGTCGGCCATAGGGGACATCGCCAGCGCAGTGGAGCGGCGCAGGGCGGTCGGTGACTGAGGGTCACCGACCGGTTGGGACCTCGCCGGCCGTGGCCGTGCCCTGGCGGACGGGCCCTTCCCTGGGCCCTTTGCTCGGCCTCAGCGCCCCGGCCTTCAGGCCATGCTCACCAGGTCGAGCATCTCCTCGCTCCAGGCGTCCTCGTCGCCGTCCGGCATGAGCAGCACGCGGTCCGGTTGCAGTTCGGTGACGAAGCCCGCGTCATGGCTGACGACGACCATCGTGCCCGGCCATTCCGAGAGGGCGTGCCCGATGGCCTCGCGCGATGGCGGGTCCAGGTTGTTGGTGGGCTCGTCGAGCAGGAGGCAGTTGTGCCGCCCGGCCACGAGCTGGGCCAGGGCCAGCTTGGTCTTCTCGCCGCCGGACAAGGTGGAGGCATCCTGGAACGCCTTGTCTCCGACGAGGCCGAACATCCCGAGCAGGCTTCGCAGATCCGTGTCCGGCGCTCCAGAAGCCCCGCGCATGTGGTCCAGCACCGTGCGACCGGCGAGGATCCCCTCATGCTCCTGGGCGTAGTACCCGATCGACACGCCGACGCCCGCTCGCCACGCACCTGCGGTCGGCTCGCCGATGCCGGCCAGGAGCCGGAGCAGGCTGGTCTTGCCGGCGCCGTTCAGGCCCATGACGAGCAGGCGCTGGCCCCGCTCAACGCCGAAGCTGACGTCCGTGAAGACGTCCTGGATGCCGTAGGACTTGGCAAGGCCTTCCGCTTCCAGCACGAGACGCCCGCTGTGTGGGGGCGTCGGGAAACTGACGTGGTACTTGCGCTCGCGCCGGGCCGGAGCGCCCACGGCCGCTGCTTGCATCTGGGCAACCCGGCGGTCGAGCGTCTTGGCGACCCGTGCCCGCTTGGCCGTCTGGTGCCGCATCGACTCGGCCAGGTCCCCCAGGCGTTTGATCTCGGCGCCCTGGCGTGCCGCCAGCTTCACCTGGCGGGCCTCGTCGGCGGCGCGGGCCTGCCGGTACTGGGAGTAGGTCCCCTTGTACTCGACCATGGTGCCCTCGTCGAGGTGGAGCACGCGGGTTATCGACTCGTCGAGCAGGTCCAGGTCGTGGCTGACGACGAGCAGGGCGCCGCGGTACGCGCGCAGGAACGACATGAGCCAGGCCTTGGCGTCGCTGTCCAGGTGGTTGGTGGGCTCGTCGAGCAACAGGACATCGCTGCCGGCGAAGAGTATCCGGGCCAGCTCGAGGCGGCGCCGCTCGCCGCCGGAGAGCACGCTCACGGGCAGGTCCAGGCGGTCTGCGCCAATCCCCAGGCCGGCCACCAGGCGGCGTACCTCGGGCTCGGCAGCGTAGCCGCCCAGGGCGGCGAAGCGCTCCTCTGCGCGCGAGTAGCGATGAACGGCCCGCTCCGAGGGGTCTTCCTCCATAGCGAGGCGCAGCTTCTCGAGCCGTTCGAGAGCCTCGTCGAGCCCTCTACCCGACAGGACGTGGGCCAAGCCGGTGCCTGCCACTTCGGCAGCGAGCTTGCGGGGGTCCTGGCTCAGGAAGCCGAGCGGTCCCTGGACACGGCACCCACCGCCGGCCGCAGGCGCCTCGCCGCTCAGGACTTTGAGGAGGCTGGTCTTGCCGGCGCCGTTGCGGCCGACGAGGCCGACCTTGTCGCCGGCGCGCACGGTGAAGGAAGCATCCGCCAGCGTGGTCCGGCCACCGACCTCGACACCAAGGTTGCGCGCTTCCAGCACCGGTCCATGATGGCGGAAAACTGGGCCGGACCGGGCCAGGTGACGTGTGGCACGGCAACGGAGCAGTTCGGCACGGCGGTGGGCGGCTGGCGCTGGTGGGGGCGACCGGGCCTCACCGAGGAGCGCGGCGACGGCCGTACCAGTACAAGACGGCCAGTGTGCCGGCGCCGGCGAGCCAGAGCTCCAGGTACCACTGGAAGCCCACGAAGACGAAGCGGACGCTGTGGGTGCCGGGGCCGAGGACCACGCCGAGGAGGGCCGGCGCCATCATCGTCACCTGAGCGGGGTGCCCGTCCACGGTTGCCTGCCAGCCGGGCTCGTACGCGACGGACAGCAACAAGGTGCCGGGGGCCTGCATGTCGACCCTGGCCCTGAACCGCCCGTTCGCGAGGTCGGGTGTCTCGCTCAGGATCTGCCCCGGAGGCGCTATGCCCAGCGGCGGCGCCGAGGGCACCTGCGGCTGGGCCGGGGGCGGTCCACCCGGGTAGCGGACGGAGAGATCCTCGCCGGGTGCCAGCCCCTGCAACAAGCCCAGGGACTGTGTGCCGACGTCAGCACGGTCGGCCACCATGTTGCCCGTCACCCGTACCAGCTCCGCGTAGCCACTCCCGGCCACCCGCCACAACGAGTAGGGGCCCCTGGTCATGACCTGCGTGGCCGGTACGGGCGGTGCCGTGCCCACCGGCAGGAGGATGTAGCCGACGCCGAACAACGCGTAGTCGGCCGGGTTGGACTGGTCGAACTCCGCCTCGGGACCGAGCATGAGCGACAAGGTCGGGACCATGTAGACCATCTCGTCGACGTCTTTGGTCACCAGGTACTTGAAGACGGGGACGTAGCCGACCATGAAATGGTTGCCCCAGTTGCTCGACAGGCCGGCGTAGACCCTCCCGGCAGGGTGCGCCTTCACGTAGGCCACCAGCGGCGCCAGCTCGGCACCGTCCGACTTGTCAGCGCTGTGTTGCGCCCTGACCACCGCTGCGTCACTGTGGTCGTAGCTGGCGATCTCGGACCATGCCGGCGCGGCCCAGGCGAGCGCGCCAACGCAGAGCACCACCGCGCCGGCACCTCTCAGTGCGCGGCCGGCGCCTGCCCTGCGGGCGGCGTGGGCGCACAGCTTCCATACGCCCTCCACGCCCAGCCCGGCCAGGAACACGCCGGCCAGTTGCGCCCCCATGCTGAAGCGGCGGAAGTACAAGTCGGCGTGGGCGGGCACCAGGTCGGCCAGGGCGCCCCACGTGGTGGGGCCGAAACTGAGCGCCAGGCAGCCGAAGAGCAGCAGCAGCAGTGTGCGGGCAAGCGCGTCGGCGTACCATCGCACCAGCGCCAGGCCCGCTCCGCACAGCACGAGCACGCTGATGACCGGGACGGCCCGCCTGGCGTCGAAGATCTGGCCTGTGAAGAGCCATCCCAGCTCCCGGGCGGCACCATAGCCGCGCACGTAGGGAGTACCGGCCAGAGCCTGGTTTATGGATGACCATTGTCTCGAGAGCAGCAGCGGCCCGATCACCCAGATCGCCGACCCGAGCGAACCGAGCAGCACGAGCACGCCGCGTTCCAACCTGACGCGCCAGGGCCCGGTGCCGGCCAGGACCATGACCATCGTCCCGAAAAGTGCCAGGTAGCCGCTCATGAAATGCAGGGCGATGGTCAGCCCGCCAAGTGCCGAGGCCGCCCAGACGAAGCGTGGCTGCCCGAGCGCCCGCCAGGCGAGCGCCCAGGCGAAGGTGAGCGCCCAGGAACCGAACAACTGTGTCCAGACCTCGGCGCCTCCCGTCCACGAGTAGGCCCCGCGTTCGAAGCCGATGCCTGTGAAGCTGACCACGAACGGTGCGGCCAGAGCGCTCGCCATCGCCGCCCATCGACTGAGGCCGAGCAGGCGGCCCGAGCCGTACACGGCGAAAGGCCACAAGCCGACCAGCAGCAGCATCGACCACCGGAAGGCCACGTCGCCGCCGACAGCGGTGCCTGCGAGGCCGGTGATGACCGAGGCCAGGCTCTGGTAGTGCAGGTACTGCTCCGAGCCCATCCCCATGTACGGGTACCAGGCACTGAAGGGGACGTGGCCCTTGTCGAGCAGGCGGGTGGCCGAACGGGCCATCTGCTCGTGCACGGACGCGTCGTACAGATATGCGACGGGTACGAGGAAGGCGCGCAGGCTCCAGAGGTTCCAGCCGGCGACGGCCGACACCGCCAACAGCTGGGGATGGGCGAGAAGTCGCCTGAGCGTCCCGTTGGGGTGCCGACCGGTGGTGGTGCCGCCGTTGTGCCGCCGCCCCGCCCCCGGCTCAGCCGGCGGTAGGTCCGTCAGCACCGTGGGGGAGCCCCGCGCGGAGCCCGTTGGCTCGCCGGCCTCCCAGGGTCGGTCGAGCCGTCCGGTCCATGGTTAGGGACTCTACGAGCCGGGAGCGGGCGGTGCCATTCATGCCACCGACCCGCGGGAGCAGGAGGCCGGTGGCACGTGGCGGGCCCACGCTGGACCAGCCTGAGGCGGGAGCTCCTCGCCCGCCCCCGGTGGGAGGCGGTAGCAGTGGTCCTGGGCCCTGTGCGCAGCGCCCGGGGTCGTCCCGGACCACTGCGTGCAGAGAGTGGGGGACCCCCCCTATCGGGCCTCCTCTCCGGCCGGAGCCTGCTCGTCGGGCCGCTGGGACCCGTTGGGTAACTACTACTTAACTACAGTAGCGATAATACTCTGAGTGGTCTCACAGGGCAACGAAGGACACGCGGAGTGAGAGATTGCAGCGAAGCCGGAAGGCCGCGAAACCGTTGGGAGCCTGCCGGATCGCGCCGCCCGCGTGTTTGAGCCGCACCGCCGCCTCGGCCGGAAGGCACGGGCTGTGGCGGCCGCCCAGGCGGCCTCCGGGTGCTCCGGGCCCGGCTAGGAGTGCCCACCCGGGGAGAGGTAGGGCAGCTCCATCTGCGTACTGCCGCGAGGCCCCGGTCGTACGGCCTGGCGCCGTTCGGTCCCGGTACGCACGAGGGCAACGGCGGTTGCGCGCATGGTGGCGTCGAACACGGCGTAGTTGCCCCTGCCCATGCCCTTGGCCTTGTACATGGCCAGGTCGGCGTCCCGAAGTACCTCGTCGGGCCGCTCGTAGCCCAAGGTCCCCATGGCCACGCCGATGCTGGCAGTCACCTCGACCTCGTGGCCCTCGATGCCGTACGCAACCCCCAGGCTCCCGAGCAGGCGCTGCACCACCGCCGTCACCGTCGGCTGGTCCGGCACGTCGACCAGCAGCACGGCGAACTCGTCGCCCCCGAAGCGGGCGGCCGTGTCGACCTCGCGCAGTTCCCGCCGGAGCCGCTGGCTCACCTGTACGAGCAACTCGTCGCCTGCGTGGTGGCCCAGGCTGTCGTTCAGGACCTTGAAGCCGTCGAGATCGAGCCAGAGCACGGCATACGTGCTGGTGGGCCGGCGCCGCGTGGCGGCGACGGCCTGGGCCAGACGATCGAGGAAGAGCACGCGGTTGGGCAGGCCGGTGAGCGCGTCGTAGAGGGCGAGTTGGCGAAGGCGGGCCTCGAGCTCGCGCCGCTCCGTCACGTCGGTCAGCGACCCGACGATCCTCGTCGCCGGCTTGCCGCCTCCAGGTACTGCCAGGCCCCGGCACAGCACCCAGAGGTAACCGCCGGCGGCGGTGCGCACCCGGTGCTCATGCAGGATGGACTCTTGCTCGCCGGCCCGTAGCGACATCAGCTCAGCGGCCAGGGCCTGCTTGTCGTCCTCGTGCACCCGCTCCAGCCACACCTCCGGGCGGTCGCCTATCTGGTCATCGGCGTAGCCGAGCATCTCGGCCCAACGGCTGGAGTAGTAGACAGTCCCGCTGTCGAGGTCCCAGTCCCAGAGGCCGTCGTTGACGGCGCGCGCCGCCAGGGCGTAACGCTCCTCGCTCGCACGCACTGCCCGGGCCATGTCGCGCTCGCGTCGGTAGGAGAGCGCCAGCTGCTCCCCCCTTTCGTGCAACTGGCGGCTGCGCTCGCGCAGGGCCGCCAGGGCGTCCTGGTGGTCCAGTGCCGCGCTGAGCAGCGCCTCCCACTGGAAGTAGGTGTCCTGGCCCATGAAGGCGGAGTCCAGGGGGACCACCACGCAGAGGATGCCCCAGTCCCTGTCCTTGCTGGCGACGGGGAACAGCAGTACAACGTTGCGCCGGCCCGCCGCCGACAGCAGCTCTTGGGGAGGGAAGCGTTCGACGCGGTGCCGCTTCCCCTTACCGCCCAGCGTGGCGCCGCCGGGGCGCCACGTCCCGACGACTCTCAGGTAGCGGCCGTGTGCCACCGCCCGACCGGCTCGCAGGTCGAGGTTGCGCCGGTTGGCGCGTCCGTCGTGGGAGGGGCCCTCAGGGTGCGCTGTGAAGTCCCACAGGGCGAGGGTTGCCGCCTCGGCCTCGGTGCGACTGAGCCACTCCAGGTCCCTAGGTTCGGACTCGTGGCTGCGCAGCAGCTCCAGGCTGATCTCGTGCTCGTCGCGGATGGCCTTGCGAAGCGCGTAATAGGAGTCGTTCCGCTCACCCAGCAGGGCGCGCGCCCGCCTGAGCTGCGCGTGGGCTCCGAGGTCGTCCTCGGGCACGTCTGCCGGCGCGCAGCCGCAGCTCTCGCGGCCGGCGAAGGCGCCGGCGACGACATGGTGCCCGGGAGCCACCTCCTCGCCGTCGACCATACGCATGAGCAGGCGTCCGGCCAACGCGCCCATCTGGCCGAGGTCCTGGGCGACGCTCGACAGGCTGGGTGAAAGCGAGGCATTGCCGGGCAGGTCGTCGAAACCCGTCACCGCCTGCTCGGCCGGCAGCGCCAGGCCTGCCTCGGAGAGCGCGGCCATTATGCCCACGGCGTTGAGGTCGCATGCCGCCACCACCGCCGTCGAAGGCAGGCCGGCAGCCAGCATGCGGCGTGCCGCCTCCCGACCCGAGAACTCGTGGTTGTCGTCGATGTCGTAGAGCAGCGCCGGATCGGTCTCGATGCCATGCGACCGCAGGGTGTCGCAATAGGAGGCATAGCGCTCGCGGACGTCGAAGTGCTGGAGGCTGCCGGCGAAGGCGACCCGCACGTGCCCGTGGCCGACCAGGTGGTCGACCGCCTGCCGGATGCCTCCGTGGTTGTCGGGCAGGACGGCCGGGTAGGAGAAGCCGGGCTCGACGTGGCCCAGGGCCACCACCGGCTTGCCGGCTGCCCCGAGCTCGTTCAGGTAGTCGAGCGACACGGCGTTGGCGATGGTGACGAAACCGTCGACCCTGTCCCACGCCAGGTGCGCCAGGTGCTCGATGACCTCCTCACGGTGGTAACCAGAACCGGACGCTGCGGTCGAAACGGCGATGACCCGGCCACCGGCCTCCGACACCACCGTCTTCACCGCCGAGATGAGCATGCCGTAGTAGTAGCCGGTCATCAGCGGTGAAAGGATGCCGACCGTCGGGCCTTGCAAGGCGGGCCTCCTCGCTGGCGGGCGTCCCGGGCGGTACGCCCCGCTGGATGTATATCGTCCGTCCGGGCCCGACGTTGAAGCCCGCAGGGATGACGCGCAGAAGGCGGGCCGGTGGGCCCGCCTTCTCTTCGCACCGGCTGGACGGTGGTGCCTTCCGGGCCGTCAAGGCCAACTTGCTGGTCGCTGGCGCGGACCGCTCCGGCGTGACAGCCGGCTCAGCCCGGCTCAGTGCTGGGGCAGCGCCTGACCGATCCCGGGGCGGACGCGGCCACCCACCGAGATGGCCGAACCCTGGCCACCCCACAGCGGGGTACCGACCTTGAGGATGGGGTGGTCGCTCATGCTGTTGGCCACTCCGGCGGCCGAGGTGTACCAGGCACAGGCGGCTGTGAGGACGCCCACGTAACCCGAGATGTGCACCAGGTCCGTGCCCCAGCGCACGTGCTGGGCGCCGAGGAGGAACTGGCCGATGAAGTAGATGATCTCGGTCGCCTCCAAGGTGGCGAAGACGGCGAAGACCGCCTTGTTGAGCCTGGTGCTCCACAACAGCATGTAGGTGTTGAAGATGGCGAAGGCGGCAATGAACCAGCCCAGGGCGTCATTGACGTTGAGGGTCTTGGGTACCACTCCGGCCAGGTCCATGAGGATGAAAGCCGCCAGGGACAGCCAGAAGGCGCCGTAACTGCTGAAGGCGGTGGCGCCGAAGGTGTTTCGGTTGCGGAACTCGTGCTGGCCGGCCATGAACTGTGCCAAGCCGCCGTAGAACAGGGCAAGGCCGACCCAGATGAGGTCGGGTGCCCAGTTGGCGTTGTGCACTGATAGCACGAACGTCGTCAGAGCGAAGCCACCCAGTCCCAGCGGAGCGGGGTCTGCGATGGCCGGCGTCTGGGGTGCGACGGGAGCCTGCTGTTCGGACACTTGAGTCCTCCTTGAGACAGGCGGCGGTTGCCGCCCGGGTTGTTTCGCTGCAGACCTTGGGCGTCAGGTCCGGGCTCAGTCGGCCCGGGCCTGACATGGCCTGTCAGTCGGCACGGCCGAACGATTGGATCTCTTCGAGCTCCTTGGCGGAAAGCTCTCGTGGAGCCTCGCCTCTCTCCGTTTTCTGCTTGTAGACCTGGCGGCGGATCCCCTCCACGATGTCGGGGTTGGCCAGGGTGGTTATGTCGCCGACATCGGCGAAGTTGGAAATGCTTGCGATCACCCGGCGCATGATCTTGCCCGAGCGCGTCTTGGGCATGTCGGGCACTATCCACACGTTCTTCGGCCTCGCCACCTTGCCGATCTCGGTCTCGATGGCCATTTTGACCTTGTCCTCGATCTCACGACCGGCCTGGAGGCCCGGCTGCAGGGCGACGTACATCTCCACCACCCGGCCGCGGACCTCGTCGATCACCGGTACGGCGGCCGCCTCGGCCACCTCGGGCACGGTCAGGACTGCGGACTCCAGTTCCTTGGTCCCCAATCTGTGCCCGGCGACGTTGATCACGTCGTCGATGCGGCCGAGGATGCGGTAGTACCCGTCGATCGCCTGGACGGCGCCGTCCCCGCAAAGGAACGGCCAGTCATGCCAGTCCTTGCTGGCGGTGTCGTGGCAATAGCGGGCGTAGTAGGTCTGCACGAAGCGCTCCGGCTGGCCCCAGATGGTCTGCATTATCCCGGGCCACGGGTTGCGTATGCAGATATTGCCGGCCTTGCCGCTGCCGGCCTCCACGGTCTTGCCCTCCTCGTCGTAGATCACGGGGTATATCCCGAGCGTCGATGGCCCGCAGCTGCCGGGCTTCATCGGCTTTATGGCGGGCAGGGTGCTGCCCAGGAAGCCACCCGTCTCGGTCATCCACCAGGTGTCGACGATCGCCGCTGCACCCTTGCCCACGACCTCGTGGTACCACCGCCAAACCTCGGGCTCTATGGGCTCGCCGACCGTGCACATCAACTTGAAGCGGTAGTTGTGCTTGCCCGGTTCGTCCGGGCCGAGCTTGCGCAGCATGCGGATCGTGGTGGGCGCGGTGTGGAAGATGTCGACGCCGAGCCTCTCGGCGATCCTCCACGGCCGCCCCGGGTCCGGGTACGCCGGTGCCCCCTCGTAGAGGACGCTCGTGGTCCCGAGGGCAAGGGGCCCGTAGACGATATAGGAATGCCCGGTGATCCATCCGATATCGGCGAAACACCAGTAGGTGTCGTCGGGATGTATGTCGAGAAAGTACTTGGAGGTGCCGGCGACATAGGCCATGTACCCGCCCGTGGAGTGCTGGGCGCCCTTGGGCCGTCCTGTCGTGCCGCTCGTGTACATGAGGAACAGCGGTGCCTCCGCCGGCATGGGGACGGGGTCGACCTGCTTGCGCAGGTAGTCCTTCATCACCTCGTCCACGAAGAAGTCGCGGCCCTCTGTCATCGGGGTGGCCGAGTGGTACTCGCCCGGCCTTCGCCGCCACACGAGGACCTTTTCGACCTGTGCTCCCTGACCGGTGGCGACGGCGAGGGCCTCGTCCGCTTTGACCTTGTGGTCCAGCAGCTTGCCGTCGCGGTAGTAGGCGTCCATGGTGATCAGCACCCGACTGCCGGAGTCGGCTATGCGGCCCCCGCACGCCGCTCCCGAGAAGCCGGCGAAGACCTCGGAGTGCACTACGCCCAAGCGGGCACAGGCCAGCATGCAGATGGGGAGCTCAGGCACCATCGGCATGTGGAACGTGACCCTGTCGCCTGCCTTCAGCCCGCAGAAATCCCGCAGCAGCGCTGCCATTTCGTTGACCCTGCGGTGCAGCTCGCGATAGGTGACGATCTGGGTTTGGTCACCCTCAGGTTCGGGCACCCAAATAAAGGCCGCCTTGTTGGCCTTCGTGGCGAGGTGCCTGTCTACACAGTTGTAACTGGCGTTGAGCCGACCACCGACGAACCATTTCCAGAACGGGGGGTTGCTGGTGTCGAGGGTCGTGTGCCAGTACTGGTCCCAGTCGAGCAGGTCCGCGTACTCCCGGAAGCACTCGGGGAAGTGCTCCTCGCTGAAGCGCTCGTAGATGGCCGGGTCGGACGCGTTTGCCTGCCCGATGAACCGGGCCCCCGGGTAGAGGTACTCCTCCTCTCGCCAATGGACCGCAATCTGGGCCTCGCTCAGCGAGGCCTCCGTCTCCTCTAGGTTTGCCATGGGCCACCTCCCTCTCTTTGGTGAGGAGCTCCGGTCGGAGATACTACACATCTGTCTCAGCTATGGCGCACATCCTCCAACACGATGCAAGGGGCAACGCAGGGCCGTGGGGCCGCCTGCGCACCGAGCGCGCCCGCGGCTTCGCCCTGCCGCCCGGGGCAGCGGAGTGCGGGCCATGGCCGTGAGCCCGGGGCGCGGCCACTCGAAGCACCCCCGGCCCGCGCGGCGGGTACGCCGGACCGACCACTCGGGCCCGGCGGTGGTGGTGGAGGTGGAGACGACGGCGATGGCCGTAGGGGGAGCCGCGGTGGGGCGCGGGCCGGACGGGCGGGTGGTCTTCGTCGAGGGGGCACTACCCGGCGAGACGGTGAGAGCCGAGGTGTACGACGAGCGCGACCGCTACCGCCGCGCCCGGGCAGTGGACGTGCTTGTCGCAGCGCCCGGACGGGTGGCGCCTCCTTGCCCGTTCGTGGCGCTGGGCTGTGGCGGGTGCGGCTGGCAGCATGTCGAGCCCGCCCTTCAGCGTCGGCTGAAGGCGGGCATGGTCTCCGAGGCGTTGTCCCGCCTGGGGGGCGTCGGTACCCCGCGGGTGGAGGAGGTGACCGGAGCGGGACCGTTCGCTTACCGCACGACCGTGCGCCTGGCGGTAGCACCCGGCGGCGCGCGACCGGGTGGAGCGGCGTTCCGGGCCGGACGGTCGCACAGTCTGGTCGAGGTGGACGACTGCCTGGTTGCCCACCCTCGCATCGCCTCCGCCATCGCCGCGTCGCGCTTCGGGAGGGCCGACCAGGCTGTCCTGCGGGTCGGTGCGCGCACCGGCGAGGGGTTGGCGTTGCTCACACCGGACGCTCGCGGCGCGCGGGTGGCCGGCGGCTTCGAGGTGGTGGGCGCCGACGAGCTGGGGCGCGGGCGCTCCGTTGCTTACCACGAGGTCGTGGCGGGGTGCCGGCTGCGGGTTTCGGCGGGTTCCTTCTTCCAGTCCTCACCCGAGGGGGCGGAGGCTCTCGTCCGGGAGGTGCGGTCGGCCCTGGCCGGTGCCGGGCCCGGGCTGCTCGTCGACGCCTACGCCGGCGTGGGCCTCTTCGGAGCGGCAACGGGCTGGTCCGGAAGGGTGGTCGCCGTCGAATCGTCGCCTTCGTCCGTGGCCGATGCCAGGGTCAACGTGGTCGGTGCGGAGGTGGTACTGGCCGATGTCGGGCGGTGGGCGCCCCGCCCGGCGGCCGCAGTGGTGGCCGACCCTCCACGCCACGGCCTCGGCCGGGGGGCGGCCGAGGTGCTGGCCGCGACGCTGGCGCCGGTCCTGGTCCTGGTGTCCTGCGACGTCGGGGCCCTCGGCCGGGACGCCGGCCTGCTGGAGGGCCACGGCTTTCGCCTGGACCGCACCGTCGTCGTAGACCTCTTTCCCGGCACGCCCCGCGTGGAGGCTGTGAGCCTGTTCAGGCGCTGAGGTGGGCAGCCGGGGCTATTGTCTGGTCGTGCAATGAGTAAAGGAGCGAAACAGGATGCTCATTTCGACGATGAACGACGTCCCGGGCCACGAGGTCACGGAGGTCCTGGGTGAGGTCTTCGGCCTGACGGTGCGCAGCCGCAACATCGGTTCGCAGTTCGGGGCCGGTCTCAAGTCCCTGGTGGGCGGGGAGCTCAAGGGTATGACCAAAAACCTCATGGACAGCCGCCGGGACGTGATCGCCCGCATGGTGGACGAGGCCCGTGCCAAGGGGGCCAACGCCGTGCTCGCCATGCGTTTCGACACCTCCGAAATGGGTGGCAACTGGACCGAGATATGCGCTTACGGCACCGCCGTCCGGGTGGCGGGCCTGGGCGACGACACCGGCTGGGAGTAGAGCGCCCGCGGTGGACGGGCTGGTCCGAGCCGACGGTTCAGGCACCGCGCTGCGTGGCCTGCGAGCGCGGTGCCTACCTCCGGGATGTCAGTACCGGTAGTCCGCCGGCTTGAAGGGCCCCTCGACGGGGACGCCGATATAGGCGGCCTGGGCCTCGGTCAGCTCGCTCAGCTGCGCGCCCAATTTGCCCAGGTGCAGGCGGGCGACTTTTTCGTCGAGATGCCTGGGCAGCACGTGCACGCCCACCGGGTAGCGCCCCTCACCGGTGAAGAGCTCGATCTGGGCCAGGACCTGGTTCGTGAAGCTCGTCGACATGACGAAGCTCGGATGGCCCGTGGCGCAGCCGAGGTTTACCAGCCGACCCTCCGCCAGGATTATCACCGAATGCCCGTCCGGGAAGTCCCAGGCGTCGACCTGGGCCTTGACCTGGTGGCGCGACACGCCCGCGTAACGGGCCAGGCCGGCCATGTCGATCTCGTTGTTGAAATGGCCGATGTTGCACACGATGGCGTTGTGCTTCATCTGCGCCATGTGCCCGGCTGTCACGATGTCGCGGTTGCCGGTTGCGGTCACGAAGACGTCCGCCGAGGATACGACGTCCTCGAGGCGCGCCACCTGGTAGCCCTCCATGGCGGCCTGCAGCGCGCAGATCGGGTCGACCTCTGTCACCACGACGCGGGCGCCCTGGCCCCTCAGCGATTGGGCACAGCCCTTGCCTACGTCGCCGTAGCCACAGACGACGGCCAGCTTGCCGGCGACCATGACGTCGGTGGCCCGGAATATGCCGTCGATCAGGGAGTGGCGCACACCGTAGAGGTTGTCGAACTTGCTCTTGGTCACCGAGTCGTTGACGTTGATGGCGGGGAAGAGCAGGGCCCCTGCGGCCGCCCGTAGGCGCAAGCGGTTGACCCCGGTCGTCGTCTCCTCGCTGACGCCTTTGATGCTCGCAGCCATCCTCGTCCAGAAACCGTTGTCGGACCGCAGTGTCTTTTGGATGGTGGCGGTGATGATCCCGTGCTCGTCACTGTCGTCGGGGCCGAGGTCGGGGGCCCGTCCGTCCTTCTCGGCCTGAGCGCCGAGGTGCACGAGCAAGGTAGCGTCGCCCCCGTCGTCGACGATCATGTTGGGCCCATCGTGGCCGGGCCATGTGAGGGCCTGCTCGGTCGCCCACCAGTACTCCTCCAGAGTCTCACCCTTCCACGCGAAGACAGGGACTCCGGTGGCGGCGATGGCGGCAGCGGCATGGTCCTGGGTGGAGAAGATGTTGCAACTGGCCCAGCGCACGTCGGCACCCAGTGCCACCAGGGTCTCGATGAGAACGGCCGTCTGCACTGTCATGTGCAGGGAGCCGGTGATGCGCGCCCCGGCCAGGGGTTTGCTTGCGGCATACTCGTCGCGCAGCGCCATGAGGCCGGGCATCTCCACCTCGGCCAGGTCTATCTCGCGGCGACCGAAGTCGGCCTGCGACATGTCGGCTATTCGGTAGGCGGGGCTCTGGGGCACAGGCCCGGTCTGGGGTTGTCCTGCCACGGTCTCTCCTTGTCGCGCTGGCGCGCTGGCGCGCGCCGGTCCTCGTTGTCGGCAGGCCGGGGCCATCCAAGCCCTTCCCCAGCGGGTCAGCCCACGGGGATCCTATATGGAGGGGGGCAGTGGCCGACCGGGCAGTCGTCGGGCCACGGACCATCCTCGCCGAGAGCGGCCCGCCCGGTGCCGGGCACCATGCGTTCGGCGACGAGGGTGACCACCATGTCGACGAACTCCGCCGTTGCGTTCACGGCGCCGGCGCGGGCGAACACCATCCCCCTCGACCGGGCGACGGCGGCGGCTTCGACGTCCAGGTCGTGGGTCACCTCCATGTTCTCGCAGACGAAGCCGATGGGCACGACAGCGACGCCCGGGGCCGTCGAGGTACCGAGAACCTCGGCTATGTCAGGCCCGAGCCAGGGCGACGCAGGGCTGCCGGACCGGCTCTGCCAGGCCAGCTGCCAGCTGCCGAGACCGGCGGCAGCAGCGGCGAGGCGCGCCGTCGTGGTGACGTGTGCCACGTAGGGGCTCGTGCGGGCGGCGGCGACGGGGATGCTGTGGGCGGTGAAGACGATCTCGATGTCCTCTGTGCGGGCACCGTTGCCGCCGGCGGTCAGCTGGGCGGCGCACTCGGCCCGGGCGCCGGCGGCGCTGCGCCCCCACGGCCGTACCCAGCCAGGGTGATCGTAGAAGAGGCGGAGCTTGTCGACCAGGGGAGCACGCCTACCGACCCTGTCGCGCGCCGTTGCGATGTCGTCGAGGTACTGGCGGCAACTGCTGTAGCCGCCGTAGGCGGACGTCACGAACGCGACGGCGCGCTGGACGCCGTCCTCGGCCATCCGGGCCAGTGTGTCCTCCAAGAGGGGGTGCCAGTTGCGGTTGCCCCAGTAGCTGGCCAGGCCCAGGTCGGCCATGCGGGGCCGGAGGTCCTCGAGCAGTCCCCGGCAGTGGCCGTTGACGGGGCTGGCCCCACCTGCGGCGAAATAGTGCCCGGCCACCTCGTCCAAGCGGTCCTGAGGAACACCGCGACCGGCGGTGACGCGCTGAAGGAACGGGCGGACGTCCTCAGCGCGTTCGGGGCCGCCGAAGGAAACGAGGAGGAAGGCGTCGTAGCCGGTCATGGCCCGGACCCTAGTGTGGTGCCCCCACCGGGGGACTGGCGCGGGTGCCTCAGCCGGCGACGCGGTACACCGCGCGGTACTCGACGCCCCAGTTGGCGCAGTCGGAGTAGGTGGGCTCCCATATGTCCAGGTGCCTACCGATGATCGCGCCTCCGGTGTCGTCTGCGGTGCGCATTCCGGCGCCGTCGATGTACAGCCGGGTGCCGAGCGGTATGACGCTCGGGTCCACGGCGACGCTGCTGGGCCCGACGTACGCGCCGCTGGCCGTCTGTCCGCTCAAGTCGTAACAGGTGACCATGAAGGTGCCGAGATAGCTCTGCGCTGCAGGCGTGGCCGCGGCCGCCACCGATCGGACCTGCACCTCGGGGCCCTGGCGGCGGGCCCTACGGAGCCGTGGTGCCGGGTTGCTGGTGCCTACCAGGTAGCCGGCCCCGTCCGGGGTGGGCGCCAGTGCGGTTGCAGCCGTCGCGGTACCGGACACCGGCGCGGAGCCGAGCATCGATGCCGAGCCGTAGGCGTGCAGCGTGCCGTGCGCTGTCAAGAGCCAGTACCCCTGCGCCCGTGGCGCCGCAGCTATCGCGGTCACGTGCACGTGCGACGAGCCCAGGGAGCCGAAGAACCTCGCCCCTCCGAAGCTGTACACGTCCCCCTTGGACGTCGCCAGCCAGTAGCCGTTGCCGCCGGGCGTCGGCGCGATGCCAACGACGTGGCCCGGGGCCCTTGTCGCACCGAGGGAACCGAAGTAGCGGGCGTCGCCGAACGTGTAGGTCCCACCGGCGGCGGTCACGAGCCAGTAGCCGTTGCCGTCCGGAGTGGCTGCCATGCCGACGACGGGCGAGGTGGTCGGGTGCTGGCCCATCGACCCGAAGAACCGGGCGTTACCGAAGCAGAACACGCCGCCGGCGCGGGTCACCAACCAGTACCCGCCCGAGGGGGAGGAGGCGATACCGCTGACCGGTGCGCCGCCGTGGTTGCCGACGGAGCCGAAGTACCTCGCCGACCCGTAGGAGTAGACGCTCCCGGCAGCGGTCGCCGCCCAGTAGCCGGCGCCGTCCGGGGTGACGCTGAGCCCGACCAGGTGGCGCCCCGGGTGGCCGGGTGAGCCGGCGAAGCGGGCATCGCCGAAGCTCGCCACCGCGCCAGGGGCTCTCAGGGCGGCGTCCACGGGACGGGGAGCGGTTGGGGGGCGGACCAGGCCAGCGTGGGTGGCCGAGGGCTGGAGCAAGGTGGTGCGGATGGGCTCGAAGCCGCTCATGACCCTGGCCAGCACCGAAGCGGCGGGCCGGGTGGTCGCGCCGACAGCCTGGCGGGCGTGGACGTCGGCAACGGGCTGGCGCACCAGCGCCGGACCCTCTACCTCCGTCGGCCCTGCCCCGTGACGGGGCTGCGCCCACGCAGCGGGTGTGCCGCTCACTGCGAGCGCGGCGACCGGGAAGGCCAGGGCAGCTACCCGGCCCACGCTCACCTTGGGCCCACGGGCGCCTGCGGCGCCCTCCTCGGTGGCGACCGAGAGGGTTGGGGTAGGTGCCGCCGCCCGCCGGCCGGCCGATGGCCCGGGTGCGTGCGCACCGGACGGGCCGAGAGGTCCGACGGCAGCCGACAAAGTCGCTGAACTGGGAAAATGCGTGCCGCGCTGAGTGCGGCGGAAGTGCAGGCCCTTGGTACGGGCCAGGCCTACCGGCCTGTGCCCGGGCGAATCGTCAGCGCGCGAATGCGCGCTTGGGTTACTTCGTACCACTGGGGTATCTCCTTAGGTCGCGCGCACACGGCTCAGGCCAGCCGTCACGACGACCTGGCATACGCCTTGACCTGCAACTATGCGCGTGGCCCCATGCCCCACTCTTCGGGACGGGACGCTGGTACCGCAGGCCCGGCCACCCCTCTGCACGCTCGCCCGGCCTGACCAGGGCCTGGCTAAACGAAGGGATGAACGCCTGCAAGCAGTTGTCTGTCGGGGAATTAGATTAGGGCACCGTTACGTGTTCGTCAAGCGGTCGCGACAATTCATATGCTGACCAGGAATTACATGTCGGGCAATCATGCAAATGCCCTGGTGGGCCTCTCCGATTGGCGTTTAGCGCGCGCTATGTGGGCAGCAGGGTCTACCTGAGTGGTCGGCCGCCCCTGGCACCCGGCAGGGCGGTGCGTGCCACCGGCTACCACGGGTGGTGGCCGGCAACCGCCTGTTGCCAGAGCCTCGTCGAGCCGGGAGCTGCGGGTCCCAGCAGGGCATTGACGCCGAGCGTGGTCTCCAGCCACGCCCAGCGCTGGCGCCCGCGACTGCCCTCGTGCAACGGCGCACATGACCGCCGCCCCGGGCCGCTGGCCAACGAGGGTGCCGTATGATTGGACCATGACTGACGCCAGCGGGGAAGTGCAGGACATGGTCATCGAGGAGGCTGGCGGCGAGAGCGCGGAGTTGGACGAGGGCACGCCCAGCGCGGTGGAGGTCGCCGAAGCGTGGTTGGCGCAGCTCTCCGACCGTATGGCCGTCCCTGCGTCGGACGTGCAGGACCACCTACTGGACCTCTGGGGTGCCCTGGACGAGGGGCCCGCCCGCTCGGAAGTGGAGCGGTGGCTGACCGAGACGTTGCGTCGCAACCTGTACTCGGTCTCCGACATCAACGAGCGGCTCGAGACCCTGCTCCCCGCTGGTTAGACCTGCTCAGGGGCGGGCCGGTGCCCGGGGGGAGGTGGCGGCCAGTCCCTGCGTCGAGCCCCCTCCAGTGATGGTCCTCAGCTCGAGGCCCGGCTCCACCAGCGGTCACCGTCGTGGTGGAGCTCGAGTGGCAGTTCGAAGCAGGCGCTGAGGACCTCGGACCGCAGCACCTGCCCGATCCGGCCCTGGGCCAGGCAGCGGCCTTCTTTCATGACGAAGGCATGGGTGAACCCGGACGGCACCTCTTCGACGTGGTGGGTGACCATGACTGCGGGCGGTGCGCCTTCCTGCCTGGCGAACCTGGCCAGGCTCTGTAGCAACCTTTCGCGCCCCCCCATGTCGAGCCCGGCACAGGGCTCGTCCATGAGCACGAGCTCCGGCTCGGACATGAGGGCCCGGGCGAGAAGGACCTGCTGGCGCTCACCTTCCGAGAGCAGGCCGTAGGGCCGGTCCGAAACGTGGCCGAAGCCGGCGTCGGCGAGAAGTCGCGCGGCTCGCCCCCGTTGCTCGCCGCTGTAGCTGTCCCACCAGGGCTCCAAGGCCCCTGTTGCCGCGGAGACCACGACCTCGCGGGCGCTGAGGTGAGGGACGAGCATCCGGCTGATGCTGGCTGAGACAACGGCGATGCGCCGCCTCAGGCTGCGCACGTCCGTGCGTCCGAGGCGCTCTCCGAGTATGTGGACCGTGCCACGGGTGGGGTGGAGGTAGCCGGACGCCAACTGCACGAGAGTCGTCTTGCCGCAGCCGTTCGGCCCGAGGACGACCCAGCGTTCGGCCGGTCTGACAACCCAGTCCAGGCCCCTGAGGACCGCCACGTCACCGCGGTCCAGGTCGACGCCGTGCAGGTGGAGGGCGGTGTTGTCCCACGGGTTGTCCGGCACGAGCGCACACGATAGCGGTGCGGCGCCGCCAGGCGTCCAGTCCGGGGCGGGCGCAGTGGGACCGTTGCCCGCTCCCCGCAAGTGGGCCGGGTTGGCTCGGTGGAGCTCGGGACGCGAGCATGGGGAGCGTGCCTGGCCTCATGTCTGTCCTCGACGCCGTACTGGCGCCCGTCTTCGACCACTTCCTTCCCGGCGCATCACCGGTCCTGCGCCCGTCGCAGCGGGCGGACTTCCAGGCTGACGGGGCGCTGCAGGTTTCGCGCGCCCTCGGGCGTGCCCCGCGCGAGGTCGCACAGGAGATCCTGAGCCTGGCCATGGAGAGCGGCCTGGCCCAGATGTGCGAGAAGGCCGAGGTCGCAGGCCCCGGGTTCATAAACCTCACGCTCTCGGCCGGGATGCTCGCCGGTCGGCTGGCGCAGCTGCGCCCCGGCGCAGCGGGCCTGGGTGCGCCTGTCCCGAAGCGGCGCCTCAAGGTGGTGGTGGACTATGGCGGTCCCAATGCCGCCAAGCAGATGCACGTTGGCCACCTGCGTTCGTCGATCATCGGCGACGCCGTGGCCAGAGCGCTCCAGGCTGTCGGCCACGAGGTCGTACGCGAGAACCACATAGGCGACTGGGGCGCGAATTTCGGCATGCTCGTGGAGCACCTCTGCGACCTCGGTGAGGACCGTGGTGCCGAGGAACTGGCCATGGGGGACCTCGAGGCCTTCTACCAGGCGGCGCGGGCCCAGTACGACACAGATCCCGCGTTCGCCGAGCGGGCGCGGGCCCGGGTGGTGCTCCTGCAGTCGGGGGACCCCGGCACGCTGCGCCTCTGGCGGCACCTGGTCGACGCCAGCGTTGCCCACTTCGACCGGGACTTCCACCGCCTCGGTGTCCAGTTGACCCGCGACGACGTCGTAGGGGAGAGCTTCTACAACCCGATGCTGGAAGACGTTGTGGGAGAGCTCGCAGTTGCCGGTCTTCTCGTGGACAGCGACGGCGCCAGGTGCGTGTTCCCTCCCGGTCACACCAACCGGGAGGGTGCTCCGCTCCCGCTGATCGTGCAGAACTCCGCCGGGGGGTTCACGTACGCTGCGACCGACCTGGCGGCGATAAAGGACCGTACGCAGCGGATCGGAGCGGACCTCATCGTGTATGTCGTGGGGCTTCCCCAGGCAGAGCACTTCAAGATGGTCTTCGCAGTTGCCCGGATGGCCGGTTGGCTCGGCCCCTCCACTGAGGCCGTGCACGTGGGTTTCGGCAACGTCCTCGGCCCGGACGGCAAGATGTTCCGCACGCGCCAGGGTGGGACGGTCAAGTTGGCGGAGCTGCTGCAGGAAGCCGAGGACCGCGCACGTGCTCTCATGGTGGCGCGCACCGAGCAGACGGGCCAGCAGCTCGAGGGTGACCTGGCCCGTACGGCGGCCGCTGTGGGCGTCGGGGCCATAAAGTACGCGGACCTGTCGACGGACCGGACCAGGGACTACCGCTTCGACTGGGACAGGATGCTGTCTTTCGACGGCAATACCGCACCCTATATCCAGTACGCGCATGCGCGCGTGCGCAGCATCTTCCGTCGAGCTGGTACCGCAGCAGACCTCGGGGCAATGGCGGGTTCGGCACTTCCGCCCGAGGAGGACGAGGAGCGCGACCTTGCCAAGGCGGTGCTCGGCTTCGGCGACGCCCTGCAGTCGAGCATCGGTTCCTACAGCCCGCACAAGCTGTGCGGGTACCTGTTCGACCTGGCGTCCTGTTTCACGCGTTTTTACGAGAAGTGCCGCGTGCTCGACGTGGAACCGGCCGAGCTTCGCGCTTCGCGCCTGGCGTTGTGCGCTGCGACGGGCGAGGTCCTTGCCTACGGGCTCGGGTTGCTCGGCATCGAGGCGCCCGAGCGGATGTGACACCTGTGCCTGCCCTGGCGGCCACGGCCCACGCCTGAGGCAACTGCGTCAGCCGGGCGACGGTGCCCGCAGGCGTGCACCTCCCGGGGTGACGGGGGGGGTGCTCGTGCCGGGCCGGCCCGGGCGCCCTGCCCGGCCGGTCGGCCACTACCGAGCACGCGCGCCTGAGCGGCAGACTTAGTTCGGTCCGCGGATAAACAATGGATAGAGGAGAGTAACTTCCGGGGCCCGCCGCACGCTCAGTGGTTATGCGTATCTCGACAACGTTGTCGGAACGCCAGACGGCCGCGCAGAGCGCGCCGCTCCGGTTACTCCACGCTCACCGTGACGCCTGGCTGGGGCGGTGCTATTTTGTCGTGCCGAGGGCGCGGCATCGAGACAACGGGCAGTTCCCTCCCGGCCAAGCCGGCGGCCGACCGGGCAATGCAGCACAGTGGCCCGGAGGCCAAGAAAGGAGGGACGCAAAACATGGCAACTGGCACTGTCAAGTGGTTCAGCTCCGAAAAGGGCTACGGCTTTATTTCACAGGAGAGCGGCCCGGATATCTTCGTCCATTACAAGGCCATCCAGAGCCAGGGGTTCCGCACCCTGGAGGAGAACGAGCCGGTCGAGTTCGAGGTGCAGGAGGGCGCCAAGGGCTTGCAGGCGGTAAACGTCGTACGGATGGCCCTCAGGGCCGCCGATTAGCAGTCGGCACAACGGCGTTCGGCAAGTGGCGAACGCCACCTGTGGGGTCACCACCTAGCGGTTCCGCCGCCCACCGGTCCGGCCGCGGGCGGCGTCAGCCGACTTCGCAGGGCCCGGGCACCCGCGCAGCCGAAGCAGCGGGGCCGTCCGCTACCGGGCGAGGCACGGTATGTGATCGCACGTGCTTCAGTGCGATGCGTCCTGACCAGGCCTCTAGCGAGATGTGTCCCGGCTGTCAGGGGCCGGCGGCGGCCGGCCGGCCGGGTGCCCCCCGGGGGGCGGCCGGACCTACCAGCGAGGCTTCGTCGACTTCGGGCTCGTCCCTTTTGGCCTGGTCCCCGACTGCCCCAGCTGTACCAATCGTCCGGATTTCCCGGTCTTCCGCCCCACTCAAGGGATCCCGGCTGTGCCCCGATACATAGGGAGCGGCTCGGGAGCGCCGCGAACTTATGCGGGAGGGGCCTACGGCGGATCGTCATCGCAAGAGCAGGTACCGGCGGTCCGGTGCGGTCGCGATGCTGGTGGCGGCCGGTCTCATGAGCACCGTGGGTACCGCTTGGGCGAGCTCCGGCCCCCGGTGGGGGACAGGTGGCGGTGTTGCGAGCGGGGCGCAGTCCGGGCCCGGCCTGGCGCCCTCGCCAGGCCAGGGCCAGGGCCAGGGGCACGATGGTGGTGCGGGCGGGCCGGGTGGACCGGGCCGGCACCGGGCGCCCACGACGGCACCTGCACCTGCGACCACGGCACCTGCACCTGCGACCACGGCACCTGCACCTGCGACCACGGCATCTGCACCTGTGACGACGGCACCTGCGAATGCGGCCACGGCGTCGGGCGTCGTGACAACGGCGCCTGGCCGGCGCGGTGCCGCCCGTCGGTGGCGGCGGCGTACGCCGGCCGAGCTCGGTGGCGGGCGGCGCTCTGGGTTGGCGCAGCGGGTCGAGGAGGGCAGCCGCAGCCCGTCGGGGCTCCCGGTCGTCACGGTGCCTGTGATCCCGGTGACGGTCCCTGTGACCACCGGTGTAACGGTGAGCGTGCCCCCGTTTCGCGGGGGCCATCCGCGTGCTCCGGTGACGACGGAGCCGGTGTTGCCGGTCACAACGGTCCCGGTCCCCACGACCACGTTCGTCCCTCCCACTACGGCGCCGGTCCCCACGACGGTCACGGTCCCCACGACGGCCGCAGTGCCCACCACGGCCGCAGTGCCCACCACGGCCGCAGTGCCCACCACGGCCGCAGTGCCCACGACGGTCACGGTCCCCACGACGGCCGCAGTGCCCACCACGGCCGCAGTGCCCACGACTGCGGTCCCGGTCACGACCGCGGCACCGGTGGGTGGCGCCTCGCCGGCGGAGCCCGCAGGGACGACATCGACGACAGCGGCCGTGACATCGCCGGTCCCGGTGCGCAGCACGGTGCCTCCGGCGAGCACCAGCTCCGTTCCGACCGCCACCTCCTCGTCGGCGCCGCGGCACGAACGCCCGTCGCCGACCAGCACGGCCCCACCGGGCACCGCCGCGCCGCGCACCGTTCGGCGTGCCGGCACAGGAGGCAGTGCCGCCGGGCGGTCCGGTCCGGTTGTGGCCATCACCGAGCCGGCGGGGCCGGGCGCCGGCGCGCACCGCTCGACCGGCACGACGACTTCCTCAGCCCGGTCCTCGGCGCGCGTGGGAGGTGGCGGGCTTGCTGCCACGAAGCAGGGTGCCCCCGGGCCGGGCAGTCGCCGAACGGGGAAGTTCCTGGTGGTGGCGCCGGAATTCCCTGGCTCCGCTGGAGCGAGCCCAGCAGGTGACCCGGCTCGTGTGGCCGGCGGGCGGCTCTCGACCACGACACCCCTGGCGGCTAGAGGTGTCCCGGGAGGCGCCGGCGCTACCGGTCCCGGTCGGCTGCCGGCCGCCAAGAAGGGCTCTTCTCTCCCCTCCGGGGGCACGTTCGTCGCCGGCCGGGCTGTGGTCTCCCAGGGCAGCGGCTGGTCGGGTGGGGCGCTGCAGGCAGGGACGATACTCAGCGTGCCGCTCGGGCTGGGGGTGCTCGTGGTGGCGTTCATGGTGGTTCAGTGGCTGGTGGACCGCAGGGATCCCAAGCTCGTGGACGCGCCTGCTCACAAGGATGAGGACACCGTTGGCTTCGAGTAACGCCAGCCGGCGCGCTGATGGCTCGGGGCTGGCACCCCGCCAGCACACCAGCCTGGACCAGCGGCTCGGCGCGCTGCAGCTGGTGAGGGTGGCGGTCGTGATGCTGGTCCTGGTCGCGGCCGTGGGTGTGCCGCACCAGCTCGGGCTGTCCCTCGGGCAGGTCCTGCCCCTCAGCCTCGCGTACCTGGCCTCCTGCCTGCTCGGCCAAGTCGTCGACACCCTGCGTGGCCGGTCGGTGCAGGCAGGGGCTGAGCGCCGGGGGCCGTCGGCTTCTTTCCGTCAGATGCTCCTGCCAGTGGACTCGTTCTACCTGGCCGCGTTGACGTTGCCATCAGGGGGGGCTCAGAGCGACTTCGTCTGGTTGTTCGCAGTCGAGCTGATCGCAGTGACCCTGCTCGCCAGCCCCCGCACCGGCGTTCGCCTGGCGATGTGCGACACGGTGTTGTTGCTTGGCATCACCGCTCTGCGCCTCGGAGCTCCTCTCGGCCAGCTCCTGGGCACCGCCAACGTGTACACGCCGTCGCCGGGTGAGGTCGTGGTGAGGACGGCCGGGTTCTGGGCGGTGGCCCTGTGCACCGCGTACTTCTCGGCCCTGTCCGAGCGGGAGCTGCGCCGCTCCAAAGGTCAGCTGGACGCCCTGAGCCAGATGGCGGCCGAGATGGAAGAGGCCATGGAGGGCGGCTCGGGAGCCGAGGGTATAGAGGCCGTCCTGCTGCGCAGCCTGCTGGCGCCGTTCGGCCTGGCGCGCGCCGCCGTCATATGGGAACGCAAGGCAAGGGTGACTGCGGCCCGGGCGTGGGCGCAGGCCCCCGCAGCACCGGATGCCCCGGGAGGGCCCTCCGAACCGACGTGGGCGGAGGGGGCAGCTGATGCGACAGACGCCGGCACTCAGGCACCGGTTGCGCCGAAGGCGACTGCATCGGTGGAGGACGTGAGCGTCGGCCTGGACGCACTCGAGTGCCCCGTAGCCAAGCGGGCGTTGCGTGGTAACCAGGCGGTGCTGGTGCGGGCTCTGTCCGCCGCGACGGACAGAGCCCTGGACGAGCTCCTCCCGGACGCCAGCAACGTCGTCGTCGTGCCCCTGTGGGCAGGCCGCGAGCGTCAGGGGCTGCTTCTGGCGGAGTCCGGGCCTCCTGTGCGCCGGCGTGTGAGCCGGCGTTCCCTGGACATGCTCATGCGTTTCGGTGCCCATGCGGCGCTCGCTCTCAGCAACGCCGACCTACGCAAGGAGGTCGACAAGCTGGCCGCGTCGGACAGCCTCACGGGGCTGCCCAATCGCCGGGCACTCATGACCGACCTGTCGCGCGAGATTGCCCGTAGTGCCCGCTCGGGCCAACCCCTCTCCCTGGCCGTGATCGACGTCGACCACTTCAAGAGGGTCAACGACACTTTCGGGCACCTGGCCGGGGACGAGGTGCTCCGGGAGGTCGCCGCCGCCATGGCCGCCAACGTCCGCGACGTCGATGTCGTCGCCCGTTACGGAGGCGAGGAGTTCGCCATCGTCCTGCCGAACTGCACCGGCGAGGGGGCACTCGCCGTGGTCGAGAGGGTCAGGGCGGCAGTGGCGACAACCCGCACCGTTACGACGGTCACGGTGAGTGCCGGCATAGCCACTGCGGCGGGCCCGGGCCTGGACGGAGAGCGGCTCCTCGGGGCCGCGGATGCAGCCCTCTACGCCTCGAAGAACGCCGGGCGCGACCGTGCGACGCTCGCGCCGCCGGTTGCCGTGCGCGCCCAGGCCGGCGTCAAGGCCTGAGCTCGTCGGGGGCGGGGAGGGCCCGACGCAGCGCGGCAGCCACCGCCTCGGCTTCCACCGCGTCGCTGTAACGGTGCCGCGGCCAAAGAAAACCGCGCAGGCCGTCCCCGCGCCGGCGGGGCAATACGTGTAGATGGACGTGGGGGACGCTCTGGCTGACGATCTCGTTGAGGGCGAAGAAGGCGCCCTCGGCACCGAGGGCCACCCGCTGCGCTGCTGCGACCCTGCGTCCGGCGGCCATGAGCGGGGCGAGAAGCCCTGGGGGCAGCTCCGCCAGTGTGGCGAAGTGCTGCCGGGGGACGACCAGGGTATGCCCGTCGAACACGGGCCGGCTGTCGAGGAAGGCGACGATGTCGCGTTCGTCGAGCACAACGTGACCGGGCAGGGCTCCCTCGATGATGTCGTCGAACACACACGCTGTCGTGAGCCCCGAGGTTACGCTGTGCGGCGTATGGCGCAGCTACAGCTGGGCGGGGCTCCGCCCGAGACCGTCCTTCCCGAGCCACCGCCGGAGGCGGCTGAAGCCCTCCGCCGGGCGTGGTCGGACGGCTCGCGCCAAGCGCTGTCAGCCGTAGCCGCTCGTTGGCCCCGCTACCTCGACGCCTGGGCCGCGCTCTCCCGGGCTTGGGAGGCAGAGGACCGGGTAGCCGCGTACGCGTTCGCCCGCACCGGTTACCACCGGGGCCTGGACGCCCTGCGGGCCGCCGGCTGGCGAGGCTCGGGCTACGTGAGATGGGCCCAGCCCTCCAACCGTGGCTTCCTCGAGTCCCTCGAGTCGTTGGGCCGCCTGGCGGGAGTGATCGGCGAGGAGGACGAGGCGCAGCGCTGCGCCATCTTCCTGTGCCAGCTCGACCCCGAAGACCGCGACCGGGAGAGCACGACAGCGCGCCACGGCCCGGACCGCTGAGGGTGGCCCAAGCCGGGCCCGTACCGCACGGAGCGGATCCCGATGCCTACGACCGCCTGCGCCGCCGCGTCCTGTGGCGGATGCCGTCGGGCATCTACCTTCTGGGCAGCGCCTCCGGGGACCGGCGCAACCTCATGACCCACAACTGGGCCATGCAGGTAGCTGTCGTACCCAAGCTCGTCGCGGTATCGGTGCGCCGCGACGCCTTCAGTCACGAGCTCGTGGGTGAGGGGGGTGCTTTCAGCTTGAGCTTCCTCAGGCGCGACGACAGGGCCTTGGCCCGCCTTTTCACCAAACCGGCCCAGGAGGGCCCGGCCCCCGGCATGCTCGGCGGGCAGCAGGTGCAGCTGGGCGTGACCGGTGTGCCCGTCCTGGTCGCCGCGGCTGCGTGGTTGGAATGCGAGGTGCGCACGACCGCGGAGGCGGGCGACCACACCGTCTTCGTCGGCGAGGTCGTCGCCTGCGGAGCTCCCGACGAGGAGGCGGCCCTGTTGCGCATGGAGGACACGCGCCTCAACTACGGCGGTTGACCGCCGGCACCCCGGGCGCCCTCTCCCGGTTCGCTCGAAGGGTCGCGCCGGTAGACTTCGCGTGTGGCAACTCCGGCAGCTTCGATGACCGGGGCCTCCGTGGCGGTGGACAAGCGCCAGCGGGTGCAGGAAGCCCTGGTCGGTTACCACGAGACGCGGGATCCTGCAGCCCTCGACCTGATCGTTTCCGCCTATCAGGGGTTGGCCCTCTCGCTGGCCAGCCGCTTCGGCCAACGGGGTGAGGACATCGACGACCTCAACCAGGTGGCCCTGCTCGGCTTGCTGAAGGCGGTCGAGCGCTTCGACCCCTCCCGGGGCACCGAGCTGACGACCTTCGCCACTGCGACCATCCTCGGCGAGCTCAAGCGCCACCTGCGGGACCGGGCCTGGTCGGTCCGGCCGCCGCGGCGGATCCACGACCTCTACATAGCGGCGCAGCAGGCGATGGACGAGCTGAGCCAGCTCTATGGCCGCTCACCGACTGTCGCCGAGGTCGCTGCACACACAGGTGCCGGCGCCGAGGACGTCCTCGAGGCGCTCGAGGCGGGAGGCCTGCGCAACAGCGCTCCGCTGGACGCCATGTCCGCGGGAGGTGACGACGTGGGGGCTCCCTCCTGGTCCGGGGGGCGAGACGACAGCCTGGCGGAGGTGGAGGGGCGCATGGTCGTCACGCCACTTCTGGCCCGGCTCCCCGAGCGCGAGCGCCGGGTGCTCCAGCTGCGTTTCGGCGCCGGGTGCTCCCAGACCCAGATCGGTGCCCTCATCGGCACGACCCAGATGCAGGTCTCCCGCATCCTGGCCAGGTGCCTGGCACAGCTGCGGGCCTGGTCCGAGCCGGAAAGCCAGTAGTGGGGGACCACCGGGCAGGCGGGGGCGAAGCGACAGGGACGGTGGGGCCGGAGGTCGTGGCCAGCGAGGAGCGCCTCGCCAGCCTGGTGGACGACATCCTCACAGCTGCGCGCTATGCCCTGGACACCGAGTTCCACCGGGAACGCAGCTACTGGCCCAAGCTGGCCCTGGTCCAGGTGGCCTGGCAGCGCGGGGACGCCGCTTCGCGCGTGGCGCTGGTCGACCCCCTTGCGGTGGGCCCGGAGCCGCTCGCCAAGGTCCTGGCCTCTGGGTCGGTCATGGTTGCCCACGCTGCCACCCAGGACCTCGAGGTGTTGGCCAGGGCCTGCCACACGCTCCCCTCGGCGCTCTTCGACACGCAGGTGGCGGCCGGTTTCCTGGGGTACGGCTCCGCCTCGTTGGCCTCCCTGGCGGAGCGGTTCCTGCACGTGCGCTTGGCCAAGGGGGACCGCCTGACCGACTGGAGCCGGCGCCCCCTCACCAGCTCCCAGCTTGCGTACGCCGCGTCAGACGTTGCTCACCTGCTCGACCTGGCCGACGCCATCACGGGACAACTCGTGGCAAGGGGGCGGCTCAGCTGGGCCGAGGAGGAGTGTGCCATGCTCCTGCAGCGCCCCATCGAGCCGGCCAGTCCCGACCAGGCCTGGTGGAAGTTGCGCGACAATCGCCAGTTCCAGGGGGTTTCCCGCGGGATCGCCCAGGAGGTGGCCGCCTGGCGGGAGCGCAAGGCCCGCGTTCTCGACGTGCACCCCCGGATGGTCCTCCCGGACCTTGCCCTGCTCTCCATCGCCCACTCGCCGCCGTCCACCATGGCGGCACTGCGCGAGGTGCGCGGGCTCGACCCACGCCACCTGCGCGCCGGGACCGACGCCGAGATCATGGAGGCGGTGGCCCGGGGCCGGGCACTGCCTCCCGAGATGGTCCAGGTGGCCCAGACGGACCAGGTGAGCAAGGAGCTGAGGCCTGCGGTCGCTCTGGCGTCCGCCTGGGTGGCCCAGCTCAGCAAAGACGAGCACGTCGACGCCGCCCTCCTGGCGACGCGCAATGACATCGTCGAGTTCCTGGCCGGCAAGGCCGGTGCCCGTCTGGCTACGGGTTGGCGTTCGGAGCTCGTCGGGGCCCCCTTGCGCAAGCTGGCTGGTGGTCGGGCCTCCCTGGCCTTCGACGGCCGGGGCAGGCTGCTGCTCGAGGACAGGCCCGGTCCCGGCCAGAGCGGCCAGCCTTAGGCGCATGCGGCTATTGCTGTCCGGTCGGCTCGGGTCGCAGGTCGATCCTCAGCGTGAGCACCCCGTCCTCCAGGCTTGCGGAGGCGTCGCCGATCATGGCGTAATCCATGTAGTCCGTCCTGGCCTGGTCCATGAAGCGCTTCCGCTCCACCCCCTCGATGGGGGGCAGGCCCCGCTGGCGCACGGCGCGCGCGCGTTCGCGAAATCGGTCCAGCATTGCGTCGATGTCCAGCTCCTGCGCCATGCCGTCATGTTACAGAGCTGCCCGGACCACCTCTGCTACCTTCGCGGGCGGAGATGGCGGTAAGCTGCAGACGGTCCTGCACTTCTCGGTTCGGGAGTCATGGTGAAAAAGGGACGGCATCGGCGCTTCGAGGAAGCGCGTGATCTGAAGCGTGCTGTGAACACAGCGGAGGCCGAGGCTGAGCCCTGCCCGGAGTGCGGCGCTGAGCCAGGCAAGGAGCACGCCTCGTGGTGCCTGGCCATGGAGGACGAGTACCTCGACGACGAGGAAGAGGACGAAGAGCTGGACCGTAAGGGTTCATCCACTCCTCTCTGACCTCGGCCCGTCACGAGCGCACGGTTCGTGCGGTCGCCCGTACGAGACATGAGCGGGGCGGTCTATCGAGCGGGTGCCTGCGCTGACGTCCCCTAGCATTGTCGGGGTGGCAAGCCCGTACTCACAGCTCCCTCAACCCCCTTACCCCTCGGTGGCCGACCGACCTGACTTCCCGGCTGTCGAGCGGGAGGTCCTGGCGTACTGGGCCAACGACCGCACGTTCGAAGCGTCGGTCAAGGCCCGCGAAGCCGCCCCGGAGTTCGTGTTCTACGACGGCCCGCCCTTTGCGAACGGGCTGCCGCACTATGGCCACCTCCTGACAGGTTTCGTGAAGGACGCCGTACCGCGCTACAAGACCATGCGCGGCTGGCGCGTGGAGCGTCGCTTCGGGTGGGACTGCCACGGGCTGCCGGCCGAGATGGAGGCGGTGCGCGAGCTCGAGCTTCCGGGCAGGGTGGACATCGAGCGTTACGGGGTCGGGCGCTTCAACGACTACTGCCGCGCGTCGGTGCTGCGTTACCGCAACGAGTGGGAGCGTTACGTCAACAGGCAGGCCCGTTGGGTGGACTTCGCCAACGACTACAAGACGTTGGATCTCTCCTACATGGAGAGCGTGATCTGGGCGTTCCGCCGGCTCTACGACAAGGGGTTGCTCTACGAGGGCCAGCGCGTCCTGCCCTACTGCTGGGAGTGCGAGACCCCGTTGTCCAACTTCGAGACCCGGATGGACAACGCCTACCGGCCACGCCAGGACCCGGCCGTCACCGTCTGGTTCGAGCTGGCCCAGGTCCCCTCGGGGCACCCCTTGGCGGAGCTGGCGGCCGGCCGTCCGGTGAGGGTGCTGGTCTGGACGACGACACCGTGGACCCTGCCGTCCAACCTGGCCCTGGCGGTCCGCCCCGGGCTCGCGTACAGCGTCGTTGGCGGCTCGGATGCCTGTTACCTGCTCGCTGAGGCCCGGGCCCCCGAGCTGGCAGGTGTGTTGGACGAGGCCCTCCCCGGGCTGGAGCCGCTTGGCACGCTCCCGGGTTCGGAGCTGGTCGGCCTGGCCTACCGGCCCATGTTCGACTTCTTCGCCGACCAGCCCAATGCCTTCGTGGTCGTGGGTGCCGACTTCGTCACCACCGACGAGGGCACCGGGGTCGTGCACCTGGCTCCCGGGTTCGGCGAGGACGACCAGAGGGCATGTGAGCATGCCGGCATAGGGGTGGTCTGTCCCGTCGACTCGCGCACCCGCTTCACGGCGGAGGTGCCCCCCTACGAGGGGCTTCAGGTGTTCGAGGCCAACCGCCCGGTGATAGCCGAACTGCGGGCCAAGGGAGTGCTCGTGCGCCACGAGACCTACGAGCACTCCTACCCCCACTGCTGGCGCACGGACACGCCGCTCGTCTACCGGGCCATCGGGTCCTGGTTCGTAGAGGTCACTGCAGTGAAGGACGACATGTTGCGCCTCAACCAGCAGGTCAACTGGTCGCCTGCCCACGTGCGCGACGGTGCTTTCGGCAAGTGGCTCGAGGGCGCTCGGGACTGGTCCATCACCAGGAACCGGTTCTGGGGTGCGCCCGTGCCGGTATGGAAGAGCGACGACCCGCGCTACCCGCGCATGGACGTCTACGGGAGCCTCGACGAGTTGGAGGCCGACTTCGGCGTGCGGCCCCGGGACCTGCACCGCCCGGCAGTCGACGAGCTCGTGCGGCCCAACCCGGACGACCCGACCGGCAAGTCGACCATGCGTCGGGTCGAGGACGTCCTCGATTGCTGGTTCGAGTCGGGCTCGATGACCTTCGCCCAGGTGCACTATCCCTTCGAGAACGCAGCCTGGTTCGAGGAGCACTTCCCGGCCGACTTCGTTGTCGAGTACGTGGGCCAGACGCGGGGGTGGTTCTACACCCTGAACGTCCTGGCGGCGGCGCTGTTCGACAAGCCGGCGTTCAGCAACTGCATCGCCCACGGGGTCGTCCTCGGCAACGACAGGCAGAAGCTGTCCAAGCGCCTGCGCAACTACCCCGACCCGGACGAGATGTTCGATGCGTACGGCGCCGACGCCATGCGCTGGTTCCTGCTGTCGTCCCCGGTCGTGCGGGGCGGTGACCTGGTGGTCGACCGCAAGGGCCCAGCCGAGGCGGTGAGGTCCGTGCTCAACCCCCTCTGGAACGCCTGGAAGTTCTTCGTCCTCTATGCCAACGCGGACGACTACCGGGCCAGGTGGTGGGCGGACGGCGCCGGAGCGTCGGCTGGCGCGCAGGACGGGGTTGGTGCCGGCAGTGACGCCGGCACTGCGGGGTCGGAGCCGGCGGGGGCTCGCGCCGCCGGGACGGCGGCTCAGGGCGCACGGGTGATGGACCGCTACGTCCTGGCCAAGACCCGCCAGCTCGTCGACGACGTCACCGCGTCGCTCGACCGCTTCGACCTGTTCGGGGCCTGCGCCACGGTCACGTCGTTCCTCGACGCCCTCAACAACTGGTACATACGGCGCAGCCGGGAGCGGTTCTGGAGCCGGGCCGGCGCAGGCCGGGCCTCGGACGCTTCGAAGGAGGCCGCCTACGACACGCTCAACAGCGTGCTGCGCACGCTCAGCCTGGTCGTCGCCCCGCTGCTGCCGATGGTCTCCGAGACGGTGTACCGGGGGCTGACAGGGGAGCGCAGCGTCCACCTGGCGGACTGGCCGGAGCCGTCCAGCCTCCCCTCCGATCCCGAGTTGGTCGCCGAGATGGACCTGGTCAGAGAGGTGTGCTCTGCCGGTCACTCGGTCCGCAAAGCCACGGACCGCCGGGCCCGGCTGCCGCTGGCTTCGGTGACCGTGGCCGGAGCCGGTGCTCCCCGCCTGGCGCCCTACTCCGCCCTTGTCGCAGAGGAGCTCAACGTCAAGGCCGTCAACCTGGTCCCGGACACGGCGGAGGTCGCCGACCTCGTGCTCGTGGTCAACCCGGCGGTGCTGGGGCCGCGCCTCGGGCCCGCCACCCAGCAGGTCATCGGCGCCGTCCGCCGGGCCGAGTGGGCGCGCACAGCGGACGGCCGGGTCGAGGCCGCCGGCCACGTGCTCGAAGAAGGGGAGTACCGCCTGTCTTTGGTGCCCCGGAACGCCGGTTCGGCTCGAGCCCTGCCCGGCAACGACATGGTTGTCAGCCTGGACGTGGCGCTGACTCCCGAGCTCGAGCGCGAGGGCCTGGCCAGGGATCTCGTGCGCCAGGTGCAGGAGGCGCGCAAGCGGGCCGGCTTCGACGTTTCAGATCGGATACGTCTGGTCCTGGACCTTGGCCACTTCGCCGAGCTGCGCCAGGCTGTCGACGAGCACCGGGCCATGGTGACCAGCGAGACGCTGGCGGACCAGCTCGTCATGGCCGAGCGGCCCCTCGTGGACCCCCAGCGGGCCACTGTGGCGGACGGCAGGGCTTTCCACCTGCACGTTTCGCGCCTGCGCTGACCGCCTTGCCGGCGGTGCCGGCCCCGTGCCACAGGCCGAGCGGTGCAGGGGTGCGCGGGCAATCCCGGCCCTGAGCGGGGTGGCGCGCGACAATCTGGCGATGGACCCCGCCCAGCCCCTTGCACAGAGCGCCGCCCACCATCACCGAGCCCCGACGTTCGGCTTCACCCGCCACGGGCACCCGGTGCACGGCCGGACGGTAGACCACCTGCCGACGCACAACGCCTATGCGCGGTTCAACAAGCGGGTGGCCCTGCTCATCACGAACAACGTCGGCACGATGAGCTGCTTCTGGCTGTTCTGCGTCATCGCACTTCTGGCGTTGCCCGCCGCACTGGTCGAAGCGAACGTCGTCAGCCCGACAATCGGCCTGATCGGCGAGGCCGGCTTCGTCATAGTCGTCGAATGGCTGGCTCAGAGCTTCATACAGCTCGTCCTCCTGCCTGCGCTCATGGTCGGCCAGAACCTGCAGAACGTGGCCGCCGATGCCCGCTCGGCCAAGACCTTCGAGGACGTGGAGCGCATAATCGACCTGCTCGACGCCAACACCCAGGGCGGCCTGCACGACGTGATGGCCGCTATCGAGGAGCTGAAGTCGCAGCTGGCGGCGAAGGCGTAGCCGGCGGGTCGGCCGGCCCGCCCGGCCCGGCGCCGGCGGCCACCGGCCTGGAGGTGAGCAGGAGGACGGTGCCGGCGAGGGAGATGCCCATCCCGGCGAACAGCATCAACCCGGAGATGCCTCCTGGCACGTTCTCCCCGTAGAGGAGGAACCCGGCAGCGATCAGGCCGAGCGAGGCGACGGCGGCGTTGGCCGCCGAGACGCTGGCGGCGTTTGCTCGGCGGAACGCCTGCTGCACGAGGCTCTGCGCCCAGACCGAGATGGCGACCATGGGCCACAGGCTGGCGCTGGCCAGTACGGACGTGAGGCCACCCAGCCCGTAGAGGGCGAACCGGTCGCCGATCTCCTTGGTGTACACGCCGGTGGCGGCGAAGAGCAGTCCCACGGCGGCCCCCGTGGCGATGCCGGCGGCGTTGCGGCGGCGGGGGCCCACGCGGGAGGCAGCCGCGCCCGGCCCGCGGCCGTCCGCCAACCTGGAGGCACCGGCGGCGACCCCGAAGGCGGCAACGCAACAGCATGCCCCGACGAGGATCTCGGTCAGGTTGGACAACGGCCGGCGGACCACCGTGCTGGCGGCGGAGCCTATGGCCGTGACGGCACCACCGGCGCCGGCCAGAGCCACCCCGACGATCTCCAGGGTGGTGAACCGCTCGTCCAGCCAGCGCCCCCCGCCCAGCACCAGCAACCCTCGGCCGGCGTTGCGCAGGGTGGCCACGACGGGTACCGGTGCGGTGGCCAGCGAGGCCGCCTCGCACACCCAGGCCACGCCGCTGAGGCCGATGGCGAGCAGCCACAGGGGCCTACGGGCCAGCGCGACCAGGAGGCGCATCCCTTTGTGGGAGGTGCCGGTATGCATGCCCTGGTGCTTCTCGAGCGCGGCGGCAGCCGCATTGAGCATGCCCGAGAGGAGCGCGAGTAGGCTACCGAGGACCAACATCGGCTATGGCCTGGTGGCCGGGACTCGAGGGCAGAAGGAGTGCATGGGCGCGGATGACGGGTCTAGACGATAACGTGCCCCAGCGCGTCCTCATCATTTCGGCGGAGATGGGTGAGGGCCACAATGCGGCGGCGACCGCCTTGACCGAGGCTATCGAGGAGTGCTGGCCCCAGTGCAAGGTCGAGCGTCTCGACACCATGGAGCTGCGGGGGGTGCGCTTCGCCCGCGCCGCCCGCTGGGCATACGGCTTCCAGCTCTCGGCACTGCCCTGGACGTACTCCATCTTCTACGCCTGGCTGTCGCGCTCCGAGCGCTTCGCCCGGGCTTCGCGACGCTGGGTGGGGGACTTCTTCGGGCCACGCCTGGCCAAGGTGTTGAAGGGCAGGGACCCGGACCTCGTCATCTCCACGTACCCGTTCGGCTCAGCCGCCCTCGACTGGATGAGGCGCACATCGGGGTACTCGACGGTGTCGGTCACCTACATACCGGCGTTCCACGTCCACCCGCTCTGGGTCTACGACGGCATCGACCTGCACTTCGTCATGTACGACACCGCCTCCGAGCACGCCATGCTTGCGAGCTTCGAGGCCTCCATGCGCGTCGGGGCCCCGCCCGTTCGTAAGGGCTTCGGCGACTTCACCCGAGAGGTGTCCCGCAAGGAGCTCGGCCTACCCGAAGACGACTTCGTCGTCCTCATGACCGGGGGTGCCTGGGGCCTCGGTGACATCCGTCCCGGCGTGGAGGCCCTCGTCAGGATGGAGCCCCCGGTGCACGTCGTCGCGGTCTGCGGCAAGAACGCCGGTCTCGAGGCGGAGATGCGGACGCTGGCCGACGCCATGCCGGGGCGCCTCACCGTCCTCGGCTACACCTCGGCCATGCCCGAGTTGATGGCTGCCTCGAACGTGGTGGTCACCAACGGAGCGGGTGTCACGGTCCTCGAGGCTCTGCGCACGCCCCGGCCGGTCGTTGCCTTCGCTCCACTGGCAGGCCACGGGACTGCGTCGACCGCCGAGATGGTGCGTAGGCGCCTCGCCGTCGAAGCGCGCGACGTCCCCGACCTCGTCAGCCAGATCAGGCGCCTGCGCACAGACCGGGACCTCATGGGCTCCATGGAGCAGGCGGGCGAATCCTGGGTACACGGTCGCGACCTGCGTCGCAGCATCGGAGAGATCCGCGACCTCTACGCCGAGCGCCACGGCGGCACCGGCACTGTCGGCGCCGGCACTGCCGGTGCGGGGCACTGAAGCAGCGGCACGGGCGCCCGGGCAGCCCGGCCGGCGCTCCCGGCTCGGTGCGGTGTTGCGGGTGGCGCTGACAGTCGGCGACCTCGTGCCCCGGGCATGGCGCGAACCTTGCGGCCGCAGCGGTTCGGTCGTACTCTTTGGTTGATGCCAGCGCGCCATCGACACCAGCCCGCCGGTCCAGAGCAGGCGCCGGGGCGGTCGTCCGGTGCCAAGGTGCCGGGCTCGCCCTCCAGGGCGCCGAGCGGTGGCGGCGGCAGCCGCCTGGCGTCAACGGGCCCTGACGCAGTGCGCCTGCTGCAGGAGCAGGCCGGCAACCGCGCCACGGCTGTCCTGCTAGCCGCCGGGCAGCCCAAGTTGACGGTCAGCGCAGCCGGGGACCGCTACGAGCAGGAAGCCGACGACGTGGCGGCCCAGGTGGTGGCCCGCCTGCGCGCCGGACCTGCTGGGGCCCAGGGGGCCGAAGGCCCCGCCGCGGGTGTGCTGAGCGACGACGACCGGGAGGCCCCTGCCGGACGGATCAGCCGGGTACAGCGCAGTTCCGAGGTCATCGGAGCGGCCGGGGGCGACGTCGACAGCGACACCGAGAAGGCCATCGTAGCGGCGCGCTCGGGCGGCAGGCCGTTACCAGGCGGCGTGCGCCGCTCCATGGAAGGTGCTTTCGGCGCCGATTTCGGTGGCGTCAAGGTCCACACCGGCGAGCACGCGCAAGCACTCAACCACCAGGTCGGCGCGGTTGCTTTCACTGTTGGCCCGGACATCTTCCTCGGGCGTTCCGCTCCCGATGTCACCAGCCCGGCTGGTCAGGACCTACTGGCGCACGAGCTCACCCACACCATCCAGCAGGGTGCAGCCACGGCCCGCCACGAGGATCTCTGACGCGCTCCAGCTGATCGCAGGTCCGCTGCGGTCGTACCTGAGGGTGACCCGTGGCGTGCTCGTCAACGCTTGGTCCCCGTCCCGGTTTCGACCAGGCTGGCGTACGGTCCGAAGTCGGCAGGCGTCAGCAGGCGCCCCATCTTGCGCATCTCGCGCTGCACGGCGTCGATGACGCAGTGCATGTCTACGGCGGTGCCGGCGTCCGCGGCGATGAAGCCGGCGGTGAGGGCGGCGTTGCGGATCGCGCCCCCCGAGAGCTTGAACAACTTGGCCAGCAGGCCCAGGTCGATGTCTTCCAGGGGCGCGCTCGTCGGCAGGCTTCGCTCCCAGATCCGCCGGCGCTCCGGCTCTTCGGGCATCGGGAAGTCCACGCTCACGTGCACCCGGCGCAAGAACGCGGGGTCGATGTTGGTCGCAAGGTTGGTCGCCAGGACCACGATGCCCTCGTAGCGCTCGAGGCGCTGGAGGAGGTATGCGACCTCGATGTTGGCATAACGGTCGTGGGCGTCCGAGACCTCGGACCGCTTGCCGAAGATGGCATCGGCCTCGTCGAAGAACAGGGCCACGTTGCTGGCTTCGGCGGCAGCGAAGACGGCCGCCAGGTTCTTCTCTGTTTCGCCCACCCATTTCGAGACCAGTGCGGCCAGGTCGACCTTGTAGAGGTCCAGGGACAGCTCGCCGGCGATGATCTCGGCGGCAAGGGTCTTGCCTGTGCCCGAAGGCCCAGAGAACATGGCCACCACACCACTCGATGGCGAGGGCTCGAAGCCCCACTCGTAGAACACGGTGTGCTTGTAACGCGAGCGGGCGACGACCTCTCGGAGCCGTTCCATGCGGTCGCCGTCGAGCACGAGGTCCCCCCAGCCACGGGTGGGCCGGATCCGGGGCGCCAGGGCGCTGATGTGGCCGGCGGCCAACCGTCTTATTGCCGCACCGACACCTCCCACCCCGGGTACGGCAGCCGCGACCTGCTCCAGTTGCTCGGCTGTCAGGGACTGGTCCTGCCAGGCAGACGGTGCTTGCGCCGGCTCGTGCGCCCCCGCCACCCCCCCGTCGCATTGGCCCTCGGGACCGGCCTGTCCCGGCCGGTCGGAGGCCACCGACTCCCATTCCTGGCGCGTAGCGCGGGCCGGGGCGGCCGGGCGCTCGGCCCACGCCACTGAGGGCAGGCTGTCCAAAGGGAGCTCCTCGCTCGAGCCCAACGCCCAGCGGATGTGGGCCGCCTCCTCGACCCGCCGGCGCGCGTCGGGCGGCAGTGGGGCGTCGAGGTCGACGAGGACTGCGCACTGCAGGAGCGTTGCCTGGCGCACGAGCGCGTCCCAGGCGTTGGGGGACGCGGGCAGGGGGGATTCGAGCAGAGGGCCCAGGGCGGCGCCGGCCTGCTCGCGCCGTCGTGCCCGGTCCGTGCCCGGCACGAGCAACAGCTTGGTGCTGCGCGGCAGTTGCGCGCCCGCCGGGACCACGCCGGCGATGTAGCGCCAGCCCGGCGGCAGCTCGGGGTCCGGCGAGGTGTCGCCGCTCAGGTGCCACACGACCGTCGCCGAGGGGGTGATGGGGGCCGATGCGATGGGGCCGGCGTCCATGGGACCGAGAAGGGCCGCCCGCCGCAGGCCGCTACCCGGCCCGGCAGCCAGTGCCACCTCGGGACGGTCCCCGAACAGGAGCTGGAGCGTGAACAGACTGAGGCGTCTCTGGCTCACGTCGTCGTTGAGGTAGCCGACGACGCGCTGACGGCGCGGGTCGAGCTCGACGGCGCAGGCTGCCGCGAACACTTCGCTTTCCATCTCCGACAACGCGGCAAACCGGACAATACGTCCAAATTGGCCGTCGCCGGAAATCTCGGCACGCAAACTGTCGCGCGCCGCTGATACAGAGGCGGCAGCCTCGGCGTCGATCGCCCGGACGAGCGACATGTCCGTTTTGGCGAGACCGGGGAGCTCGTTGAGGAGCCTGGTCAGATCCTCGTCGTCGACCTTGAGCCCGGCCAGGGGGTCCGGCCTGTGGTCGAAGGCGACCCGCAATACCAGAGCCGCCCGGTTGAGCAGGACGTCCGCCAGTACCGCCCACGCAGGCGCCTCCTGCGTGGCGTGGCTTTGCCCTGGGATTACCATAGCCAAGTCAACCAGAAAATGCACCTCTACGGTCCACCGTACTGCCGGACTTCGGAGGGGCAGAGACGCTACGCTACTGCTGGGGCGATTCAGGGAGCTGCCAGCTTGATCCAGTTCATCGACGAGGCGATTGAGACTTTGCTGCGCCGGGAGGTCCCTCTCCCGGAGCCCAGCGTCGACATCTCCTTCGCGGCGCCGGACCGGGCGTGGGGGGCAGGTCTCACCCGCCCCACGGTCAATGTCTTCCTCTGGGACGTGCGGCGCAGTCTCAGCCGGATGACCGCCGGGTTGGCCCAGAAGAGCGCGGACGGGCAGGTGGCGCGCCGCCCGGTGGACCCGGTGGTCGACCTGCGCTACCTGGTGACGGCGTGGGCCTCGGAGCACCGCGACGAGCACCAGCTGCTCGGTTCGGTGCTGCGCTGCCTACTGGCCAACTCGTCCGTGCCTGCCGCATACGTCCCGCCCCAGGTGCCACCGTCGTCGCCGCTGTCGGTCTCGCTCGCAAGCGAGGAGTCCCGTGTCCCAGGTGAGTTCTGGTCGTCGCTGGACGGGAGGCTCAAGCCCGGGCTGCAGGTGGTGGTCAGCCTCTCGCTCAACGTCTACGACTGGGCCGCCGCCGCCGCACCTCCGGGCGAGATCAGCCTTGCTTCGTCGTCGATGGAGGTTGCCCCCGCCCCACCGGGCACCAGGGCGCCCGGCGGGGCGGAGGTCGCGCCCCGTCCTGGTGCCCTCACGGCGGGCCCGGCTCATGCGGGCGGTCAGAGCGTCCCGGTCTTCCGCCGCCGGCGCAGCTCGGGCGTGCTCACCATGGAGGGCCGTCCTGCAGCGGTCGAGAGCGGCGGGGGGGCCGTCCCGGCCGGCGACGGGGACTGAGCAGGCCCGTGCGCGCCCTACTCGAGTCGCAGGAGATCTCCGCCCAGCCGGGCGTGCCCTTCTCGTTGTCCGTCCAGGTGTCCAACACAGCGGACGTGATCGACTCGGTCTACGCGTCAATCGACGGGTTGGAGGGTGCAAGCGTCAGCTGCGCACCCCGCGAGTTGCCGCTCTTCCCGGGGACGAGCGGGCCCATCACGGTCACCGTGCACCTCCCCTCGGCCTTCCGGGCCGGGCGTTACGAGGCCCGGGTCACCGCCCGCTCGCGGCTGGCGCCGACCGAGCAGGCGGTATGCGAGTTCGTCCTGGACGTCGAGCCGGTCAGCGTGGCCAGGACGACGGTGGCTCCGCTGACCCGCAGCGGCCACCGCAAGTCCCGTTTCGCCGTGTCCGTCGACAACCTTGGCAACACGGACCTCGACGTGAGCCTGCATGCTTCGGATCCTGAGCGTGCCCTGCGGCTCGTGTTCACGCCGGCGAAGGTCTCGGTGGCTCCGGCGGCCTCCGCCCACCTCACCATGTCGGTGCACGCGCCGCGGCGGGTTTTTGGTTCCGAGCTCCAGCGGCCCATAAGCATCACCGGCACCGCAACGCCTGTCTCAACGGCGGCGGCACCGCCGGTCGAGCTCGAGGCCCGTGCCACCTACGTGCAGCGGCCCCGTGTAGCACGAGGAGTGGTCACGGCCCTCGTGCTGGCTGCGGTCGTGGCGCTGTGGGCCGGCATCTTCGTTTTCGGCCTCCAGGCTGTCCTGTCCCAGCAGGCGCTCGACAAGTCGGCCCCGCTGTCGTTCTTCGCCCCGGTGCAAGCGGCCGCCGGTTCGGCGGCTGCGGGGGCCTCCGGTGCTTCTGCGGGCGGTGCCAGGACCGGTGGGGCTCCCGCAGGGTTCCAGCCGAAGAACGTGGCGCCCGCCGGTATCGGGGGCACCATCACGGGCAACGTGAGCTCCCTTTACGAGCCCAACGGCGTCGGCCGGGTCACGGCTCAGGCCTACCTGATCGGCTCCCGGACCTCCGTGCCCATCTCCGCCGCAACCGGGCCGACGGGGGATTTCCAGATTGCGGGCCTGTTCCCGGGCACTTACAAGGTCGCCTTCACGGCGCCCGGTTTCGACACGGTCTGGTACCCCGGCACAGCCTCGGCGGCCAAGGCGGCGGTGGTCCCCGTACAGGCATCGGGTACGACCAAGCTCGGAGGCCTGCAGGTGACGGGGCTCCCGGGCTCCGTGACGGGACTGGTGGTCACCGGCGGGGCGACGGTGCCGCCTGTCAAGGTGATGGCGCTGGTCGACAACGTGCCCACAGGCAAGACGGCGACGACGGATGCCCAGGGGCATTACCGCTTGAACGGGCTGGCGTCGCCGGCGACGTACACACTTTCCTTCAGCGCTCCGGGCTTCCAGCAATCGGACCAGCAGGTGTTCGTCAACGGCGGCCAGGCCGTGGTGGCCAACACCGTCTACATGTCCGCAGGCAATGGCCAGATAGACGGGATGGTGAGCGACGGCAAGGGCCCGCTCGGCGGTGTCAACGTCCTGGCGACCTCCAACGGCAGGACCTTCGAGAGCTCCACTGCAAGTGCGGGTGCGGCCGGGCAGTTCTCGCTGTCCCAGCTGCCGACCCCCGCCACGTACCTGCTGCAGTTCTCCAAGCAGGGTTACGGTTCCCAGAGCGTGGCCGTCGAGCTGGCGCCCGGGCAGGTGATCACTGCGCTCCGGGTCTCGATGGTGGGCGGGACGGGTACCGTCTCGGGCCTCGTGACAGGGCCCGGCGGCGCGCCGCTCGGTGGCGTGACCGTGACCGTGGGAGCTCTGGCGACGCCCGCCTCGACCCAGACGCTCACGGGCGGGAGCCTCGGGGCGCAGGTTGGCACGTACACGATCGCGGGCCTGCCGACGCCGGGGACATACTCCCTGACCTTCTCGCTTTCCGGCTACACCAGCCAGACGGTGGGGGCGACGCTCGGTCCCACCGGCTTGGCAGCGGGCGTCGACGTCCAGCTGCAGCCGGCGCTCGGGCAGGTCCAAGGGCGGGTTGTCGACGCCGTCAGCGGCCGGGCCCTGGCAGGCGTGACGGTGAGCATCACCGACGGCACCAACCAGCAGCAGACCCTCAGCGCATCCTCGCCACCGGGTGGGTACAAGCTGACGCAGTTGCCGGCGGGCGTCTACACGGTCAGCTTCTCCTATCCCGGCTACCAGAACGAGACGGCGCTGGTCCACCTCGCCGCCGGACAGACCGTTGCCAGTCGCATACGGATGGCGCCTGTGCCAGGTGCTGCGGGGCCCGGCGGCCCGACGGCGGGTGCCGGCAGCCCGACCACCGCTGCCGCTGGCCCCCCTGCGGCCTCCAGCCTCAGGAAGCCCGGCAGCAGGCGGGTCACTCCGCGCTTCGTGCGGGGCCGGGAGGTGATCAGGTGAGGGTCGATGTCGCCCCGCGTAGCGCCGTCGTCGCGCCAGGGGTGCCGGCGGTCTTCACAGTGCAGGTCTTCAATACCGAAGCTCTGATCAGCGGGCACCGCATCCGGATCCTTGGTGCCGACAGCGAGTGGACCTCCCTGGACAAGCAGGACCTGTCCCTGTTCCCGGGGAGCACCGGTATCGCCGTGCTCAGCGTCAACTTCCCGAGGAGCTCCCCGGCCGGTCTGCGGCGGGTGAGCGTGGAGGTGCGCGAGGTCACCGAGCCCTACGAGGTGCAGGTGGTCGACCTCGAGCTCGAGGTGCCGCCCGAGCCGGGGCTGGCTCTCAAGCTGGATCCATCGAGCGTCACGGCGGGCCGCCGGGGTGCGGTGGCGGCAGTGGTGAGCAATACCGGCAACGTCAACCAGAGCGTGACCTTGGTCGGCGTCGAGGACGAGGGCAAGGTCGGCTTCACCTTCGCGCCGGCGCAGCTGCCCCTGGCTCCCGGGGAGAGCCGGCCGGTAACGGTCAAGCTGAAAGGTCGCAGGCCGATCGCGGGCAGTCCCAAGGTTCGGCCCTTCACGGTCACATCGACCGGGGATGCCAACCCTGGCACGCCAGTGAAGGCTTTCGGCACTTTCCTGCAGAAGGCGTGGATCAGCCGGGGCCACCTGGCGCTGGTCGGGCTCCTGCTTGCGGCCACCGTGTTCGCTGCTGTGATAACGGTCACCCTGGCCCGGATAAACAACACCTCGGCCAACAACTCCAACGATGTGATGCAAGCCCTGCAGGCCAGCCTCGCTTCCCAGGCGGGTGCCGCCGGTGGCACGGGCGGGGCGTCCATGTCCGGCACGGTCACGTCGTTGTCCGGGGGCCCCGCGGCCGGTCTCGATGGCATCACCGTCTACATATTCAGCGCCGCCGACACCTCCACCGCTCTGGCGTCGACGGCTACCGGCGCCCACGGGCGTTACAGGTTCTCAGGGCTGGCCCCTGGCTCGTACAAACTCGAGTTCACCGGAGCCGGGTTCGCCGAGCAGTGGTACCCGGACAGCCCCACCCCCGAGGGCGGCACCCCCATCGACCTCGTCTCCCAGCAGGCCCTCAACGGTGTCAACAGCCAGCTCGGGGGGCTGCCGGGGACCATAGCGGGCACGGTCACCGGGCCGTCGCCTGCGGGCGCGCTGGTGGCCTTGGAGGTGGCGAGCGCCAACACTGCGCTGAACGGCGCGGTCGTCGGCTCGACGACCGCCGACTCGTCGGGGGCGTTCGCCCTGCCCAACGTGCCCTCGCCGGCCACCTACCAGCTCGTGGTCAGCAAAGCCGGGTACGCCACTGCGACCCAGACCGTCGACCTGGCGAGCGGCCAGGCGGACTCCGGCGTTACCGTACTGCTGCAGCTGGGTGACGGCACGGTCTCGGGCAAGATCTCCTCGACGAGCAGCCCCCTCGGCGGGGCTACGGTCAGCGCCACGGGAGGCACCAGCGGTTCACCCGTCACTTCCTCCACGGTCTCGCTGACGGGGAGCAAGGCCGGCGACTTCGAGCTCGGGAACCTGCCCACCCCCGGGACGTTCACCGTAGCCGTCAGCGCCCCCGGCTATGCGAGCCAGACCCTCAACCTGAGCCTGGCTGCCGGCGAGCACCTGCAGGGCATCGACGTGACGCTCACCAAGGGCAGCGGGGAGATCTCCGGCAGGACGGTCCTGGCCGACGGGTCGCCGGCGGGCGGGGTGCTGGTGACCGTCGCCGACGGCCAGCTGTCGCTCACGACCACCACCCTCACCCTCGGGGGTGCGACCGGTGCGGCCGGCAGCTTCCAGCTCGGCGGCCTCCCGTCGCCGGGGACCTACCAGGTCACGTTCTCCCGGCCCGACCTGGTCAGCGAGACCACCCAGGTCCAGCTGTCGCCGCCCGGTACCCCGCCGTCGCCGGGAGCCCTTGTCGACCCGCTGCACGTCGACGTGACCATGCAGCAGGCCACTTCTGTCATCTACGGGCGTGTCACCGATCCCCATGGCCGGCCACTCGCCGGCATCAGCGTGTCGATCAGCTCGGGGTCTTCCAGCTACACGGTCACGACAGCCGATGTCCCGGTCGGGGGCGAGTACGAGGTGGACGGCATCACGCCCGGCACCTATACGGTCAGCTTCAGCCGTTCGGGCTCGGTGCCTACGTCGTCGGTGGTGAGCGTGGTCTCGGGCCAGCGTTACCGGGACGACGCCGTCCTGGCGGATGCCGCGTCGATAGACGGCTACGTCGACCAGTCCGTCAACGGGACCGACGTCGGCCTGCCCGGTGCGACGGCCACGATCTACCTGTCCAACCAGTACCCCGGCACCTCTCTCGCAACGGTCACGACGGACTCGCGTGGTCACTACCTTTTCCCGGACCTGGCCGCGCCCCAGGAGTACATAGTCCAGTACGCCTACCCGGCGGGTACGCCCGGGCAGAAGACCGCCGACGTGGTGCTCAAACCGAGCGAGGCCGACCACCTGCCGACTGTGGTGCTCGTCACCGGAGCGGGGAGCGCGGCCGGTCCCACCACGTCGACCACCGCCGGGCAGGCGACGACGCTCCCCGCGACAACAGGGGTACCCACATCGACGTCCACCACGAGCCTGCCTACGACCACGACGGCGCCTACGACCACGACGGCGCCCACGACCACGACGGCGCCCACGACCACGACGGCGCCCACGACCACCACGGCGCCCACGACCACGACGGCGCCCACGACCACCACGGCACCGACGGCCACTAGCACGACGACCACTGTGGTGGCCGGCTCGACCAGTAGCACGACGGGCGGGACCACCACCACGACCGGCCCCAACGGGACCACTACGACGACTGCGCTGCAGCCCAGCTAGCGAGGGAACTTTGAGCACCTACGGGCAGCCGGCCCATGGACGTGGTGGCGAGGGCGGGACGGGGGACTTCAGGTCCCCGCCTGTCCTGACCCTCGGTGTGGGGCCGGCGGAGGTGACGCCGGGGGAGCCGGCGCCTGTCCGGGTACTCGTACGCAACGACGGCAATTCGCCTGTCACGGCCCGTTTCGAGCTGCTGGGCGTCTCACCTGACTGGGCCGCGTTACCGGCGCCCGTGGGGCCGCTGCAGCCCGGCGAAACCTCGGCGGCGACGTTCACACTGACCCTTCCGGCCGGTTACCCGCCGTGCGAGTTGCAGGCGGCGGTGCGTGCCTACGCCCAGGACACCGTCACAGGGGGCAATGCGGGCCGTCCCGCCGAGGCGGACCTGGTGCTGAGCGTGGCCGAAACCGGTTCGGTGGGGGCTTCGATGCCGGAGGAGGTCTCAGGCGCCTTTCGGGGCAGGTTCCACGTCGAGGTGCACAACCGCGGCCAGAAGCCTCAGGTCGTACAGGTCGTGGGGACGAGCCCGGCAGGGGCGCGGGTGCGGGTTGGCGACCACGAGCTGCACCTCGCGCCTGGAGCGCGGGCCAGGGTTCGCGCCGATGTCGCAGCGGCGCGGGCACTGGCCGGGCCGCCACGGCGGGTGCCGTACGTTGTTCGCGTCAAGGGCCGGGGGGCGCCGCAGGCGCTCAGTGGCACCTTCGTGCAGCGGCCGTGGCTGTCAGCGCTCTTCTTGAAGGCGTCGGCCGTCCTGGCGACCGTCGCGATGCTCGGCGCCCTTGCCGTGCTCGTGGTTGGCAAGCTGAGCAGCGCCTACTCCTCCAACCCGGCCGCGCCGGTCGCGCTCAGGGTCCCCAAGCCCAGGGTGGGCCTGCATAGGCCGGCCACGGCCGGTCGCCTGCACACGCAGGGCGGGAGCGCCGGAGCGGGGGCGGCGGGCGGTGGCGCCACGTCGAGGACGGGCGCCTCCGGTGGGACCGGCCCGACCAGCGTCGGCCGAGGACATGGCTCGTCCCCAGCGGGCAAGGCCTCAGGCGCGACCGGCTCGGGCCAGTCATCTCGCCCAGGCAGCCCCTCCGGCGCCGGCGGCTCGGCTGGCGGGGGGCACCGGGGCGGGAGCGGCGGTCGCCGCAGCGGTCCTGGGACGGGTGGCGGCGGTGGGGCGTCAGCGGGTGGTGGCGGTGCCGTCCTGCGCACGCTGCCGCCTGGCAAGGGTGCCACCTTGACCTCGGCTACCGGCCCCGGGCAGCTGGTTGCCATCAGCGGCCAGGTCAAGGCGGCGGGCCCCGTAGGGGTGACCGTGACCGTGCAGCAGACGTCGCTCGTGGACAGCTCCGTTGGAGGGGCGACCGTCCTCAACGCCGCAAACGGGCCTGAAGGCAAACTGCTCGGATCTCCAGGGGCACCTGCTTCGGGCCCCGTCCTGGCCAACGGCGGCCTCGTCGGCGCGCCGAGCACGACCAAGACGTATTCCGGCGGCTTCTTCTCGTTCCCGGCCCAGTTCCCGTCGCCGGCCGAGTACCTGGTCACCTTCGCCAAGGCCGGCTACGGGGACCAGAAGTTCGTCGTCTCGGCCAACGGCGCCGCCTTGAGCCTGACAGTGACGATGAACCCCGGGCCTGGCGCGCTCTCCGGCGTGGTGAGCGGCCCGCTCGGGCCGCTCGGAGGGGCGACGGTGACGGTCACGGACGGCACCGTCACGGTTACCGCCGTCACGCCCACCACCGGTGCGGGTAGAGGTGCATGGTCGATATCGGGCCTGACGACGCCCGACAGTTATCTCGTGACGGCCTCGGCGCCGGGTTTCGGGGCGGCAACGGCGCTGGCCAAGCTCGGAGCCGGGGCCAGCGCACCCAGGGTCGACCTCAGCCTCCAACCGGGCGTGGCCGCGATCGTGGGGACGGTGACTGCCGGCGGCGCGCCCGTGGGAGGCGTGACAGTCACGGCTACGAACGGCACGGTGACCAAATCGGTCACCACCCTCACCGGGTCGCAGGATCCGGCTCTCGGGGTGGTCGGGACCTACGTCATCGACGGCCTGTCAGTGCCAGGCAAATGGACCGTCACCGCCTCGGCTCAGGGCTGGGCGAGCCAGGACCAGATGGTCGACCTGTCCGGGCCGGCCGTCTACCGCAGCGGGCGCTCCGTAGCCAACTTCGAGCTGTCGTCGGTGGCGGCCGACGTCTCGGGGGTCATAATGAGCGGGCGCAAGCCCCTCGGAGGGGTGGGGGTGGTCATGACCAGCCCCCAGAACACCTACAAGGCGCTCAGTGCCACCTCAGCGGGCGGCGGCCGGCTCCCGGGCACCTACGAGATGGCAAATGTGGCGCCCGGCCACTACGTCCTGGTGTACTCCCTGTTCGGTTACAAGACCAAGTCCACTGAGATCGACGTGACGGCGGGCCAGCCCGAGGTCGTAGCTGCCGTCGACATGCCCTCGCTCAGCCAGGCGGCCCAGGACAAGGCCCAGATAACCGGCAATGTCGTCGACCTGACCACCGGCTCGGCCGTGACCAACGGGACGGCCGAGGTGGACGGCAACCCGGCCCTCTCGGTCGCCCTCGGCAGCAATGGCTCCTACGTCGTGCCGGGGCTGGGCGCCGGGGTGCACACCGTGACTGTCACCGCTCCTGGTTACGAGCACGCGAGCGTGGTCGTCGACGTGCCCATGGATGCGCTGGCTGTCGCCCCAGTGGTACTGCTGCCTCCGCTCGAGGCTGTTTCCGGGGTAGTGGTGAGCGACGCAAGCGGCGTGGTGGGAGGGGCGTTCGTGACCGTCTCGCCGCTGCCGGGCACGGCTGAGTGCGCCCTGTTGTCCGACACCAGCGCTCCGCCTACGGCGCTGGCCACCGGCCCAGACGGCACGACCAAGGGTTGCTACGCGAGCGCGAGCGGCGCCTACCGCATAATAGGGCTGCCTCACGGGACCTACGAACTTTCGGTGCAGGGACCGTACGCCCCCGGCACGTCCAACCCGGGTGCCACCTGTGCCAACGGGCAACCGAGCCCCTGTGGCTACCACGACAGCTGGGCGGCGGCGAGCGGCTCGGTGACGGTCCCGCTCGGCCAGAGCCCGGTGCTGAACTTCAACCTGGACATGTACGGCCAGCTGAGGGTGGACGCCGTCACGCCTGGCCAGGGCGGTTCGCTCGAACAGGTCAGCACCCAGGTGACCGTCACCGGCCCCTTCGGCTGTGACGGCGGCGCACAGCCGTCGACATCGGCCGGTCAGACGACGGCGCCCTGCCCGACGACGACCACCCCTGCCACGGTGGCAACGACTGCGCTCACCGCCCCCGGCGGCGCGCAGGTCGTCCCCGCTGTCAACTGCCCGACCAACGGCGCAGTGACCGAAACACTGACGACGGGCACAGCGGGGAGCCCGGGCAACCCGGTGCTCTTCTCCGGGTTGCCGCCAGGCCAGTACGACGTCTGTTTCGCCAACGCCGACAACGGCAGCGGGCAGCTTGTCACGACTCGGCCCGACCCGGCGCTGGTGGACGTCCAGGACAACACCATGGCCCAGTACTCCACAGTCATGCTTGTGTCCTCGGCCACAATCGCCGGTTCGGTCGTGTTCAGTTCGGGCGGCACCCTCACGCCGGTGACGTGCACGCCACCGGCAGGTGCGGGGAGCTGTTCGCCGGGGACGGTGACGGCCACCTGGCAGTACTACGACACCAATATCAACCCGCCGACGCTCCTGCTCGGCACTTTCACCACCCCGATAAACGCCGACGGCACCTTCGCTTTCACCAAGGTGCCCGCCGGTGAGCAGATAGCCTCACCCACCCTCAGCCTTCAGGTGACGGCCGGTGGCTTCCTGCCGTTCACCGAGAACAACGCGACGGTGCCCAGCTGCAGCGGGCCCACGTCGGCCACGAGCACCTCGGTGGCCACTTCGTCGTCGTCTTCCTCCACGAGCTCGACGGCCGGTCCCTCATCCCCCTCGTCGACGAGCTCGACGCTCGGCCCGTCCTCGTCCACCACGCCTCCGGTGACCGCTCCAGCGGGCTGCGAGCCCGGCTTCTTCGCCGACCTCGTGCTGACACCGCTCGTGTCGACCATCTCGGGCACAGTCGCGCTGGACAAGGGACCAGCGGCGTACAACCCGCCGGCCACCGGGGCCGAACTGCAGGCCGTGTCCGTGACCGTCGAGTCGGGGTCCGGGGCCGGCACCAACATCACGGCCAGCGTCGACGCCGGCGGCAACATCGTGTGGGACGACCCGGCGTCACCTGTACCGGGTGCGTCTGCGCCGGGCACCTACCGGTTGCTCTTCAGTGACGGGGGTTATGACGCCCCGGCGCCCGTGCAGGTGGTGGTGCCGATCGCCGCCTCCTGCAGCGCAGCGCCGTGCCCGGCCGTCCAGGTGAACAAAGGTTCGCCGGTGACCCTCTACGAGGAGGCCACCGTCAACGTGGCGGCCACGACCTCGGGCGGCTCGCCCCTGGACGGAGCGACCTTCGCCCTGTACGACACGACTGCGACACCTGCCACCCTCGTGCAGCAGCAGGTGGCAGCGGCCGGCTCGGACGCCGTGACCTTCAGCGGCGTGAGCCTGGGCTCGTCGAGCTCGTACACCTACTCCATCGAGGCCTACCTTGGCTGCGCTGGTGGCGTGGACAATACCTTCAAGGTTTCGCCGGGCGTCAACCAGCCGGCGTCGAGCCCGTTCCAGCTGACCGTGGCGCCGGTCGGCTGCATCCAGGGCAAGGTGACGGGCGTGATCCAGGACCTCGCCAACGTGGGCCAGGCCCCCTCGTCGGCTCACAACCTGCTTGCCGGCCTCGTCGGGCTGACGGTTACGGCTACGGGGCCGGGCGGGTCGGCATACTCGGCCGTCACCGGCTCCGACGGGAGCTTCACCGTCCTGGGCAATGTCACGGCAAGCACGGTCGGCCTCGGTGCCGGGACGTACCAGCTGGCCGTCGCCACCTCGGCCGGCTACCTGGCGCCCAGCTTCTGGGACCCGAGCCTGACCGCGCCTGCGAGCAGCTCGGTGCCGGTTGGCGGGACACCAGCGCAGATCGGCGTCGTCGAGTACGCCCAGGACGTCACCCTTTCGGGGACGGTCTCGGACTCGGCGACCGGGCTGCCCCTGCAGGGGGTCGGGGTCCAGTACAGCGGGTCGTTGCCGACGGCCCCGACGATCGGCGGGCCATGCGCGGGCGGCGCGCCCCCGTCCGGGGGGGCCGGTGCCGGCACGACGGGCCCCAACGGGCAGTTCTCCGTCTGCGTGCCCCCGGGTACCTGGCAGCTGGGTTTCTCCCTCGACAACTATTCGGCAAACAGCAAGACCTACGTGCTCTCGCTCGGAGAGGGGAGCGTCACGACGGCGGTCTCCTTGGCGGAGAACTTCAACAGCATCACCGGCACGGTCAACGGGATCGTCGGCTCGGCCCCTCTCTCGCCCGTGCAGACATTGGCGACGACGGCGATAACGGTGACCGACGACGGCCCGGGCTTCGGCGCCTGCCCCGGGCAGTCGTCGTGCGTCATACCCAACAGCGAGCTGACGGTCGAGGTGGGCAACGCGGGCCCCGGTAGCTACGTTGTCCAGGGTAGGCAGGGCCAGCAGCTGCTCTACCCGAACGAGAGCTACACAGTTTCGTTCGACCCACCTGGCTTCCAGCCGTACTCGCAGACCGTCGAGATCACCCAGGGGGCGGGGGAGGACTACGCGCTCAACCCGACGCTCGACTCCTTCACAGCCGACATCGCCGTCCAAGTCGAAGATGCGTCCAGCGCTCAGGGCATACAAGGGGCCAGTGTCAGCCTCACCCCAAGCCAGTCCGGTGCCTCCTGCCCCGTCAGCAACGTACCGAGCCCGTACTGCAGCAGCGGCCAGGACCAGAGCTACCAGCTGACCGACTCGAGCGGGACAGCGACGTTCCTCGGAGTGGCTCCGGGCGTCTACAGCGTGACGGCCAGCGGGCTGGGCATCGGCTACGGCACGGCCAAGGGTACGCCGTTGTGCATCGTCCTGCCTGGCTCGGGCGCGCCGGCGTCGTGCACCGCCCTCTCCTCCACGGCGCAGCAGGTCAGCGCAGGCAGTGTGGCCCTCACCCAGGCCACCGAGGTGTTCATACTCGGCGAGCTTCAGGACAACGCCCAGAGCACCTCGCAGACTGCTTCGTACGAGATCCCGTCCTCCCTGCCCGCCCTGGCGATCTCGGCGTCGCTCTACAGCGGCTCGAAGGCCTCCGGGACGCCGATCGAGAGCCTCGTGAGCGACCCGACATCCGGCTTCCTGGTCGACTCCAGCACGGACAAGCCCCCGGCGTTGACGGCCGGCAGCTACACGGTGGAGATGTCCGACCCTGGCTGGCAGACCGGTTCGCTCACCTTCTCGGTTGCCGCCGGGCGCGCCGTGCAGACCGAGCCGGCCCAGACCATGGCCTACACGGCCTGGTACTCGCAGGTGGGCAACTACGCGACCTACACCTCACCGTGGTCGGTGAGCATCTACTACTGCACGGGTCGCCAGAGCGGCTGTGAGGCCACAACGCAGCCCGGTCCGGACGTTGCCGGGGCGCCCGTGACGGGCGCCAGCGGCGAGTTCGTCACGGACGTGGTGGACACGCCGGGCCTGGTGCTTACGGGCACGGACTACACGGTGCAGGCCTGCGCGTCGGAGCCCGGTTACAGCTTCTGCCCCAACGCCGTGCAGGGCACCGTCCCCGCCGACTTCGGCCCCCTCAACGCGGCCTCCCTCAACCTGCCCGTGGCCACGCAGACCGCCGTGAGCAGCAGCAAAACGCCCGTGGACGAGGGCACCACCGTGACCTACACCGCCACCGTGACGGCCGGAGACGGCAGTACCGTCAACAGCGGGAAGGTGGAGTTCGAGGACGGCGGCACCGCGATCGGCAGCTGCAGTACGGAGACGGTGAGCAGCGGCACGGCTACCTGTGGCGTCAAGTACTCGAGCGGGGGCACCCACCAGATCACGGCGGTTTACCTGGGCACGCCCACGTACTCGGGGTCGACAGCAGGGACGGCCGTCACCCAGGTGGTCAATACGACGACGACCACCACCACCACGACGACGACCACCACCACGACAACGACAACGACAACGACCACCGTGCCCGCGAGCACGACGACGACTGGCTCGTCGACCACGGTGCCGCCAGCGACGACCGTGCCCGCGACCACGACGACGTGAGGGGTCAGCGAAGCATCGGCTCGAGTGGCACTTTGGAAGAGGCGCCCGTTTTCGGTTTTCGGCTTTCGGTTGTCGGAAGCTGCGAGCGTGGTCCTTGCGGGCGTGAGCAGCCAGGGCCGTTGGGCTCAGCAACTTGGGCCCGTACGCCCGGGCCCGCCGGCCGAGCAGACCTGAGATGGGCCGGCCTAATGCGCCGGCACGCCGCCCGAGGCAGTGAGGGCGGCCACGATCTCGGTGAGGCTCACCCTGGCGAAGGAAACAGCGCAGTCGGAGAAGGCATAGGGCACTATCAGTGTCTGGTCGTGGACGAGCGCCCCGCACGAGTAGACGACGTTGGGCACGTAGCCGTCGCGCTCGTCTTCGCTTGGGACGAGGATGGGCTGGGCGAGCTTGCCGAGCACCCGGCGGGGATCCTCGAGGTCGAGCAAGACGGCCCCGATCGCGTAGGTACGCATCGGCCCCACGCCGTGGGTCAGGACCAACCAGCCCTGCGGGGTCTCGATCGGCGAGCCGCAGTTGCCGATCTGCACTATCTCCCACGGCCGTGGCGCGAGGCTCAACGTCGTGGCTTCGTCCCACTCGGTCACGTCGTCGCTGAAGGCGACGGCGAGGTGCTCTCGGTCCCAACGCGAGAGTGCAGCGTAGCGACCGCCAACCTTCCTCGGGAACAGGGCCATGCCTTTGTCGGCGGAGAACGGCCCGGTAAGTTGGCAGACCTCGAAGCGGCGGAAATCGGTCGTGGCCAAGATCTGTGACGACACAGACACCTGGTCGAACGCGGTGTAGGTGGCGAAGTACGTGACGTCGTCCCCGTCGACGAAACGGACGAAGCGGGCGTCTTCCATACCGTGGGACTCGGCTGGCCCGTGCGGCCAGAGGACCCGCTCGCCGACCTGGGTCTCAGCCGCGAACTCCACCGTGTAGTTGCTCGCCGCAACCCATCGGATGCCGGCGAGCGCCTCTCTCGGCGCCGACCTGGACGACAGCTCGATATGGACGCTGTCCAGTGCCCGGTCGAGCTCCTCGGGCCCGAAACGCGACTTCAAACGGTCCAGGACTAGGGCGGCCGCGCGGTTGTCGTACCCCCGCTCAGCCAACTTACGGTGGAACAGGTCGCGGCGATAGGGCCCGGGCGAGTGGTGCCCGCATTCGCTGAACGGCCCGGGGCTGTCGATGCGGACCGTGCCGGACGCGTCCACGGTGCCCGTGCGCAGCTCGATGGAGGAGATGTGGCCCTCTCCTACAGCCCGCAGGCTCATGACGAACCGGGCTTCCCCCGGGCCGAGCCCGCTCTGGTCGGGATGAGGGACCATCGACGGGTTGAAAAGCGCCGCCCCCTCGAGTGCCACCTCGCGGGTGAAATAGGCGCCGATGAGCAGAGCTTTTTCCGCCGGCACGTTGTCAACGCGGCCCAGGCGCCGCGCGGCGAGCTGGAAGTGGGCCGACCACGACTCCTCGAGCCGGCGGTGGCGGTGGGCGAACCGGCGCTCGAGCTCGGCGAGAGTAGAGGTCACGTCGGCGTCGTCCATGGCCAGGATCCGCTCAGCCACCGCCGCGGCCCGCGAGTCGCCGTGGGTCATCTCCTCGCCAGGGACGAACAGGACCGATATGACCCGGCCGGGGTCGGGACGGAGCCGGGGGGCGCCCCGCGAGACGATCTGAGGCAGTTGTCGACCCGTGCTCAAGGCGCCGACCCGGCAAAACGGAGCCCGTGTTGCATCGTGGATATCCACGCCAGTGTCGACTCGGTCCCCTGGTTGAGGTTGGGGCCGTCGGCTGTGAGGCCGTCGTAGCCCCCGCCGGTCAGGGGGTCCCACATGACCGCACCTACGTCGTTGTCGCCGAGGAACCAGTCGACGGCGCCGTCGAGGGCGCTCAACCAGTTGCCCTCGGGGTCGAGGGAGCTCGCCCTAGCACAGGCATCCCCGAGCGCTGCCACCTCTATCGGCTGCTGGTCGAAACCCGGCCCTGAGTCGCCCAGGGTGCTCCCGCCCACCGGGGTCACCGACAGGTGCCCGTCGTTGGTCTCGTGGGCGACCAGCCAGGTGAGCAGGGCGAGCCCCTCGTCGACGAGGTCCTGGCGCCCTAGGGCTGCACCCACCGCCATCAAGGAGTCCGGCAGCACGGCGTTGGCATAGGAAAGGCGCGGCTCGGGCCAGGGCCACGACGGGCCGCCTGCGGCGCCGCCAGCGGTCTCAGCCAAGTCCGCGAGCAGGCCGGCAGCCGCGCCGTTGCCCGGGTAGGCGGTAGCGACCTCGCTGGCGCCGAGAGCCGCGAAAGCCGTGGCCCGTGGCCAGGGCGAGCGCTGCCGGGCTCCCCGCTCGAAGCGGGCAAGGGCCAACTGGCGGACCAGGCCGTCGGTGCTGCGAGCGGCGGCGGTGCCCAGGCCCCACAGGCTGCGCCCCCAGCAGTCCTCGGCCGTATGGCTCCCATGCCACTGCCCGGAGCGGTCGCGCCGGTTCAAGCAGCGCCCGTCCACCCCCTGTGCCTCGGCAACGAACCGCAACGCCTGGCGGGCGAGGCCCTTGACCGTGTCGCTCGGGTCGAGCTGGCGGCTGGTGACGACCAGGACGCGCGCCATGTCGTCTGTGCAATAGCCATGTTCACGGCGAGCAGTGGAGTGCTTGGCGTGCTCGAAGGTGCCGAGCTCGTCGGTCATACGTACCAGGTGGTCGAAGTTCGGCTCAGGCCTGTTCAAGCGGGCACTGCCTTCGCCCCCACCAGGACGCCGTCGGCCAGCTCCACGTACCGGGCCGCCACCGAGGCCCAGGCGAAGGAGGGGCCGAGGCGGGCCGCCTCGCGTTCCATGGAAGCGGCGAGCCCGGGTTCGGTGAGCACCCGGCGTATGGCCGTGCTGAGTGCGCCGGGGTCTGCATGAGGCACGACCGTCCCCGCCCCACTTGCAAGGAGCTCGACGGCATGAGGGAACTCGGTGGCCACCACGGCCCGGCCGGCTGCGATGGCGTCCACCAACACGCCTGAGGTGACCTGGTCGTGCGAGTCGTAGGGCAGCACCACGACCGACGCGTCCTGGACGAGGTGGGTCAACGACCGCAGGTCCCGGTAGGTGGCGTCGAAGACCACCGACGCTGCCACACCTCGGGCCAGCGCCCGGGCCCTGAGCGTGTCGCGGTAGGTCTCGCCCGCCAACGCGGCGACCTTGGGGTGGGTGCGGCCGGCGACGACGTAGCGTGGCTTTGGCGACAGGTCATCCAGGTCGACCATCGCGTCGATGGCCCATTCGATGCCTTTGCCCGGCCCGAGCAGGCCCCAGCTCAGCAGCATGGGCGGCCCGGAGCGCACCGGGCGGTAGCCCGGGTCGGGGCCCGCCGCCCCGTGGTAGACGGTGACCACCTTGGAGGGGTCGATGTCGAAGCGGCTGCACAGACGCGCCCGGGCGGTGCGCGCCATGACTACCACCACGCTGGCCAGAGCCGCAGCCTCTTCCAGTACCCGACGTTGATGGTCCGTGGGTGAGGCCAGCACCGTGTGGGCTACGAGTATGGACGGGACAGTCAGGTTGGCCATGACCTCGAGCACCTCGTCGCCGTCGGGACCGCCGTACAGGCCGTAGTCGTGCTGGACGATCGCCACGTCGCATTGGTTCAGGGCGGCGCTCGCAGCTTGCAGCGAACCCGGGACGCCGTTGCGCAGGCACTCCACCACTCCGAGGCCCGGGAGGTCCACCTCGTCCCCGATCCGCACGATGGCAACCCGGCCTGCGTTGGTCTCCAGGCCCCGGGCCAACGCCGCGCTGAACGTCGCCAGGCCGCACGGGGTCGGGGGGTACGTGCTGAGGAGCCCGTAGAGCCGGCTCCAGCGACGCGTCAAGGGGGTGGTCACCGGCGTCAGGACAACGCTCACTACGGCTCCTCGCTACGGTTCGGTTGAGTCGAACGTAAACAGGCGACTGTTGCCGCCCCGCCCAAGCAGGGCTCTACCGAGGATGTGGGTGCATGCTATCCCACGCTTCGCCACTCGCCGGAGGGCGGCCGGCGTGCCGGGTCGTGGCGCCTCCCCGCTGGCGCGAATATGGGTCGTGCAGTCCCGACGCGGCCTCGCTCGCCCATCGTGATCAGGGTCGCGATGTTGGCACCCATCGCATGGCCGACCCCGCCCAGGGGCTATGGGCCGTGGGAACAGGTCGTCGCCACCCTCACCGATGCTCTGGTCGACGCCGGTGCCCACGTCACCTTGTACGCCACCGCTGACTCGGGCACCCGGGCCGAGCTGCGCTCGGTGGTGGCACACGGCTACGAGGAGGACGACAGCTACGACGTCAAGGTCTACGAAGCGCTCCATATCGCTCGCGCTTTCGAGGAGGCAGGCGAGCACGACATCGTGCACAACCACTTCGACTTCCTGCCTCTCGCATGGAGCCGCTTGGTGGACGTACCGCTCGTAACCACGGTGCACGGGTTTTCCAGCCCCCGCATCCTGCCTGCCTACCGCGCCTACGACGATCGGGCCTACTACGTCTCCATCAGCGACGCGGACAGGGACCCCGATCTCACCTATGCCGCAACGGTCCATCACGGCATAGATCTGTCGACTTTCCGGTACCGGCCCGACCCCGACCCCGACGGGCACGTCCTCTACTTCGCCCGGGTCCACCCGGACAAGGGCACAGCCGAAGCTATCGACATCGCCAGGGCAGCGGGACGGCCCATCCGCCTCGCGGGCATCATCCACGACCAGGGCTATTTCGAAGCGCAGGTGAAGCCCCGCCTCGGGCACGGGGCCGATTACCTGGGCCCCGTCTCCGGTCCTGACAGGTCTCTCGTCCTCGGGGCCGCCACCGCCTTGTTGCACCCGGTGCGTTTCGCCGAACCGTTCGGCCTGTCGGTGGTGGAGGCTTTTGCCTGCGGCACGCCTGTCGTGGCCTACCCCAAAGGCTCGATGGTCGAGCTGGTCCGCCCAGGCGTCAACGGCTTTCTCGTCAACAGCGTGCAGAGTGCGGCCAGGGCAGTGGGCCATATCGAAGACATCGAGCGCGCCGCCTGCCGACGCGACGCCGAGGAGCGGTTCTCAGCTGCCCGTATGGCCCAGCGCTACCTCGAGGTCTACCAATGCGTCCTGGACGGTCTTCCCCCCCGTCAGTAGACGATGTGGGCGCCGATCAGCCAGACGAGCGCGCACTCGACGACGAACCCGACGAGCACGAGGACGGGTAGCCAGTTGCGGTGCCGGCGCCGGCGCACCGGCTCCTGCAGCGCCGGGGCCGTCGTGGTGGGGATGAAAATGGGGGGCAGCGGTTTGGGGTGCAGGTCGGCGCCGCAGCGGACGCAGAAGGTCTCCGTGACCAGGTTGGGTTCGGCGCAGACGGGGCAGATGAGCTTCTCGCCGATCGCCCAGCCCTCGGTGCCTGGCAGCCGGCGCAAGCCCGAACCCTCGGAGAGGTCGACGGCGTTGCCGGCGAAAGCGGTGCGCTTTGCCCAGAACAACGGGTAGTCGCAGGTCGTGCAGAAGCTGCCGGCATCGCGGTCCACGTCGGAGATGTGGCTTACCGTGTTGCAGGTCGGGCAGACCACGTCAGCTGCCACGCTCGTCCCTCTCTAGGTCTTCCGGCGGCCATATCTTACGCTCGCCAACGTGTAGCTCGAGGGCGGCGTTGGCGGGCACTTCGTCGCGCACCATCTCCACTAGCTCCGGTTCGGACAGCCAGCCCGTGCTGGTCACCCTCACCACTACCCTCGGAGGGCCACCGGGGTTTTGGTCGGGCCGGCCCACGTAACCGTTTTCGTCGACTTCGACCGGGCCCCGCGTGTAGAGCTCCAACAACTTCGTAAGGCCGTGCTTGGTGCCCCGCCACCATCTGAGGGTCGCGGCCGCCTGGACGACCCGCCGTTGGTGCAGTTCGTCGACGTCGGGGTCGATGGGCGCCAGCGCCAGCCAGGCGGCGAGGAACCTGACCATCCCCGGAGGTGCCACAGCCGGGTCGACCATGTACGCCAAGCTGTCGAGGTCGTCCAGGTAGGTACCGGCTTGCTCCTGGAAGATGGACGCGAACCGGTAGAAGAACTGGTTGTCGAGCATCCCGACCGGGAGTTGTCCGATCAGCCAGTCCGGTCGTCTTCCCCCGCGCTGGGCCGGCAGGCGCCGTTCGAGGGAACGTCCTCCGCCACCGGCGGGTGGCGGGCTGCCGGACCTGGCGGCTTCACCGGTCGGGCCGGTGTTGGCCAGGGTCACTTGACCACGACCACGCTGTGGCTCGGTAGGGCGGTGCGCCTGAGGGCCGGTGCCTCCTCGGCCGGCGCCGGCGCGGGCTGAGGTGCCGACAGGAACAGCGAGCGCTCGTCCAGGCGCACCACCTCCCTGGCCGCGCCGTAGCGACGGCCCGTGCGCAGGTCGCATTCGAACAGGAGCACCTCGTCGATGCGGTCCACCCCGTCGATGTCCTCGAGGAGCTGCGCGATGGGGCCGGCGTTCAAATCCGAGTCCCATGCCCAGCCCTCGCCGCTGGGGCCGCCGGTGAGGGGGTTGACCCAGTCGTAGAGCAGCTCCAGCGCGTCGGCGCGCACCCGCGCCAGGACGTCGTCGTTGGCCGTCGGTACGGCGTGTATGTGGGCCGCCACGGTCACGCCCTGGTAGTAGGGAGTGGAGATGGCAACCGAGATGCCGAGCAGGCGCCTTGGCTCCAGGTAGGCGGAGATGCGTTCAACCAGGCCGTCCGTGAGGGCATAGTCGTCGATGACCTGGCTCTGGGGGCTCCGTCGCACCTTGGGCACGATCAGGAGCCGGACCGGGCCGCCGTCGGTGGCTGGTCCGAGGCAACGGGCGCGGGCCACCTCTGTCGAGGCTTCGAGGGCAAGGTGCTCGTAATCGTGTGGCGTCACTGCCCGTTGGCTGGTCCTGATGCTGAAGGGGGCGCGTTTCTTGGCCTCGCTCGGCGGTTCGGGGTCCGCTCCGCCGGCGGCCGGCGAGAGGTTGGAGACATGGTCGATGAAAGCGATCGTGGAGCGCAGACTTGTGAGCATGCCCGGTCCCACGTTGGCGCGAGCGCCACCGCCGTGGCGGTAACGGAGCATGACGATCTCGGCGTTCGGGGGCGGCACCTGGCCGTGCTGGCGCCAGCTGCCGTCGGGGTAGCGGACCCGCGGCCCGAGCTCAACCGTCCCGGTGCTGCTGTCGAGCTTGTAGTGGCGGTCTTCCGGCCCGGAATCGGCGAAGTCCTCGACCTCCTGCCAGGTCTGGGCAACGTTGTTGTACGTGACCTGCACCTGCTCACCGGGGCGCCGGGCGAGCACCGGCGGGTGTGCGAGGACGAAGCTCTGGCCGGACAGGCCGTTGGAGTGCCCCAGTGCCTCGGGCCCGTACTGGACGGAGTGCTCCGCCACGACCGTCCCGCCCCGTGCCGCAGCACCGATGGAGCGGATCTCCGGCGACGCCTGGTAGCTCGGCTCGCCCGGGGCCGTCTGGGTCATCACCACCCTCAGCCAGTAGGCCCGAGTGCCCGCCAGTGACAGAGGCTGGTGCGCCAGCGGCAGCAGGAGCACGACCTCACCGTCGCGGTTCAGCCCGCCCGTGGTGTCGGAGTAGACCGGGACGCTGACCCAGGCCTCGCCCGACCAGAGCTCCCACGCCAGGGGAGGGCGCGACGGGTAGATGCCGATGCCCGCCGGGCTGGTGGCAGTGACGCGCAGTGCCAGCACGGTCCCGGCCAGGCTCTCGGCGAAGCCGAGGTACAGGGCGTCACCGGGCGCGGGCTTGGGCTCGGTCGTGAAACAACGCAGGGCGGTGCCTGGGAACCGCAGGTCGTCCCAGGCGTCGGCCAGGGTGGCGGTGCCGGCGCGCTGGCCGGTCTCCGCTGCGATGAGCTGGGGCGGTGCTATGACGAGGTCCCTCGTAGTCTCGAAGATCACCGCAGGGCCCGAGACCCCGTTGGCGCCGACCTGCGAGCGGGCGGGGACGGTGACCGGATGGTCGAGCACGGTTGAGAGCCAGAAGGTGAGCTCGGCCCGGGCGGCGGCCGGCGGGTAGGGCCCGACGCCCATCAGTTCGAGGAACTTGACGTAGAAGCGCTCGGGCACCTGGTTGAGGCGGTAGAGCATCATCTCGCTCATCCACGCGAACAGTTCGATCAGGGCCACCCCGGGGTCGGACAGGTTGTGGTTGGTCCACTCCGGGCAGTACTTGGGGATCAGCAGCTTCGTCTCGTCGACGATGTCCTGGAAACGGCGGTCGTCGAGGTTGGGGGCCTGTAGCGACAACGTCAGCCTTCCTCTCGGGGTATGACGTAGAAGGGGTAGACAAGGTTGCGCCGGTCGTTGGTGGAGCGCACCCGGTAGGTCACCTCGATGCGGACGAGCGAGGGGTCCCGGGCATCGGGTGTGCACACGACATCGAGCACATCCACGCGCGGCTCCCACTGGGTAACGGCGTCTCTGGTCGCGGCCGCCATCAGCCCGAGGGTGTTGTAGTTGACCGGCTCGAACATGAGCTCCCATATGCGGCAGCCAAACTGGGGCCGCATGAGGCGTTCGCCGGGGGCCGTCGACAGGACGACCCGGATCGATGTGTCGAGCTCCTCGGGGCCGGTGGTGAGCCTGATGGCGCCGCTTGCGTCGACCCCCATGGGGAAGGCGAAGCCCCTCCCGACGAAAGCGGGCACGGTCGGGGGCAAAGCAGCCACTCGTTCGCCTGGGAGCCGGCCGTAGCCGTCCCCGTAGCTGCCCGCCTGGCCCGCCCGGCGTCCCGGCCGCCTGGCGCCGCTGTCGGTGGGCGCTATGCCGTTGCCTGGGTCCTGCATGCCGACTCCTAGTTGATCTGGACGATGCCGCCCTTGAGGCTGGCGGTTGCCCCGCCCTCCATCTGGAGCGTGGCCCCGCCCTTGAGGCTTGTGGTGGTGTTGCCCTGCAACTGGAGCTCGGTGTTGGCCGAGACCTGGATCTTGAGGCCGGAGAGCTTGAGCGCCTGTTCCGCCTGGATCGTGATGTTGGGCGCTTTCATCGTGATGTCACCTGAGCTCGAAAACTCTATCTGCGTCCCGCCCGCCTTGATCGTCACCGGGTTGCCCGACGCGACCTCCAGCTTGGTGGCCTCCTTGCTCATGCTGAGAGTCTGCTCAGCCCCCGCCAGTTGCACCATGTAGTACTGGTCCTTGTTGCCCTGGCCGTCGCCGAACTCGGTGATGTGGCCCAGGCGTGAAGTCGTACGCCACGCCGTAACATCGCCGCCCTCGACGGTCCACTTGGGGATGGCGTTCTTGCTGCCGTAGAGGCCGCCGAGCACCACCGGTTGGCGCGGGTCGCCGTGCTCGAAGCCGACCAGTACCTCGTCACCAACGAGGGGGATGGCGACGTTCCCCCGCGACGAGCCCCCTCCCTGGCTCACGATGCGCGCCCACCCGCTCTCGTTCTGTGTGTCCAGGCCCGGGAAGCGCACCTTGACGCGGCCTGACCTGTTGGGGTCGTTGATGTTGGTCACCTCGCCGACCACCAGCCCGGGGTGGTGGGTCGCAGCCCCGAGGAGCAGCCCGTGCCGGTTGGCCGCACCTGTCTCGGCTGTATCGCCGAGGCGTTCGCCCGACCAGAAGCGGCTGATGAAGCCGCGCCTGGCCCGGTAGCTGTGCTCCACCCGTGTGAGCGGGTACTTGCCCGAGAGCGGCCCGCTGTCGGTCACCTGCAGGGCACCGCCCGGCCGCAGGCGTCCGTCGATGTCCGAGAGGCCGTGAGCCCTGACCGAGGCGGCAGCCGAGATGTCGAGGAGCGCCTGGCTCAGGCTCTTGGCCTCGGCGTCGCTGCCTGCTGCCAGGGCCGCCGTTGCCAGCTTGGCCGGCCCGAAGGCGCTGTCGGGCTCCTTGCCGAGCTTGGCCAGGTCGGAGTCCGGCAGCAGCGAGGGTGACGAGGCGGTGCCTACGACCTGCTGCTGGTGGTCGCGGTCCCAGCCGTACACCTCGACACTGCCGGGGTGGTGGCCGGCAGTGCGCACCGAGAAGTTGCGCAGCTCCGCTCCGAGCTTCATCGAGATGGGGTGGTCGAGGCTCGGCGGCGCGAAATGGAGGCTGCCGTTCACCACGTACCAGTCGAAGCCGGCACGCGACGCCATCTCGTTGAGCATGCCCATGTCGCTGTCCACCTGGAGCAGGTAGTCGAAGACCTCGGAGGTGGTGGTGACCTCGGTGCTCAGCCCGTACTTGCCCGCGATCTGCGTGACGATATCGGAGTACGTGTGGTTGAGGTAGGTCTCTATGACGGTGCCACGGGCCATGCGGTGGCTCTTGTCCATGGCCGTGAGGACCAGCTCGGGCTGCTCTCCCTCCTCCTGCTCGACCCCGACCGCCGTCACCTCGACCTCGGCCAGGACCACCGAGCTGTCGTTGCCCGGAGTCGGGGGCACGGACACCGTCAGCGCAGCACCGAGGGTCAGCTGGCCGCTCGTTGCCAGCGCGTAGCCGGGGTCGACGAAGCGCAGGGTTACCCGGCTCGGGGCTCGGACGGGCAGCTCGACCTTGCACTCGATGAGCGCTTCTTCCCATGCTGCAGACAGCGGGCTACCGCTGAGGCGGACGGTTGGGGCTATGGCGATGGGCGGCATCGGTACCTCAGGGTCGGGTGGCGGAGCCTATATGAGCTCGGGAATGGCCAGCACGCGCCCGGGTCGCAGTGCCATCGGGTCCTCGATGCCGTTGAGGTCGGCAATGGCCCGCCAGCGGGTTGGGCTCCCGTAGTGGATGGCCGCGATCCGGTCCAGCGTCTCGCCCGGTTGGACGCGGTGCGCCTTGTGGGGATGGGGAGTGCCGGAGGTGGGGTTCTGCGGCCCGAACACCTTGCCGTCCTCGTACTGGGTGAGGCCGAGGTCGACGTCGGCGCGCAGGGGCAGACCTTCACTCGAGAAGTAGTTGAAGGTGACCGAAGCCGAAGTGATGACGGCCTTGAACGAGTGCATGCTCCCCCAGTGGAACTGCACCCACGGCGGGCGGGCATTGTTGTTGGTCTCGCTGCTCCCGGGCAGGCTGGTGTCGATCTCCATGAGGCTCAGGAGCTTGTCGGTATAGGTGGTGGCGTCCTCGCCCGAGCCCGTGGTGTCGAAGAACAGCTTCAGCGACATCGTGCCCGAGCTGGCCCCCTGGTAGTTGAGCTTGGGAACGCCCTTGCCTGGCATGTCGGCCCCGGACCAGGTGTTGGAGCGGCTGAAGCTCAGCTCGGCCGGGTTGAAAAGGCACGGTATCTTGTCGCCCTTCTCCGTCTGGAGGAAGGCCTTCTGCCCTCGCGCCGGCGCCATCAGAACACCGCCGGGTGTAGGTAGGAGCCCCGCCACTCGAGGTCGCCGACCGCACGTGACGCAAGGCGCTCGGCCAGCTGGTCCAGCTCCTCTGACAGTCTCACGCTGCGGGGCACCCACGGCTCGGCCGGCGCCGACCGGTCAGGGCCGGCAGCCGGTGGTACGTCCCTTTCGCGACCGGCACCGATCGAGATGGCCGTCGGCCTTCCGCCGCCGGGACGGCCCCCCGGCGTCCAGCGGCTGACCATGCTGCGCCCGGTGCTGTACGACACGGTGCCTGTACCTCCTTTCGACCCGCTCACCGGGTCGTCGTTGGCTTGATCGATCGCACGGGCCGTGGGCGTGCGCCCCACAGCCCGGCTGCGTGGTTCCTGCCCCATCGGGCTCTGGGCGGTTGCCGGCTCCCCGCCCGCCAAGGGCGCGGCCCGGCTCGCCGAGCGCGCCCGGGCGGCGGCCACGTGCACGGGCCGGGGGGCGACCGGCAGGTGGGCGGGTGCAGTGTGGGTCGTCACGATCTCGGGCACGACCACTTCGGGTGGCGCCTTGGGTTGGCCGCCCCCGGGGGTGCCCGCTCGGTCGAGCGGGGCGGGCCGGGACCGCCGGTGGAGGGTAGGCAACGGCGGCGACGATCGTGAGTGCCCTCGGGCTCCGGCGCGCTGCTCGGAGCGCACAGCCGGGGCTGATCTCACGGCCCGGGCAGGAGGCCCCGGCGGGCTCGGCTGGAGGACGGTGTCGTGGCCGTCAACCGACGGCGCGAAAGTGCGAAGGGCGCGCCGGCGTGGGACGGCGGGGCTTTGGCCGGAGGGTGGCCGCGGCAGCGCCAACCGGTGTGGGACGGCGGGGCTTTGGCCGGAGGGTGGCCGCGGCAGCGCCAACCGGTGTGGGACGGCGGGGCCCGGTGCCGAGGAGGTTGCAACTGCAGGCTCGGGCACGGGGCCCGGCGCGACGGCGAGACGTAGTCGCGCCGTCGACGAGTGGAGCGGCCCTCCTCCGGGCAGGACCGAGGCGCCGGCAGGGACGGCCAGTGCCTCCGGAGCATGCAGGGCGAGCGACCGGGCCAGGGTGCCGCGTGAGCGGGGTAGCCGGTCCTCTCCGGACGCGGAGGCGACGCCCCGCTTGTCGGCGGAGCGCGGTTGGGTAGTCCGGCCGGTCGGCCTCGCACGCGTGGACCGGTTCGAGGCCGAGGTCGCCTGGGCTCGGTCCCCTTCTGTCGAGCGCGCCCGTGCCACCAGCGCTGCCCGGGCGAGGGTGGCGAGGGGCGGCTTCGCTGTTGCGCCGAGCGCCAGGGCCAAGGTGGTGGCGAGCACAGGCGCGACACCCCCGCCCGAGGCCGGCGCGGATGTGGGGCGCTCTGCCCGCAGCGGGGTGCGGGCACCTGCGATCATCCCGGCCGCTCTGGGAAGGGCGTAGGAGGCCGGCCGCTCGTGCACCGGCCCGGCCGCCGCGGGTGCCGAAGCCCGCATGGCGGTGTTGGCGCTGCCGGTGGAGGCATTCGGGGTGCCGATGCCGACGTGGGGCCGTGGCCGGCCGCCGGTGGCCGTGACCGGCGTGCCGGGCGGTGCCCAAGGCCGAGCCTGCGGGCCGGTAACCCTCGTGTTCCTGCCCCAGTGTGTCAACGCCACCGCTGGCAGTGGCTGTCTCCTGATGGGGGTGGCGGTCGCGTCGGGACTGTGCCCCAGCGCACGCCTCGGCGCCCGCCACCCTCGGGGCGTCGGCGGCTTGGGAGCGGTAGGGGCGCCAGGCGGGAGAGCCGGCACTGTCGACCTGGCTGGGGCGGGGACGGCGGGGACGCTCAGATGGGCATGCTCGGAGCGGTGACCGCGTCGGGCGAGCTGCGTGGTTGCCGGCAGCCGACGGCCGAGCGCGGACTGGCGGCCGAGCGCGGACTGGCTGGCGGCTGTGTTGGCCGGGCGGAGCTCCGGGCCGGCCGCCCGCCATGCCGGCCTGGTCGCGGCCCGCACGGCGGTGGTAGGACCGCTACGCCGACCGGACAGCCCGGTAGCGGGCAGCGTGCGGAGCGGTTGGCCGGTGCCGGAGGCGACCGGGTGCCGGGCAGCCGTCGCTGGATGAAGCGGTGAACGGGCCGCGGGACCTGTCGGACGCGCCGCGGGACCTGTCGGGCGCGCCGCGGGACCGGAGGGAGGATGCCGGGGCGCTTGCGCCCTCTGCACGGCGGAGAGAGCGCTACATACCGCCTGCAGTGCTGGTTTGCGAGTGGCAACCGGTAGGAGGGCAGTGGCACCGAGCCGGTGAGCAGGTGACCGGGTGGCGACGGCGTGCCGATCCTGGGGCGCGGGACCGGGAGACGGTGCCTGCAGAGCGTGCCGGAGGGCGAGCCGGCGACCTGCGGCGGAGGCGGGCCGCTCGGGGCGGCCCGGAGGCGTGGTTGGACGCCATCCGGACCGAGTGCCGCTGGGGGACGGCTGTCGGGCCGGCTCCGCAACGGCGGGGAGCTGCCGGGTGCGGGCCAGCTCGGACCGCACCTGGTAGACGAAGGGACCGGGGCGCCGTGCTCGGTCCGGGAGGGCGCGCACGGCCCACCCGTCGGAGCGGCCAGGTTGCACTCGGCGCTGCGCGTCAGGGGCCCAACCGGCGCCGGCTGCAAGGGTCGGTCGGCCCGGGCCAAGCCGGGCGGGCCCAGGCGCTGGTGCATGGCGCGAGGCGGTCCTGCCCGCAGGGCCGGGAGGGCCGGCCGGTGCGGGCGATGCAGCCGGTGAGAGCCGGGCTGGTGGCTCAGGCCTGCCGGCGACGGGGCCTGGGGCGGCAGGGCCGGCCCTGAGCTGTGGCTCACCCTGCCTCACGCGGGCGCGTGCCAAGGCGGCAGTGGCCAGGGCTGCGCCCATGGTCGCGCCGAGTGGCGCCGGCTGCCACACCCGACCGGAGGTTTCGACCATGGTGTGGGCGCCTCGGCCTCCTTGCACCAGACGGGCGGGACGTCGGGCCGACGCGGCCGTCGCGCCGGCAGGCCCGTGGACGAAGGAGCGGCCGGCCAGTGCGATTTTCGTGGAGCGGGCGGCGGTTGTCCGTGCGGCAGTGGGACCAGCCGCGCCCCCGTCAGTCGGCCGGCGGGCCAGGGAGCCGGTGCCGCCTTGGGCCGCTGCGGTAGGGGAGGGGCGGGCCGGCCGCTCCTCGGCGCCCCCGAGTACAACCCGCATTGCGGTGGGGCTGACCGCCGGGAGGGAGCGTCCCACCGTGAAGGGAAGCAGGAGGGGACGTCCTACCGTGACGGGAAGAGGGCCAGCGATCGTTGTGTGCCCGGACAGGACCGCCGCCACGGGCCGGATGGCCGCGAGCTTCGCTGCCCGAGGCAGCGACGGCTGGGAACCGGGGGAGGGTGACGCCGTTGCCGGGGCTCCAGGACCGTGCCCCCGGGCTGGCGCTGCTGGCCGGGGGGCCCCCTGTCCATGAGCTGGCCGAGGAAGGGCGACGGATGCCGGCGCGGCGGCGCGCCTGAGCAGGGAAGCGCCGGACCGGAGCCGACGTCTGCCCGCAGCGGGCTGAACCGGCCCGGCCAGAGCAACTGTCGCAGATGCCAGGCGCGACACGACCGCCGGGCCCAGATGGGCGGCGGGCGCAATGGAGGAGAAGCCGGGGGCTGGTGGCGACGCTGGTGGGGGCCGCCCCGAAGTACCGCTGCGCTCGACTGTCACCCGGTCGTGGCTGCTCAGCAGTCGCCCCGTGCCCGAGACGTCGGCCGGGTGGGAGACATAGGCGGGTGTGCTCGCCATTCGACGGGGCGCGCCCGCCGGTCCGGTCGCGCGGCCGACTCGCGACTGGGTACCTCGGGCCGTGGCCCGGGGCAGCCCGCGCGGGGCGGAGCGCTGCAGGTGGGTGGGCCTTCGTGCCCCGCTCATGCGTTCCTGGATGATCTGAAGGGTTTGAGCGCGGCGCTCCTCGTTGGAGACGGAGACGCCGAAGTGGGAGCGCTCGCCTGCCTCCGGGAGGTACTGGTCGGGGGGGCGGACCGGCAGGCGGGACACGTCCCATCCCGCCACCGGGCCGCGGTGACCGGCCTGGAGGCGGCCGCCGATCGAACGGCCGACCACCGAGACGAAGCGCCCTGTCTGCGAGGCGAGTGCGCCGATCCCGGGGAGCGGCTGGGTCTTCGATGCCCGCCACGAACGGCCCATGGCGCTGCCCCAGCGATGGAAGCTGAAGCGCCCTGAGGCTTCCGCACCCAACGGGTGGCGAGGAGACGCCTGGCTCGGTGCCGGGCGGGCGGGGCTCTCAGGCGTCATGGTCTAGGTGCCGCTGAAGGTCTTGGACACGAAGCCGTGATGAGCTATCTCGAGCTCTTCCTGGAGGGCGTCATTGGCGCCGGCGCTGAAGCGCGGCCCGCTCCAGCGCACCGGGAACGCGTCTTGGATGTCCCAGGCCCGCAACCGCCTGCCATCGGTGTTGACCGCGGTCACGGCGCCCGTGCTACGGGTGATCTTGTTGCCTGCGCTGGCAAAACCGTCGCCAGAGGACTTGGTCACCCACTGGAACAGGGCGTCGCTGTCCGTGATGCCGGCCTTCATGACGATATGCGGCCAGCTGGCGCGGCCCGGGAACTTGTGGACGAAGCCGTTCTGGCCGCCCTCTTCGAACTCCTTGACCGCCACGTGCAGCTCCAGGCCGCTGATCTCCTGGAAGGTCCCGATCGTGACCCCGTCCACCTCGAACAGGAACATGGGCGAAACCGCCACTATGCCCTTGAAATCGTCCATTGAGGGGCTCATTGGCTGCGCACCGCCTCCCATGCTCGTGCGTTCAAAGCCGCGACGCCCTGTACGAGCCGGGCTCTATCGGCATGCTCCAGGTCCAAAAGGTCGTCCATCGGCCAGTGCAGGTGGTAAGCGAGATAGACGATCTCCTGCCATATGGCCTCGGTCGGGTACTGCATCATCGCGAGCTGCTCGGGACCTCCTCGATGGCGGCGCGCCGGCCGGCAGCGGTCGGCCTTGCCGGCTCGGCTGCCGCACTCTCGTGGCCCGGCTCGGCCTCAGCCTGCAGCGCAGGCGTCGAGGTCGAAGTCGCCCCCGGTTGAGGGGCGCTCGCTCGCGCTTCGGCCCTCGCTGCCTCCCTCTCCATCTCCTCCTGGGCCTCGAGCATGGCCTCGATGTCGGCAGGAGTGCCGAAATTGATGACGCCATAGAAGTCCTGGAGGTACGCGAGGTCGGCGGCGAAGAGGTTTTCGATCTCGTGGGAGGTGACCAGCTCGAGCGAGCCCAAGCGGCGCACCACTCGGGCCAGCACGACGATGGTCAGGCGCGGGTCGTCGGCAGAGGTGATGGTGGGGTCGCGCAGCGGCTCGAGCTCGTCGCGCGCTGTCGCCAGGCGCATGACGCCCCGCTTGTGGAGGTTACCGTTGCCATCGAGGTACCCCCTGGGCAGGACGAACTCGTACTCGGTCCGCAGCGCGCTCACCCCTGCCTCACTTTGTGCGTTCCAGCTTCTCGTGCTGGATCGTTACGGTCTCGGAGATGGGGTCGTTGCCTGAGACGGTGAAGCTGTCGCTGGAGATCTTGGACGGCCAGCCATTGTAGAAGTTCCAGCGGGCCACCTCCTTCAGCGTCGAATCGTAGATGACGACCGAGCCGTTCTTGCGCTGCGAGTCGAGAGCGCTGATCGCCATCCCCTTGTCGCGGATCTGGTTGAACCACTTCCACAGCGGGTCATTGCCGACCTCGACAGGTGCTAACCGCTTGACGGATAGCTCACCCGTCCACTTCGGCTTGGAGAAGGCCTTGCGCTGGGCGTACTGGCCGCTCGCCAGCTGCTGCTGGATCTCGGTGACCTCCAGCTCGACATCGAGGCCGCTGACCTCGGAGAGCTGGCTGATGACCTCTCCGTCGATCTCGAGGAAGAAGTGGTTGGCGACCAACGGGTCGGACTTGAGGACGGTTAATTGGGGCATGCTGCCTCCCTATCTGGATTGCCTGACGCCTAGCTGGCGGACTGCTTTTGCTGGCTGATGCGGAAGATGACGAACTCAGCCGGCTTCACCGGAGCGATACCGACCTCGACGACCAACTTGCCCTCGTCTATCGACTGGGGTGGATTGGTCTCGGCGTCGCACTTGACGAAGAAGGCCTGGTCGGCCGAGGTACCGAAGAGCGCCCCATCACGCCAGAGGCCGGTGAGGAAGCCTTTCAGGGTCCGGGTAACGCCTTCCCACAGTTTCACGTCGTTGGGCTCGAAGACTGCCCACTGGGTGCCGTCGAGGATGGTCGTCTCGACCATGTTGAACAGGCGCCGGACGTTGATGTAGCGCCAGTCGCTGTCCGAGGAGAGGGTGCGGGCGCCCCAGATGCGGATGCCCCGCGTGCCGAACGGGCGGATGCAGTTGATCCCCATCGGGTTGAGCAGGGACTGCTCCGCCTTGCTCACGTGGTAGCCGATGTCCAGGCACCCGGCGATGGTCTCGTTGGCCGGCGCCTTCCACACTCCGCGGGTCTCGTCCACCCGGGCCCACACGCCGGCGATGTGGCCGGAGGGCGGGACCAGGATCTCGGCATCGCCGGTGCCCGTCGGCGTCGGGTTCTCGACTTTGATCCAGGGGTAGTAGAGCGAGGCGAACGCGGAATCGTACATGGCGGTGCCGGACAGCCAATCCTTGATCTGCTGCGGCGACATGTCGGGCGGAGCGTCCAGGACAGCCATGCGGTTGCCGTGCAGCTCGCAATGGGTGATGAGGGTGGTCTGGACGGCCTTCCACATGTTGAGGTCGACCGTCTTGTCCGGCTTGGTCGCCGCGGTGATCAGGTCAGGGACGATCACCATGGTGACGTCCTCGGCGATGGTGAGCCCGTTGATACCGGTGCGCGACGACTCGGAGCCGGCGAACTTGCGCCCGTTGACCGGGAGCTTCTCGCCCGGAGCGCGCTCCAGGGTGAAGCTCCCCGGCTTCATCGCCTCGTTGAGGGAGGAGATGTCCACCGACGAGTCGAGGTCGAGCTTGACCTTGACCTTCTTGGACTGGGCGTTGACGACGGTCTCGACGTTGGTGTCGCCGGGGGTGATGGTGAGCCCCTCGAAAGTCTCGACGTCCTGGCCCCCCTCGCTGATAATCAGGTTGAACGGGTTGGGCCCTTCGGCGTCCTCGTCCGGCTCGACGTTCTCCACCCTGACGCTGAGGTTGGCATCGGGCTCGATGCTCGTCACCTGCAGCGGGGTTCCCAGGGCGCGGTCGGCCGCCGGGAGAGCCAGCTGCGACGGCTGGCCCGAAGGGGCTGTATTGGGGATGCGGACGATGTACGCGATGGTCCCGCCGTTGTCGAAATAGCCGCGGACGGCGATCGGCAACATGCAACCCTCGGCATAGCCGCCGTAGAGGTCCTCGAACTGGGTCCAGCTGGTCACCAGCCTGGGCTTGACGCCGTCGGGGTCAGTGGGGTCGTCCGTAGGCGCCTTGCCCGTGAAGCCCACGAAGGCCGCTATGGCAGTGGCGGCTGCGGTCAGGACTTTTTGGGCCGACGGGACCTCTTCGACGTAGACGCCGGGTGCTGCGTATGTGGGCATTCGCCTCTCCCTGTGTGGAGCGGGTTGTTGGTTCCCTGGCTATTGAGCGTGATGCTTTGGTGCGCCGGCCCCTTGTCAGCCGTCATGGCTAGGCCAGAGACAGTCCTTACCGCCACGACCTTAGAGCAAAAGATGGGACCTTGTCTGCATCTGGAAGGCCTTACGCCTCTATTTTTGCTCGGACAAGTTGTCGGGTTCTGCTCGGACAAGTTGTCGAGCCTGAAACGGACAAAAGTACCTAAAAAGGAGGAGAGGGAAGAAGGCGAAGTCGCCGCAGCTTCCGTTGCCGGCGTCCAGGGCGGTCGCGACGCCCCGGCGTCGCTCCTGGAAGGCCGGTGAGGCCGCTCAGCCGACCGTCGTCTTGACGGAGCCGGGGAAGATGACGCTGATGATCCCCCCCCAAGCGCAGTTGCAGGTGGCACCGGCAGCTACGGCAGGCACGTCGCCGATGAGGGTTGTGGCGACGGGCGGTTTCCACGGACCGACGGGGACGGGGATGCAGGGCATCGGGGTCAGCACGCCGAGCGCTGCGGCCGTGGCGGAGGCCACTGTCGGGTTGGACAGGCTGGTGCACATCCCGAAGGGAGGGATGTTGAGCACGGGCACGATGTCGGTAATGGTCGCCGCGGGCTTGCCTTCGATCATTACCCGCTTGAGGGGGAGCACGGTCAGGGACGCGGGTGCGACGCCGAAGCTGCAGAGCAGGTTGGCGGTGGAGACCAGTGGATTTGGCACGCTGCCTCGGTCCTCGTCAGGCCTAGAGCTTGGAGCCCTTGGCGGATCGGGTGAGTGGTGCGCCCGCGGTGTGAAGGACGCAGACGATCGTCCTGTCCCGGCGCACCGGGTCGTCCCAGCTACGGGGGGAGGGGTAGAGGTACGTGTAGTAGAGCGAGCTCTGGGTGTACGGGGCGCCGACGTAGGGCTCGAACTCGTTGAGGCATGCCGCCGCTGCGAACTTGCTGAGCGCAGGCTCACCTGGGTACTGGGCGGTGAGCGAGCCGGCCAGTCGTGGAGGTCGCGACGGGCAGGCTCGGGGGCCGGACGGCACCGTCGCCGAATAGGGGATGACGCAGTAGACCTCGTCGACGTGGGGCTGCGAGCAGTGCACGACACTGATGTCGGAGACGACCAGGTTGGGATTGGCCTTGGGCGGGTCGAGGCACTGCTGGGGGCGCAGGTCGAACACCGACACGCTCTTGCCGGCGTCGGCGCTCTTTGCCGGTCCGCCGCAGGCGGCCAGCGCGGCAGCGGCGAAAAGCGGCGTCAAAGCGGCCAGAGCCGAGCGCTTCGCCCTTTGTCCCATCTTCCCGATATTGCCCGGGGTGGCCGGTGGACGCAATGCAGCCCCCGGAACCGGCTCGGCCGGCAGGTGCACCGCCTAGAGGTCCCGTTGCACGGGTTTGGCCCACTTCGCGGTGTTGGCCCGGCGGAGGTGGCGCCAAGCTGGCTGCCACTGGCTCCGTAACCGCCCCCACGTCGTCCGGCCCGCGGCAGCGATCAGGCCGGCACCGAACGCCGTGGTGAGGGCGTGGGCGGGCGACGCACCCTGCTGCGTGCCTGGCTGCTCGCCAAGCGGAGCTGTGGTGCCCTGCGGTATGCGGCGCGAGACCAGCTCTCTCAGCCAGGATCCGGTCGAGGCAAGGTCGTGCACCTCGCCCAGGACGTCCTGCAGCGAGGCGGCCCGGCGCGCTGTCGTCTCGGCGCGCCGCGCCTGCTTGGTGGGCATGAGCGGTGCGGCGATCTCTGCCAGGTACCGCAGCCTCTTGGCTTTCACCCTCGAGCGGTGCAGTGCGACGTCGGTCGGCTCGGGGCCGAGCCTGTCCATGGCTTTGCACAGCGAGCGCCAGTGGTCTTGGACCACCGAGGCCATGAGCTCGCTTGCGGGTACCTCCGACGCAGTTCCCGCGAGCGCGTGCGCTCCGCCTGGGCTGGCGGCGTCGGCGAGGTGGCGTACGAGCTCGAGGTAGCGCTCCGACCGCAGAGCGTCCCGCAGCGCCAGCAGGGCCGCCTCGTGGTCCTCCTCGGCCAGCCCTACCACTGCGGCCACCGCTCGGGCGTCCTCTTCGGGCAGGGAAGCGGCGTGGTCCTGGATCACCGCGATGCGGACAACACCGTCCCTCGCCCCACCGAGCAACCGACCCAGCCAGCCCAGCTCGGCCGAGAGGTCTGCGAGGCGGGCCGTCTCGGCAGCCGTTGTGCCCGGCCCGGCGTCGGCCTGGCGTCTCCTGGCGCTGTCGCGGCCCGCGGCACGCAGCAGCGCCCTGAGCCGCCGTGTTGCGACGCGCGCCTTGTGCACGTGCTCGGGATCGGGGTCCCCGAGACGGATGTAGGGGTCGTGCTCGGCCAGGGCCTCGAGGCACGAGCGCGCCTGGGAAGCGATGACCTGGGTGGCGGTCCGGGGTCTTGCGGCCCGGACGGGTGGCGGTGTGCCCGGTGCGGCCGTCAGGGGGATGCCGGCGCCACGCTGCTCGCCGGTGCGTTCGAGGACCGTCGCCAGCTTGCTCCGGCGGGCGCTGCGCCGCGCACCGGTGCCCTCCAGACGCTCCACGACGGCGTGGGCGACCTCCAGTGCCGACCCGTCGGCCAACTCGACCTCCACCTCCGTGAACACCACGGTGTTGGCTCTGTGGCCGGCCCCCGCGCTGAGGAGGTTGGTGCCTGTGACCGAGTCGTGGTCCACTTCGGCCAGAAGCCGCCCGTCGGATGTCCTGACCTCGCAGCGCTGGCGGGTGGTGGTGACCCGGGCTATGGGCCGCAGCGCCCGCCCCAGGGTGACGGCGACAGCGAAAGCCGCCACTTCCGGGGCTACTGCCGGGAGGGAGGCGACGCCCGTGCCCGGCTCCGCCAGGCCACCAGCCTGGGCCGCGGCCTCCCAGTTGACCTCGGTCCGGCGCTCGTAGCCCTCTTCCGGCGGCGCGGGCAGTTTCAGCGTCCAGGTCAGGACCGGCTCGCGGCCCTGGTGCTCCTCGCTGCGCAGGCGCAGCGTGATGCCGTGCGCACCGAGAGCGCCGTCGTCCGTGTCGTAGTAGACGGCGTCGAGGTCGACCACCTCGGGCGGGGCAACGTTTGCCCCCGGCACCAGGCCGTCGAGGTCGGGTACGCACCACCCGGGCTCGACGTCGAGCTTCACCTCTTGCTCCAAAGCGTGCATGTCGTTCCCCTGTCCGGGCTCGCCGGTCTGGTCCTCCAGGTTGCACCTTATTGCTGCAGGCGAGGTGCTGCACTGGTGCAAGCGACGGTCGTGTGGCCGTGGTGAGCGCCCGGTGCCCGTCCGGGTAAGCTGCGCCCTCACGTCGACGTCTCCTTGCGGTACCGGTGGCCGCCGAGGTCCGCTCCCCGGGCCCGGTGCACGGCTCTCCGATTGGACAACCCTGGGTGTCGGCGGGCCCGCCGGGGAGCTGGTGGTGGCGCGAGAGCTCGCGCAGGTGTGCGAGCTGGTGGCAGATGCCGACAGCCGGGGCCGACCGGTGCTCGTGCTCGGCGCGGGGAGCAATGTCGTGGTGGGCGACAGCGGCTTCGACGGCCTGGTGCTGAGGGTCGCTCTCCAGGGGGTCGAGGTCCGTGCGGACGGCGCCGAGGCCGTGGTCCGGGTCGCCGCCGGCACGGACTGGTCGGGGCTGGTGGAGCTCTGCCTGGCCGAGGGCCTGGCCGGCGTGGAGTGCCTGGCCGGTATCCCGGGCTTGGTCGGGGCCACCCCAGTGCAGAACGTCGGGGCGTACGGCCAGGAGGTAGGTGAGGTGATCGAGGCGGTCGGCGCCTGGGACCGCTGGGAACGCCGGCTCGTGGAACTGGCCGGCGCGGAATGCGGGTTCGGCTACCGCGACAGCGTCTTCAAGAAGCAGGCGCGCTATGTCGTGACCGAGGTGGCCCTGCGGTTGCAGCGCTCAGCGACAGCCATGCCCCTGCGCTATGCCGAGCTGGCCCGGAGGCTGGACAGCACCCTGGGTGCCCGGCCGGGGGCGGTGGAGGTGGCGAGAGCCGTGCTGGCGCTGCGGCGTTCGAAGGGCATGGTCCTCGACGCTGCCGACCCGGACTCGCGCAGTGCCGGCTCCTTCTTCGTCAACCCGGTGCTGAGGCCGCAGGAGCTGGCGCGTCTGGACGCCGTCCTGCCCGGCGCTCCCCGTTTCGACACGCCGGCGGGTGCAAAGATCCCGGCCGCCTGGCTGGTGGAAGCGGCCGGCTTCCACAGGGGTTACCGCCATGGGCGCGCGGCTATCTCGTCCAAGCACGCTTTGGCCATTACGGCGTTGGAGGGGGCGACGGCGGGGGACGTGCTGGGCCTCGCCAGGGCCGTTCGCGACGGGGTCCTCCGCCTGACCGGCATCCGGCTCGACCCCGAACCACTGCTCGTCAACGCCAGTTTGTGAACGACCCGCCGTCTCGTATCTCCTCGGCAGATGTGTGACGTAGGCCATAACCATGGTGCCGATCTTCGCGGTGGTGTAGCTTGGGTAACGTCCTTGAGGCTTACCCTGCCGATACAGGACTCAGCTCGGGGCGGGTCCCCCCCTTCCAGCCCCTTGAGCGATCACCAGGAAGGACCGGCGCCCCCCGCCGGTCCTTCCTTCTTAACCGGTTCAGCCTCCCGCCGTGCTTGCCCAACCTGGGCCCGTGGCCCAGCCGGTCCCGTGGCCCAGCCGGTCCCGGCGCTCGCTGATCCGCCGGCGGTCCTACTGCGGAAAAGGGGTGGCGGAGCGCAGCGGCGGCGCTCAGCGGGGCTCGAGCAGCATGCCCAGGGAGCGGAGTTGGTCAGCCGGGCGGTGGTAGCCGCGCTCGAGATGGCGGACACCGTGTATCACGGTCGGTCCCGAGGCGGCAGCCGCTGCGATCACGCTCGAGAAGCCGGCTCGGACGTCGGGCACGTCCACCTCGGTGCCCTGCAACTTGGACGGTCCCCGCACAACCGCCGAATGCAGGTAGCTCGTATCGTGGAAACGGCACGCCGGGCCGCCGAGGCAGGTGGCGAACAACCCGATCTCGCCTCCCATGGCCTTGAGCGCCGGGACGTAGACGAAGCGGTCTTCGTAGACCGTCTCGTGCAGTACCGACATCCCTTCGGCCTGCGTGAACAGCACCATCAGCGGGGTCTGCCAATCGGTCATGAACCCGGGGTGCACGTCTGTCGAGACGGCGGCTGCGTGCAGGCCGTCGGGAGCGAAGGCGGCGATGCCGTGCTCGTCGACGTTGACCTGGGCGCCCATCCTGAGCAGGGTCGTGACGGCGGTGACTAGGCGGTCCTGACCACAGCCGATGACACGGACCGCACCCCGCGTGATGAGCCCTGCCACCAGGTAGGAGAACGCCTCGTTGCGATCGCCCTGCAAGCTGGTGTTGGCGCCCCGCAGCGACGGCACGCCCTCGATCACCATCCGCCGGTCGGGGGCGAGCTCGATGCGGGCGCCCATGCGCTGGAGGAAGAGCGCCAGTTCGAGCACCTCGGGCTCGGTCGCCGCATTGCGTATGACGGTCCTGCCCTCCGCCAAGGAGGCCGAGAGCAGGGCCGACTCCGTCGCGCCGACGCTTGGGTAGGGGAGCTCGATGATGGCTCCCCTCAAACGCTTGCACTTGGCCCGGATGCCCTCGGCGGTGATCTCCACCTCGGCACCGAAGGAGCGAAGGGACTGCACGTGGAAGTTGACCGGCCGCCCGCCGATGCGGTCGCCGCCGACCAAGGGCACGAAAGCCTCGCCTGTGAGGTGGAGCAGAGGCCCGAGCAGGAGCACAGGTATCCGGTTGAGACCGCTGAAGGACAGGGGCACCTCCGGCTTGACCTGCTCGGGTGGTGTGATCTCGAGCACGCCGTCGTTGAGCTCGACCCCGGCCCCGACGGCGCGCAGTATGTCCGTCGTGATCTGGACGTCGCCCACTTCCGGCACGTTGGCGATGGTGCTCGGGCCCTCCCCGAGGATGGCGGCGACCATGTGCTTGGTCACAGCGTTCTTGGAGCCGCGGACCTGTACGTCGCCCACCAGGGGGCCGTTGGGCTGTATGAACCATTCGTCTGACACAGGTCGATCTTCGCAGATGGTCACCGCGACGGCCGAGCCCTGCCGGTGGGGACGCTTCCCCATCGGCGAGCGCTCCCGGCGGGGTGCGCCCGCCGGCACCGGCGCCTGGCTGGTCAACTGGAGCCGGGGACGGCTCGCCGCCGTCCGGGCCCTGGCGCCGCACGGCCAGGAAGCTACAAGGAGGCTCTGATGAGGACCAGCGACATCCTGCGGGACGGCTTCGGGCGGGTCAAAGAAGCCGTCGCCGAGGTACTGGAGGGTGCCGAGGAGACGGACCTCTCCTTCCGGCCGGACAGTTCGGCCAATACGGTCGCGTGGCTCGTCTGGCACCTGTCCCGGGTGCAGGACGACCATGTGGCCGAAGTCGCCGGGACGGAGCAGATCTGGGTCACGGGTGGGTGGAGGGAGCGCTTCGACCTGCCCCTGCCGGCAGGGGACACGGGCTACGGTCACAGCTCCGAGCATGTGGCGCGGGTCGTGGCCCGTGCCGGGGATCTGGCGGCCTACCACGCAGCCGTTGCCACCAGGACGGACGAGTACCTCCAAGGTGTGGCCGACGAGGACTTGGACCGCGTCGTCGACCGGCGCTGGGAACCGCCTGTGACCCTCGGCGTGAGGCTCGTGAGCGTGCTGGCCGACGACCTGCAACATGCGGGCCAGGCGGCCTACGTGATGGGCCTGGCACGGCGGCGCCGCTGAGGGTTATCTGATGCGCAGATACCGGATGTGCGTCATAACTATCACGGTGATGCGGACAGGGACGGTACGTTTGAGAAGTCCCAACGGCTCCCCCTGCCGGAAGGACACAGCTCGGGGTAGGTACCCCCCTTCCCGCCCCTGGAGCGTGACATGGAAGGACCGGCGTCCCCCCGCCGGTCCTTCTGTTGCGGGATGGTCCCGACTTGCCCTGTAGCGTTCTCCCGCCTGTACGGCGCCTGCGCGCTCAGGAGGCCGGGCGCTCAGGAGGCCGGGCGCTCAGGAGGCCGGGCGCTCAGGAGGCCGGGCGCTCAGGCGGCCGGGAGCCACTTGCGCAACAGTGGCGCCAGCTCGCCGGGGTTGTCGAGCGTGGCCAGGCCGAGCACCTCTCCAGGTTGCTCCCAGGCGTTGGCTGAGCCCGGGCGCGCCGTGGCGAGGGCGAAGGTACCCGCCCGGGTGACGCCATAGGCGAACCAGGTGTCTGAGGACATGTGGAGCGTGGCCCCCGATGGGAGGAGCTTCTCGGCAAGCAGCCTGTCCTCCAATGCGGGGCTCGGCGTCACGACCACGAGAGCCAGGCTGTGCTCGCGCTGGGGCGGCTCGACCGCCAGCGCTTCCCAGAAGGGCCGGCACACCGAGCAGCCCGTGGTGAGGAAGGCCAGTAGTGCCGGAGCTGTGGCTGTGCCTGGTACGGTCACTGCCAGTGACCGTACTTCGCAGCAGCGCCGTCGCGCGTGAAAGGGTCTTGCCGTGAGAGTTGGAGTTCTGGGTGGCACCGGCCCGGCCGGTTCGGCTGTGGCCGTGAGGCTGGCATCGGCGGGGGTGGAGGCCGTCATCGGGTCCCGGTCGGCGGACAAGGCGCGCGACGTGGTGGAGGAGTTGCGCCACCGCTGGGGGGGCCGCTCGCTTCCCCTGGTGGCGGGAGACAACAGCTCGGCCGCTGAGGCCGACCTGGTGGTGCTGGCCACTCCTTGGGAGGGGGCGGTCACGACCGCCAGAGACCTTGCCGCCGAGCTGTCGGGCAAGGTGCTCGTGAGCATGGTCAACGCCATGGCCCGCTGGGGTGACCGTTTCGTGCCATTGCTGCCTCCCACGGGCTCGGTGGCGGTGGCGGTGGCCCGGGCGGTACCGGGAAGCCGTGTCGTCGGGGCGTTCCACCACCTCCCGGCCGGGCCGCTCGGCGACCTCGACCACGAGCTGCGCGCCGACGTGATGGTCTTCTCCGACGACCGGGCGGCCGGGGACGAGGTGATCGCACTGATCGGCAAGGTGCCCGGCCTGCGGGGAATCTCGGTCGGCGGCCTCGGGTCGGGTTTGGCGGTCGAGGCGCTCACGGCCGCCCTCGTCGAGGTGAACCGCCGTTACAAGACCCACGCCTCTCTCCTGGTGACCGGGATCGAGTAGGGCGTTCCTTGCAGCTGTACGACACGGCACGCCGGGCGGTGGTGCCTTTCGAGCCGGCAGCCGGCCCCGGGGGCACGGTGACGATATACACCTGCGGCATAACCCCCTACGACGCCGCCCACCTCGGCCACGCCGCCACGTACCTCGCCTACGACGTCCTGCAGCGTCGCCTGCGTGACCTCGGGTACAAGACCATGCTCGTGCGCAACGTCACCGACGTGGACGACGACATACTCCGCAAGGCTCGCGAGCTCGGTGTCCACTACCTGGACCTGGCGGCGGAGGAGGTGGCCCGCTTCTCGGCCGACATGGGCGCACTTGGCCTGCTGCCTGCGGCCAGCGAGCCGCGGGCGACCTCGGCCATCCCGGACATCCTCGGCTTCATAGGGATGGTCCTGGCCAATGGTCACGCCTACCAGGCCTCCGGCGCCGTGTACTTCGACGTCTCGTCCTGGCCGTCTTTCGGGAGCGTGAGCCACTACGACCGTGCGCGCATGTTGGAACTGGCCCGCGAGCGTGGTGGCAACCCGGACGACCCCAACAAGGACGACCCTCTCGACTTCGTGTTGTGGCAGCCGTCGGCTCCGGACGAGCCGGCGTGGGACTCCCTGTGGGGACGGGGGCGCCCTGGCTGGCACATCGAGTGCTCGGCGCTGGTGGTGCGCGAGCTGGGCGTCACCATCGACCTGCACGGTGGCGGCTCCGACCTCATCTTCCCGCACCACGAGTGCGAGTCGGCCCAGTCGCAGGCCGCTACGGGGCAGCCCTTCGTCCGGCACTGGGCGCACACCGGGATGGTCTGCTACGAGGGCACCAAGATGTCCAAGTCGCTCGGCAACCTGGTGTTCGTCAGGGACCTGCTCGAGCAGTGGGAGCCTGCTGCCCTGCGCCTGGCCGTCCTGGGCAACCACTACCGATCGGACTGGTCCTGGGAGCCGTCCCTGCTGGACGAGGCGGCTGACCGCCTCGTGCGCTGGCGGCGCGCACCTGACAGGGGCGGGCCGGCGTTTGCGGTGGCAGCGGTGCGCGAGGCGCTCGACGACGACCTCGCCACGCCCGGCGCCATAGGGGCCATCGATGCGGCCGCCGCCAAGGGTGCCGGACTCGAGGATCTGGGCCGGGCTGCAGCGCTGCTCGGCGTCGTGCTCTGACGCCGGGCACGGCCGAGGCTCCGCCGGGGCCACCGGGGGGCCGCCTCGGGGGCTGCGGCGGTTAGCATGCCGCCCATGCCGCTCCAGGGAGAGTACGAGCCGAGCCCGGCCCAGTGGGTGCGTGACCAGGTGGAGGAGTACGAGAGGTCGGCGGGTACGAGGGCCAACACGCTGCAGGGGACAGCGTGGCCCGTCGTCGTCGTCACCACCCGAGGGCACCGCACAGGCAAGATCCGTAAGTTCGCTCTCATGCGGGTCGAGCACGCAGGGGAGTACGCGCTCGTGGCCTCCAAGGGCGGGGCACCCGAGCACCCCCTCTGGTACCACAACCTCGAGGCCGATCCCACTGCCGTCACGATCCAGGACGGGCCCGAGGCCCTCGAGTTCGAGGTGAGAGAGGTCACGGGAGACGAGCGGGTCATTTGGTGGGAACGTGCGGTCGCCGCCTACCCGCCCTACGCCGACTACCAGGCCAGGACAGCCCGGGAGATCCCGGTCCTCGTGGCGAGGCGCCGCTGAGCGAGCCGCCTCGACGCAGGCCCGGCACCGCCCCTCGGAGCAAAGACCTGCGTCCCAGGGGCAGGGGCCCATATCATTACCGGGATGCCCGACCACGACACTGCCGACCAGGCCAGGACGATAACGGTAACGCTCCCTGACGGTTCGAGCCGCCAGTTGGGGGCGGGTGCGACCGGTACGGACCTTGCCGCCGAGATCGGCCCAGGGCTGGCCAGGGCGGCTGTTGCGGTGGTGGTGGACGGAGCGGAGCGAGACCTGTCCTCGTCCTTACCAGACGGCGCCACGGTGAGCGTGCTCACGGTCGCCTCGCCCGAGGGGCGCGCAGTGCTGCGCCACTCGACGGCGCATGTCATGGCGCAAGCCGTCACCCGGCTCTGGCCGGGCGCTCGGTACGCCATCGGGCCGGCCATCGAGGACGGCTTCTACTACGACTTCGAGCTGCCTGGCGGCGCCCACTTCTCGGACGAGGACATCGAGCGCATCGAGGCGGTCATGCGCGAGATCGTCGCCGAGGACCAGCCCTTCGTGCGCGAGGAGCACTCGCTGAGCGAGGGCCTGCAGCTCTTCTCTGAGCAGCCGTACAAGCGGGAGATCATCGAGGGTGTCGCAGCCGTCGGGCACGAAGCCTCTGCAGAGGGGGCGGCGTCCGGCGGCGTCAGCACCTACCGCAACCCGGCCAGGGCCGCCGGCGCGCAGCTGCCGGCTTCGCCCGTGCAGGCAGGGACCGGCACCGGGGCCCTCCCCGGATCCCCGTTGAGCCCGGCGAGTACCGCCCGCGATTTCGTCGACCTGTGCCGGGGCCCGCACGTGCCCTCGACCGGCCGCCTCGGTCATTTCAAGTTGACCAAGCTGGCTGCGGCCTACTGGCGGGGGGACGAGCACAGGCCTCAGCTGCAGCGGGTGTACGGCACGGCGTGGGAGTCGCGCGCAGCGCTGGAGGAGCACCTGGCAAGGGTGGCCGAGGCCGAACGGCGCGACCATCGCAGGTTGGGGGCGGAGCTGGACCTGTTCCATTTCCCACCCGAGATCGGAGGCGGGCTCGTCGTGTTCCACCCCAAGGGCGGCCTGGTGCGCCGGCTCATGGAGGACTACGCCAGGAGCGAGCACGAGCGCGCCGGTTACGAGTTCGTCTACACGCCCCACATCACCAAGTCGACGCTGTTCGAGACCTCGGGGCACCTGGGCTGGTACGCGGACGGGATGTACCCCCCCATGGAGATGGAAGGCGCCTCGTACTACCCAAAGCCGATGAACTGTCCGATGCACATCCTGATCTACACGAGCCGGCAACGCTCCTACCGCGAGCTCCCGCTCCGGTTGTTCGAGTTCGGCACCGTCTACCGCTTCGAACGCTCAGGTGTGCTCAACGGGCTCTTGCGCGCGCGTGGGTTCACACAGGACGACAGCCACATCTTCTGTGCCAGCGAGCAGCTCGAGGGTGAGCTCTCCAGCTTGCTCGCCTTCGTGCTCAAGCTGCTCCGCCGTTTCGGGCTCACGGAGTTCGAGGTGGAGCTGTCGACCCGGCCCGAAAAGTACATCGGCACACTGGAGGAGTGGGAGCGGGCGACGGAGGCATTGCGCGCCGCCATGGAGTCAGCGGGTGTCCCCTACAGCGTGTCGGAGGGTGGGGGCGCCTTCTACGCCCCGAAGATCGACGTGCACGTCCGCGACGCCATCGGCCGGCGCTGGCAGGTGTCCACGATCCAGGTGGACCTGCAGATGCCCCAGCGCTTCGACATGGAGTACGTCGGGGCCGACAACGCCAGGCACCGGCCTTACATGGTGCACCGCGCCCTGTTCGGTTCGGTCGAGCGCTTCTTCGGGATCCTGGTGGAGCACTATGCCGGGGCCTTCCCCCTGTGGCTGGCGCCCGTCCAGGTCCAGGTGCTGCCCGTGCGGGACGACCACGCCCAGTACGCCGCGTCGGTGGCGGACCGCCTGAGGGACGCAGGCTTCAGGGTCGCCGTGGTGCCGGCCGACGAGCCGCTCGGCGCCCGGGTCCGACGGGGCAAGCTCGAAAAAGTCCCCTATGTGCTGGTCGTCGGCGACGATGACGTTACCGCCGGCACGGTGGGCGTCAACAGCCGCGGTTCTGAGCGGCCCGAGCGTGGGGTGTCGTTGGCGGAGCTCGTGACCCGGCTCTCTGCCGAGGCGCAGCCCGAACACGACCAGGCCGGCCGATCAGGCCCGGCCTGTGCCGGGACGCCTTGAGGTGGCGCACCTCGACCACTTGTGGGCTGGCTGGCGCTCCGCTTTCGTCTCGGGGGCCACGGAGGCGCCGCCCGAGCCCGGTGGCGGCGAGAGCTGCGTCTTCTGCCGCATACTCGCCAGCGGCCTGGCGGACACGGAGACCAACATCATCTGGCGCCACCCCGGTGGCCAGGTCGTGACACTGCTCAACGCCTACCCATACACGAGCGGGCATCTGATGGCGATGCCGGTGCGTCACGTGGCCGAGCTGGAGGATCTCTCGGCCGATGAGGCGGCCCAGCTCTGGGAGGCTGTCACCAGGGCTGTCGCCGCCCTCAAGGCTGCTTACAGGCCGGGTGGGGTCAACCTGGGGGCCAACCTGGGCCGGGCCGCAGGTGCCGGTGTCCCGGGCCACTTCCACATGCACGTCCTGCCCCGCTGGGTGGGGGACACCAACTTCATGACGGCCGTTGCCGACGCCCGCGTGCTCCCGGAGCCCTTGTGCGAGAGCGCGGCCAAGCTCCGCACCGCTTGGCCGGCCGGTTGAGCCGCCAGCCGGTCCGCGCCGGTTGAGCCACCGGACGGCCCTTCTCGGCCGGTCGTTCTTCCACCTCTCATCGCCGGCCCGTTCGGGTCGGGCCTGCACGCCGCCTTCGATCTTGCCGCGGCCGGCTGTCTCGTAGCGGCCGTCGCCTCCCGGGCGCGGGGCAAGCGCTACGTCCATGAGGCGGACGAGCAGGGCCGGGGGCCCGGCGAGCCCGGGGGACGCCGGGTGCAGGTAGGGGCGGGGCCATGCTCCTCCGGGCCCTGCCGACGAGGTACAGTCCCCCACAGCCTTCCGGCCAAGGCGAGCCGGTCGAACTGCAAACTCAGGAGGTAGGCGCTAGTGGGACGTGTCCTCGGTAGTGACGAAGCAGTGAACCTGATCTCGCAAATGCAGGGCATCCTCAACGGGAGCCTGGAGAGCACCATCCGCAACCTGGACACTCTGGGCAACAACCTTTCGGACCCCAACGTGTGGGACGGCAACCTGGCCGGCCAGTTCCGGGACCAGGTCTGGCCGCAGTGCCGGACGTCGTTCCAGACGACGTTGCGCCAATTGCAGGACTTGCACAACTCCCTTTCGAGGATCCAGTCCCAGATACTCGCCGCCGGCGGCAACGGCTGAGCAGGCAGCCCGACAACGGCGGAGCTGAGGGGGGCGGTGCCTGGTCAGGGTATGGCGACCTGGGCCAGGACGGCCTCCCCGTTGCAGACCACGAACCCGCGACCCGGCGGCACGGCGACGTGCAGGCGGTAGGGGAGCCGGGCCCCGAGAAGTTCACCGTCACGCTCCAGGGCGGGCTGCAGCAAGACGCCCGAGCGTGACCGCCTGACGGCGTTGGTCCAGTGGCCGTACATCGACCGCACCGTGTCCGGCCGTCCGGCGGCGAAGACCCTCACGTGGGGGTGGGCATTGTTGACCAGGGTCGCCAGCCCGGCGTCAGTGTCGCCGAGGGACTCGACGTCGTCCACCAGGACCAGGACCGGGCCGGCGATGACCAGCGCGCGCGCAGCCAGTTCCGCCAGTTCGTCAGGGGAGGTGGCGCATTGTTCGACCAGGGGGTGCGAGCGCAGGGGAGAGCGGCGCGCTCCGTAGGCGAGGACCCTGGCCCGGCCTCCGGTCGCCTCAGCCAGGCACGCGGCCGCCGTGAGCAGGGCGGTGCTCTTGCCTGAGCGGGCCGGCCCGCAGACCAGGGCGCTCTCGCCTTCGTAGAGCGAGAGGACCGCTGGCGCCCCGTCGCTCTCGCGCTGCCCGAGGGCGAGGTCCCAGCGCTCGTCGACGACCGCGGAACTGCCGGCTATTTCGGAGATGGGCACGCTGTCGCGCAGGGTGACGAGGGGCTGGGGCCGTCCCGGCGCGCCCGTCTCGTGCACCCGTGAGGCTATCTCCGTCACGGCGCTCGCCAGCGACGGGCTGGGCAGGGCGACCTGCACCACCTGAGCGTTGGCCGCCATCACCGCCCGCCCCGGTACGAAGGTCGGGAGTTTGGCTCGGGGAATGCCGACGTTGGCGAACTCGGCGATGTCAGCCAGCCTGAACATGTACTTGGTCGGGGTGCAGCCGGCTATCGCAGCTGGGAGCGCGCCGAAGCGGGAAACCCCTCCGGCGACGTAGATACCGACGTCAGGGCCTTCGGACCAGGCTCTCACGAACTGGTCCCAGTAGGTCCCTACCTGGTGGTCCTCGTACGAGGCACGAAGCGACTCCAGGTTGTCCACGACGACCAGGATGACCGGGCGGGGCCCGAGGGGGGACGTGCCCGCCCTGCGGTTGGCCAGCTCGCGCGTGAGCGTCGCCAAGAGCTGGATCTGCATCTCGCGGTCCGACGCCTTGACGACCGAGCCGCAGTGGGGGAGCCCCGCAAGTGGTGCCAGGTCACCTGCCCCGGAGTCCACCACGTACAGGTGCCGTCTGGCCGGCGGCCCGCCGGCAGCGAAAGCGAGCGCTACCGAAGCGAGCGCCGTCGTGGTGCCGGAGCCGAGGACGCCGTACATGAGCAGGTTGCCGTTGCGCATGGGCCAGCCGACCGGGTAGCGGGTCTGCCTGTCAGGGTCGTCGGCCAGGGCGAAGTAGACATCGTCAGGGGCCCTCGACAGATCGAGCGGCACGGCGGCGAGGTCCTGCAGGGTCAACTTGGCCGGCAGGGCCGGTGGCCAGGGTGCGCGGGGCCGGGTCTCCCCGCTGCCGGCGAACGCCGCGGCTATGGCGCCGATCAGGGCCTGCAGCTCGGTGGTGCCGGCCGCCGCCGCGGCGTCGGGCAGTGCAACCGGCGCGGGCTGGTAGAGGAACGGTGCGAGCTCGGCGGCGGCGTGGTCCGCACCTCCCACCCGCCCCGTGGACCAGCCGGTCTGTATGGGCACCACCTCGCCCTGGCCCACCCGGAAGTACCCCCGTCCCTTGTGGTCGATCTCCGCCGCTTCGCCGGTGCCGACCACGTCGAGCGAGTCCTGGCGGTCCTCGACCTGGAGGCAGATCCGCAGCCGGGTGTTGGTACGGATCTCGGCGTTCACCGCCGTCGAGGGCTTCTGCGTCGCCAGGACCAGGTGAACGCCGAGCGAGCGTCCCCGGGCGGTGAGGTCGGCGAGAGCGCCGATCTCCTCGGAGAGCTCCTTGGCCATCGCAGCGAACTCGTCGATGATCACGACGAGGCGGGGCAGGGCCTGCGCCTGTGACGCCATCGGGTCCCCCATGGCCCGGCGTTCGTTGAGCTCCGAGAGGTCCTTGACCCCTGCCTGGTCGAAAACCAGCTCCCGGTGGACCAGCTCGGCCCTGAGGCAGCGCAAGGCCCTCTTGGCCAAGCTGACGTCGAGGTCGCTGGCCATGCCCACCGTGTGAGGGAGCTCGGCCAGTTCGACGAACGTCGAGCCACCCTTGAAGTCGAACAGGCCGAAGGTGAGCTCGCTCGGGGGGTAGGAGGCCGCCAGGGCCGCGACGAGGGTCTTGAGGAGCTCGCTCTTGCCTGAACCGGTGGTGCCCCCGATGAGGCCGTGCGGGCCGTGCTTGTCCAGGTCGAGGGTGAAGACGCCGTCACCGGCCATGCCTATCGCGGCCCGAAGCGACGAGGTGCCCCGGTTTGCGGCCCATTTTGCGGCGACAGCGGCGGGCGACCAGTCGTCGACGCCGAAAAGGGCCCCGAGGCGGACTGTGCCCGGCAGGGCGGCGCCCTCGTCGTGTACCTCGGGGTCCTCCAGCCTGGCCAGCGACATGGCGCAGGCGCGGGCGAGGTCCGGCGGCAGTCCGGCAGGCCTGACTGCCGCCGGCGCGCCCCCTTGTTGAGGGCGGTGGAGCGTGGCCTCGGCCAGTTCCGATACCACCAGCACCTCCGAGCAGACCGACGGCAGGCGGTCCGGGCTGGAGGCGACCACTATGCCAGCGGCCCGTCCAGCCGCTCCGTCCAGGAGCTGGCGGGCGGGCGAGCCCTGCCTGGTCAGTAGGTCCTCTCCGTCGACCAGGTACAGGGTCGTACGTCCTTCGAGTGGGAGGGCGCCCCCCAAAGCGGCGGCCGGGACCGGCGCCGCTGCGGTGGTGGTACCGGTGAGCAGCGCGTTGAGCAGGTCGGCGACGGCCTGCGGCCCTGCCGCCACCAGCCTGCGCTGGCCCCCACCTGTGCCATGGCGAACGTGGGGCAGCCACTTGGCCCATCCCCAGTCGGCCTCGGCCAGTTCGGCCGGTTCGGCGCTCACGACGACCAGGCGGAGGTCCGCCGGCCCGTGCAGGACCGCCGCCTGGCAGGCCAGGTGGCGGGCCAGGCCCAGTGCCAGGCTCCTGGGGCCGGCTATCCCGAGCACTCCACCCGAGGACAGGTCGACCGACAGCGGCACTTCGGGCATCGTCCCCATCGAGCTGAGCAACTCGTGCACGCGGGGCCCGATGCCCTTGCCGGCGTGGGATGCCACTTCGGCGAGCGGTGCCAGCCACTCCGTGTCGTGCAGGCCTACGGACAGGTGGAGGAAGTCGTGGTGCCTCGGCCTGCGCTCCCATAGCCGTTGGCTCGGCAGGAACGCCCGGCGCAACAGTTCGGGTGCCGGGGGCGACTGCTCCCGGAGGGCTTGTTTGCGGAGCTGTTTCGAGCGCAGCGCTTCCTGCTCGAACTCCTCGAGCTCGCGCTGGAAGGCGCGTGAGGCAGCGCTCCAGGAGCGGGCGGACTTACGGTTGGCCTCCCACCAGGTACCTACCGCCAGGATGGGCGACAGCAGGGCGAACAGGGCGAAGAGTGCGCTGTGCATGGCCAGGACCATTACCAGGCCGAACACCAGGGGTGCCGCCACAGCGGCCACGCTCAGCGCCTGGCTCGGGGCTGATGGGGACGGCTCTTCGGGGGGCGACAGGTCGAGGGGGCCGGTAGGCGGCTCGTTGCGTGGGGGCCGGACGAAGTGCCAGGTCCCCGTGCCGGACATTTCGGACGGTCGCCCCACCCCCGCTGCCCGGTCCGTGGTGGCCATCGTCAACACGGAGACCACTGCGGAGCCCAGGCGCACGGGCTCACCGGGGGCGAAGGCGCGGGCGGCCCCCGGCGGCACGGCCTCGCCTTCGACCCAGGTTGTCCCGGCCAGGCCCAGATCGGTCACGACAGGGCGCCTGTCCGGGCCCATGTCCAACCTGCAGTGGAGCGGTACGACCGTCGGGTCCGGCAGGTTGACGTCGGTGCCGGGGCCATGGCCAAGGGTTGTGCCTCCGGCTCCCAGTGGCAGGCTGCGACCCGCTTCCATCCCGGCCAGGACGCAGGCCACCGGTCCCTCGGCGGGTACCGGCAGGACGAAGCCGGACGGGAGAGGGAACGGCGACACGACGGCGCCCTCGTGCAGGCCCGCCGGCAACAGTGCCTCGCCGGCCGGGTGGTAGGTGCCGTCGAGGAACAAGCCGGACTCGTCCCCGCGGGCGAGGCCCTGGCGCGCCAGGGCGGCCGTGAGCTCGGCCACTGTCGCCGCCGGTGAGGCGAAGTGGGCGTCGAAGTCCACCGCCTGGCCCGGTTTGTACCAGAGGAAGTGGGCTCTCGAAAGCGCCGGCTGCCTGGTTGCCCAGGGCCTGCTGGCCGGCCAGGCCTGCTCGGGCGCCGGGACGCCGCCGCGCTCGGGCGCTGGAGCGAAAGGGTCGAGGAACACAGGCCGGGAGGGCGCCGGCACGCCTGCCCCCGGCGCGCCGCCGCCGGCCCGACCGGTCTGCTCTCCGGCGGTGCCCGCGCCGGGCCCTCCCGTCGGAGCGGCTGCATTGTCGCCTGGCCCGCCCGGTCCGCGTAACGGCCCGTCGCCGAGCGTCACCGCCCTCCCGCCTTGGGCAGGTACAGGCGCCACGACACTACGGGAGCGGGCGGGCGGGGCGACGACCGAGCGCCCGAGCGTCGACGTCACCGGACCGGGGGGACCTGGTTGGGGGGAGGTCGGTGCCGGCGGGGCCGGCGAAGCGTGCCACGTGGCGCCAACGTGGCGCGCGAGGGGGGCGGCTGGCTGGCCGACGCCGTCCGCAGCCGGTCGGTGGAGCACCGGCCTCGTGGGGGCCAGGCCGAGGGCTGCCTGCAGGGCCTGCAGGGCCTCGGCGAAGGCGCCTGCCGACTGGGGGCGGGCGGCAGGGTCCTTGGCCAGTGCCGCCAGCAGGAGGGTCACGAGGCCGTCCGGCAGCGTGCCGGGCGGCGGTGCTGGCACCGGCTCGCGCAGTACGCGCAGGACCTGGGAGGCGGGAGCCTCGCCGGCGCCCGGGGCGAAGGGGGCGCGCCCGCACGCCAGTTGGTAGAGGGCGGAGGCGAGTGCGTAGACGTCACTGGAGGGGTTGAGGGCATGGCCCTCGAGCGCCTCGGGTGGGGCATGCAGGGCCGTGAAACCGAAAAGGCCCTCGCTCGACTGGGCCAGCGCCTGGAGCGTTGACATGCCGAAGTCCGCCAGGACGGGCTCGCCGAAGGCGGAGACGAGGAGGTTGCGCGGTTTGATGTCCCGGTGCAGCAACCCCTGGCGGTGGGCGCTCTCCAGCGCGCCGCAGACCTTGACTCCCGTGGCGAGGACCTCGTCCAGGGGTAGCGGTCCTTCCCGCCGGGTGCGGTCGGCGAGCGACTCCCTGCACAGTTCGAGCACCAGGACGGGGCGGCCGTCGGGGGTGAGGAAACTGCCGTAGAGGGTGGTGATGTTGGGGTGGCTGCTGAGGCGGGCCAGGGCGTCGAGCTCGTGGTCGAACGCGGCCGCGAGCTCCCGCCCACCTTCGCCGACGGTCGCCAGTTTGAGCACCTTGAGCGCCACCGGCCTGCCCGTGGCCAGTTCCGTGGCGCGGTAGACCGTGGCGAAGGTGCCGTTGGCAAGCTCGCTGACGTCGCCGTAACCGGACAGGCCGGCCGGGTTCGTCTCCTCTGGTCTCTTCTTCATGGGCTGGGCAGGGCTGGCTGGCGCTGGGGGCCGGTCGAGCCTGCAGCCGCCAGCAGATCGTAGGCCACCGGGGCAGGGCCAAGTGACCAGGGCGTGTAAGATCGTAGGCAGTTGCGTGCCGGTGGGCCAAAGTCGTCCCGATTCGGACCGGTAGACCGAGGATTACTGGGAGGGTAGTCGAGACGATGGCACACGCCGACGGTGGCTCGTACCTGGGCGCGAAGCGTCCTGGGGAGGCCAGGGGCCTCTACAGGCCCGACATGGAGCACGACGCCTGCGGCGTTTCCTTCGTAGCGGACATGCACGGCCGGCCAAGCCATGCCATGGTGCAGATGGGCCTCGTGAGCCTCTGCCACCTCGAGCACAGAGGGGCCAAGGGCGCCGATCCCGCCACGGGCGACGGGGCCGGGGTCCTTGTGCAGGTGCCCGACAGGTTCCTGCGCGCCGTGGTGGGCGTGCACCTCCCACCCCCCGGCGGGTACGTGACCGGTATCGCGTTCCTGCCTGCCGCGGCCGGTGCGGCCGACCGAGCCTGCCGGAGCGTCGATGCCCTGGCGGCCGAGGAGGGCTTCGACGTCGTGGCGTGGCGCGAGGTGCCGGTGGTAGGGGATCTGCCCGGAGCTGGGGCGCGCGACGTCATGCCGGAGTTTCGCCAGGTGGTGCTGAAGGGGAGGGCCGGGCAGTCCGGTCTCGCGCTGGAGCGCATGGCCTTCGTGCTACGCAAGCGGGTCGAGCACGAGGTCGAGGGCGTCTACTTCGCATCGCTGTCGGGCAGGACCATGGTCTACAAGGGCATGCTGACGGCCCCCCAGCTCCCGGACTTCTTCCCTGACCTGTCCGACCCGCTCTTCGAGTCGGGCCTCGTGCTGGCCCACGCCCGTTTCTCGACCAACACCTTCCCCAGCTGGCCGCTGGCTCACCCCTACCGCTACGTCGCCCACAACGGCGAGTTCAACACGGTCCAGGGCAACCGCAACTGGATGAAGGCCAGGGAGGCGATGCTGGCCAGCGACCTGTTCCCGGGCCGGTTGGAGCGCGCTTTCCCGGTCGTGACGCCCGGAGGCAGCGACTCGATGAGCTTCGACGAGGTGTTGGAGCTGCTGCACCTCGGTGGGCGCCCTCTGCCCCACGCCGTGCTGATGATGGTGCCGGAGGCATGGGAGAACAAGGCCGATCTGTCACCCGGGCGACGGGCCTTCTACCAGTACCACGCCTGCCTCATGGAGCCCTGGGACGGCCCGGCGGCGGTCGCCTTCACCGACGGGACGCTCATCGGCGCGCAGCTCGACCGCAACGGCTTCCGGCCCCTGCGCTACTGGGTCACCGACGACGACACTGTGATCATGGCCTCCGAGGTCGGGGTGCTCGACGTGGCGCCCGGCAGGGTCGTGCTGAAGGGCCGGATCCAGCCCGGGCGCATGTTCCTGGTCGACACTGCCGCCGGCCGCATCGTCGACGACGACGAGATCAAGGACGCCTTGGCCGCGGAGCACCCCTATGCCCGGTGGCTCGAGGAGCACCGGGTCACCCTCGACGACCTGCCCCTGCGCCGGGCTCTCACGCCGCAGTACTCGCGCCTTGTCAGCTTCCAGCGCCAGTTCGGTTACACGGAGGAGGAGGTCCGCCTCGTCCTCGAGCCCATGGCCCGTGCCGGCGCCGAACCGATCGGCTCGATGGGCGACGACACGCCGCTAGCGGTGCTCTCGCGGCGTCCGCGCCTGCTCTACGACTACTTCCGCCAGCTCTTCGCCCAGGTGACCAACCCGCCTCTCGACGCCATCCGCGAAGAGCTCGTCACGTCGCTGGCGGCCTCGATCGGCCCGGAGGCCAACCTGCTGGCGCCGGGGCCCCATTCGTGCCACCAGATAGGCCTGCCCAAGCCCATAATCAGCAACGACGAGCTGGCGACCTTGCTCTACGTGGACGAGGACGGCCTGGTGCCGGGGTGGATGACCTTCGCCATAGACGGCCTTTTCGACGCACGGGGGCAGGGGACGCCCGGGGAGCGCCTGGGCTCGGCCCTGGAGCGGATCTGCGCCGAGGTCGAGCAGGCGGTGCAGGAGGGGGCGAGCGTGATAGTCCTCTCGGACCGTCACGCCAATGCCGACGCCGTGCCGATCCCCTCGCTCCTGCTCGTGTCGGCGGTCCACCACTTCCTGGTGGACGAGAAGCTGCGTACACGCGTCGGGCTGGTGGTCGAGACCGGCGAGGCCCGCACGGTGCACCACATGGCCTGCCTGATCGGCTACGGCGCTGCGGCCGTCAACCCGTACCTTGCTTTCGACACCATCTCGGACCAGGTGCGCCGGGGCGCCATAAAGGACCTGTCTACCCGTAAGGCGCTGCAAAACTACACCAAGGCCGCGGCCAAGGGCGTCCTCAAGACGATGTCCAAGATGGGCATCTCGACCGTCGCGTCCTACACCGGTGCGCAGGTCTTCGAAGCGGTCGGCCTTTCGAGCGAAGTGGTGGAGCGTTACTTCCAGGGCACGGTCACCCAGGTGGAGGGGATAGGCCTGGAGGCCATCGCGGACGAGGCTCTCGCCAGGCACAAGGCAGGGTGGCCCGAGCGGCCGAGCGAGCTTGCGCACCGCGACCTCGAGCCCGGAGGCGACTGGCAATGGCGCCGTGAGGGCGAGTACCACCTCTTCAACCCGGACACCGTGTACAAGCTCCAGCACGCCACCCGGTCCAAGAGCTACAAGATCTTCAAGCAGTACACGGGCGCCGTGGACGACCAGTCGAGCCACCTGGCGACCCTGCGCGGCATGATGCGCTTGCGACCGGCGTCAGAGACGGGGCGCAGGCCCGTCCCCCTCGACCAGGTCGAGCCGGTGTCGGAGATCGTCAAGCGTTTCGCCACCGGTGCCATGTCGTACGGGGCCATCTCGAAGGAGGCCCACGAGACGTTGGCGATCGCCATGAACCGTCTCGGGGCGCGTAGCAACAGCGGCGAGGGTGGCGAGGAGCCGGAACGCAACGTGCCCGACGCCAGCGGCGACAGCCGCCGCAGCGCCGTCCGCCAGGTCGCCGCCGGCCGGTTCGGGGTGACCAGCGACTACCTCGTCAACGCCAGCGAGATCCAGATCAAGATGGCGCAGGGCGCAAAGCCGGGCGAGGGCGGCCAGCTGCCGGGCAAGAAGGTCTACCCCTGGATCGCCAGGACGAGGCACTCCACCCCCGGCGTCGGCCTGATCTCGCCGCCCCCTCACCACGACATCTACTCCATCGAGGACCTGGCCCAGCTCATCTACGACCTGAAGAACGCCAACCCCACGGCGCGCGTGAGCGTGAAGCTGGTCGCCGAGACGGGCGTGGGCACGGTGGCGGCAGGTGTCGCCAAGGCACACGCTGACGTCATCCTCGTGTCCGGCCACGACGGCGGGACCGGTGCGTCGCCCATGAGCTCCACCAAGCACGCCGGTGGCCCGTGGGAGCTGGGCCTGGCCGAGGCTCAGCAGACCCTCATGCGCAACGGGCTGCGCGACCGCGTGGTCCTACAGGTCGACGGGTCGATGAAGACGGGGCGCGACGTCGTGGTGGCGGCGCTGCTCGGGGCAGAGGAGTACGGGTTCTCGACCGCCCCGCTGGTGGTGGAGGGCTGCATCATGATGCGGGTCTGCCACCTCGACACCTGCCCGGTGGGCGTTGCCACCCAGAACCCCGAGCTGCGCAAGCGTTTCACGGGCACGCCGGACGTCGTGGTCAATTTCTTCGAGTTCATCGCCGAGGAAGTGCGTGAGCTGCTCGCCGACCTCGGTTTCCGCAGTCTGGAGGAGGCCATCGGCCACGCCGACGTGCTGGAGGCGGCGCCGCCCGCCGGTCATCCCAAGGCCGCCGCACTCGATCTGTCTGGGGTGCTCATGCCCCCGCCGGAGGGTGTGGCCCTCACGTGCACGACGGGTCAGGACCACGAGCTGGAGCGGGCGCTGGACACCAAGCTGGTGGAGGCGTGCCGGGAGGCCATCGAGCACGGCACGGCCGTGCGCTCGTCCTGGGCCGTCGCCAACAGCAACCGGGCCGTCGGCACGATGCTCGGCTCCCATGTCACCCGCCGCCACGGCGCGTCCGGGTTGCCCGACGGCACCATCCAGCTCGATTTCCACGGCAGTGCGGGCCAGAGCTTCGGTGCGTTCCTGCCCCCCGGCGTGACGCTACGGCTCCACGGGGATGCCAACGACTACATGGGCAAGGGGCTCTCGGGCGGGCGGGTCGTGCTGCTGCCGCCTGGCGATGCCCCTTCGGGTTATGTCGCAGAAGCCAACATCATCGCCGGCAACACCATCGGCTACGGGGCCACGAGCGGCGAGTTGCTCATCCGCGGCGTGGTGGGGGAGCGCTTCTGCGTGCGGAACTCGGGTGCCCTGGCCGTGGTCGAGGGTGTGGGCGACCACGGTTGCGAGTACATGACAGGGGGACGGGTGGTCGTGCTCGGCCCGACAGGCCGCAACTTCGCGGCCGGTATGTCGGGTGGCCTCGCCTTCGTGCACGACCCGCACGGACGTTTCGCCGGACGGCTCAACACCGAGATGGTCGAGCTCGAGGCCCTCTCGGACGAGGACATCCCCTGGCTGCGCGAGGTGCTCGACCGTCACTTCGAGGAGACGGGTTCGCCCGTGGCGAAACGGCTGCTCGACGGTTTCGACGCCCATGTGGCGCATTTCGTGAAGGTTGTGCCCACCGAGTACCGGCGGGCCATGGAGGCGGCCCGGGCGGCCGAGACCGCAACGGGCACGTCCGAGACGATCATGGCAGGAGCACATGGCTGACCCCGAGGGTTTCCTCAAGCACCGGCGCCAGGACGCCGAGCACCGTCCCGTCCAGCTCAGGGTGCGGGACTGGAGCGAGATGTACGAGCCCGTGGATCTCGGGGTGCTGCGGGTGCAGGCGTCGCGCTGCATGGACTGCGGCGTGCCGTTCTGCAACAGCCTGCACGGCTGCCCGCTCGGCAACCTCATCCCCGACTGGAACGACCTGGTCTACCGGGACCGCTGGCGCGACGCTGTCGACCGCCTCCACGCCACCAACAACTTTCCGGAGTTCACGGGCCGCATGTGCCCGGCGCCGTGCGAGAGCGCCTGCGTGCTCGGGATCAACGACGACGCGGTCACGATCAAGCAGATCGAGAGAGAGATCATCGACTACGCCTGGGAGCACGGTTGGGTGAGCCCGGTGCGGCCGAGCGCGAACACCGGCAAGCGGGTGGCGGTGGTCGGCTCCGGACCGGGGGGCATGGCCGCGGCGCAGCAGCTGACCAGGGCCGGCCACGAGGTCGTCGTGTACGAGCGCGACGACCGCCCCGGCGGGTTGGTGCGCTACGGCATCCCCGACTTCAAGATGGACAAGGCCCTGCTCGACCGCCGTGTGGACCAGATGACCACGGAGGGGACCTGCTTCGAGTGCGGTGTCGAGGTCGGTGTGGACCTCTCGGTCGAGGACCTGCGCTCCGCCTTCGACGCAGTGGTGCTGGCGACAGGGGCCCTCTGGCAGCGCGACCTGGAGATCCCGGGTCGCCACCTGAGTGGCGTACACCTGGCCATGGACTACCTGGTGCCGTCCAACCGGGTGCAGGCCGGGCTGCTCGCCACCGTGCCGATCGACGCCGCCGGCAGGCGCGTGGTGATCATCGGGGGTGGCGACACGGGGGCGGACTGCCTGGGTACGGCGCACCGGCAGGGTGCGGCGTCGGTGCACCAGTTCGACATCCACGAGCGGCCGCCTGACGAGAGGCCGGAGTCGACACCGTGGCCCCTGCGCCCGCTGGTCCTGCGCGACTCGCTGGCGCACGAGGAAGGTGGGCACCGGGAGTTCGCCTCCCAGACCGATGCCTTCGTCGACGACGGCACGGGCAGGGTGCGGGCGCTGCGGGCGCACAGGGTCCGCGAGCTGTCCCGCCGGGAGTACCAGAACATCCCCGGCAGCGAGTTCGAGCTCGAGGCCGACCTGGTGCTGCTGGCCATCGGCTTCCGCGGGCCGGAGCGGCCCCTGCTCGAGCGGATGGGCATCGAGCTGACCGGGCGGGGCACAGTGGCCCACGACGGGGAGTGGGCGACCAACGTCCCCGGCGTGTTCGCCTGCGGAGACGCCACCCGGGGGGCCAGCCTCATCGTCTGGGCGATCGCCGAGGGGCGCGCTGCGGCTGTGGCAGTCGACCGTTACCTCGTCGGCGACAGCCTGCTGCCTGCCGCCCTGTAGGCAGCGGCTCGTGGCCCCGGCCGGCGCGCGCACCCCCGCCGATAACCTCATCAGAGTGCAAGTCGTCTACTACCCCGGCGCTACGTGCCGTCCCGGCGGGACAGGCGGCGGTGCCGGGGGCTTGGACCTGCCTGGCGGCACGGTGGTGACCATCGGAGCGTTCGACGGTGTGCACGTCGGGCACCGCCGCCTCATCGACAGGGCGCGGCGCGCTGCCTCCGACATCGGTGCCTCCGTGGCTGTGGTGACCTTCGACCGCCACCCGGCCAGCGTGGTCCGGCCCGGGTCGGCGCCCCTGCTCCTGACCGACCTCGAGTACCGCCTGGCGCTGCTGGACGAGGCCGGTGCCGACCTGGTGCTCGTCCTGGTGTTCGACGAGGAGCGTGCCATGGAGCCGGCCGAGGACTTCGTGTCCGAGGTCCTCGTGGGGTGCCTGCGTGCCAGGGCCGTGGTGGTGGGCCACGACTTCCACTTCGGGCGGCACCGGGAGGGCGACGTGCCCCTCCTTCAGCGGATGGGGGCGCGGATGGGCTTCGACGTCACCGGCATGAGGCTCTGGTCGGCGGGCGCCAGGCCGGGGGCCGCGGCCGGCGGGCAGGACGCGGAGGTCCCCACGGCAGTCACAGACGAGCCGGTCTCGTCGACCCGCATCAGGCGCTTGCTGGCCGCAGGCGAGGTCAGCGAGGCGGCGTTACTGTTGGGCCGTTGGCACCGGTTGTCCGGCGTCGTCAGCCACGGGGACAAGCGCGGGCGTGAGCTCGGCTTCCCGACGGCCAACCTGGCCGTGCCTGCGGAGATGCAGCTGTGTGGCGACGGTGTCTACGCCGGTTGGTACCTGCGCCCCGACGGCACCCGGCACCAGACAGCGCTCTCGGTCGGCCGCCAGCCCACGTTCTACACGGACCGGCAGTTCTCCCTGGTCGAGGCCTACCTGCTCGACTTCCAGGGCGACCTCTACGACGAGGTCGGCACCGTCGAGCTGGTGGCCCGCCTGCGGGGCCAGGAGAAGTTCGCCTCCGTCGAGGCGCTGGTCGACCAGATGGCGGCTGACGTGGCCCGGACCCGCCAGGCCTTGGCGTCCGTCGGCACCACGCCGGGCGGGCGTTGTCGCTTTTGACCGGTCCTGGCTGCTAGGATACGGCTGGCGTTGTGCCGAGGCAGCTTGCCCGTGCCTCCAGGTCCTCTTGGAACGGCCCGAGCGAGTGCTGGCCGGCGCCTTTGTTCTGTTCGTACGACAGCCCAGCCAAGGACCGATAACAGCATGGCCGACAAAGCAGCCACGATCGAGACGTACCGCCTCCACGAGACCGACACCGGCTCGCCGGAGGTGCAGGTGGCCATTTTGAGCGAGCGCATCGCCCACCTGACCGAGCACCTGAAGGTCAACAAGCACGACCACCACTCGCGCCGCGGGCTGATGGTCCTGATCGGGCGCCGGCGCAGGTTGTTGGACTATGTCCGCAACAACGACGTCGAGCGTTACCGCGAGCTCATCGGGCGGTTGGGCCTTCGTCGCTGAACTTGGCCTGAGGGGCAGGCTGTGGTCAGCTGCCAGTCGAGGGCTTCCCTGCGTCGCTGCGGAGCCGGTGCGCCGTTCGGCCCGCCCGGGGCGGGTGGGGGAGGTCGTCAACTGACAACTGGCCGGGACCCGCTCCTTGGTCCGCAGGGCCGCCGTCCTGGCGAGCCCTCTCTCAGTGGTCGTCGGCGAGTGCCGGCGGCCACGGCCGAAAGGAGAACATCACTTCAATGGGGGAACCCTTTTCCGTTTCCACCCCTGTCTCTGGCACGTCCAGGGCCCTGAGCTTCGAGACGGGCCTCCTCGCCCCGCAGTCGCAGGGCGCCGTCGTAGGCCGCATCGGGGACACGGTCGTGCTGGCCACGGCCAACGCCGCCTCCAACGCCCCCGAGGGCATCGACTTCTTTCCTCTCACGGTCGACGTGGAGGAGCGGATGTACGCAGCGGGCAAGATCCCGGGCTCGTTCTTCCGCCGGGAAGGCCGTCCCACGGAGAGCGCCATTCTCACTGCCAGGCTGATCGACAGGCCTCTGCGGCCGTCCTTCGCAGACGGCTACCGCAACGAGACGCAGGTAGTGTGCACGATCCTCGGTGCCGATCAGGTCAACCCGCACGACATCGTCGCCATGAACGCGGCAAGCGCCGCCCTCATGATCTCGGGCCTCCCCTTCGAGGGCCCCATAGGGGCAGTGCGCGTCGCCTATTCCCAGGAAGGCAAGTGGCTGCCCCACCCCACCTACCAGGAGGGCGACGAGTCGACCTTCGAGCTGGTGGTGGCCGGCCGGGCGCTCCCCGACGGCGATGTCGCGATCATGATGGTCGAGGCCGGCGGCTCCGAGAAGGCCTGGGCCTACTACCAGGCCGGAGCCCCCAAGGTGACCGAGGAGGTCATAGCCGAGGGGCTGGAGGCGGCCAAGGTCTGGATCAAGGAGTCGGTCGACCTTCAGCTCGAGCTACGAAAGGTCGCCGGGTCCCGCGCCCCCCTGGCGTTCCAGCCCAAACGCGACTACGGCCAGGATGTCTTCGAGCGGGTCGAGGCTCTCGGTGCGGAGCGCATAGGCAGGATCACCACCATCTCGCTCAAGTCCGAGCGTGAGGCAGCGCTGTCCGAGGCGGCCGCCGAGCTGCAGGAGCAGATGGCAGCGGAGTTCGCGGGACGGGAGAAGGAGATCTCCAACGCCGTGCGCTCGCTGACCAAGAAGGTCGTGCGCCAGCGCATCGTCGCGGAGGGCCTGCGTATCGACGGGCGCGGGACCCGGGACCTCCGGCCCCTCTCGGCTCAGGTCGGGCTGGTCCCGACTGCCCACGGCTCGGGCCTGTTCCAGCGGGGCGAGACCCAGGTGCTCAACGTCGCCACGCTCGGCATGCCCCGCATGGACCAGCTCCTGGACACCATCGGCACGGACGAGAAGAAGCGGTACATGCACCACTACAACATGCCGCCCTACGCTAACGGCGAAGTCGGCAGGGTGGGCAGTCCCAAGCGCCGGGAGATCGGCCACGGCCTCCTGGCAGAGCGCGCCCTGCTCCCGGTAGTGCCCTCGTTCGAGGAGTTCCCGTACGCCCTGCGACTGGTCTCGGAGGTCCTCTCGTCCAACGGGTCCACGTCGATGGCGTCGGTGTGCGCCTCGACGCTGTCGTTGATGGATGCGGGGGTGCCCATCAAGGCCCCGGTGGCGGGCATAGCGATGGGCCTGGTCAAGCACGATGACAGCTATGTCACCCTCACCGACATCCTCGGGGCGGAGGACGCGTTCGGCGACATGGACTTCAAGGTGGCCGGACCGGCCGACTTCGTCACCGCACTGCAGCTCGACACCAAGATCGACGGCCTACCCGCCAGTGTGCTGGCCGAGGCCCTCCGCCAGGCCCGTGATGCCCGCATGATCATCCTGGGCGTCATGGACAAGGCCATCAGCGAGCCGCGCGCCGAGGTGCGCGACACAGCCCCCAAGATCGTGACCATCGAGATCCCTATGGACAAGATCGGCGAGGTCATCGGGCCCAAGGGCAAGATGATCAACTCGATCCAGCAGGAGACCGGTGCCGACATCAGTGTCGACGACAACGGTGTCGTCGGCACTGTCACCGTCGGTGCTCGCGAAGGCGCGGCGGTCAAGGAGGCCCTCCGGCGTATCGAGCTCATCCTCGACCCGCCCAAGGCCGAGCTCGGTGCCATCTACCGTGGCAAGGTCGTCAACATCACCAAGTTCGGGGCGTTCGTCAACATCCTGCCTGGGCGTGACGGCTTGGTCCACATCTCCAAGCTGTCGAAGCTGTCGGCCGGCAAGCGGGTCGAGCGCGTCGAAGACGTGCTCAGCCTGGGTGACGAGTTCGACGTACACGTCGACGACATCGACCCGGTGGGCAAGATCTCGCTCTCCCTCGAAGCCGGGGAGGTGGCTGGCGGAGCGGCCGCCGTTGAGGCCCCGGCGGGTGGGCGCTCGGCTGACCCCGAGACCGTGTCCTTCGAGGACTCCTGGGAGGAAGAGGCCCGCTCGACCTTCGGTGACCTCGGCCCCGCCTCGGCGGGGACCGAGCCCGGCGGGGCTGGCCCCCGCGGCCAGCGTGAGCGCGGCGGCGAGGTTCGTGGGGGGCAGGGACCGCGCCGCAACCCGCGCCGGCGCCACTGATCGCCCCGATGGGGGATGCACAGACCGGGCCCCTGGGGCCCGGTCCCGGTCACATGTCCGAGCACGTGGAGACCACCGTCGTCGACGGTGGCCTCACCGTCGTCACCGAGCACATGCCGGACGTGCTGTCCGTGAGCCTCGGTTTCTGGGTCGGCACCGGGTCGGTCGACGAGCCGGAACAGATCGCCGGGGCATCGCACTTCCTGGAGCACCTGCTCTTCAAGGGCACTGAGCTCCGCAGCGCCCGTGACATCGCCGAGCAGGTGGACGCCGTCGGGGGCGACCTCAACGCCTTCACGACCAAGGAGCACACGGCTTTCTACGTCCGGCTGCTGGCCGATTCGGCCGCCCTGGGCCTCGACATACTCTCGGAGATCATCTGGTCGCCCGCCCTGCGTGAGGACGAGCTCGAAGCGGAGCGCCAGGTGATCCTCGAGGAGATCCTCATGCACGGGGACGAGCCCGCCGAAGAGGTGCACGACGTCTTCAACAGCGCCATGTACCCCGGGCACCCGCTCGGGCGTGACGTGCTCGGCCTGGAGGAGACCGTGCGCGCCGCCAGGCGGGCCGACATCGCCGAGTTCCACCGGCTCCACTACCGGACGGGCAACGTCGTCGTGACGGCGGCGGGGCGTGTGAGCCATCAGGAGATAGTCGAGGGTGTCGCCGCCCGCCTCGACCGGGCCTTCGGGGAGGTCGGTCGGGACCTGCTCCTCGGCGGGGGGCCACCTGGCCGCCACGTGCCCGACAGCCCTCCCATGTCCCGCCTGGTCGTCAACCGGCCGACGGAGCAGGCGCACATAGTGGTGGGGATGCAGGGGTTCCGTCGGGACCATCCGGACCGCCAGGTCCTCAATGTCCTGGACCACATACTCGGAGGCGGCATGTCGAGCCGCTTGTTCCAGGAGATCCGCGAGAAGCGGGGCCTCGCGTACAGCGTCTACTCGTACCGGTCGGGCTACGAGGGCACGGGGGACTTCGCCGTCTACGCCGGGACAGCTCCGTCTCGCGCCCGGGAGGTCGTGCGGATCGTCACGGAGGAGCTGGACAGGATGGCGGCGCAAGGTCCGACCGGAGCCGAACTGGAGGCGGCAAAGACCCATATACGCGGGGCCACCGCTCTGGGCCTCGAGGACTCCGGTGCACGTATGAGCCGCTTGGGCCGCGCTCGGTTGGCTCACGGCAGGGTGCCGTCCCTGGCCGAGCTGGAAGCCCAGGTCCAGGCTGTGACCGTCGAGGATCTGTCCAGGGTCGCCGGCGAGGTGCTCGGTGGCACGCGCAGCCTGGTGGTGCTGGGCCCGTTCGAGGACGACGCTGTGGCGGAGTGGCAACGGCAATGAGCGGGCCGGCTCCGGCCGCTAGCCCCGTCAGGGTGGCCGTGCTGGGTGCGATGGGGCGCATGGGCCAGGCCGTGTGCCGCGCCGTGGACGCCGAGGTCGGCCTTGCGCTCGTAGCCGCGGTGGACAGTGGTCGCCCAGGCGAACCGGTGGGCGTCGGTGGCCTGGTCTCGGCGGCCTCGCCGGGCGTGCTGCTCGACGCAGGAGCGCAGGTGGCCGTCGACTTCACGGTGCCCGCCGCTGCGCTCCCCAATGCCCTGTGGTGCGCCGGCCACGGGTTGCACTGCGTTGTCGGTACCACCGGGTTCGGGGCGGAGGGCCTCGAGGCCATGCGGGCGGCGTTCGCTCCGGGGCCTGCCAACTGCATCGTCGCACCCAACTTCGCCATCGGGGCGGTCCTCATGATGCGCTTCGCCGAGATGGCTGCGCCCTGGTTCGACGCTGTCGAGATCGTGGAGCTGCACCATGACGGCAAGCTCGACGCGCCTTCAGGTACCTCGTTGCTCACGGCGCAGCGGGTGGCCGCTGCCCGGGGCGCAGCGGCTCGGCGTACCGCTCCGGCTGACGCAGCGGCCGACCCTGCGCCGGGCGCCGAACCCGCGGCCAGGGGCCAGGCGGTTGCGCCCGGGGTCCACGTGCACTCGGTACGGCTCCGGGGCCTGGTGGCCCACCAGGAGGTACTGCTGGGCACGGCAGGTCAGGTCCTCACACTGCGCCACGACTCCCTCGACCGTGCGTCCTTCATGCCCGGAGTAGTGCTGGCAGTACGCGAAGTCCCCGGGCGCCGGGGGCTGACGGTTGGCTTGGAGAGCCTGCTCGGTCTCTGATGGGGTTGGCGTCCCGCGGCACTCGATAGTGTGGACGCCATGCCGACTTCCCCGACGACAGCAATGGCGAGGACGGCCTGATGCCTGCGCCCGGACGCTTCGGTTCGGTCATCTGCGCCATGGTCACCCCTTTCAGGGACGACGGGAGCCTCGATCTCCCAGGCGCCAGGCGTTTGGCCCGCTGGCTGGTGGACAACGGCAACGATGCTCTGGTGCTGGCCGGTACCACCGGTGAGGGTGCGGGCCTGAGCGACGAAGAGGCGGTGGAGTTGTGGCGGGCGGTGCGCTCCGCCGTGAGCGTGCCCGTGATCGCCGGGACCGGCACGGCCAGCACCGAGCACACCGTAGCCCTGACAAGGGCGGCTGCAGCGGCGGGAGCTGACGCTGTGCTCGTGGTCACGCCGTACTACGTGCGCCCCTCACAGGCGGGCGTGGCGGCCCACATGCGCGCGGTGGCGGCTGCCACGGCGCTGCCGGTGCTGGCCTACGACATACCCAAGCGCACCGGGCGGGAGCTGGCGGAGTCGACGATGCTCGAGCTGGCGGCCGAGGGCGTGCTCGCCGGGGTGAAGGATGCGGCCGGCTCGCCGGCAGCCACAGCGGCGCTGCTGTCACGGGCTCCGTCCGGCTTCGAGGTGTACAGCGGCGACGACGCCTGCACGCTGCCGCTACTGGCGGTGGGCGCAGTCGGCATCGTGAGCGTGGCGTCGCACTGGGCCGGGCTGCAAATGAGCGAGATGGTGGCCTCGTTCACCAAGGGAGACGTGGAGGCGGCAGCGGCTGTGAACGCAAGGTTGGTCCCGTCGTGGGAGTACGAGACGAGTGACAGCGCCCCCAACCCGCTGCCGACGAAGGCCATGATGCGCGTCCTCGGCCTGCCGGCGGGCCAGTGCCGCCTGCCGATGGGGCCGGCGCCGGAGGGCTTGGAGGAGCGGGCGCGCCAAGTTTGGGCGCAGCTGCAGCAGCGGCCCTTCGCCCCGGTCGCCTGATGGCAACCGTAAGCGAGCAATCGCCGCTGCGCATAGCCTTCCTCGGCGGCCTGGGCGAGATCGGCCGCAACTGCGCGTGGTTCGAGCTCGACGGCAAGGCGGTCCTGGTCGACTGCGGCCTCATGTTCCCCGAGCCGGAGATGCCGGGGGTCGACCTGGTCCTGCCGGACTTCACCTACGTCATCGAAAACAGGGACCGGTTGGTTGGTTGCCTGCTCACGCACGGCCACGAGGACCATTGCGGCGGTCTGGCCTACCTCCTGCGCGAGGTGAGCTTCCCCATCTACGGCTCCGAGTTGTGCCTCGGCCTGGCTCGCAACCGCATCGAGGAGGCGGGCCTGCTCGACCGGACCGAGCTGGTGACCGTACGTGACGGTGAGAGGCGCCGGATCGGCCCCTTCGACGTGGAGTTCGTGCCCGTGGCCCACTCGGTCCCGCACGGCTTCGCTCTGGCGTTCCACACGCCCCAGGGCGTCGTCCTGCACACGGGGGACTTCAAGCTCGACCTGAACCCGGTCGACGGCCGCCGCACGGACCTGGGCAGGATAGGGGCGCTCGCGGGCGAGGAGGGGATACGCCTGCTCCTCTCGGACAGCACCAACGCCGAGGAGGACGGCTACAGCCCTTCGGAGACCAGCATCGGCCGCTCCCTGCTCAGCCTGTTCGAGGCCAACCGGGAGCGCCGGGTCATAGCGGCCTGTTTCGCCAGCCACGTGCACCGCGTGCAACAGCTCGCCGATGCCGCCGTCGCCTCTGGGCGGATGGTGGCGACCCTGGGCCGCTCGATGGGCCGCAACGTGGCGTACGCGCGTGAGATCGGCCTGCTCGACATCCCCGAGGACAGGCTGGTGGACATCGAGGTGGCCAGGTCGCTGGCCCCGGAGAAGGTCTGCATCATCTGCACCGGTTCCCAGGGTGAGCCCATGTCGGCTCTCGCACTGATGGCCGCCGGCGAGAACCGCTGGGTCAAGGTGGGCGAGAAGGACCTCGTGATCCTGTCGTCGCACGCCATCCCGGGCAACGAGACCAACGTGGGCAAGGTGATAGACGGGCTCTGCCGTACCGGGGCGGAGGTGGTGCATTCCGGCCTGGCCAAGGTGCATGCCTCGGGGCACGCCATGCGCGACGAGCTCAAGGTGATGCTGTCGGTGGCCCGGCCCCGGGCGTTCATCCCGGTGCACGGCGAGTTCCGCCACCTGCTGCACCATGCCCGCCTCGCCGTCCAGATGGGGGTCCCGGAGGAGTCCGTGCTCATCGCGGAGGACGGTGACGTGGTGGAGCTCGACCAGGACCGGGTCGACTTCGTCGGCGAGGTCCCCTCGGGCTACCTCTACGTCGACGGGATCGTGGGCGACGTCGGGCCAGGCGTGCTCCGGGACCGCCGCATCCTGGCCGAGGAGGGCTTGGTGGTCGTCATCGTCACGGTGGACAGCCAGACGGGGACCGTGCTCACGGGCCCGGAGATCATCACGCGCGGTTGGGTCTACGCCCCCGAGGCGGAGAAGCTGCTGGACGAGGCCCGCGAGGCGGTACTGGCAGCGATCGAGGAGGACGCCGACGGGGACGGCCACGCTGCCGACTTCGAGACGCTCAAGCGGCGGGCGCGTTCGGCCCTCGGGCGCTTCGTCCACGAGCGCACCCGCCGCCGCCCAATGATCGTGCCGGTTGTGATGGAGGTCTGAGGCCGGGCAGCGCGGCGCCCCTCCACTGTTGGGGCTGGGGCTGCTGTTAGCGTTGTGAACGTTGTGACCACCAAGACCCTGGGTAAGCCGGCTCCCCGTCCGGCCCGTCGGCGTCCCGCTGCGAGCGGGCGGGGCCGGCCTGGCCGCAGGGCTGCGAGCCCTTCACCCCAGGAGCCGGGACGGTGGCGCCAGGGCCTGGCCGCCATCGTGGAGGAGCAGTCCGACGACATATGGGGCCTCGCCTTCCTGGTGGTGGGCGTGCTCACGGCTCTGGCCGTGTACGCCGACGTCATCGGCCCTGCCGGCCGGGCCATGCGGGCGGGGGCGGCGGACCTGCTGGGGCTGGCCCGGTACGCGCTGCCGTTTGCCTTCGCGACGCTTGGCGGCTACCTGCTGCTGCGCCACGAGCGCTCCCAGCCCGGCCGGGTCGCGGTGGGGCTGGGGGTGGCGGCAGTGGGGTTGTCGGGCCTTCTCAACGTACTGCTCGGCCGGAGCACGATCGAGCAGCCGGTGAGCACGATGGCCCGCGCCGGCGGGCTACTCGGTGCCGTCGTCGGCGTGCCTCTCAGGGCCGGTCTGGCAGCCTGGGGGGCAGGGCTGGTCCTGGTGGCCGTCTTGCTCGTGGCGTTCCTCATCATCACTGCCACCCCGGTCAGGGTGGTGGCCTCGGGTGCCCGTTCGGGCCTCGTGATGGCGGGCCGCGCCGCCCGCTGGCTCTGGAACGGCGCGGTCGACATCGTCGAGGGCGGCGGGAAGCTGGCTTCGGCTGCCCGGCACCCGAGCGTGCGTGCCCCCGGCGCGGCGACGCGTCCCGCCGCCAGGGCCAGGCGGCGCCCGCCCGTCCCGGTCGCCGGCGAGGACGCGGAGATGACGCAGGCGGGCCAGGGCACCGGCCCCGCCGTAGCCCACGGGCCCTCGGCAGCGCAGCGCGGGGAGTTCGCCTGGGCGGGCCTGGTCGCCCAGGGCGAGGGCGAGCCCGGGGAGGCCCCGGGCCCGAAGCGGCCTACGGCTCCCGAGCGCGACGGCGCTCGGGACCAAGAAGATGCGCTAGGGCCCCAGGGGCGCCCCGGCCCGACCGGACCGCTGTCCATCGCCGGCCTCGGCCAGGGGGCGAGGGGCGAGCAGCTGGCCATAGACCTGCCTCTGGCGCGCCAGGCGGCGCCAGTGTGGCGCCTGCCACCAATGCCATTGCTGCGGCGCAGCAAGCAGGCGGAGGTCGACCGCCACCAGGTTGAGGTGCTCGGTCAGACTCTCGAAGGGGCGTTGGCGGCGCACGGCGTCGAGACCCGCCTCGTAGGAGCCACGGTGGGACCGAGTGTCACCCGCTACGAGCTGGAGCTGGGGCCAGGCGTCAAGGTGCAGCGGGTCACGACGCTGCAAAAGGACATCGCCTACGCCATGGCTGCCGCCGAGGTACGCATCCTGGCTCCGATCCCAGGGCGCTCGGCCATCGGTGTCGAGGTCCCAAACCGGCAGCGCCAGATAGTCACCCTCGGCGACATCCTGTCGTCTCCCGAGGCGGCGGTAGCCCGCCACCCCCTGGAGGTGGCCGCAGGGCGGGACATCTACGGCCGCCCGGTCCTGGTCAACCTGGCCGAGATGCCGCACCTTCTCATCGCCGGCGCCACCGGGTCGGGCAAGTCCTCGTGCATCAACTCGATGCTCACGTCGGTGCTGATGAGGGCGACCCCGGAGCAGGTGCGCCTGATACTGGTCGACCCCAAGCGGGTGGAGCTCGGCGCCTACTCCGGCCTCCCCCACCTGCTCACCTCGGTGGTCACGAACCCGAAGAAGGCCGCCAACGCACTTCACTGGGCGGTGCAGGAGATGGAGCGCCGCTACGACCTGCTCGCCGAAGTGGGCGTGCGCGACATCACCGGTTACAACGCCGCGTACGACCGGGGCGAGCTCCGGGAACTGGACGAGGCAGCGCCCGGCCCTCGAGCTGGACCGACCGGTGAGGACCAGCGGGCCGATGCCGAGGAGGGTGAGGAGGCTGAGGCCGACCGCACCGTCCCGCAGGCGGCGGCCCCGCCGCCTGCCGCTGCCAACCAGCGCTACAGCCGCCTGCCGTTCATCCTGGTCGTGGTGGACGAGCTCAACGACCTCATGATGGTGGCGGCGCGCGACGTCGAGGAGTCGATCTGCCGCATCGCCCAGATGGCCCGTGCCGTCGGGATCCATCTCGTCCTGGCAACCCAGAGGCCGTCGGTCGACGTGATCACCGGCCTCATCAAGGCGAACATCCCCTCTCGTATGGCCTTCGCGGTTTCGTCGCTGGCCGACAGCCGCGTCGTGCTCGACCAACCCGGTGCCGAGCGCCTGATCGGCAAGGGTGACATGCTCATGGTTTCTGCCTCTTCGAGCCTGGCGCGCAGGGTGCAGGGGCCGTGGGTCGACGAAGAGGACGTGCGCAAGGTGGTCGGTCACTGGCGCAGGCAGGCCGCACCCAGCTACGTCGAGGGAGTGGAGGGTGCGGGCACCGTGGCGGGTGTCGGTGGCACCGACGACGCCGGCGACGACGACGACCTGCTGGAGGAAGCGATGGAGCTGGTCGTGCGCAGCCAGCTCGGGAGCGTCTCGATGCTCCAGCGCAAGCTGCGCGTCGGGTTCGCCCGTGCCGGCCGGCTCATGGACCTTCTGGAGCAGAGGGGAGTGGTCGGGCCCTCGGAGGGTTCGAAGGCCCGCGCCGTGTTGATGACGGTGGAGGAGCTGGAGGAGCGCAACCGCTAACCTCAGAGCCTCGATGAGACGTACGGCGAAGGCCCCCGCCTCCTCGGCCAACCTCGGCCCTGGTTTCGACAGTCTGGCAGTGGCACTCGGCCTGTACGTCGAGGTAGCCGTTTCACCGCGTCCGCAAGGCCTGCTGGTGACGGCCGAGGGGGAGGGCTCCGAGCTGGCGCGCGGCGGCGAGCACCTGGCGGCGCAGGTCGTGTGCTCGGTGCTCGGCCACGACAGGGCCCATGTCCATGTCCGCTCGGAGGTACCGGTGGCACGTGGTCTCGGCTCGTCTGCGGCCCTGGCTGTCGCCGCAGCCGCAGCGGCAGGGGCACCGGAGCCGCTGGTCGCGGGTTTTGCCGTGGACGGCCACCCGGAGAACGCGGCTGCGTCGGCGCTGGGAGGGCTGGTGGCGGCGGCGGTGGTGGAAGGGTCGGCTGTCGCCCGCAGGCTGCGCCTCGACCCGGCGCTGCGCTTCGTGGTCCTGGTGCCGGAGCGGCGGTTGTCCACGGCAGCGGCCCGCAAGGCGCTGCCCGAGCACGTGAGCCACGTTGACGCCGCGTTCAACCTGAGCCGCATGGGCCTCATGGTGGCCGGCCTGGCCGACGCCGACGGCCTGCTGGCGGCCGCAGCCCAGGACCGCCTCCACCAGGCCGCCCGCTCCGCGCTCTTCCCCGAATCGGTGCCGCTGCTCGCTGAACTGCTCGATGCCGGAGCACTGGCCTCGTGCTGGTCGGGCGCGGGCCCGAGCCTGCTCGGTATCTGCCACGCCGGTGTGGCGCCGGCGGTCGCTACGCGTACCGGGGAGGCGATGGCGGCGCTGGGGGTGCCGGGCCAGGTGCTGGTGCTCGAAGCCGACCGTACCGGGGTGGTCGTCACGGAGGAAGCCTGAGCAGTCCGCCCGGGCCAGTGCGGGCGGCCCTGTACGCTTGCCTGGATGGCAGGTCGTTACTGGCTGGAGACGCTCGGCTGTCCCAAGAACCAGGTCGACTCCGAAAAGATCGAGGGCCTGCTGCGGGGTGAGGGTTACGAGCTTGCCGGGGCGCCGGACGCCGCCGACCTGGTGGTGGTCAACACCTGCGCCTTCATCGAGGCGGCACGTGAGGAGTCGATCGGGACGGTCCTGGAGCTGGCGTCGGCCAAGAAGCAGGGCGCCCGGCTGGTCGTGACCGGCTGCCTGGCGGAGCGCTACGGGGCGGAGCTGGCCCGGTACATGCCCGAGGTCGACCGCGTCGCAGGCTTCGGCGTGGACCTGACAGGGGCCCGCGGGCCTGAGCGGGAGCGGGGCGTGCCGGTGGTGCTGGGCAGCCGGCGCACCGCCGCCGGGGGCAGATCTGCGCCGGCCGGTCTACAGCGTGAGGTGCCCGCCTTCGACCTGCTCAACCTGCCCCGCCCGGCGGGCCGGCGGCCCTGGGCCTACGTCAAGGTCGCGGAGGGCTGCGACCGCAACTGTGGTTTCTGCGCCATCCCCTCCTTCCGCGGCCCGCAGCGCTCGCGCGCGGCGGCGTCGGTACTGGAGGAGGTCGAGGCACTGGAGGCCGAGGAGATCGTCCTGGTCGCCCAGGACCTGGTCTCCTGGGGCCGCGATGCGAGCAGGCGGGCCGAGCGGAGGGGGGCCCCCGGGGAGGACGACGGCGGTCTGAGGGGTCTGGTGGACCTCGTGATGGCGGTACGCGAGCGCACGGAGCGCACGCGGCTCCTCTACCTGTACCCCTCCGGGCTGACCGAGGAGCTGATCGAGGTCATCGGCGACAGTGGCTGCCCGTACTACGACCTTTCTCTGCAGCACGTTTCCCAGCCCCTTCTGCGGCGCATGCGGCGGCGTGGTGACGCCGACAGCTTCGCCGCCAAGGTCGCCGGTATCCGCAAACGGTACCCGGGCGCAGTGCTGCGGTCCTCGTTCATCGTCGGCTACCCGGGGGAGACCGAGGAGGACCACGACGCGTTACTGGAGTTCCTCCGGGACGTGGAGCTGGATTGGGTCGGTTTCTTCGCCTATTCCGAGGAAGAGGGTACATATGCCGCCGGTCTGCCCGGCAAGGTGCCGGCTCCTCTGGTGGCGGAGCGGACCAGGGAGTGCTCGGAGGTGCAGGACCGTGTCACCGCGGCCAAGCGTGCCGCTTTGGTGGGGACGACATGCCGCGTGCTGGTCGACGCCCCGGGCCAGGCCCGCAGCTACCGAGAGGCGCCCGAGATCGACGGGATCGTGCAGGTGCCTGTGAACCTGGTCCCCGGTACCTGGGCGGACGTGCGGGTCGTGGAGGCTGCCGGGCCGGACCTTGTCGCAGTCGTCGGGGAGCCAACCACCGGGGAGGGTGCGCGGCCGGAGGAGTACGGCAGGTGAGCGAGGACCTGGCTGCCCCGGCGGCCCTGTGCAGCGCCTCGGCCGAGGTCGTCCCGTCCCCGTGGCGCCTGCGCACCGCAGCGAACGGCGTGACCGCGCTGCGTATTGCCGCCACCCCGGTGCTGGTGATCGTGGTACTGGCCAAAGTGCCGTCCTGGGGTGCTCTGGCCCTGTGGGCTGCCCTCGCCCTCAGTGACGGCGCCGACGGTTGGTTGGCGCGCCGGCGTGGCACGAGCGCGTCTGGGGCGTTCCTCGACCCCTTGGCCGACAAGTTCCTCGTGCTGGGGGCGCTCTGCGCACTGGCGGACCTCGGGCGCTTCGCATGGGTGCCTGTGGCCCTGTTGGCTGCCCGCGAGCTCCTGATCACCAGCTTCCGTGTGGTGGTGGCCCGCCATGGGACCAGCGTCCCAGCCCGCCGGTCGGCCAAGGCAAAGACGGTTGTCGAGTTCGCGGCTGTTGCCTGGGCGCTCCTGCCGGGCGCACCGGGACAGGGCCCCGTGTCGCGCGACGTGCTCTGGTTCGCGGTGGCTCTTGCCTGGGCCAGCGCCGTTCAGTACCTGGTCGATTCGCGGGCCGCGGGCCACGGGCCGGCTGTGAGGGCTTAGGGTTGTCCCTGCGCTGCGAGGTCCTTGCCATCGGTACCGAGCTTCTGCTCGGTCAGGTGGTGGACACGAACTCCGCTTGGATAGGCGGGCGCCTGGCCGAGGCAGGCATTTCCTGCTACTACCAGGCCAAGGTGGGCGACAACCACGACCGGATCGTAGCGGCGCTGCGCGCCGGCCTGGACCGCTCCGACGCAGTGATCTGCTGCGGCGGGCTGGGCCCGACCCAGGACGACATAACCCGGGAGGCGATTGCCGAGGTGATGGGGGTCGGGCTCCGGCGCGACCCGGCGATCGAGGCCGGGTTGCGTGAGCGCTTCCATGGTCGCGAAGTGCCGGTGAGCAACTACCGCCAGGCGGACGTCCCCGAAGGGGCGTCGCCTGTCCTGGCGTCGACCGGTACCGCACCCGGTCTCATCTGCCCCGTGGGGCCCAAGGTTGTCTACGCCGTGCCCGGCGTTCCCTCGGAGATGCGTGAGATGGTCGGGGGCCCGATCGTCGAGGACCTGGTGGCACGTGCGGGTGAGCAGGCCACCGTCCGCAGCCGGTTCCTCAGGGTGTGGGGCGTTCCCGAGTCCAAGGTGGCAGAGATGGTTGCGCCCCGCTTCGATGTGCTCGAGGGAGGACCGACGACCATCGCCTTCCTGGCGAGTGTCACCGAGGGCGTGAGGGTGAGGATCACCACCAGGGCCGTCGGCCCTGAGGCACCGGCCCAGGCGACGGCTGCGCTCGATGCCGAGGAGGCCGCCCTGCGGGAGCTGCTGGGTGGCTCGGTGGGCGGCGTTGACGACGACGGCCTCGAGGTCGTGGTCGGCCGCCTGTTGGCCCAGGCGGGCCTGCGCTTGGCTGTGGCCGAGTCCCTCACCGGTGGCCTGGTTTGCGCCCGGCTCACCTCGGTGCCGGGTGCCAGCACGTGGTTCGCGGGGGGTGTCGTCAGCTACACGCCGGAGGTGAAGCGGTCCGTGCTCGGGGTCGGCCCGGGCCCCGTGGTGAGCTCGGAGGCAGCACAGGAGATGGCGGCAGGGGTACGCCAAGCCCTGGGGGCGGATGTCGCCATGTCGCTCACCGGGGTCGCGGGCCCGGACACCCAGGAAGATCGGCCTGTGGGCACGTTGTTCGTCGGTTTGGACCTCCAAGGGGACGTCGTCGCCCGCGGGGCCGTGCTCGGTGGCGGCAGCCGTCAGCTGGTACGGGAGCGGGCTGCAACCTACGCTCTCGACCTACTGCGCCAACGCCTGCTCCAGGCGCACTAGACGCGGTCGGGGGCGCTGTCCGTCGGCAGGACCGGCTGGTCAGCCGAACCAGTGCAGGGCCAGCACCTCGCTGACCCGCTCACGCAAGCCGGCCCGACGGGCCGCGAGCTCGTCGCGCTCGGCCATGAGGCGCTGGCGCCGCTCCGGGGACTGCCAGCTCATGGGCATGTCGAGGATGGCGTTGGCCTGCTGGCGGGTGTAGCCGAAGGGCTCGTGCTGCAGAGCGACGAGCGCCGTCTGTCGGTCGCGGGCGAACTGAAGGGCGCTGTTGACGCGCTCGAGCTGGGAGTGCGCGTCGATGAGGCCCTCGACCACGTGGATGCGTGTGTCCAGCTCGGCCAGCTCATTGGAGAGTTGAGGCGTCGACAAGTCCAGGACAGCGCTGGTGTCGCCGACGATGAAAGCCGCCACTGAGGCCTCCTGAAGGGGACCGGCTTGGAGCCCGTCTTCGACGGCCTGCCAAGCCACCAACCCGTAGACGTTGCGTTACAAGTATGGCACAGGGCCCTTCCTGTTGCCAGAGGTAGCCGAAACTATCGCGTGAAAATGGAGCTTCCTCTCAGGCCTGGCGGGAGCAGGCACGCACGCGCGCCGGCCGGCGACCCGGCACCGGCCACTGGCACCGGCCACTGGGACCGGGCACTGGGATCAGAAGGGGGGCCTGCGTGGACAGCGCAAACCGGGAGCACCATGAGTGCACGCGGCGCAGTCCAAGACGCAGAACACCGGTCCCAGGGGACCGGTGTTCGTATGGCTGCAAAGTAGGGCGCGCGGGCCCCGGGGCCCAGGGCGTCAGTCCTCCAGGACCAGCGGCGCTTCGGCGTCGGGAGCGCCTTCGGGTGCCGAACCGACGCCCACCTTCTGGCGGACCTTCTCGGAGATCTCGATCATGAGCTCGAGGTTCTCCGCCAGGAAGCCCTTGGCGTTCTCCCGGCCCTGGCCTATCTGCTCACCCTCGTAGGTGTACCAGGCGCCCGACTTACGCACGATGCCGAGCTCGGTGGCGACGTCGAGGAGGGAACCCTCGCGGCTTATGCCCTTGGAGTACATGATGTCGAACTCGCACTGTTTGAACGGGGCGGCGCACTTGTTCTTCACGACCTTGACCCTCGTCCGGTTGCCAACCACCTCGGCCCCGTCCTTGATGGACTCGACCCTGCGGATGTCGAGACGGATCGACGAGTAGAACTTGAGGGCGCGACCGCCGGGCGTAACTTCAGGCGAACCGAACATCACGCCGACCTTCTCACGTAGTTGGTTGATGAAGACGGCAATGGTGTTGGACTTGCTGAGGGTGGCGGTGATCTTGCGCAGCGCCTGGGACATCAGGCGGGCCTGGAGGCCCACATGGGCGTCACCCATCTCCCCTTCGATCTCAGCCCGCGGGGTCAGGGCGGCGACGGAGTCGATCACGATGACGTCCAGGGCACCCGAGCGGATCAGCATGTCCACGATCTCCAGCGCCTGCTCGCCGGTGTCCGGTTGGGAGATCAGGAGGTCGTCGATGTTTACCCCGATCGCCTTGGCGTAGGTGGGGTCCATGGCGTGCTCGGCGTCGATGTACGCACAAATCCCTCCGTTGCGTTGGGCTTCGGCCACCACGTGCATCGCCAGGGTGCTCTTGCCGGACGATTCCGGCCCGAACAGCTCCACGACGCGTCCCCGTGGCAACCCTCCGATGCCGAGCGCCAGGTCCAGTGAAAGGGCGCCGGTCGACACGGCCTCGATCTGCATGTGGGCGTTCTCGCCCATCCGCATGATGGCGCCCTTGCCGAATTGCTTCTCGATCTGGCCAAGGGCCATGTCCAGTGCCTTGTCACGTTCCACCGGGGGGACCGTCCTCTCGTCGTTGTCGTCGCTGACTGGCAGCAACCTATGAAGGGGGTGTGACCGTTACGGCTGCAGGATGCCGCGCGGGCTGCCTGGCGGCCTCTAGCTCCATAATGCCAACACTGTAACTACAGCCGAGCGTAATTGCAAACATGTGTTCGGTGGGGGATGGGGGCCCCAGCTCCGGGTCACCGGTCCGGGAGCGGCTTCGCTGCGTCAGCCTGAGCCGGCCGCCGACCGGGCCGGGCCGGGTCGTGCGCCCCGGGCTACAGGGCGAGCTCGGCGACGGGGCTGTACTCGGCGCCCTGCTGCCTGAGCAGGCTCTGCACCACGCCTATCGAGCGGACCGGCCACGAGGCCGAGAGCTCGTTGCGCAGGCCGGGCAACCGTCGCACGTCGGCTCCGCGCCGGGCGCGCGCCAGGGTGACGTGCCCAAGGAAGGGCCTGTCCGCAGGGGGCTGGCCGATGTCGGCTGTCAGCTCGGCCACCTTGCCGGCCAGGCTGGCCAGGCCGCTCACGGGCCAGATCACGAGGCCGGGCCCGAGCAGGCGGGTGGCGGGGCCACCGGTGGCGACCACGCCCGGTGCAGGAGCGACCGAGTGCAGGCGGTCGAGCAACTCGTCGAGATGCGGGGGCGTGAGGTCCCCGAGGAAGCGAAGGGTGACATGCCACTGCTGTGGTGTCGACCAGCGCAGCGCCTCCAGCGGCGGCCGCTGGAGCGATGCCAGGGCCTCGACGGCCCGCTCGTCAGGCCAGACGGCGACGAAGCAACGCACGGGCTCAATCAGGCGGGGGCCGGCCATCTCGTGGACAGGCATGTCGGCTATTTTGCGTCCTGCTCCGCCGGCAGGCCCAACGGTCACCTCGGGAGCAGGCTGGCGGGGACCCGCTCAACCGAGGTGACCGAGGGTCCATGTTAGCCCGTCCCGCGGGTGCCCATTTACGCGCCCTGCCCAGGTTGCCGCAGCCCGCCTGCCGATGCTTGCGCAGGCCGCCGACCACCCGTTCGCGGTCTGCACGCTGCACGCCTTAAGCTCGTGGGGTGGCACAACCAGACCAGGCTCCGACGAGCGCGCCGGCACAGCCCGCCTCCCGGGTCACGGGAGCCGGAAACGGAAAAGAGACGCAAACGGGGCAATTCGGGGATGAGGCTGGGAAGCGCTACTACGTCCGGACTTTCGGGTGCCAGATGAACGAGCACGACTCCGAACGTCTGGCCGGGCTGTTCGAGGCCCGGGGCATGGTCCCGGCCGCTGCACCCGAGGACGCCGACGTCGTCGTCCTCAACACGTGCTGCATACGGGAGAACGCCGACAACCGCCTCTACGGCAACCTGGGCCACCTCCGGTCCGTCAAACAGCAGAGGCCGGGCATGCAGATAGCGGTGGGAGGGTGCCTGGCCCAGAACGACCGCGAGAAGGTCCTCGAGCGGGCGCCCTGGGTCGACGCCGTGTTCGGGACCCACAACGTGGGACGGGCTGCCGAATTGCTCGAGACCGCCCTCAGGGCGGGGCCCCAGGTGGAGGTCCTCGACGCGGCGGAGCGGGAGGCGGACGAGTTCCCCTCGGCGCTCCCCGTGCGTCGCGAGTTGCCGTTCTCGGCGTGGGTCACGGTCCAGGTAGGCTGCGACAACAAGTGCGCCTTCTGTATCGTCCCGTCGGTGCGGGGCAAGGAGATCAGCCGGCCGTTCGGCCAGATCGTGCAGGAGGTGACCAGGCTGGCCGCCGAGGGCACCACCGAGGTCACGCTGCTCGGTCAGAACGTCAATTCCTATGGGCGCGATCTCGCCCTCCGGGCCCGGCGCGAAGCCGATTGGCGGGCCTGGGCGGAGCTGACCGGCGAAGGGTGGTCCAGGGGTGAGTCCCCCCGGGCCCGGCCGCTCTTCGCCGACCTTCTCGAGGCTGTCGCCCGGGTCGACGGCATACGGCGCGTACGTTTCACGAGCCCACATCCCAAGGATCTGAGGCCCGAGACAATCGAGGCCATGGCGGCGCAGGAGGCGGTCTGCCCCCACCTGCACCTGCCCCTGCAGTCCGGGAGCGACCGTGTGCTGAGCTCGATGGGGAGGGGCTACACGGCACAGCGGTACCTCGATCGCCTCGCGGCGGCGCGCGCCGCGGTGGGCGACCTGGCGGTCACGACCGACATCATCGTCGGGTTCCCAGGCGAGACCGAGGAGGACTTCCGGCGGACGCTGGAGGTGGCAGCAGAGGCTGAGTACGACAGCGCGTACACGTTCATCTTCTCGCCGCGGGCGGGCACGGAGGCGGCGGCGTGGGAGGACCTCTACGTTCCCGAGGAAGTGTGCGCGGACCGCTTCGCACGGCTGCGGGCCGTGGTGGAGCGAAGTGCGCTGCGAAAGCACCAGGCCCGTGTGGGCCTCGTCGAAGAGGTACTCGTCGAGGGCCCCGCCAAGAAGGGCGGTGAAGGGATGTTCTCGGGCCGCACCCGCCAGAACAAGCTCGTCCACCTGCAGGGGGACCGTCTGCGGCCCGGGGCTGTCGTGGAGGTCCGCGTGGACGCCGCTGCGCCGCACTTCCTCAAGGGCTCCTACCTGCGCACCCTGGCCCAACCCCGGCACCGCAGCCTGATACCGGTGATGGCGCACTGAGGGTGCAGCGCTCACCACGCCGGCTGGCGCTCGTCGGCCCGACGGCCTGCGGCAAGTCGGCGCTGGCCCTCCTGGCGGCGAGGGCACTGGGTGACGTCGAGTTGGTGACGGCCGATTCGATGCAGGTCTACAGGGGCATGGACATTGGCACCGCCAAGCCCACGGCCGCGGAGCAGGCCGAGGTGCCGCACCATCTCCTCGACGTGGCGGGACCAGGAGAGGACTGGGACGTGGCGCGCTTCGTCATGCTGGCGCGCCGGGCCGTGGAGGGCATCGAGGCACGGGGCCGGCGCCCCCTGCTGGTAGGGGGGACCGGCCTGTACGTGCATGCCCTGGTGGACGGCTTCGGAGTGCCGGGCCGTTGGCCCGACGTGGCGCGCTCGCTCGAGGCGGCCTCCAACGCCGAGCTGTACGCCAGGCTGCGTGGTCTCGACCCGGTGGCGGCGGCCAGGGTCGAGCCCGAGAACCGCCGCCGCCTGCTCAGGGCGCTGGAGGTCACCCTTGGCAGCGGTCGGCCGTTCTCGAGTTTCGGGCCGGGCGTCAGCGCTTTCCCGTCGTCGGACTGGGACCTCGCCGGGGTGTGGCTGCCGCGCGCCGTCGTGCGGCGGCGTGTTGCCACCCGCTTCGAGGCGATGCTCGAAGGCGGCCTCGTGGACGAGGTGCGCGGGTTGCTGGCCGCCGGGCCCCTGTCGCGCACGGCCCGCCAGGCGCTCGGTTACCGGGAGGTGCTGGCCCACCTCGAGCAGGGTGTGGCGCTGGCCGATGCGGGAGCGTTGGCCGTGGACCGCACCCGCCAGTTTGCCAGGCGCCAACGGATGTGGTGGCGGCGCGACCAGCGCGTCACCTGGTTCGGGGCCCCGTCGGACCCGATGGACGCACTGCCCGCTCTCCTGGGAAACTGGGGCTTGTGACTGGTCCCCCTGCCGGCGCCGGCCCCTCGGCTCGAACGGTGCTGTTCAAGTACGAGGGTCTCGGCAACGACTTCTTGGTGCTGCTCGACCCGCTGGGTACGTCGCCTTTGAGCGCGGACCTGGCTCGGGCGGTCTGCGACCGGCACCGGGGCCTCGGTGCCGACGGGCTGTTGCGGGCCGGTCCCGCTCCCTCCAGCGGCGAGAGCTTCACTTTCGAGTTGCGCAACGCCGACGGCACAGAGGCGGAGATGAGTGGCAACGGGCTGCGCTGCCTGGCGCATGCGGCTCTCGACGAGGGGTGGGTGGACGTGGCCCCGGGTGACAGCTTCGACGTGCTGACGCCGGCTGGGAGGCGCCGGGTGACCCTGCACCGGCGCTCGGCGGCCTGTGCCTGGTCCAGCACGGAGATGGGCCGTCCTGAGGTGAGTGGGGACGCCGGGCGCTGCAACGTCGGCCATGGGCAACTGTTCGTCGACGTCGGCAACCCTCATCTGGTGGTGCTCGGCCCGGACCCCGGCACGGTCGACGTGGCGGCACTGGGCCCGCTCCTGAGCGCGCAGGCGGGACGTTCGAGCGGGGGGGTCAACGTGGAGTTCGTGGCGCTCGGCCCTGGTCCGGACGAGCTGACCATGCGAGTCTGGGAGCGTGGGGTCGGCGAGACTCAGGCATGTGGGACCGGCTCCGTGGCCGCCGCCACCGCCCTGCACTACTGGGGGCGGGTGGGCAGCAAGGTGACGGTCAACCAGCCGGGTGGCCCTGCCGAGGTCGAGCTGCGCCCGGACGGGGCCGCCGTGCTGAGCGGCCCGAGCCGGCGGGTCGCCAGCTGCGTCGTCGAGCCCAGGTCGCTCCTGGAGGCTGCCGGCGGGGTGGCCGGCTGCTCCCAATGACCCTCATCGAGCGCAGCTTCAGGGAAAAGATCGTCCTGGTCGGCGTCACCCTGCCGCCCGAGGACCAGGTGCCGGCGGGCGTCACCGGCGAGGAGGAGACCGAGCTGCACCTCGACGAGCTGGCGTCGCTGGTGGCCACTGCCGGGGCGGACGTGGTGGCAAGGGTCCACCAGAGGCGCGAGCGACCCGATCCTGCGACGTACGTGGGACGGGGCAAGGCTCAGGAGGTCCGCGACGTCTCGGAGGTGTGGGACGCCGACACGGTCGTGTTCGACGACGAGCTGTCGCCGGCGCAATCGAGGAACCTGGAAAAGATCCTCGGCCGCACCGCCATCGACAGGACGGCCGTGATCCTCGACATCTTCGCCCAGAATGCCCGCAGCGAGGAGGGCAAGGCCCAGGTCGAGCTGGCCCAGCTCCGCTACCGCCTGCCGCGCCTCAGAGGCCGGGGTATGACCCTGTCGCAGCAGGCAGGGCGCATCGGTACCCGAGGTCCGGGCGAGACGCAGCTCGAAGTGGACAGGCGCCGCCTCGTGCGCAGGGTGCACAAGCTCGAGGTCGAGCTCGAGCAGCTGGAGAAGCGTAGGCGTCTGCAACGCAAGGCTCGCCGCCGCAGCCGCCTGGCGTCGGTGTCGGTGGTGGGTTACACCAATGCGGGAAAGTCGACCCTGCTCAACCTTCTGACCGGTGCCGGTGTGGTGGCGGACGACAGGCTGTTCGCCACGCTGGACCCCCGGACACGGCGGTTCTCCTTACCCGGCGGGGAGCCGGTGCTCATAGCGGACACGGTCGGCTTCGTGCGCAAGCTGCCCCACCAACTCGTGGAGGCGTTCCGCAGCACCCTCGAGGTCGTGAGGGAGTCCGACCTCCTGCTGCACGTCGTGGACTGCTCGGCACCGGAGCCCGAGGGCCAGATGCAGGCCGTGCGCTCGGTCCTGGGGGAGATAGGTGCAGCCGACATCCCCGAGCTCCTCGTGCTCAACAAGGCCGACCTGTCTCCGTCCGGCGCAGCCGAGCTGGCGTCTCGCTGGCCCGGGGCGGTGGTCGTCTCGGCCATCAGCGGTGAGGGGGCTGACGCCTTGTTGGCGGCCGTCTCACAGCGCCTCCGCCTGACGAGCGTGGTCGTGGACATGGCGGTGCCCTTCGTTCGCGGCGATGTGCTCGCCGCCCTGCACCGCGAGGGACAGGTCATGGCCACGGCGCAGGGGGAGGGCGCGACGCTGGTACAGGCCAAGTTGCCTGCGGCCGCACTGGCGCGCTTCGCAGCGTACCTGGCCGACGGCGGCGGGGACGGCTCGGGCCTGACCGCGACGGTTGCCAGCCACGACACGGCCGACAAGGGCGATCGGAGCGACGAACCCCAATGAGCAACCCGCCGGGCTTCACGCCCCCGCCCTACCCGTACGAACGGCTCGATGCGCTGAGGCGGGTTGCCGCCGCCCTCGAAGGCGGGGCCGTGGACCTCTCCGTCGGCAGCCCGTGCGACCCACCTTCCGCCGCAGTCCTCGAAGCTCTGGCGCGCGGGGACGAGGGCGGAGCAGCCCGAGGGTACCCGTCCTCGGCCGGCTCGCCGTCGGCGCGGCTGGCGGTGGCCGAGTGGATGGCGGCGCGGCTCGGGGCGCCCGTCGGGGCGGACGACGTGGCGCTGTGCATCGGGACCAAGGAGCTCGTCGCCGGGCTGCCTGCCTGGCTCCACCTGCGCGACCCGGCGCGTGACACGGTGCTGTACCCGGAGCTGTCCTACCCCACCTACGAGATGGGGGCGCTGTTGGCGGGCCTGCGACCCGTGGCGGTGCCCGTCGACGACAGGTTCCGCCTGCGCCTGGGCCCGGAGGCGATCAGCGAGGAGGACGCCCGCCGGGCCCTTGTCCTCTGGGTCAACAGCCCGGGTAACCCAGCCGGTCAGCTTGACGACCTGGCCGCCGTGGCCGCGTGGGGCCGGGAACGGTCCGTGCTCGTTGCCAGCGACGAGTGCTACGCCGAGCACACCTGGGAGGGGCCGCCGCGTTCGGTGCTCGGCCACGGAGCAGGGCCGCGAGGCTTGGAGGGGGTCCTGGCGGTGCATTCCCTGTCGAAGCGCAGCAACCTCGCCGGGCTCCGTTTCGGATGGTACGCCGGCGACCCGGCGCTGGTCGGGTACCTGAGGCAGGTGCGCCAGCACGCCGGCTTCATGGTCCCGGGCCCGGCTCAAAGGGCCGGCACCGCGGCCCTGGCTGACCAGGCGCACGCCGATCTCCAGCGCTCGCGCTACCTCGAGCGCCTGGCGAGGCTGCGCGAGATCCTGGCCGCCGTGGGAGTCGAGGCACCCATGCCCGAAGGCGGGATCTACCTGTGGGCGCCGGCTCCGGGAGCGGATGCATGGGGTCTCACGGAGCGCCTGGCCCGCGACGCCGGGGTCATCGTCTCGCCGGGTGAGTTCTATGGCCCGGCCGGGGCGGGCCATGTGCGCGTCGCAGCGGTGGCGCCCATGGACCGCCTCGAGCTGGTGGCCGGTCGGGTCGGTGCCTGAGGCGGGAAGCTAGCCTCTCCCGACTGTGGAACTGAAGCGGCAGATAGAGAGCATCTGGGAGCGCCGGGACGAGATAGGCCCCCAGAGCATCGACGAGGCGGTCGTGGTGCGCGAAGCGGTCGGCCTCCTCGACCGGGGCGAGGCACGGGTGGCGGAGCTGGACGCTGGCGGCGAGGTCGTCGTGCACCAATGGCTCAAGCAGGCGGTCCTCCTGCTGTTCAAGGTGACGACCGTCGAGGTGACCGAGCTGGGGCCGTTCGAGTACGCGGACCGCTTGCCGCTGAAGCGCGGGTACCAGGCTGCGGGCGTACGCGCTGTGCCGGGGGCGTCCGCCCGGTGGGGCAGTTTCATCGGCCGGGGGGCCGTCCTGATGCCCAGCTACGTCAACATCGGCGCCTACGTCGGGCCTGGGACGATGGTCGACACGTGGGCGACGGTGGGTAGTTGTGCCCAGATCGGATCCCGGGTGCACCTTTCCGGCGGTGTCGGCATCGGCGGTGTGCTCGAGCCGCCCCAGGCGGCACCTGTTGTCGTCGGCGACGACGCCCTCATCGGCAGCCGCTGCATGATCACCCAGGGCGCACGGGTGGGGGAAGGCGCGGTGCTCGGCGAGGGCTGCATCCTCAACCCGGGCATACCGGTCATCGACGCGCAGACCGGTGAGGAGCTGTCGAGGGGGGTGGTCCCGCCCTGGAGCGTCGGTGTCGGTGCAAGCCGGTCCAGGACCTATGCCGGCGGCACTTTTGGTCTGCCCTGTGTGCTCATCGTCAGGCGCCTGGAGGTGGGCAGGCGCCACAGCTCCGCCCAGCTCGAGCAGGTCCTGCGCGAGCACGGCGTCGGCTTCTGATGGGGGACCTGCTGGCGCTGGCGGCCGAGCTGGTGTCCGTGCCCTCGGTCTCCCTGCAGGAGGGACCGTTGGCGGACCTGGTACAGCGGCGCCTCGCCGGCGTGCCTGGTTTGGAGGTCGTGCGGGTCGGGGACAACGTCGTGGCGCGCACCCTCCTCGGGCGTGCCCGTCGTGTGGCGCTCGCCGGTCATCTGGACACCGTGCCACCGGACGGCATGGCCTCGGCGAGGACGCAGGGAGACGTCCTCTGGGGCCCGGGGAGCACGGATATGAAGGGCGGCCTGGCGGTGATGCTCGACCTCGCGGCCGGGCTCAGCGCGCCAGCAATGGATCTGACGTGGATCTTCTACGTCGCCGAGGAAATCGCGCGCAGCCACAGCGGCCTGCTGCAGCTGGCATCGCGGCGCCAGGACCTCGTCGAGGCCGACGTCGCCATCATCTGCGAGCCGACCGACGGCAGCGTCGAGGCCGGTTGCCAGGGGGTGCTGAAGGCGAGCATAACCATGGCGGGGGCGCGGGCCCATGTCTCGCGTCCCTGGAAAGGGGTCAACGCCGTCCACCGCCTGGGGCCGGTCATCGATACGGTGCGGGGCTGGGCCGGTCGCGATGCCGTGGTCGACGGGTGCAAGTACCGCGAGTCGCTGCAAGTGGTAGGCGTCAGCGGGGGGGTGGCCTCCAACGTGCTACCGGACACGGCCAGCCTGGAGCTCAATTACCGGTTTGCCCCCGACCGCACCCTCGCCGAGGCGGAGGCTTACCTGGGCGCGCTCGTGGCCGGCAGCATGGAGGCCGGCGACTCACTGGTCGTCACCGACTCCGCCCCGCCGGCCCCGCCGAGGCTCACCGATCCTGTGCTCGCAGCCCTCGTGGCCAGGTCGAAAGCACCGGTCGTGGCCAAGCTCGGATGGACCGACGTGGCGTTCTTCGCCGAGCGGGGGGTGCCGGCGGCCAACTTCGGGCCGGGTGACCCCCAGCTCGCCCATACGACCGAGGAGCATGTGAGCCGGGCTTCGCTCGAGTGTGCCCGGGCCGTCCTGGCGGACCTGCTCTCGTCACCGCTGCCGTGACGGGCGGACCGGCCCTGCGCCCCTCGGGCGCAGGCACGCCGGTGCAGCTGCAGCGAAGCCGGGCCGCCCCTGCTCAGCGGGTGGTGCGGTCGGCATAGTCCGCCAGTTCGGCGGCAGTGGGAGGGTTGGCGCCCGCCCTGGTGCAGGTGATGGCACTGGCCGTCACTGCGTGCCGAAGCGCCGCCTCCAACGTGGTGGCGCTGAGAGCGGCAAGTGCGGCCGGCGACAGCTCGCCGCGCCGGCCGAGGAAATCCAGCATCGCGGCGCTGAAACTGTCACCTGCACCGATCGTGTCGACGACCTCTACGGCCGGGGGGGCGGCGGTGACCCTGCTCCCGTCCGGCAGGAAGGCCTCGGCTCCGTCCCCGCCGAGCGTGACCACCACCACCCGGGCACCGGCGGCCAGCCATCGGCGGGCCGCATCCCCCACGCTCGCCCCGGGGTAGAGGACGTCCAGGTCGTCGCTGCTGGCCTTGACGAGATGGGCCCTGGCCACGAAGGACTCGATCGTTTCGCGGTAGCGTCGCATGTCGCTGACCAGCCCGGCTCGGACGTTGGGGTCGAACGAGATGCTCACGCGACCACCGGCGCGGAGCTCCTCCAGCCACCTGGCTATGACCCCGGCTCCCGGCTCGAAGGCCGTAGCCAGCGAGCCGATCTGGACCGCCTGGTAGGCGAGCTCCCCGGAGGTCACGAGCTCGGGCGCTGGAAGCTCGTCGTAGCCCCAGTGCCAGTCGGCGGTCTCGGGCCCGTAGAAGGCGTAGGAGGCCTTGCCCTGCTCGTCGAGGGTCACGACGGCAAGGGTCGCGGGCTGCGTCGCCGGCACCGACGGGCGGAGGTCGACGCCGTTGGCCTCGAGGTGCTCCCTCAGCCACGGGCCGAAGCCGGCATCCGAGAAGCGCCCGGCAAAGGCACTGTGGGCACCCAGGCGGGCCAGGCCCACGGCGATGTTGGCAGGGCCCCCGCCGGGGAGGGCGACGAAGGGCCTTGCATTGAGCGCGTCTGTGCCGTGGGAGGGTGAGGCGGCTGCGGGGGCCAGGTCGACGAGGCACTCGCCGACGACGAGAACCGATGTCTGGCCCGCACCCTGGGATGGGAGGTCGGTCATCGACTGACAAGCTTGTCATAACGGGCGACCGGGGGCGCAACACGACCGGGACGGCACGGCCGCCCGACTGTGCCGTCCCACGGCGGGTCGGCAACGGGCGTACCGGCGTCCGCCGGCCTGAGCGTTGCCGGCGTCCGGCAGGGCTACAGGCGCCTCAGCACCGTCACGACGCGCCCGTAGACCACCACGTCCGACGGCGAGAAAACCATCGGCTCGAGGCGGGAGTTGGCCGGCAGCAGCACCACCGAGCCGTCGCGCCGCGAGTAGGTCTTGATGGTCGCTTCGCCACCGGGGATGCCTGCGGCGACGATGTCGCCCGGTTGAGCGTCGGGCTGCTGGCGCACGACTACGTAGTCGCCGTCGAGGATGCCCGCCTCGATCATGGAGTCGCCTCTCACTCGTAGCATGAAGAGGTTGCCTCCACCCGTGAAGTCCTCGGGCAGGGGGAGCAGCTCCTCCACGTTCTCGGAGGCGAGGACGTCGGTGCCGGCGGCTATGTCGCCGACCAGGGGGACGTGGGCGGTCGGCCGGCGCTCGATGGCGGCGCCCGAGGTCGCGTCGTAGCGCACCTCCAGGGCGCGCGGCTTGGTGGGGTCGCGGCGCAGGTAGCCCTGGCGTTCCAGCGTCTTGAGGTGGGCCTGCACGGTGGACGTGGACGCCAGCCCCACCGCCACGCCGATCTCCCGGACGGAGGGGGGGTACCCGCGGTCGCGGACCTCCGTGGCGATGAAGTCCAGGATTTCACGCCGCTTACCCGTCAGTAGGTCGGTCAACCTGCCTCCTCTCGATCGGGCCCGGCCGGCGGCCGTGACCTGTCCGACGCCGAGTCTAGGTGGCGGGGCACCCGTGGGTCAAACATATGTTCTATCCCGTCGCACCCCCCGTGTAGGGTCGGCCTTGACGGCGAACAGGTGTTCGTGGGATCGTGTGTAGGAGGCGAACGAACGTTCGCCCAGAGCTGACGAGGTGACTCGAATGGCTGCAGTGTGGTGGCGCGGTGGTGGCGAGCGGGACGGTCACGAGGACTGGGACGGTTACGGGGACTGGGACGGTTACGAGGGCCCTGACGGCCCCGGTGCTGGGGGTGGCTTGCAGCGGCCGTCCGCCACTGTGCTCATGCTTCCGGGCGCACGGCGCCAGGGCACGGGGCCCGTGGCGCCCGGGCGTACCCGGGCAGAGCGCCGCCGCACGTTCAGGAGGCGCCGTGTGCTGGCGCTAATGCTGGTGGCCGTCGTGGGTGCGGTGCTCTGGAGCGCTTTCGACAAGCTCGTCGCCGCCGCCTCGGGGGCTCCTGTCGGCGTGGTGGGCTGCACAGCAGGGCCGTCCTCGGTGCAGGGGGTGGCCCTGGCGTCAGCAGGCGCAGGCCCGCACCCCAGCGCCGGTCTGGTGACGTCGGGGGCGTCGTACTGTGACCAGGTCTACGTGGCGCGGCCCGGCGATACGGTCTGGGGGATAGCGCTGCGGTACTCGGGGACGGGGGATCCCAGGCCTCTGGCGGACAGCCTGGAAGCTCAGATCTCCGGCCGGGTGCTCCAGCCGGGGCAGCGCCTGGCGGTCCCCTGAGGATCCCGTGGGCCCGAAGGCCGGCCGGCGCGGGAGCGCACTGTGCCGGCCGGGCGTCCGTCGCGCAGTATGGTCGGCACTGGTGCGCTGCCCGAGATGTTCGTCGATGGACGACCGCGTGATCGATTCGCGCACGGCAGAGGAGGGCGGTGCCATCCGCCGTCGCAGGGAGTGCCTGGCCTGCTCGAGACGCTTCACTACCTACGAGCGCCTCGAAGAGGTGCCGTTCGTCGTTGTGAAGCGCTCGGGCCTGCGTGAGCCGTTCGACCGGGTCAAGGTGGTGGCAGGCATGCGGGCCGCGGCCAAGAACAGGCCGCTCGCTCCCGACGACCTGGACCAGATCGCCGCCGAGGTCGAAGAATCCCTCCGCCTCGACGGGACCGAGGTGACGAGCGAGCAGGTCGGTCTGGCGGTGCTGGACGCCCTGCGCAACCGGGACGACGTGGCATATCTGCGGTTCGCCAGCGTCTACAAGGGTTTCAGCGACGCCGGCGACTTCCAGCGGGAGGCAGGACTGCTGACCAAGGTCACGTCGCCGAAGTCCTCGCCGCCAGGTCGGGGAGCCTGAGCATCTGAGGCCCCGGCTTCCGGTCCTTTTCGGCCAACGCCCCGCTCCGGTCGTGCGCCGGCAGCGGTCACGCCCCCGTGAGGAGCTGTGTGAGCGGTGCAGCCAGCTGGGGAGTGGTTGCCAGGACGACCTCGCCCGCGAGCTTGGTGACCACGCCGCCTGCCTCCTGGCACACGAGGCGGCCGGCCGCCCAGTCCCATTCGTTCAGGTGCGACTCGTAATAGGCGTCGAAGCGCCCACCTGCGACCCAGCAAAGGTCGAGGGCGGCCGAGCCGACGCGGCGTATGTCGCGCACTGCCGGCAGCAGCTTGGGCAGGATGGCGGCCTGGCTGGCCCGGCGCTCTTTCTGGTAGCCGAAGCCGGTGGCGACGAGGGCTGTCGAGAGCTCTGCCCGGCCGGCGGCGACGTGGCAGGGCTCGCCGTTGCAGTAGGCGCCCCGGCCCTCGACGGCGGACCAGGTCTCGCCCCTGCTCTGGTCGACCACCACCCCCGCGACGGTGCGGCCCCCGACGGTTGCTGCCAGCGAAACCGCCCAGGCCGGGATCCGGTAAAGGAAATTGGTGGTCCCGTCGAGAGGGTCGGCTACCCAGGTCACTCCTGAGGTACCCGCGTAGGCGGTGCCCTCCTCGCCGAGGACCGAGTCCTGGGGACGCAGGCGGCGCAACTGGTCCGAGATGTAGGCCTCGGAAGCCCGGTCTGCTTCGGACACCATGTCCGTGGGCGAGGACTTGGTGCCTACCTGCTCCAGGGGCTTGGAGGCGTAATCGGCCAGGAGCAGAGCAGCACCCAGCGCCACCTCGAGGGCGACTTCCGCCAGTTCGTCGAGCAGGTCCGAGGGCACGGCAGGCGGTGTCGTCATGAGACTCTTCTAGTCTCAGCTGCCGGGCTGTGGCCACTCGGACGGCGGCGGTGCTCGTCGGTCGTCACCGGTAGCCTTGGGCCGGTGAGCCACATCGCGCCGGCGGCGCCGCGAGATGGCACCGGCGCGAGCCGGCAAGGTACGCGCATACCGGGCACCGGGCAGGGCGCGAGGTCGCCTGCCAGTCCGGATGCCGGGCCGGCGCCTCGCTGGGTTCTGCACGTCGACATGGACGCCTTCTATGCCTCGGTCGAGGTGAAGGAGGAGCCCTCTCTACGTGGCAAGCCGGTCGTGGTCGGAGGCACAGGGCAGCGCAGCGTCGTCGCCTCGGCCAGTTACGAGGCCCGCCGCTTCGGGGTCCGCTCCGCCATGCCGTCCGTACAGGCCCGGCGCTTGTGCCCGGACATCGTGTTCCTGCCTGCGAACTTCGCCCTCTACCACGCTTACAGCCGGCAGCTGCACGAGGTCTTGCAGGGTTTCACTCCGCTCGTGGAAGGCATCGGCCTCGACGAGGCCTTCCTCGACGTGACGGGTAGCTGCTCGCTGTTCGGGCCTCCCGAGGTGATGGCGCGGTCTATACGCGACCGTGTGGGCCAGGAGGTCGGGCTCCCCTGCGCTGTGGGGGTAGGCCCCAACAAGCTGATCTCGAAGCTCGCCTCCAAGGCCGCCAAGCCGCGCTGGGGCGAGACGGGTCACGTGGCAGGAGCGGGCATCGTGGTCGTGGCGCCGCGCGACGTCGTGGCCTTCCTTTGGCCTCTGCCGGTGCGGGCCATCTGGGGGGTCGGCCGAGCGGGTGCGCAACGCCTCGAGAGATTGGGTGTCAACACCGTCCGCCAGCTGGCTGCAGTGCCCGTGGAGGTGCTGGTGGCCTCGTTGGGCCGCGCCAGCGGCCAGCTTCTGCACGAGCTGGCGTGGGGCCGTGACGACCGGCCCGTGGTCCCGGAGCGGGCGCCGAAATCCATCGGGCAGGAGGAGACCTATCCCGAGGACGTGGCCGATCGGGCGGAACTGGAACGCCGGCTCGTGGTGATGTCCGACTCCGTCGCCGGCCGGTTGCGTGAGCACGGCATGGTGGCACGGACGGTCACGCTCAAGTTGCGCTACGGGGACTTCTCGACGCTGACGCGCAGTCACACGTTCCCCTCGCCACAGTCGACCGGGCCGGCCGTATGGCGCTCGGCTCAGGCATTGCTGGCAGGGCTACCCCTGCGCGGAGGTGCGCGCCTGCTCGGCGTGTCGGCTTCGGGGTTGCTACCGGTGTCGGCTTCGCCGGGCGAGCAGCTGGCGCTCCACCTGGCTGGGACGGGCGCTCCGGCGGAGGCTGTCGCGGTCCCGGGGCGAGCGCCGGGTGCCGGGCCCTCCCCGGTCTCCACCAAGCCCGATGGAAGGGGGACGGCGCCACCTCCGCTGTCGCGAGCGGCGCGGCCGGGTGCCTGGGAGGAGGCCAGCCGGGCCATGGACGCGGTCAGGGCGCGTTTTGGCAGCGCTGCGGTGCAACCCGCCGGCGCCATCGGTCCCCGCTCGGGCACAGCGAGGCCCGGGGCCTGCGCGCCGTCCGGGGACGGGGAGCCGGCTTGAGACGCGCGGCCGGCGGCAGCGAGGCCCGGTGCCGTGGCACCCTGCCTGTGTCGGCAACCACCAGGCCTATAGGGTCGGCGATCGTGAGGCGTGGGACGACGCTGGCTGGCAGGGCCTTGACCCGGCCGTTGCTGCTACGCCGCCTACCGGCGGCCCCAGGTGCCCGGCCCCTCGGTTGCGCCGCTGTCGCGCTCGCTCTGGCGGCAGCTTCGGCCTTGCCTTGCCCGGCCGTGGGAGCCGCGTTCGTCGTGCCACGGGCGCGGTCCGCAGCTGCGGGCCTCGAGCCGGGGCGGACCGGCCGTGCGTGGACGCTGTACACGAGTGGTACGGCAACGGCAGCTCCGGTCAGCTTCAATCCTCTCAGCGCTCAGGCGTACACAGGCAGCCAGGGCCTGCTCTACGAGCCCCTTTTCCTCTGGGACGCGCAGAAGGACCGGCTGCTGCCGTGGCTTGCCACCGGGGCGGTGTGGCTGTCGCCGACCGCGTTCCGCATCGATGTCCGGCCCGGGGCAGACTGGGTCGACAGCTCCACCGGCGCCAAGGTGGGCACAGTGCGGCCTGCGGACGTCGCTTACTCGATCGAGCTGGCACGTTCGGACACGGCTGACCCGTACCACCCGCTGGTGGCTTCGGTGGCCTCCGTGACCACCGGGACCGGCTCGGTGACGGTGCGCTTCTCGGCCCCTGTCGACTACGCGCAGTGGCAGGAGTACCTGTGGCACGCCCCCGTGCTGCCGAAGGCGGTGTGGTCAGCGCTCACGCCGGCCGAGGCTGTCACGGACCCCAATCTGGCTCCCGTGGCCTCCGGCCCGATGCTGCTCGGGCGGGTCGACGACCGGGGTGCCTGCTATGGCATCGACCCCCATTGGTGGGCGGGACCGGCGCTCGGGTTGAGCTTCTCGTTCACCCGCCTGTGCGACATGGTGAGCGGTCCCAGCGGTGAGCAGCTGTCGTCACTGCTCGCTGGTCGCCTGGACTGGAGCAACGCCCTGCTGCGCGGCGTGGCCAACCTGACGGGCACCAAGGCTCGCGGTTACGGGGTGCAGACGTACTACCCGGCGCCGCCTTACATGCTGGCCGCCAGCACCGCCTACCTGGCCATCAACACGTCCGCCTCTCCCACCGACGAGCTCGGTCTGCGCCGGGCGCTTGCGCAAGCGTTGGACCCAGGCGTCGTGGCGTCAGGTGACTACGCCGGGACGGTGCAGGTGGCGAACCCGACGGGGCTCCTGCCGGAGCTGTCCGGTTGGGTCGACGCCAGGGTGGTGAGGCGGTACGCCTTGCACTACTCACCGGGCGACGCCCGGCGCGAGCTGGAGAAGGCAGGGTACAGGGGCCAGCTCCTGCACATGCTGGTGCCGGGCGGCTCGGAGGACCTCGCCCGCGCTGCTTCCACCATCGTCTCGCAGCTCTCGGCCATCGGAGCCCGGCTGGCCGTGGTGGTCGAGCCCAGGGGCGTGGTCGAGGCGGCAGTGGCAGGAGGCCACTACCAGCTCGCACTGGTGAGGAGCGCGGGCCTGGCGTCGACGCCTTGGCCCTACTTCGCCGGCATCTACGCGCCGCCAGGCGGGGGAGGTCCCGGGGTGGGCCCGCCGGCGCGGTCGCTACTGCAGCGAGCGGACCACACGCCCACCTCGGACACTCTCACCCTGCACCGGCTCTACTCGGCACTCGAGCAGGGCCTCCTCGAGCAGCTGCCCGTGGTCCCCCTGTGGTATAGCGGCGCGTGGTTCGAAGCCAGCACGTCGCACTGGTCCCACTACCCGGTGGCCGGTAGCCGCACCGACTGGTACACGCCTGTCATGTGGCCTGGCTGGCTCGGTGCCACCACGACTGTGCTTGCCCTGGCCCACCTGCGCCCGGCCTGACGGCACACGCGTCGGCGGGCGGCCTGCCAGACGCCTGTGGCTGCGCCGCGGGCCCTGGCCGTGCCGGGACGGCTGACGGTCTCAGGCTTCCAGGTAGACGAGGGCCACCTCGTAAGGGCCGAGCGAGAGCTTGTCGACCTCGGTGAGGCGCGCCCCGCCGTCGTCGGCGTCGTAACCGGGCAAGGCGAGCAGGGCTCGGCCCTCGCTGGTGGACAGCGCCGACTCGACCCGGACAGGGGAGAGGTTGATGGCCAGGTAGCCGTCCCCGGCCTTGGTGCCGAGCCGGCCGACACTGACGAGAGGGCTGTCGGCCCGCAGGCGGCGGCCGACCCCTGCCTCCGCTGCGAGCGCCGAGTAGAGCCTCCAGGTCGGCTCCGGGTTTGCCCCCGGCCGGGCGGAGGCGAAGTGCTCGAGCGGGTAGGTGCACAGCACCATCCAGCCCGCACCGTCGGCGTTGCGCAGCAGCGCGGGGCGCCCGGAGCCGTCGACGGCCAGCACCTCGGCCGAGACTGGCTCGACCGGCAGGTAGGAGCGGGCGTAGCCCTCGCCGCCGACCGGGAACTCGAGGCGCGTCCCGGCGGCTATGTCTCCGAGGGCGCTCACGAAGACGAGCTCGATGCTGTCCTGGTGGACAGCGTCCGCCATCCCGTAACGAAGCTTGTGGGTGACCCCGAACATCTGGTCCATCCATGGCATCCAGGGCCCGATCTGCTCGTGGCCCGAACCCGTGAAGTACGAGGCGTACACGGTGGCCCCGGCCCGCGCCCGGGCCAGGAGGGTCTGTGCGCCGCCGGTCGTGGTCATCTTGGCGCACGGGAGCAGGTAGAGCCTGGGCCCGTCAGGCTCCGGCAGTTCGACACCCAGTCCGTCGCCGGCCGGGGGTCGGAAGTCGCGCTCCCAGGTCAGGCTGACGGGCAGGTCGGCTTCGCGGGCGGCGACGTAGGCCTGGAAGAGATGGGGGCGGATGTCCGAGCGTGAGTACCTCGACCAGGACGCCTCGGCGCGCTCGAGGTGCTCGGGCACGACGATGGCGACCTCGGCCGCCGGCCGGTCGAACCCGGCCCGGGCGAGGTGGTGCACGAGCTTGGAGAAGCGGGCCACCTCGAGGGCCTGCGGCTTGGGCCTGCCGGCGTGGTCGGTGATGCCGAAGTGCATCTCGAAGGGGTGGTGGCGGTATGGGTCCTGGGACGCCAGAGCGTCGTAGTCGCAGTTGTTCCAAGCCATCCAGCCCCTGGCCCCGGCCAGGAGGGAGGAGTGGAGCACCTGGCGGTAGTAGTGCGCCGCCTGCTCGCCGGACGCCATGTCCGAGGACAGCCCGAACTCCTCGAGCACGACGGGCTTGCCAGCCACGGCGGCCAGTTCGCACGCGAACGCCGCTGCCAGCATCTGGCGCACGGGGTCGTCCGAAGCGAGGTACACGTGGGGGCCCACGAAGTCGACGGCTCCGGCCAGACGCCTCAAGGAGAAACCGTTGTCGTTGCCGGTCGTCTCGACCCCCCACGCCCCGTCACCCGTGCTCACGGGCTGCTTGGCGCCCGCGGAGCGCAGGGCCTGGACGAGCAGGCGGGCCCAGGCCGTCACCGAAGGCTCGTCGCCGCCCCGGCCGTACAGGGGCATCTCGTTGGAGAGCAGCCAGCCGGCGATGGCGGGATGCTCCGCGACACGCTCGGCGACGGCGGCGACGTACCAGGCCTGCTGGCCCACCAGCCACACGTCCCGGTAGAGGTCGCGACCGTCGCGCCACGCCGGGTCCCAGTTCTCCCCGGACATGTGGCCCACGATGAAAGTCGGCACCGTCCACATCCCGGCCTGGCGGTGCAGGTCGAGGAAGTCTACGAAGCGCTCCATGACCTCCTCGTCGAGGGTCTCCGGGGCAGGCATGAAGTCCGGCCAGTAGCAGAACGAGCGCGTGAGCGTGCAGCCGTGCTCAGCGAGCACCGCCAGTTCTTGGCGGACCACCTCGCCGTCGTAGCGAGCCCACATCCGTGGGCCCCCGGCGCGGGACCAGAAGTTGGCCCCGATCCACACCGCAGGTTGAGCGGGCCAGGGTCTTGGGTCGTTCGCAGATGTCGCCATCGGCTCTCCCAGGTGCGTCCGCCCGGGCAGTCCGGGCTGTCGCGGGTCACAATAGCCGCCTTGTCTGGTGGCACGGCTACTCCGACGGGCGGCAGGCCGACTGTGCAGGAGGTCCATTGACATCGATGTCAGGCAACCGCCGTCCACCTTCACGTCGCGTCGCTCGAGCGCAGCCGGCACGAGCGCCGTCCGGGCAGGCGACGGTGCGCCGTGCCACCGGAGGCGACCCGAAATCCGCCGGAGCCCGGTGTAGCTTGGGTACACCGGGTAGACCGCGCGAGTGCCAGAGATATGGATGTCCGCTCTCAACTGACAGACGGCACGGAGGTGCAGTAGGAAGTGCCGCTCTCGGAACACGAACAGCGCATGCTGCGCCAGATCGAGCGACAGTTCGAGCATGAGCACGGCCTTGCCCGGGCGTTGCGTACGCCTGTCGACCCGCACAACGCGCTTCGTACGGCAAAGCGCGCTGCCCTCGGCTTCCTCGTCGGCCTGATATGCCTGCTCGTGTCGTTCGCCTCGTCGTGGCTGGTTGGCGTGGTCGGCTTCCTGACCATGCTCGTCTCCACGGTGAAGCTCGTACAGAGCGTCCGCCGGCTGCTGGAGGACCACTGGTTGCGTGCCGCCATGCGCCGTGAGGGCGTGGAGGACGTCGTCCCCCCCGACGCGACGCTGTGGCAGGCCCTCGCCCAGTGGCGTGCCGGCCGCCGGCGCCGGCCGCCGGCGCCTCCGCGTTCCGGCTGAGCACGGGGCGCGTCCGCCCCGGTAGCCCTCGGGCGCCGGGCTGTCCGGCTACCGGCGTCTGGCGCGTACCGCTCGGCGCCGGAGGGCGGGGCCCGTTGCGGCCGGCCGACGACGGCTAGGTTGTGCAGGTGAAGATCTACGTCCTGCTGGCGGAGCGCGGCACGCAGAGCCCGCCGACGGGGACGGTCAACCTGCTCAACGTCGGCTGGGCCGTGACTCAACTGCGGCGCCCGATCACGCCGGGCCCAGGAGCCATGGCCGTGCCCCTGGTGACCGGGCCGCAGACGGTCGTGGTGTTCCTCGAGGCCGAGCTGGCGATGTGCAACCGTCCCCACCTGCTCGAGATCGAGTTGGTGGACGACGACGGCAGCGTCGTGTCGGTGCCCGGTCCGCTCGGGCCCCAAGCGGTGCGCCTGGAGCAGCAGATCATCGTGCCGAGCCCGGCCGGTGTGCCCACAGGGTTCCCCGGGAGGGCCTCGGCGATGATGGAGCTCCCCGTCGGGCTTGCGTTGGCGCCCGGCATCTACCGCTGGCAGGTCAAGCTCGGCGGGCGCACGAGCGATGACTGGTCGGCCCACATGTACGTGGCAGCGCCCCCGCAACCGCCCACCTTCGGCTTCCCGCCGGCGCAGGGCAGCGAGACGGCCTGAGCCCGCGGGGCTAGCCCGGCTCGGACCAACCCGACCGAGGGTCGAGCGCGCCCGCCAGGCGCCGGTGGGCGGGGGTCAGCAGGCGAGCAAGGTGCCGGATCTGCGACGCCCACGCGCCGGCCCGCGCCAGCTGCGCCTCGGCGATGTCGCCAGGCCCGTAGGCGGCCGCGTTGACCAGCTCGGCCAGCCCCTCCAGTTGGTCCGAGACGGACAGCGGGCGAGCGGCTGCGTCGAGCGCTCTACCGGCACGGGCAGCCCATTCGGAAGGCGATTCGGCCGGCATGGCGCGCAGGCCGAGCGCCGCCAGCTCGTCGCCTACCTGTGCCCACAAGAGCAGGGTCAGCCGGGCGGCGCCGGAGCGGACATCGCCCCCCTGGCCCGGGCAGCCTTCCAGCCCGAGCCGCCGGAGCCTGCGCCGGTGGCGCCGGTGCCGCCCGGCCCGGTTGAGTGCCCACAGGCCTGTTGGGACTACCGACAGCAGGCACAGCCACCAGGGGGACGGTCCCCCCCGGGCACCCGTCACCCTTCTCGCGCCATGGTGAGGCAGAGGTGGCGTGGAGCCGTCGGGCCGTTGGCCGGGAGCCGGGTGACGCCGGCGCGTGACCGGTGGCGCCGAGCCCGCGCCGGGGCCGCCCAGCGTGGCGGTCGCGGGCGGGGACTGCGCTCCCGTGCCGAGCGCCAGCCCGGTGTACCCGGTGGCCGCAGGGATGGAGAAGGACGGGGTCGGCTCGAACGGGACCCACCCGAGCGCGGGGAACCAGACCTCGGGCCAGGCGTGGGCGTCGCCGTCGACGACCTGCCAGAGGTGGGGCGCCACCTCCGTGCCGGTAGCGAAGCCGACGGCGACGCGTGCCGGGAGCCCGGCGGCACGGGCCAGCACGGCGAAGGCGCCTGCGTACTGCTGGCAGTAACCGGCGTGGGTGTAGAAGAGGAAGTTGACCAGCGCGCTGGAGGACGGCCCGGCCGGTGGCTCGAGGGTGTAGCTGAAGGGTGGCCGGTGGAAGTAGTCCTGGAGAGCGAGCGCCTTCGCGTACTCGTTCGTCCCGGCCCCGGCCAGGTCCCGCGCCAGCGCGGCAACCGCCGGGGACAGGGCCGGGAGCTGCAGGTACCGTTTCATCGACGCGGTGTCAGCCGCGTCGAGGGGCGGTGCCGAACTGAGCGTTGCCGGGGACAGCAGGGCGAGCTGCTCGCTCGCGGTCACCTGGTAGCGCTGCCCGTCCGCTGTCGGTGTCGCAGTGAGCAGGCTGCCCGAGGCGGGGTCGTAGCTGACGCCGGCGGTGGTGCTCACCGATTCGGGCTGGAAGGCGACCGGCAGCCAAGGGGACCCGAGCGCCTGGACCTGGAACGACTCGCGGACCTGGCGCGCGCCGGGCCGGGCCACCACGCCGGGCAGGCGCCCCTGCACGCTCGAGTACGACCCGGACGCCTCCCAGGACGTGCCGTTGAAGTTGTCGAGACTTGTCAGGCGCCAGTAGGAGGCGGCAGAGCTGCGTACCCGGAAGACGGGTGTCTTCGTGCGCTCGATGAGGTCGGCCTGCATGCTCACCAGAGGGCTGGGTGTGAGCCTGACGCCCCGGGGGCCGTGCGAGCGCCAGCCCACCGGGCCGGTGCCGTCCCGGCCGAGCAGCGGTACGGAGCCGAGGGCAGCCACCGCCGCCAGAGCGCAGAAGGCGGCGCCACGGCCGTAGGGGTACTGCGTGCGGGCGGCGGGCGCGCCCGACGCGGTGCCGGAGGACCCGTCGGGCACCAGCGCAGCAGGAGCAGGAAAGGCGGAGGTCGGTCTGCCCGGCGACAGCCGGCGGCCACTGCTGCAGGCGAGCGAGTGCTGCAGCGCAACGAAGGCGGCAGCGGAGAATACGAAGAAGGGGACCACCCAGTAACGCTGCGTCCCGGTGCCCAGAGCGCAGGCGGTGGCGAAGAGCGCCACGGGTGGCCCGATTGCACCGGCGGGATGCCGGCGGGCGGCCAGCGAGTCCGTGGCCAGGGCGACCACGCCTCCGCCCCAGGCCGTCCAGAGCACGAAACCGGGCGTGGCGGGCACCGGCGCCACGCTCCCGGCGAACTGGTGGAGCACCTGCGACGAGAGCGAGGACAGCCGAGCCACGCTTGTGGCCAGGGGCAGACCGGCTTGCAGCGCACCGGGAGCGAGGACGGCTGACGCCGTCCACCAACCGGCGAACGCGGCGCACAGCAGCACCGCCGGCAGGGGTAGGCGCAGGCGGCGGGCCGCATGGGCGGCGAGGACGACGGCGGCACTGGTCAGGGCGAAAGGTGCGAACCACCGCCCGGTGGTGTACACGCCGGCGAACCCGGCGCCGGCCGCCACGACGACGCCCCACGTCCCCAGTGCGACGGCGGCGCGACCCCCTGCTGGGCCGTCGCCAGGCCTGCGGACCGCAGGGCGGGACGTTGTCACGACCAGTCCCTGCGGTACGGCAGCGGACGGCTGCGCTCTGCGGTCACGCCGGACGGTGGGGCGACGGGCGGCGTGGTGCCCTTGCAGGCACTGTCGCCGCCGAAAACCTTGCCGCCGCCCCCTGCGCGCAGACCGACCCGCGCCAGCGGCCACGGGCGCGACGCGGCCAGAGCGGCCCAGGCGGCAGGCAGGTCGGCACCGGCCCACAGCACCGCTACAGCCGTGCCGGTCCGAGCGATCGTCACGGCGCCCAGTGGCGTAGCCCCGGGGGGCTTCTGGCAGGCGGCGATCACGACGACGCTGCAGTTGTCGACGGGAAAGGTCGATGCCAGCTCGGCTCCGGCCTCCGCCGTGGGCGCGACGACCATGAGCAGCTCGGCTGCGGGGGCAGGCAGCACCGGCCGGGCCGTGCCCGGACCGTGGGGGGCCCAGCCGGGGGTGCCCGGCACAAGGGCCGTGGCACCCTCGTGCAGCTCGGCCGCTGCGAGGACGTCGTAGAGGATCCCGGGAGGCACGGGGGCGGGGGACGGGCCTTCGACCCGGCCCGCTGTGGTGGCCAGCACGACGCTGGCCAGGGGTGCGCGCAGGAGCGCCGTCACGACGCTGGCGGCGGCCTCGGCGCACGCGTCGAGGGTCCCCGGGTAGTGATGGCCCTCCCCGAGGTCGACCAGGACCATTGCGGGAGGGGTCTTGGAGGCGACATCCTGGCGTACGCTCAGGCGGTCCCGTTTGGCGGTCAGCTTCCAGTGCACCCGGCGCATGTCGTCCCCGGGCTGGTAGTCACGCCAGCCGTCGAGCTCGTCTGTTGGCGCGGTGCCGGGGCGCGGCGAGGCGCCCGCCTGTGCACCGTCGCGCGCCCTGGGTAGAGGACGTAGTCGCACGATGCGGGGATGGACGGCGAAGCCGGCGGCCGCGGCGGCCGACCACCGGCGCTCGAAGAGGCCAAGAGGGTCTGTCAGGCGGGCTCCGACAGGCCCGACGCTCCACAGGCCGCGTTCCTCGGTCGGCATGCGCAGCCTGGCCGACGCCTGCTCCCCCGGGGCCAGCGGGGGGGCGGTCAGGACCGCGTCGGCGGCCAGGACAGCGTCGGTGGGCGACCTGGAGCCGGCACAGGCCTGCCGAGCGACGGGCACCTCGAGCGACAGCGGCGGCGTGGCCCGCGCTCCCAGGTTCAACAGCCCGACGCTCGCCTGCACGTGCGTACCCTGCGACGCCCTTCCCGGGGCGACGAGCAGCTGGGCGGCCAGGGTCAGGCGCTGGCGTCGGGCCCAAACCGCCGCTGCTGCGAGAGCCACGAGAGCCGAGAACGCCAGCGCGTACAGCTCGTCGAGGCCTACCAGCGCCCCCAGGACGGCCAGGGCCATGGCGCCGGTGCCCACGTACCAGCCCCGGGCAGTGGCCCTGACCCTCCCGGCAGCCATTGCGGGCACCCGCCCGGGCCCTTCCGGTGCGGGGGGCTCAGACGTCTCCGGCCTTCCGGGGGGCCGGCAGTGGGACCGGCACCCTGCTCAGTACCTCGGCCACCACCCGGGTCGCCGAGCCGGCGCTGTACACGAGCTCGGGGGACAGGACGATGCGGTGCTCGGCCACCGCGCCGAGCAGGGCCTTGACGTCGTCGGGCACCACGTAGTCGCGCCCGTGGGAAGCGGCCAGGCATCGGGCACAACGCTGCAGGCCGAGCACCGCCCGGGGCGACAGCCCGATGAGCACGCCCGGGTGCTCCCGGGTGGCCTCGGCCAGGTCGACGAGATAGCCCTGGAGGGCTGGCGCAACGTAGACGGTGCTGGCGTAGGCGGCCATGGCCTCGGCGCGGCCCGGGCCGAAGACGGCCGCCAACTCGGGCAGGCGCCGGGTCGAGGGCTCCTCGGCCAGTATCTCCAGGGTCGAGCGCCGGTCCGGGTACCCGAGGTGCAGCTTCATGAGGAACCGGTCCAGCTCCGACACCGGCAGGGGATAGGTGCCCTCGTGCTCGACCGGGTTCTGAGTGGCGATGACGAGGAAGGGCTCGGGCAGGGTGTAGGTGTTGGCGTCCACCGTCACCTGGCGTTCTTCCATGGCTTCGAGGAGGGCGGCCTGGGTCTTGGGGGAGGCGCGGTTGATCTCGTCGGCAAGCAACACGTTGACGAACACGGCACCCGGCCTGAAGACGAAGTCGTTGGCCGCCCGGTCGAAGACGCTGGCACCCGTCACGTCCGAGGGGAGCAGGTCCGGGGTGAACTGGGCGCGGCCCCAGGAAAGCCCGAGAGCCCGGGCGATGGACTTGGCCAGGCTGGTCTTGCCGACGCCTGGGACGTCCTCCACGAGGAGGTGCCCCCCGGCCAGCAGGCACACGAGGGCGAGCCGCACCTGCTCGGGCTTGCCCCTGATGACGCTGCACACCTGCGAGTGCACGGCCGAGAAGTCCCGGGCGAACTCCTGTGGCCCACCGACGGCGTCCTGCACCGGCGCCACGGCGCTCAGTTCGCTCACCCGTGCGAGAGTACCGGGAGTTGGCGCGCACAGGTTGCACCAGCGTGGCCCCGACGTCGGGCTCTTGGCCGAGCAGCCCTCCCAACGCCGGCGGGGCCACTTATAGTGTCGGCTGTGAGCAGTCCGAAGGCTGTTGGCCGCTCCAGTGCCGACCGACCCCTGGGCGGTGCCGGCGGCGGCTGGTTCTCGGTGGGTGCTGCCGTCGCCGTCGCCCGCCGGCCGGACCTGTGGGCGACTGCTGCCACCACCTATGTCCGGGTGCTCCCGACTGGCTGGTGGAGGCGGGCACCCTTCGTGCCCGTGCCGTCGCGCCCTTACGCCGCCTTCCGCCGCGAGACCATGTACGGGTCTGCGGGCCGCGGCCTGGCGCCTTCCGAGGCGGTGGCGTACCTCGAATGGTGCCGCAGGGCACGCGCCATGGCGCGCTAAGTTCTTGGTGTGCCCTCTGCGGTGACGCCAGCCGGCCGTTGCCGGCCCCTTCAGGTCCCTCTCATAGGCCGACCGGTCCCCCTCATAGAGAGGTAGACCGGATGACGCGGGCGCTCGTGCTGAATGCCACCTACGAGCCGCTCTGCGTCGTCCCAACGAGACGGGCCCTGTTGCTCGTGCTGCAGGCCAAGGCCGAGCTGCTGACCGGCACAGGGCGGGTGTTCCGTTCCGCCCGCGTGAGCCTGGACGAGCCGTCGGTCGTGCGCCTGTCCTACTTCGTGCGCGTGCCGCACCAGGCCCACGTGGCGCTGAGCCGCCGGGCCATCTTCGCCAGGGACGGGCACCGGTGCCAGTACTGCGGCGCCCAGGCGGAGAACGTCGACCACATCGTGCCGCGCTCCAAGGGCGGCCTGCATGCATGGGAAAACGTGGTGGCTGCCTGCCGGCGCTGCAACGCCCGCAAGCGTGACCACATGCTCGAGGACAGCGGGATGAAGTTGCGTCGCCCGCCCTCGGTCCCCCGGGGCCGGCAGTGGGCACTGGTCGCCCTCGGCACCGTACAGCCCGAGTGGGAGCCGTACCTGGGCATGGCACTGTCAGTGCACGCCTGGGCGGTGCCCGACGATCCCGGGGAAGCCCTGTCGGCTTGACAGCGTGGCCCGTCGTCCACCGGCGGGGGCCCGCCAGGGAGTTGCACGAGGTGTCGGCAGCTTCGGTAGGCCCCGACGTGCACGCCGGGCGCCTCGTCTCGGTGATGCACCCGAGCCGGACTGCGCTCGTGCTCGGCAGCACGCAACCGGCGGGGGTGGCGGACCCCGGCGCATGCCGGTCCGCCGGTGTGGAGGTGGTGCACCGTCGTAGCGGCGGGGGGGCGGTGCTCGTGGGCCCCGCCGAGCAGTTGTGGGTCGACGTGCTCGTGCCTCGCCGGGACCCGCTCTGGTGCGCCGACGTGGGGCAGGCGGCATGGTGGGTTGGCGAGGCATGGGCCCGGGCGCTGGCCCGGGCGGCAGCAATGGTGGACCTGCAGGTCTGGCGGGGTGCGCTGGTCCACACCGAATGGTCACGCCTGGTGTGCTTCGCAGGCAGGGGTGCGGGGGAGGTGACGGGGGCCGGCGGAGCGAAACTGGTTGGGATTTCGCAGCGGCGGACCCGGGCCGGCGCGCTGTTCCAATGTTCCTGCCTGCTTCGGTGGGAACCCGGACAGCTACTGGCCCTGCTCGCGCTCGACCAAACCGCCCGGCGGCGGGCCGAGGCACAATTGGCAGCCGTGGCGGCGCCAGTGGGTTGCGCTGCGGACGTGCTGCTGCGCGACTTCCTGGCCTCCCTGCCCTGACCTGAGCCCCGGGTTGCCCGAAGCCGAGGTTGCCTCGAGCCCCGGTTCACCCTGCTTGCCGGCGGCCCCGGCGACAACGGGTCTTGCCATGTCGGAGGCGTCGGCGTACACTGCTTCGTAGTTAGTTCAAGGGTTAGATCAAGGTCTCCAAGCATACGCCGGGGGTTGACGGCGGCGAGGAGACGCGAGGGCTCAGCCAGGCTCACCCAGGGGGATCACCGGGAGGGCGGGCTGGCCCGACGGGGAAGTGAGCGTGCTCGACGGCATCGCTCCGCTGACAAGGGGGAACATTGGCTAACGCAAGCACCGGCAGCGGCGCGCGCGCCCGTAGGGTGAGCCGCTGGCTCGTCCCCGGGCGGGGTGCCCGTAGGCCTGGCACGCACCGGCTCGGGGCGATGGGCACCGTCGTGGCGTCGCTGACGGCTCTGATCGGAGTGGTGCCCGTACTGACGCAGTTGCCTGCGCCCGACGCATCGGCGGCAACGACCGATTGTTCGGCCACGGTCTCTGGCAACGTCCTCAGCCGGACAGGTTGGACGGCGACGTCCAACACCAGTTCGGCAGCGGCCGACGCGCCGCAGAACGCTCTCGACGGCAACGC
>JAJZIY010000137.1 GCA_021828475.1 Actinomycetes bacterium
TCGCCAGCAAGTACAAGGACCGGGTGGACACCTCCAAGATCGTGGCCCGGTCGGTGTGGCGCAAGGGCATGGAGGTCGCTCCCGATCTCCAGGTCAACGTGCCTGGGACCGCTGGGGAGGCTCCCGCTGCCCCCGGGTCTTCCTCCAACGGGGGATCCGGCGTCCCCAGCGCCAAGCCGACCGCCTGAGCGCGTAGCGCTGCCCCCGGGACCTTCGGGGTGGGCCTCCAGCCCGGCCCCGACGATCCGTCTCCCCACGGGCCGGCCCCTACCGGAGCCGGCCCGTGGCGCGTCCTCACCCGGGTGGCCGCCCGGCGGGCGCTATGTCGCCGGTGTACGCCCGGTCGATGTGGTTGACCAGGAAACCGAGATCCACGTACAGCTTGACTGCCGGCCGGTTTGCGGCATCGACGTAGAGCATGGCTTCCTCTATGCCGAGGGCGGCCAGGTGGTCGAGCCCCGCCAGTACGAGCTGGCGCCCGAGCCCTCTGCCAGAGAGATCGGGGTCGACGGCGACGACGTATATCTCCCCGACGGGACCCGCGTGGCCCTCGTGGATCTTGGTCCAGCAGAAGCCGCCGAGGCGTCCGTCGACCTCGTGGAGCAGGAAACCCCGTGGGTCGAACCACGGCTGGGCTTCGCGTGCCACCAGTGTCTCGAGGGACCAACCACCCTGCTCGGGGTGCCACGCGAAGGCCCGGTTGTTGACCCCCAGCCAGGCCTCCTCGTCCACGCCCACCCTGAAGGCGCGCACGTCCAGAGTGGAGTGCTCGTCGGCCGGCACGCTCCGACGCATCTGGTAGAGCGCCCGCCCGGGGGTGAGACCGGCGGCCGCGGCCATGCGGTCGTGGAAGGGTGACGGGCGGCTCACCCAAAGGTGGAGGTGGCCGCCCCCCTCGGCCGACACCAGCTCCAGGGCGCTGGCGAGCAGGTCGGCCGCGATCGTGTTGCCTGGGACACGGTGGTGCGGGTCGACCACCACCTCGAGGGCCCAGCTGCCGTTGCCGCGGCCATGGGTGTCCTCTCCGCGGCTGAGCTGGGCGTAGCCGACCGGATGTGGGTGGCCTGGCTCCCACGCCATGAGGCCGGCAAACCCGGCGCGGCCGCCCTGAACCAGGTCCAGCCAAGTGTGCTCGTCGAGAGCGGGGTGGGCGTCCGCTTCGGTGGCCGCGTTGAGCAGAGCGGTCAGAGAGGCGAGCTCGCTCTCGTCGAGGTGTCGCTTGACCCGGATGTCGTGCACCGTTCCGAAGCTATAGGTCCGCCGGGAGTTGGCGGGAAGCAGGGCGGCGCAGCGGGTCAGAGCACGCCGTTGCCGACCTGGGGGAGGGGCCCGGACGGCAGTCCGGGACGCAGGCCCTGCTGAGCCAGCTTGCCGAGCGCGGCGCCGATGCCGGAGGCGTTGGCGATGATGGTCTTCACGTCCGAGGGCTCGAACTCCGACAACGCGGTGTCGAGCACCTGCAGGTAGGTCCTGGTCGGGCTGACGTACCAGCGGCCACCGACTTCGGTTGTCACCAGGCCTGTGGCCGGGTGCGAGTCGATCAGACGCTGGTATATGACCGCGACCGGGGGCGGCAGGTCGGCCAACAGGGCTTTCTGCACCTGGCCCCCGGCCCCGGCGCACTCGTGCCGGGTGGCGCCGGCGTGGACCTCCGTGAGGCACCCGCCTGCGTATTCGACCTCGCCACCGGGGATCCTGACGGTGAGCCTCGTGGACGGGCCCAGGCTCACCAGGGTGCCCGTGACCACCGGTTCGGTGGTCATCTGGACGTCGGAGAAGGTGATCGAGACCTTGGCCCGCACCGAGTCGAGAGCTGCCTGGGCGTGGGGCAGGAAGTCCGGGGCATAGGCGTCCAAGGCTGCCATCTCACCGGGGTCGAGGTCGGCCAGCAGGGCGGAGAGGTCGAGGTTGGACACCGACGAGAGCAGGGCCTGGACGGCTCCCTGCGGCGTGGTTGCCCCGACGGCTTGGACACCCCCCGGCGGAGGCACCTGGCTCCGCCCCGCAGCGGAGAGGGCGGCGAGGGCCACCGAGTAGCCGAGGCTCACGTACCAGCGCCCGGAGACCTCCACGGCGGCGAGGCGGGTGGTGCCCCTCTGCGGGGTGGTCGCCTGGCCTGAGGGCGCACCCGCCACCAGGCCCCGGAAGTACTGGCCCAGCGGCAGTTTGGCGGGGTCGATGCCCTCGGTCCGCGAACCCCCGGTCAGGGTGACAGATGCCAGGGTGGGCGTCAGCTGGCGGGTGACCGTTCCGTAACCCTCCAGCTGGAAGTCGAGGCCGGTGACGTCCCCCAGGGTGGCGTCGGGAGAAAGGATCCCGAGGCGGCTCAACTGGGAGACGATGTCCTGGGCGCCGGGTGCCAGGGCGTTGCGCTCCCCTGGTGCCAGGTCGTCGAGGGCGCCGAGGAAGTCTCCCTGCCCGATGGCGTCGACCATGGCCTGCACGGCTCCAGCCGGCGTGCCAGCGCCGCTGCCAGCCGAGGCGACGATGTAGGACAGGCCGGTGCCGGCGCCGACGACGGCTACGGCGCCGAAGAGTGCGCCGCTCACCCTCGTCCTCAGGCGCAGCCGGTTGCGCCTGCCTGGTACCAGGAGGTCGTCGGCCTCGTAGGCGGGGACAGCCCCGGCTTGTGCGGCCTGGCCCGGTTGACCGTCCGGCCCGGTCCGGCCCGGTCCAGCCCACGGTGAGGGGCCCGCCGGCGGCTGCCCGGGCCGCCACCCCGGAGGTGGTCCCGGCTGCCACGACGGTGCGGTCGGCCGCCACTGGCCCTGGCCTTCACCCGGCGGGCCCCAGCGCCCCTGTTCAGGCACGGGAGAGGCTCCCGACCCCGGAGCGGCGTAGGGCGACCAGCAGGGCGGCCAGGCCCATGGCGCAGCCTGCCCACGGCCCCACGGGCACGTGCGCCCGGTATGCGAAGATCACGAAAGCCGAGTAGGCCAGGACGATCGCTCCGGTGACCACCGAGACGGCGGTCGCGGTGCGATGGGCTCCCACCGTTGCCCCGGCGCAGGCGAGCGCGGCCAGGACGGGGACGGCGATCACCGACCAGACCAGGATGGCTGCGAGCAGGCGCCCGGCGAGGTCAGCGGACCTGACGGCCTCGACGAAGGCATAGCCGGACCGTGTGACGGCCCCCGTGCTGGCCCAGGGGGACAACAGGACCGCAGCGCTGAGAGCGGCCACAGCGGCGGGTGCCCACGGCCTCACGGTGGTGGTCCTCATGAGCGTTCCTCCACGTCATGTCTTCGGCGCGCCGAGCCGAACCTTTACCACCGGGGTGGCCGAAACCCGGGCACGCCGG
>JAJZIY010000050.1 GCA_021828475.1 Actinomycetes bacterium
GGGGCCGACGGCCTGGCCCGGGTATGGGCGATGATCAGGGACAGGAGGTCGTCGTCGGGTGGCACGGCGTCCAGTGGCTGGTCGGTGCTGCTCGTGATGCGCTCAAAACTACTGGCTGCGCGTGCACAGGGGCTAACGGTGCACTGTCAGCGTTCGGATTTCCTGCCTCTGCGCCTACAGCCAGCCTTACTCCGCTTGGCTGGTAGAACCGTGACAGGTGATGCAGGGTGACTGACGTAGCTCTTGTCGGATTGGGCCCGTGGGGCCTCAGTGCCATGGAGCGCTTCATCGCTGCGGCGCGACAGGCTCCGCTGGCTACCCTGACGCTGCACATCGTCGAGCCGGGCCGGCCCGGCGGAGGCGTCTTCTCCGCTGACCAGCCCGACTACATGATCTTGAACACCCCCTGCGGCCAGCACTCGATGTACCCTTTCCCCGAGGCGCCGGGCGAGCGTCGTCTGGGGGTCGGCTTCTTCGAGTGGGCCACCCGTCGCGGCTACAGGTGGCGGGGCACGGACTGTGTCACCCAAGGCCCGGGACAACCGGTCGGGCCGCACGACTTCCTCCCGAGGCGCCTGATGGGGGAGTACCTCGAGTGGGCGTACGAGGTCCTCGTCGAGGAGGCGCCGTCCAACGTTCGCCTGGTCAGGTACCGGACGGTCGCTACCGACATCGAGCCCCGCCCGGACGGGGAGATCGTGCACCTGCGCAACGGCGAGACCGTTTTCGTCGACCACGTGCTGATCACCGCCGGGCACATGCAGGAGGCTGAGGGCGGCACCGCTACGGCACCGGCCGGCACCGCCAGCCCTTACCCCGTCGAGCGCTACCTGAGCGACGTACGCCCAGGGCAGAAGGTGGCCATCGAAGGCATGGGCCTGGTGGCGCTGGACATCGTCACGGCCATGACGATCGGGCTCGGGGGTCGGTACGCCGACGAGGGTGATGGCCGGCTGCGCTACCACGCCAGTGGGCGCGAGCCGCAGATGTACATGTTCTCGCGGGGCGGGTACCCCTACTGCGCCAAGTCCCACGGGGCCAACGACCCCGTGGGCGCCTACGAACCCGCCATCTGCACCCCCGAGGCTGTGCGGGCGCTCAAAGAGGGGTCGGGCGGCGCCCGCGGCATCGATGCCCGCGACGAGTTGCTCCCGCTCGTGTTCGCCGAGATGGAGCTCTGCTACTACATGACCGCGGCGCAGGACAGTGCCGGCGCAGTGCGCCAGATGCTCGTCTCCGCCTTCGAGATGGGCTGTTTCGAGGAAGTCCGGGCGGGCCTGGCCAAGCGTTACGGGCGCTTCTGCGCCAGCGAGCACTTCTTCGCCGGGGACGGCGCCCGCTTCCCCGACGCGCAGTCCTACGGGAGGGCGGTGTACGACTACCTGGCTCGGGACGTGGCGTCGGCCCTGGTGACCGGCGGCGCGAGCCCGCTCAAGGCTGCATTGGAGACGTTGCGTGCCCTACGGGACACCCTGCGCCTGGCCGTGGAGTTCAAGGGCCTCACCTACAGCTCCCACGTCGACTTCCAGGCCCATCTCCGGGGCCGCTTCGCCCGGCTCGTGGCCGGTCCACCTGTGTTCCGTAACCAGCAGCTCCTGGCGTTGATGGACGCCGGGCTGCTGGAGCTGCCGTTCGGTCCGGCGCCGGAGGTGGCGCGGCGCCACGACGGTCGCACGGTGGTGCGCTCCACTGCCCTCGACCAGCGCCAGGAGGTGGAGGTCGACCTGCTCGTGCGGGCCCACCTCGAGTTGCCTTCGGTCGGCCGCTCCAGCTCACCCCTGCTCGCCAACCTGGTCGAGCGCGGGCGGGTACGCCCGCTCGACTTCGACGGCGTGCCGGCGGGCAGCATCGACATGACGGAGGACTTCCACCCCGTTGGCGCGGCCGGGTGCCAGGAGAGGCTGTGGGTCTTCGGCGTGGTCACCGAGGGGGCGCGCTACTTCACGCTCTACGTACCGTCGCCCAAGAGCCGCTCGCGCGCCTTCGTCGACGCCGGCATCTGTGCTCGGGCGGTCCTCGGTCTGCAAGAGCCGGCGGTCGTCGACCTGAGAGCCGGCGACGGTGCCGGAGCGGCACGCGACGGTGGTACGAGCCGACCCCCACAGGGTGGCCTGCCGCCGGGGCCTCAGCCGCAGGGGCCCCAGGTCCAGCGGCCGGAGCCGCCTGCGCTGCAACCGCACACGCCGCAGGTCCACGGGCCCGAGTCGCGCTGGCCCGAGCCGCGCAAGCGGGGAGGTACCGGGAGGGGCCCGGTGGAGCACGGGGACGCAGGGCGGGCACGCTCACGCCGCGCGCCGGCCGGCCCGGATAGCGACGTTGCCGGTCGGGTGCTCTCCGAGGAGGCGCCCCCAGGCCGGAGAAGGCCCCTGCGCGTGGCCCTGGTCAACAACATGGCAGACGCTGCGTTCGGGGAGACCGAGCGCCAGTGGGAGGCTCTCCTGGGCCTCGGTCCGCGCGCCAGGGCGCTCGGCGTCGCCGCGGGCGCGCCGGCCCCGGTTGTGATGGAGCGCTACACCCTCCCGGGCATCGCGCGCTCTGCGGAGGTCCGGTCGCTCATAGCCCGGGACTACCGGCACCTCGGCGAGCTGTGGGCTTCACCGCCCGACGCCATGGTCGTGACCGGGGCCGAGCCCCGGACACCAGAGCTCACCGAGGAGGCCTACTGGCCGGCTCTCGAGGAGTTGCTGTGGTGGGGGCGCTCTGCCGTCCCCCATGTGGTGGCGTCGTGCCTCAGTGCGCACGCGGCTCTGTGGCTCTTCGCCGGGCTCCCCCGGCGGCTCCTCGCGGACAAGTGCAGCGGTGTGTTCGAGCAGTCCGTCGACACTTCGCACCCGCTGATGGCCGGTGTCGGGCCGCTGGCCTTGCCGCACTCGCGCTTCAACGGGATACCGGTAGCGGAGCTGGCCGACGCCGGTTACGACATCGCGGCAGGCTCCGGTGCGGCCGGCTGGACGGTTGCCACCGGGTACGCCGGCCAGTGCAGGCTGCTCCTGCTCCAGGGCCACCCCGAGTACACCAGGCTCACGCTCCTGCGGGAGTACCGACGTGACGTGCGCCGCTACATGGCCGGCGAGCGGGGTTCATACCCGAAGATCCCGACCGGCTACCTTGCTCCGTCAGGGCGGGCCATCCTCGAACAGCTCGAAACCACCCTCACGGCGACAGGCAGGGCGGCCGACCGCCACGGTGCGGCTGCCGCCGTGGCGGGAGGCGGGACTTTTCCCTTCGACGAGGTCGCAGCCACGGTCGAGCCGGATTGGGCTCGGCCCTCGGCGACGATGTTGGCCAACTGGCTTCGCGATGTGGCCGGAGGGGACGAGGCCTTCCGCGGTCCCGCGATGGCGGCGGGAGACCTCGCCCCCAGCCCGCCTCGCCTGCCCGACTGACTCTGCAGCCCGTCCGCCGGCACGATCGACGCAGCGGGCGGCCCAGGCGGACCACCCGGCTGGAGCCGGCGAGACACCCGGCCACGTCAAGCAGGCGCACGGCCGGCCAGGCTCCCCGGAGACGGTCTGAGCGCCTGCTCGCCCTACAGTGGCTGGCGTGCGTGACGAGACGATGGCGGTTCACGGCGGTTACGAGGCGGGCAGCACCAGAGCGGTGGCGGTGCCGATCTACCAGACGGTCGCGCACGACTTCAGGGACGCTGCCCATGCCGGCGCCGTGTTCGACCTGGAAGTACCGGGCTTCCACTACAACCGCATAAACAACCCGACTGTCGACGTGCTCGAGAAGCGCATGGCGGGCCTGGAGCGAGGGGTGGCGGCCGTGGCGGTGAGCTCGGGTGCCGCAGCGGTGCGCATGTCCGTGCGGGCGCTGACTGCCGGCGGCTCCAACATCGTCGCCGCGCCGCAGTTGTACGGTGCGACCTACACCTACTTCGCCCACGTTCTGAAGGACGAGGGAGTGGAGGCGAGGTTCGCCGCCGACGACACCGCCGATGCGATCGCATCGCTCATCGACGCCGGCACCAGGGCCGTTTTCGTCGAGAGCGTCGGCAACCCCGCCTGCAACGTGGTCGACATCGAGGCTGTGGCCAGGGCTGCGCACTCACGGGGCGTGCCGCTGATCGTCGACAACACGGTGGCGACACCTCTTTACCTCAAACCTTTCGAGCACGGGGCGGACGTGGTGGTCCACTCGCTGACGAAGTTCGTCGGCGGCCACGGCACCACCCTGGGCGGAATGGTGATCGACGGAGGCTGCTTCCCCTGGCTGGAGCACGCAGAGCGTTTCCCGATGATGTGCGCTCCCGAGCCGGCCTTCCACGGGGTCGTCTACGCACGGGACTTTCCGGACCGTGCCTATGCGGTGCGGTGCCGTACGGTCGGGTTGCGCAACGAGGGAGCCAGCCTGGCGCCGCTCAACGCCTTCTTGTTGCTCCAGGGCCTCGAGACCCTTCCGGTACGGCTCCAGCGCCACAACGACAACGCCCGGCTGGTGGCCGAGCACCTGGCCTCGCACCCGAAGGTGGCGTGGGCGCGTTACCTGGGCTTCGCCGACGATCCCTATCACCGGCTGGCCGAGCGCTACCTCGGTGGCCGCTACCCGTCGATCGTGACCTTCGGGGCCACCGGCGGCTACGAGGCCAGCATCGCCTTCTTCGACCGCGTGCAGCTGTTCAAGCGGCTGGTCAACATGGGTGACGCCAAGTCGCTCGTGGCGCACCCTGCGTCCACCACTCATCGCCAGCTCGACGAGCCGAGCCTGGCTCGGGTCGGTATAACCCCCGACATGGTGCGCCTCTCCGTCGGCTTGGAGCACATCGACGACCTGCTCGAGGACATCGACCAGGCACTGGCGGCCGGCCCGGCGTGAACCCGGGCAATGCCGCGGGGCGCGAAGATGCCCGTTATCGCTTTGGTTTCGTCATGGAGTACACGATCGGCCACGTGACGTTCGTCAAAGCCATGCAGAGGGCCGTGGCCGAGGACCCCACGGTCGAGGCGGAGTGGTACCTCGTCGAGCCTGCCGGCTCCGGTTTTCCGGCCACACTGCCGCCCATATCGCGCAACTACACGCTGCGCACCAGCGCCACCGCCCGTCGCCTGGTCGGGCGCGGGCCCGACCTGGACGCATTGTTCATGCACACCCAGACATTGGGCCTTTTCTTCCTGCGGGTGCTGCGCCGGCTGCCAACGGTGATCTCCGCCGATGCCACACCGCGCAACATGGACGAGACAGGTGCTGCTTACCGGCACGAGCAGGGCGGTCAGCTGGCCGAGGAGCTCAAGCGCCGCCTGATGTCCGCCATCCTGCAGCGCGCTGCCGCCGTCATGCCATGGAGCGACTGGGCCCGGTGCTCGATGATCGAGGACTACGGCGTCGCGCCCGAGCGCTGCCACCTCGTGCGCCCAGGTGTGGACGTGGCTTTTTGGGGAGCGCGCCGCTCTGGTGGGCATGCGGGCGCAGGCTCGCCGGAGGGGGCCGGGTCACAAACCGGCCCCTGGGCACTGCCCGGGGGTCGGGTGCCGGGGGAGGGCAGACCCCTGCGCCTGGTCTTCGTGGGGGGCGACTTCAGCCGCAAAGGCGGCGGCGACCTCCTCGCCGCCGTCGCGGCCCTCAGGGAGGAGGGCCGGTCGGTCGAGTGCGATGTCGTCACCAAGTCCCGGGTACCTGCCACGCCCGGTGTGCGGGCCCACCGCGATCTCAGTCCCGGCGACCCGGCGCTACGCGACCTGGTCGCTGCCGCCGACGTCTTCGTGCTGCCGTCGCGAGCCGACGCCCTCGGCTGGGCCATCGTCGAGGCGATGGCTGCGGGTGTCGCCGTCGTCAGCACGCGTAGCGGTGCCATCCCCGAGGTCGTGCGTGAGGGTCGTACAGGGCTCCTTGTGAGCCCCGGCGACCGCTCGGCTCTGGTGGGGGCGCTGCGGGCACTGGCCGACGACCCCTCCCTCTGCCGGCGGATGGGAGCGGAGGGGGCTCGTGTGGCTGCAGAGGAGTTCGATCTGTCCACCAACGGGCGCAGCGTGCTCGACCTGCTCAAGTCGGTTGCCAGTCCCGCACGGCCAGGCGGCGTGCCGGCTCGGGCACAGCGCCCCCGAGACTGAGGACCGATGCAACCTACCTACCGCATGGGCTTCGCCGTCGAGCACACTGTCGGCCACGTCACTTTCGCCAGGATGCTCAGGCGCCTGGTCGACGCCGACCCGAGCATCCACGCCAGCTGGTACCTGGTCCAGCCCGAGACGATGGTGTGGCCGGCAACGGTGCGGCCCTTCAACCGCAACGGCACGTTGCAAGCCAGCATCACGGCCCGTCGCCTGGTCGGCCTGGCGCCGCAGCTCGACGTGCTGCTGATGCACACCCAGACGTTGATGCTCTTGTTCGGTAGGCTCCTTGGCCGGGTGCCGGGGGTGCTCTCAACGGATGCCACCCCCAAGAACATCGACGACGTCGGCCAGGGCTACTGGCACTTCCCGGGCAACCCGCTGGCCGAGGAGGCGAAGCGCCGCGTCACGGGCGCCTCGATCCGCCGGGCGAGCATCGCCATGCCCTGGAACAACTGGGCCATGCGCTCCCTCACCGGCGACTACGGCATGCCGGCGCAGCGTTGCCACTTGGTCCACCCCGGTCTCGACGTGGGCCAGTGGTCGGTGGCGGCCCACGACGAAGGTGGCCCTGTGAGGTTGCTCTTCGTCGGGGGCCAGTTCCACCGCAAGGGCGGTGGCCAGCTCCTGGAGGCGTTGGGCCGGCTGACGGCCGAGGGTGTCGAGTACGAGTGCGACGTGGTCACCAAGGAGGACGTGCCGAGCATGCCCGGGGTGCGGTGCCATACGGGCCTGGCACCGGGGGACGACCGGTTGCGCCAGCTGTACCGGGCTGCCCACGTTTTCGTGTTGCCGACCAAGGGTGACGCCATGCCGTGGGCGGTGTTGGAGGCCATGGCCGCCGGGCTGCCGGTGGTCAGCACCCGTCTCGGTGCCATTCCCGAGCTCGTGGACGACGCCACGGGGCTCCTCGTGGAGCCCGGCGACGTCGACGGCTTGGCGCGAGCGGTCCGGGAGCTGGCGGGCGAGCCGGAGCGCAGGCGGCGCATGGGCCTTGCCGGACGAGACCGGGTGGTGAAGGACTACAACGAGGCCGTGAACGGCCCCAGGCTCATCGAGCTGTTGAAGACCACCGCCGACGAGGGCCGGCGGCGCCGGGCCCGCACGGCGCGTGGGTGAGCCCCGGTGGCCGGCTGCGGGTTCCGTTTGCCCGTCGGCGCAGTCCAACCGGTAGGTTGCGGGGATGGCCGGAGGCGGTGAGTTCGGTTCGATGGTCCACCTGGCGGGCCGTTTCTTCGGGGCACTGTCACCCGCAGGGCCGCCCGCAGCGGACGAGGAGTGGGCGCTCGGTATGTTGCTGCCCGGGGAGCGCGACCTCTGGGCCCGCATGTCGGGGCCCGACCGCCGCCACGCCGTCGGGGTGGCGAGGGAGGCCCAGCGCCTGGCCGGGGCCCCTGAGGGTGAGCGACGGGAGTTCGTGGCGGCCGCCCTCCTGCACGACGTGGGCAAGCTGGACGGCGGCCTGGGGACGTTCGCCCGGGTCGCCGTCACTCTGGGGGCCATGGCTCTCGGTCGGCGCAGGCTCGTCGCCATGGGTGCCAGCCGCCGCCCAGCGAGCGTGCTCGGGCGCGTTTCGGCCTATCTGCAGCACGACCGCCGGGGCGGTGCGCTGCTGCGCGAGGCCGGCAGCGACATGTTCACGGTGGCCTGGGCGCAGGAGCACCACATGCCACCGGAGAAGTGGTCGGTGAGCCGCCCGCTGGGGACGGCCCTCAAGCAGGCGGACGGCGACTGAACCGCTGTGGCTGGGGCCTAAGGGCCCGCCAGCTCGCCTGAGGCGGCCGGCGTCGTTCCCGGTGAGGCGTTGTCGGGGTAGATGGTGCGCACGTGGCCGCCGCCCACGGGGCGCTCGGAGCTTTGCACGGCGCCCGGCTGAACCGGCACCACGGGTACCGGGCGGGTGACGGGGCCGCCGGCCGGGCGGCCGTCGCGCTGGCCGGGGGCGTGGAGGGAGCCGCCAGCCGTGTGCGCCCTGTAGGAGCGGTAACGGTGCCAGATCACGAAGGCGATGGCTAGGACAGCCAGGACGCCGAGGAGGTAGCCGGCGTCGCTGACGCCCTTCATGATCGAGTTGAACTTGCTACCCACTCCGTAGCCGATCAGCGCCATGGAGGAGTCCCAGATGGCCGAGCCGGCCAGTGTCAGCAGGCCGAACCGCACGGGGGGCACCTCGGCCACACCAGCGGGGAGGGCAACGAAGTTGCGGATGACGGGGAGCAGCCGGCTGAAGAACACACCCCAAGGTCCGTGCCTGTCGTACCACGCCTCGGCCTTGTCCAGGTCTGCGTGGCTCACCAGGATGTACTTGCCCCAGCGGGTCACGAACGCCCGGCCCCCGCTGCGCCCGATGAGCCAGGCGATGAACGCTCCCACCACTTCACCTGCGACACCGGCGACGATCGCCCCCGGCAGGCTGAGCTTGCCCTCGGCGGCAAGCACGCCGGCGAAGCCCAGAGTCAGCTCGGACGAGGTCGGGATGCAGCACGACTGTGCGACGGACAGAAGGAAGATCGCGATGTACCCCGATGACGCGACGAGGCTCTGCGGGTTGAGGAGGCCGATTAGGTGCACGTAAGAACGCTACCGGACCGGGGCTGCTGAGGTTCGGGCGCGTCGGGATCCGAGGCGGTCACCGTACCCGGCGCGACCGGGCTTGCTGTCGTCCACCACGCAGTGTGCCCGGCACCCCTCTCCTGGCGCCCTCGGTCGGCTCAGCGAGGACCGAGCCCCACCCCGTGCTCGGACAGGGGGCCGACCTCGAGACCGGCGGAGGCCCACAGCCCGGCGAGCGCCGGGAGGGCGCCAAGGGTGTTGTGCCAGCTCCCGGGAGCCGACGTGCAGTCGGAGTCGTGCAGGAGCACGGTCGCCCCGGGCACCATCGTGGCCTCCACATCGCGCTCGATCGTCGCGGCCGTCGCCCGGGCCCGCCAGTCGCGGCCCCAGGTGGTCCACAGGACCGGCGCCAAGCCGGCTCGGCGGGCGGAACGCAGCGTGGACGCGGTGAGGATGCCGTAAGGCGGTCGGAACCACACAGGCTCCGTGCCCGTCAAGTCGGCGATCAGGTCCCGGGCCGCGACCATGTCCCGGTTGACCCACAGCGGCCCGCGCAGCAGGTGGGCCGAATGCTCGTAACCGTGGATGGCGACCTCGTGACCGCGTTGGGCGACCTCGCTGGCCAGTCCCGGCGCCTTCTGCGCCATCGAGCCCAGCATGAAGAAGGTGGCCTTCCATCCGAGCCCGTCGAGGGCGTCGAGGAACGCCGGCGTCGATGCCGGGTCCGGTCCGTCGTCGAACGTCAGGGCCAAGTGGTACGGGTCACCCACGCCGGCCAAACCGGGGAGCAGGCGGGTACGGGTGCGGCGAAGGCCCGAGGCAGCCGGTACGAAGTGGGCGAGCGCCGCCGCGCCGACCGAAGCTCCGATGCCTGCTGCCAACTTCTTGCTTCGTGATCGCACGGGGTCGACTCTAGGGCGTCGCCCCGCCGAGAAGGCACCTGCTGGTCGGCCCTTTGGCAGGGCTGCGCCACCGCCGGTATTCTCGGAGCGCATGACGGTCTCGCGGAGCGTTGTGCTGTGAAAGCGGTGGTCCTCGTCGGTGGCGAGGGGACGCGCCTGCGGCCTCTCACGTACACCACACCCAAGCAGATGCTCCCTGTGGCCGGCAGAGCCGTGATCGAGAGGGTGGTCGAGCACTTGCACGCCCATGGCGTGGACGAGGTCGTCCTCTCTCTCGGTTACAGGCCCGACGCGTTCATCGCCGCCTATCCGGACGGGCACTGCGCCGGAGTGAAGATGGTGTACGCCGTTGAGGCGTCCCCGCTCGACACCGCAGGGGCCATCGCTTTCGCTGCCAACGAAGCCGGCATGACGACTGAGACATTCGTCGTGGTCAACGGGGACGTGCTTACCGAGATCGACATTTCCGGCCTGGTCCGTTTCCATCGGGCAGCGCGAGCGGAGGCGACCATCGCCCTGACGCCGGTGGAGGACCCCTCCCGCTTCGGCGTCGTGCCGGTGGACGCGACCGGCAGGGTCAGCGCGTTCATCGAGAAGCCGGAGCCCGGCACCGCTCCCACCAACATGATCAACGCCGGCATCTACGTGCTCGAGCCGGAGTTCCTGAGCCGTGTAGAGGCAGGACGGCGGGTATCGGTGGAGCGCGAGGTCTTCCCCGCCGTGGTGGCATCGGGCTCGCTGTACGCACTGGGCAGCGATGCTCTCTGGACCGACATGGGCACGCCCCGCAACTACCTGGAAGCCAACCTTGCCTGGGCCCGGCGCGAAGGGCACGGGCACTCCGGCGGGAGGGCGACGGTCGCCGATAGCGCCAGGGTCTCCTCCAGCGTTCTGCACGACGGCGTCGTGGTCGAGAGCGGTGCCACGGTCGAGGGTTCGGTGCTGCTCAATGGGGCGAGGGTCGGCAAAGGTGCGGTGGTGCGTCGTTCGGTGCTCGGCGCGAGCGTCGACGTGCGGGACAATGCCCGGGTGGACGACCTGTCGGTGCTCGGTGACGGTTTCGTCGTCGAGCGGGGCGAAGTCCTGGTGGGGGCCCGGCTTCCTGAGCCCTGACGCCAGGTCCGCCAGCGTTGCTCGGTGCCCGGAGCCGGCAAGGCCGGCGTCAGGAAGTGTGCGCGTGCCCGCCACGGGATGCGATCAGGTGGACCACCAGGCCCGTCCAGCCGGTCTGGTGGCTAGCACCGAGGCCGGCCCCAGTGTCCCCGTGGAAGTACTCGTGGAACCAGATCAGGTCCTTCCACCGGGGGTCGTTGCGCAGCATGTCGTCATCTCCGTGGACGGGCCTCGAACCGTCGGCGCCTGGCAGGAACAGCGCCACCAGCCGGCGCGAGATGTCGTCGGCGACCTCCTGCAAGGTCGACTGGTTGCCCGAGCCGACGGGGTGCTCGACCGTGAGGTTGCCGTCGAAGTAGCGCTCGTAGCGGTACAGGGCCTCTATGAGCAGGTAGTTGAGAGGGAACCAGACCGGCCCGCGCCAGTTGGAGTTGCCGCCGAACAGCCCGGTCGTCGACTCGGCCGGTTCGTAGTCGATGCTCCAGCAGTCACCACCGAGCTCGAGGGCGAAGGGATGGTCGCGGTGGTGACGCGACAGGCTGCGGACCCCGTACTCCGAGAGCATCCCTTCGGGGTCGAGCACCTCGCGCAGCACGGCCCTCAGCGCGTCGGGGTCGACGAGCGAGAGCAGCCGGCGGTCACCTGTCCCGGGCACCCGGGTGTGTGCGATGTAGGCTGCCAGCTCAGGCCTGTTCTTCTCGAACCAGGCGGTGCGACGCATGAAGTCGGGTAGTTTCGCCGCCAACGCAGGGTGAAGTGTTGTGACGGCGAGGAGCGGGACCACGCCCACCAGCGAGCGCACCTTGACAGGTATGGTGGCGCCGTCGTCGGTACGCACCACGTCGTAGAAGAAACCGTCCTGCGCGTCCCACAGGCCGCGGCTGTGCATTGCGTACGCGATGTAGGCGAAGTGCTCGTAGAACTTGATGGCGACGTCCTCGTACGTGCTGTCGGTGTCGGCCAGGCGCAACGCCATCTCGAGCAGCGAGATGCAGTACGTGGCCATCCAGGCGGTACCGTCGGATTGTTCGAGCACCCCGGGTACGGGCAGGGGCTTGGACCGGTCGAACAGGCCGATGTTGTCCAGTCCGAGGAAGCCCCCCTCGAAGACGTTGTTGCCCTCGGCGTCCTTGCGGTTGACCCACCAGGTGAAGTTGATGAGGAGCTTGTGGAAGATGCGTTCGAGGAAGTCGTGATCGGGGGCCAGGCCCATGGCCGAGCGCCGCTCGGTATCGGTACGCCACACGGCCATGGCCGCCCACGCTTGTACGGGCGGGTTCACGTCCCCGAAGTCCCACTCGTACGCCGGCAACTGCCCGTTGGGGTGCATGTACCACTCGCGGCAGAGCAGGATCAGCTGCGATTTTGCGAACTCGGGGTCCAGGTGGGCCAGGGCGACAGTGTGGAAGGCGAGGTCCCACGATGCGTACCACGGGTACTCCCACGAGTCGGGCATGGAGATGACTTCGTGGTTGGCCACGTGGCCCCAATCGCAGTTGCGGCCGTCACGGCGCTGCGGGGGCGGCACGGGCTGGCCGGGATCGCCGTCGAGCCAGGTGCGCACGTCGTAGTGGTAAAACTGCTTGCACCACAGCAGCCCCGCCGCCGCTTGCCGCAGGATCTCTGATTCGGCCTGGGTGGTGCCTTCGGGGGCGATGCCGGCGTAGTACTCGTCCGCCTCGGCCGCCCGCTGCGCCGTCACGACGGCGAAACCGTCGCCCAGGTCGCCCTTGCGCCCAGCCGACAACCGCAGGCGCAAGCTGGCGCTCTCGCCCGGGGCGAGTTGGAGTTGGTAGTGCACGGCCGCTTTGGTGCCGGTCCGGGAGGGGTTGACGGTCGGTTTGCCGTACAGGACGTGGTCGTTGATGCCGTCCTTGGGGTACGCGGGCCCCTCGCTGCCCCAAAGTTTCGCCGCGTTGGTCTCGTTGTCGCAGAACAGTGCCTCCGGCACAGCCCCGCCGGGCCCCGGCCCGTACGTCAACGTGTAGGGCTCCAACCGGTCGCACTCCGCCTCGATGGACTGGCCCGTGGCCGCCTTGGTGAGGCGGGGCCTCGGCACCTCGGGAGACCACGACCAGCGGTTACGGAACCAGATCTGGGGTAGGACGTCGAGCACGGCGGGGTCAGGGCCTGCATTGTGGACGTCTATCTGCCAGAGCATGTCGTCCGGCGCGGCCTTGGCCCACGTCACGTCGACCACGAAGTACCGGCCGCCCTTGAAGGCTCCGGTGTCGACCAACTCGTACTCGGGGTCTGTCTTGCCCCTCCGGGCGTTCTCGTCGCGCAACTGCTCGTAGGGGAAGCGTCCCTGCGGGTAGTGGTAGCGCCAGCGCATCCACGACGAGGTGGGCGTCGCGTCGAGGTACCACCAGCAGTCCTTGACGTCCTCACCGTGGTTGCCCTGGGAGTTCGTCAAGCCGTAGGCACGTTCCTTCAGTACCGGGTCCTGCCCGTTCCACAGTGCGAGCGACAGGCACAGGGTCTGCGCGTCGTCGCAGATGCCCGCCATACCGTCCTCGTTCCAACGGTATGCCCTCGAAACGGCGTGCTCGAAAGGAAAGAAGGACCAGGCGTCGCCGCCGGCAGAGTAGTCCTCGCGGACCGTGCCCCAGGCTCTCTCGGCCAGGTACGGCCCCCACTGCCTCCAAGGAGCACCGGAATTGTCAGCTTCTGCAAGGCGTTGCCACTCCGCTGCCTGACGTGCCCGAGGGGTGCCGGCGTTGCGAGGACCACTGCCGTCTGCGTCTGGGGTCATTGCCGCCATCATCGCAGATCTGTCCACAGAAGGACGTTGCTGCGGCTTTTGGGCCTCAGGTACAGGGCCGAAGTGCCGAAGATAGGTGCCTGGACGGGGCAATACTTGACTTAGAGCCCGATAGAGTATTTGATGAAGTGTTCAGACAGTCTCAAACCTTCCAACTTCCCCGCATGCCCTAGGAGGTGGCGTTGAACCGATCCCAGCTAGTCGAACAGATTGCCAGTAGCACCGGCCTCAGCCGGCGCCAGGCAGAGGACGCTGTCGATGCGTTCGTAGGCACCATCGGAGACCAGGTACGCTCTGGCTCCAAAGTCACGATCTACGGTTTTGGCAGCTTCAACCCGACGGCTCGCAAGGCCCGGACGGGTCGCAACCCCCGCACCGGCCAGCCGGTGAAGATAGCGGCTTCCAAGGGGATCCGTTTCAGCGCCGCCACAGGTTTCAAGGCGGACCTCAACGCCAAGAAGTCTGCGATCAAGAAGGCAGCAGCAGCCAAAGCCGCTGCCGCCAAGGCCACCGCGACCAAGACCACCGCGACCAAGACCACCGCCGCCAAGGCTACCGCCGCCAAGGCGACGGGCCGGGGTGCTTCGGCTCGTGCAGCCGAGCCGGTCAAGGCCACTCGCACGGCCAGGGTCGCCAAGGCTGCACCGGTCGCCGCCAAGGCCACCACCACCCGCAAGTCTGCTGCTGCCACCAGGGCCGCCGCAGCACCGGCTCGTCCTGTCGGTCGCCCGCGCAAGACGGCCGAAGCTCCTGTCGCCGCCTCGACCAAGAGGGTAGTGAGCACCAAGGCGGCTCCGGCCAAGGCCACCGCAGCCAAGAAGTCGACGGGACGGGCGGCGGCGACCGCCAAAGCCCCGGTGGCCAAGGCCACCAAGGCTCCTGCCACCAAGGCTCCTGCCGCCAAGGCGACGAGGGCCAGCAAGCGCTGAAGGTTGCTCGGGCCGCCTTCGGGCGGTTCTGACGAGCGTGAGGTACGAACAGCCACCGGACGAGAGCCCGGTGGCTGTTCGTTGTTGTCACCAGGTGATCTCGGCAGGCACGATGTCCGAGGGGATGTCCACGTCCCACCCCAGCTGGCGGTCACGTACCACCCGCCAATCCAACCCCGTGCGCCGGGCTTCATCCATGTGGCGATGCAGCGAACCGGGCCCGTAGGCAAATCGGAAGCCGGACGCGGACGGCACGCTGATGACGTTTGTCCCGTCCTCTCTCCTGTCCGGCACGAGGGTTATGCCCTCGGCCTCCGCAAGCCATGCCAGTTTCGTTGCCAGTGGCAGGTCCCCGTGGGCGACTATCACCCGGTCGTACCCGAGCGTCCCGAGACGGGTGACCGCTTCGGTCACCGCACCGTTCAAGCCGAGCCCTGGAGTGGAGATCACCCGGGCCCCGTGCGCAGCCGCCCACGACGCCACTCCGCTGTCGTCGCATACGACGTACACCGGCAAGGGGCTCGCCGCCGAGAGCACCCGCTCGGCCATTCCGGCCGCAAGAGCCGCTCGCTCGGCTGGGCCGAGCACGGGGGAGAGACGCATCTTGGCCTGAGCAAATGCCTTGACCGGCACGGCCACTGCCGCTTTCACACGGTCATACTAGGGCGGTGGCGCCGAGCTTCCGCAGTCTCTGAGCACCTGCGTGCGCCCGCTCGACCAGCCAGTTCGCCACGCCACCGGCATTGGGGCGCTTCGAGGCGGCTTCGGGGCGGCTTCGGGCCCGGCTGAGTATGCTGGCGCCGGTGGAGGCCGGCGACGTCGCTGTGATGGGGGCGGGTGCCTGGGGGACCGCCGTGGCCGCGCTGATCGCAACAAGGGCGCAGGAGGTTGCCGGGAGCGGGCGCGTGTCGTTGTGGGCGCGGCGGCCCGAGTTGGCGCACGAGATCTCGGCAACGCGCCAAAACCACGCCTATCTCCCTGGCATGGCCCTGCCCGCCAACCTCGTTGTCAGCTCCTCGCTGGAGGACGTCCTCCACGGTGCCGTGCTCGTGGTGCTGGCCGTGCCCTCGCGCTGGGCCAGGGAGATCCTCGGGCGGGGTAGTGGGCCAATGCTCCCTGCCGCAGCCGTGCTCAGCCTGGTGAAGGGTATCGAGCCTTCCAGCCTGTTGCCGATGAGCAGGGTCGTCACCGAGGTCACGGGCCAACGCGCAGTCGCTGTGCTGAGCGGTCCCAATCTGGCCGGCGAGATAGCCGCGGGCCTCCCGGCCGCAACAGTTGTCGCCTCAGAGAGGCCTGCGCTCGCCTCGCAGGTGCGCGACATGCTGGCTTCTGTGCAACTGCGTGTCTACGTCCATGACGACGTGACCGGGTGCGAGCTCGCCGGGGCCGGCAAGAACGTGCTCGCCGTGGGGGCAGGCATGGCCGACGGCCTGGGCGCAGGCAACAACGCGAGGGCCGCCCTCATCACCAGGGGAGTCGCCGAGCTCAGCCGGTTGGGTGCCGCCATGGGTGGCCACCCCCTCACCTTTTCGGGGCTCGCAGGCCTGGGCGACGTGGTGCTCACCTGTACCAGCGAGCGCAGCCGCAACCGCAGCGTCGGCTACGCGCTCGGTAGGGGTCGTCCGTTGGACGAGGCCGTCGGCTCGCTCGGGCAGGTGGCCGAGGGCATCTCCACGGCCCCGGCGATCGTCGAGCTGGCGCGTCGCCATGGTGTCGAGCTACCGATCTGCGAAGCGGTGGCCGCAGTCGTGGAGGGCCGGTCGCGTCCGGACGAGGCCGTCGCCGGGCTGCTCGGGCGTAGGTCCCGCCACGAGTTGGAGGGCCATCCCGCCTGGCCCGATCCGGTCGCGTCGCGTTGGTAGCGTGGTCTCATGCGCATCGCGTTCGGCACCGATGACACCACGCCGGTGACCAATGACATGAAGGCGGACCTGGCCGCCCTGGGCCACGAGGTCATGGTGGTCGCCGACCCCAGGCGTTGGGCGGAGGCGGGACGGGCGGTGGGAGAGGCCGTCGCCGGAGGCCGTGCTGACGTCGGTATCGTCTTCTGTTTCACGGGCACAGGCGTGAGCATCGCCGCGAACAAGGTGCCCGGTGTGCGGGCTGCTCTGTGCACCGACGTCGAGACCGCCCGCGATTCACGCCGGTGGAACGACGCCAACGTGTTGGCCCTGAGCCTGCGGACTACCACGGTCGAGCTCGGCCGCGACATCATCGATGCCTTCCTCGACGCCAACCCCGATGGTACCGAGGCCGATCAGATAGCACTTCTTCCCTGAGGGGGGTGGGCCGGCCATGAGCCCGCGACCGGCGCGTTACGGGGTCGCACCAAACCTGGCGTTCGAAAGGGAAGCCTGGGAAGACGGTTGTGAGGCCGTCGTGGGAGTGGACGAGGTCGGGAGGGGGGCCTGGGCCGGCCCCTTGATGGTGGGGGCAGCCGTGTTGCCCAGGGGCAGGCGTGTCTACGGTGTGCGCGATTCCAAGGCGCTGCCGGAGGAGCGCCGCGAGGCGTTGTTCGAGCGGGTGACCGGTTGGTGCCTCGCGTGGGCTGTGGGCGCCGCTTCCCACACCGAGTGCGACGGGCTCGGGATGGCGGAGGCCCAGCGCCTTGCTGCCCGCCGGGCGCTGGCCGGGCTCGGTCTCACGCCGGACATGGTCCTCGTCGACGGCAATTGGGACTTCGTCGGTGGTAGGACGCGCCGGATCGTCAAGGGGGACGCTCGCTGCCTGTCGATAGCGGCCGCCTCCGTGCTGGCCAAGGTGACCCGGGACAGGCACATGCGGGCGCTGGCCCCGTGGTTCAGCCACTACGAGTTCCAGGCCAACAAGGGTTACCCGTGCTGGCGCCACAAGATGGCACTGCAGGCGTACGGGCCCTCCACGGTGCACCGGAGAAGCTGGGTCTTCATGGACAGCCTGAGCTGGGACATGCGTTACCCGAGGCCGGGTGGCCCTGAGGGGCTTGCGCCGGGAGGGCAGCTGGTCCGTTGACGGCGCCACCCTGACAGGCCGGGGGCCCCCTTGGCAGGCCCGTCCTGCTGGTAGAGGAGGGGCTCGGGGAGCCGACCTTGGGAACCCCCCGGAGGCGTGTGCCGCCGAGCCCATTGACCGGTTTGGCGCCGGAGGGCTCGGGGCTGTCCCGGAGCTTCCCCTGAGGCCGTCACTTTCAGGCAGCCGGCCGTCGGCGGGCCCGTCTATGGTTTTGGCGGGACGGGTGCTCTCGAGGAGGCCGGTGGTCCCGGTTGTCCACGGACGTCAGGCAGGAGCGAGGTTGCGGACGTCGGTACGGGTGTCGGGTGTCCCGGGGAGCGTCGGTGACAGGTTCGAGGAGGAAGGCTGTGATCATCGAGGTCGAAGGCCTGAAGAAGCACTTCGGGAGTGTAGAGGCCCTGAGAGGGGTCGACTTCTCCGTGGCCGAGGGCCAGGTGCTCGGTCTGCTCGGGCCCAATGGGGCGGGCAAGACGACTGCAGTGCGCATCCTCACCACTCTCATCCCCCCGAGCGGGGGGCGGGCGACGGTCTGCGGCTACGACGTCGCCCACGATGCGGCTGCTGTACGGCGCGTCATCGGTCTGGCCGGGCAGGCCACGGCCATCTCGCCTGACCTCACCGGCCTAGAGAACCTGGAGATGGCCGGTCGGCTGTACCACCTCGGCAAGGCGCTGTCGCGCAAGCGCGCCGACGAGCTCATGGTCCGCTTCGACCTGGCCGACGCCGCAGGCAGACAGGCCAAGACCTATTCGGGAGGCATGCTGCGCCGCCTCGACCTGGCCGCCAGCCTCATCAGCCGTCCCAGGGTGCTCTTCCTCGACGAGCCCACGACGGGCCTCGACCCGCGCAGCCGCGTCGGGATGTGGGGCGTCATCCGCGAGCTCGTGCAAAACGGGACGACCCTCCTGCTCACCACCCAGTACATGGAGGAGGCGGACGAGCTTGCCGATGACATCGTTGTGATCGACCACGGCGTGGTCATCGCCAGGGGGACCTCCGAGGAGCTCAAGGACCGCATCGGCGGTGACGTCGTCGAGTTCTCCGTGGACGACCGATCGGTGACGCATGAGGCCGTGCAGGCCGTCTCGGCAGCAGGCGAAGCCCCGGCCACGGTCGATGCCGACACCGGGCGCGTCCAGGTGAGGGCGGGTGGTCGCGGCAGCCAGGTCCTTGTCGACGTCGTGCGCGCCCTCGACGGCGCCGGCATGGCGACGTCGGGGCTGGCGCTGCGGCGCCCGTCGCTCGACGACGTGTTCATGTCCCTGACGGGCCACGCTGCAGAGCAGGGTGGCTCGGGGGCTCCCGGGCGGCGACGCCGCGGCCGCGCAGGCCGGGGGGACGCCAAGGCGGCTGTGGGCCCCCGGCCGCAGGGAGCGGCTTCGACGGACGGCACGGTCCGGACCGGCCGGCCGGCCCCGGAGCAGGTAGGTGAGCGGTGAGCCCGGCGATGTCCGCCATGAGCGTCGCTGCCGTCGAGTGCAGGTTCGATGCGATCGAGCACCAGGAGGTGCCATGTCCGCGCCAGGCACAGTGAGCGTGGGAGTGCCCGAGGCCGTTGCCGGGCCACT
>JAJZIY010000138.1 GCA_021828475.1 Actinomycetes bacterium
CCACGGGAAAGGCGCATTTCCGACGAGTGCATGGCCCGGGGCTGGACCGGCGGCTGGCCGCAGTTGCCCTGTTCGAAACACGGGGAGCTGGCCAATGGTGACGGCCGCATCAGACGGTCTTTCCCCTAAAATCGACTTCGACACTCCGGCTGGAGCGAGCTACCGCTGGGAGCTCCTCTGGAAGGGATTGGCAGTTCCCGTGCTTCGGCTGGATTGTGAGGGGAGTTGCTGGCACTGGGTCTGCCCTGAGGTTGAGCGGGTCGGGCCGGCGGACTACCTATCCTCACTCCCCGCAGGCTGGTCGGGACGCCTCGGTTCAGGCTCGTCAAGACTGTCCCGGGCGACCTGGTCCCGAAGCTCCCGGAGCACGCGCAGCCCCTCCTGATTCTTGGGCCGGTTCGCGGCCGCTTTCGAGTCGATGATGTCATCCAGTCCGGCAAGGGTCATCTTCACCCCGTGCACATGAATGGTCAGCGCCCGCGACCTGAGTTCCCCATAGGGCGTCCCGCCCGCCGGCTCCATCACCAGATCCAAGTCGCCGTGGAGAGTGGTGAGGTTGAGCAAGCCAATGCCGAGGAGGATGCCACCCCCATGCGAGAAGGGCAGGCCCTCGGGGGCCCCCGCCACCCGAATCCGGGCATCGAGCTCTGTGAGGGCCTTCGACAGCCGTGCCAGATTCTCGGGCGACCGCTCTGGCGTCACGTCGACATCCCCCGTCGAGAGGGAGCTACCTTGGGCCGCAGCGGCAAAGCCGCCGATGATCACGTAGTCGACGCCATGGCGGTTCAAGACCTCGATGATGCCCACCGGGTCGAACCGCCCGGGAGTCACGGCGCGTCCGGGCGGGCCCCGCGAACCGCTGCCTGCATATCCTCTACCAGACGCTGCAGATCCACCAGGCGGTCGATCCGCTGCTCGGGGGTCATGCGCATGGTTTCGGCCAGAAGACCTAGATCGTGCTCGTCGAGGCGGTCAGTCCCGCCCAGCATGCGGTCAGCTTGTCGCCACGACCGAGTCCCCTTGTTCACAGGCTCATTATCCGCTGCGGCGGCGTGGGAGAGGGCTGTCCCGGCTCGGCCACCTCCCCAATCTGCCGGGGCCAACTCGGGTGCCAGGCGGCCCCTGATCCCACAGTCTGGCGCAGCCACCAGCGTTGGTTCAGACACGCTTCGGCGCTCCGAGAGCCACGTCCGTTTGCCGGCGCTCTGGGTTGACAGTGTGTCTACATCCCTGGTGAGGACAACTGGTGGAGTCCTCCCTCGCTTCGTAGGTCAGCGGCCCTCGGGTGGCCCGACCAGGTCCACACCCACCGCGCTGGCGGCTCGTCGCAGGCCGGCATCTGCGGTGGCCAGGGGCACCCCGGAAGCTGCCGCCAGGGCGAGGTATGAGGCGTCGTACGCTGTCAGCCCAGTTGACCTCGCCAGGGCCAGGACGGTGGTGAGGGTGGCGTCGCGCTCGATCTCGTCGACCGTGATCGGAAGTTGGCCCAGGAGTTCCAGGAAGCGCGCGCTCTGAGCTGGACTTAGCCGCCCCCGGCGCTCCGCCACGACGAGCACATTGGCGATCTCGAGCGACCACAGACCAGGCACCCGCGCATCCTCGTGCTCCAACCGATCCAGGGCGGTCTCTGAGGTCGGATTAGTCTGATCTCCGAAGCACCACGCCAGGGCGATCGACGCGTCGAGGACGAAGGTCACCGCCGTCCCTCCTTGATCAAGGCACTCAGCTCGAGCTGGCCCAGGGTGGCACCTCGCCGGAACTCTCGCAGGGCGGCCAAGGTGTCCTGCCGAGATTCCATGCGCAGGCCAGGGCCAGGTGGGGCCAGCACGGCAACTGGGACTCCGTGCTTGGTGATGGTGAAGCGACGGCCCGCCGCCACCTCATCCAGGAGGTGCGACAGATGAGTCCTCGCCTCGTACACTCCTATGTCCATTACGACTAGTCTAACACTGGTCGTAATGGGTTGGTGTCTGCCGGCGGCAACAGCTGGGCTTTCGTCGGTGGCGTGGTCCTCAGGACGGTTCGGCCCGACAGCCGCTGCCTTTCGCTCGGTCGAGGGATCGGCCGTGACGGCCAACTGGCAGAGGACCGGCGCGGCCGTCACCTCGCTCAGACTCGGATCACCTGGATGTCCGGTATGGAGTCGTAATCTCGGTCCTGGGTGACCACTGGCACCTGGGCAACGACTGCGGTCGCCGCTATGAGTGCGTCGAGGATCGGGATGTGCCGTTGACCAGCTCGCCGGCCCGCCACGATCCGAGCGAACGCGCGTGCCACTTCGGCGTCGACGGGAAGCGGATCCCAAGTCGACTCTACTGCCGATAGCGTTGCCACCCGTCTGGCCCTGTCGGAGTCGTTGGCCAAGAGCACCCCGACCGTGAGCTCGGCCAGGGTCACCACCGACACCTCGGTCTCGGTGATGCCCGGCATCTCGCCGAGCGGACGGCCCGACTCGGCCGCCACGAAGAACGAGGTGTCCAAGAGTGCTTTCATGCGTCGTCCGTAGTGTCCGACAGCAGCTCCCTGACCTCTCGGAGAAGTCCAGCGTCTGCAGCGTGGCGAGCAGCAATGTTGCGAGCCTCGTCGGCCGGTACTGCCCGGCGCCGACTAAGAGGCACGAGCTCGGCAACCGGGCGGCGATCCACCGTGACGGTGACCCGTTCGCCGCCCTCGACTCGGCGCAGCACCGCACTGACGGTGTTGCGCAACTCCCGAACCGAAACCGAACTGTTCATAGCTGCCAGCGTAGCACATGCACCCACACGCTGGGTGGCTGGTGGGACTGTCTCAAGGGTCCGCTTCGGGTGTGGCTGCCGGAAACCCATCCGCGGGTGGATCCCGGGCCAGCGAACCATCCCGACGCGGCTCCGGGGCAGAGCGAGGCAGCCAGCCGCACGGCGGACACGCATGGTCCGCAGCAGTGACAACTTTTGCTAAGCGAGCATGAGTGATATGTAATACCTGGCGACATGGCATTGTTGCGACTCAAGGCGGCGGCGGAGGTGCTGGGGGTGCACCCGGTGACGTTGAGGCGTTGGGCTGACGAGGGCCGATTGCCGGTGGTGCGCCCGGGCCGGGAACGGAGGTTCCGTAGCGAGGACTTGGACCGGTTCTTGGGCCAGGCGCCAAAGGACATGCCTCGCCGCGAGGCGCTGTATGTGCGGGTGTCGGGCACGACCGGTCAGGAGTCGTCCCTGGCCGCTCAAGAGGAGGAGCTGCGCGCCAGCTCAACTGGTGAGGTGGTGGGGGTGTTCCGGGACAGAGCTTCGGGTTTGCGAGAGCACC
>JAJZIY010000051.1 GCA_021828475.1 Actinomycetes bacterium
CCCGGCGTCCCGGTGCCCGGTGCCCCGGTGCCCGGCGTCCCGGTCCGTGCGGCGGGGGTTGCGGGGACCAGGGCCGTGCCGGCAGTGGCCACGGCGGCGATGTCCGCAGCCCCCGGTCCGGAGGTCGGCGGTGCCCGCTGAAGCAAGGGCTCGGAGCTGGCCCCGGCGCCAGCTCGCCTTCCTCGGCCTCGGCGTCGCGCTGGCTGGCGTGCTGGCGGCACTGCTGTTCGCCGGGCCGGGCACGCCGTCGCCCTCAGCCGGGGCGGCCACGGCCGGGCCGGCTCCCGGCATCGGCCCGGCAGGCGCCAACCTGCTCGACCTCAACGTGCTGCCTGCGGACCAGCCGCTCATGGCTCCGGGCTTCCACCTCGTAGACCAGTACGGCACGCCGACGTCGCTGAGCCAGTTCCGGGGCAAGGTGGTCGTCTGGTCCATGAACGACGACCGCTGCACGGACCTGTGTGCCCTCTACGCCCAGGACATCGTTGCGGCCGAGCACGACCTCGGCGCCGCGGCGAGCCACGTCGTCTTCCTCGCCCTCAACGCCAACCCGTTCTACCCGAGCCCGGCGTCGCTGCGGGCGTGGTCGGTGCGCAACGACCTCGAGCACCTCCACAACTGGGTGTACGTGACCGGCACGCCGCGCCAGTTGAAGGCCACCTGGTCCGCTTACCACGTCACCGTGGAGCTGAACAGCAGAGCCCGGACCGTGGTGCACGACGCCACGCTGGAGTTCATCGACCCCAGTGGCAGGACGCGCGCCATCGGGGACTTCACCACCGGGCCGATCTCGACCGCCTACTACGCCCACACCCTGGCCGTGATGGCCAACGACCTGCTGCCCCGGCGCGAGCGCGTAGCCGTCGGCGGCCCCGCCGTTGGTTCGCCCAGCACGAGCGGTGCCACGCTCGGGGACAGCGCCCCCCGCTTCAGCCTGCCCGAGCTCGGCACGGGGGCCACCAGGAGCCTCGGGGCGCTGGAGGGCAAGCCGCTGGTGGTCAACTTCTGGGCCAGCACCTGCGGTATCTGCATCCAGGAGATGCCGGCGCTCCAACGAGTGGACGACCGCTTCGGGGGGAGGGTCGAGTTCGTGGGCATCGACGTCGCCGACCCCCGCCAGGCGGCTGCGAGCTTCGCCCGCCGGGCGGGCGTGCGTTACGCGCTCCTGGCTGACCGCAACGGGACGGTGGCGTCCTCCTACCGGGTGGAGGGGCTGCCGGTGACCTTCATCGTCGGCCGCCACGGGACCATCCTTGCCCGCCACGAGGGCGCGCTGACGGTCAACGAGCTGATGGCAGTCCTCCAACTCGACTTCCAGGGCCTGGTCCCGGGGCATTAGCAGCCCTCACCCCGGCGTTGCCCGGGGCCGGGGTGGGCATTGGCCCTGTCGTGGCGCGGCTCTGTGCAATAGTCCGAACGATGGCAGAGCTGCTCATCGCCGCCAACCCCGACGCCGGGTCGAGCCTGGCCTATCTGATGAGGGTCCCTCTCGGGGCCGGGCTCGTCCTGCGGACCTCGGGTACCTGGCCGCGCACCAAGGCGCTGTACTGCTACCCGGTCGCGCTGGAGGAGTGGCCGGACCGCCCGGAGATCGTCGAACGCGTGCCACTGCGCTCCTGCGCCCGCCGCGGCGCAGCCGTCGACCTGGTCGCGGCACGGTCGCGGGAGAACCGCTCCCAGCTCGTCTTCACCACGGCCCGGGGCCGTGACGCCGTCTTCTGGCAATCGCCCCGCACCCGCAAGCAGGCCCGTCCCCAGGTCAGCCTCCCGAGCGCCCGCGCTCGGGGCATCGCCGACCTCGAGATCGTCGTCGACACCCATGAGCGTTACGCCTACCGCTTCAACAACCAGCAGGTGCGCACCGTCGACAGGGCGCTGCCCTGTGGGGACTACGGGCTGGTCCTCGACGCCGTGCTCATGGCGACGGTCGAGCGCAAGTCGATGTCCGACCTCGTGGGCAGCTTGCTGAGCGGGCGCCTGCGCTACGCGCTCGGCGAGCTGTCCGCCGTGCCCCGTGCAGCGGTAGTCGTCGAAGCGGGGTACTCGCAGCTGTTCAAACAGGACCACGTCCGGCCCTCTGCAGTGGCCGACGGCATCGCGGAGTGCCAGGTCCGCTGGCCCGGCGTGCCCATCGTGTTCTGCGACACCAGGGCGCTGGCGGAGGAATGGACCTACCGCTACCTGGCAGCGGCACACGCCTGGGCGGTGGCCGAGCCGGCCGCCGCCGACCGGGTCAACGCGCATGTGCTCGGCCCCTCCACCGGCGCGACGCTGGAGCAGGGCCCGACGGCGGCAGAGGTGCGGGCCTGGGCGCGCGCCAGCGGCCTCGCTGTCGCTGACAGCGGGCGGGTGCCGCGAGCTGTCCAGCGAGCCTGGGACGAGGCGCAACGAGGCGGCTAGGGCTCCCCTCGGGGGTGGTACGGCGGGCCGGTTGCGGGCCGGGTGCGGGCCTGGCGCCCCCCGCGGGCACGTGGGCTACAGTCCGGACGTGCCCAGGCACGCCAAGATGGCCCGACCCGGCGACGTGCACGCCCTGGCCATGGCCATGCCGGCGGTCTCGGTGGAGCTCCACGCGCCGGGCAGGCCCGTCTACCAGGTGGGTGGCAAGTCGTTCGTCTTCTACCGCTCGCCCCGGCCCGATGCCGTGGACCCCGTGACGGGCGAGCGCTACGACGACGTGATCGTCTTGTGGGTGGCCTCCGCCGAGGACAAGGAGGCGCTCCTGCTGGGCCGGGGGGCGCCACTGTTCACGACAGCGCATTTCTACAGCCACAACTCGGTGCTGCTGCGCGCCAGCCACGTGCACGAGCTGGCCTACGACGAGCTGCGCGAGCTCGTGCAGGACGCGTGGCTGGCGCGGGCACCGGTCTCGCGGGCCAGGGCCTGGCTTGCTCAGCAGGGGCCGGGCCCGGAGCCTTGAGGGCTGCTCGGCCTGCCGACGGCGAGGGCCCTGGGAAGCCCAGCCTTCACCGGGTGGTGCTGCCTCCAGGAACGTCGGGCACTCGCGGACGCGTTGCGCCGCCCCGCTACGAGGGTCGCAATTGCCGCACGGTAACCAGCAGGACGGGGCTCTCCTGGCCCGGCCACGTCCCGGTCAGCACCTCTCCTGCGGAGCTCTCTCGTGGCCCCGCCGTCCCCCCGACGACCCGGAGCACGCGGATCTCCAGCCCGTCGACGTGTAACAGGGTGCTCGTGCCCTCCTGCACCCGCCGGGCCGAGCCGATGTGCCCGGCACTGCTGCCGGGCGAGCCGCTGCCGCGCACTGTGGTCTGCGGCTCGCGGATCTCGTAGCCGTCCTCGGTCACCACCCGCAGCTCGGCCTGAGCCCCGCCGGTGAGCACGGCGGTGACGAGCGCCTGCAGGTAGACCGGGTCGGCGCAGCCGTCGTAGACCCAGCGCCGACCGAGCACGGAATGCTCGGTCGTGGCGAGGAGGGCGCCCTCCGCCCCGTCCAGGGGCCTCGCCCGGTAGGTGAGCGGGACCTGCAGGACGCTACCCCCGGCGGCGGCCACGAGGACGGTCTCGATGCCGACCTCCCCGTCGGGGTCGTCGAAGCGGTACGAGCCGACGATGCTGAGCGGGCCGCCTGTTTCGCCGGCGGCCCACGCCTGGGCCGGCACCCAGGCCGAGAGGATCTCGAGCTTGGTCGGTTGGAGTGTTGCTCTGTGCAGGATTGCCATCGCCCGGATGCTACAGGCACCTACGGCCCACGAGGGCCCTACCAGCCAATACCCACCCCTGTAGGGTGTTGTGGCATGACCGCCGACCGGCGCCAGCCGGCTGTACGTGCACCCGAGGGCGGAGCGGCCGAGAGCCGGACGGCAGCGGTCCCGCCCGACGCCTCCACCGCAGCCCGACAGCGTTCGGCTCGGATCCTCGGTTTCACGTCTCTCTGCCACTTCCTCAACGACGGCGTGGTCTTCTTCATCCCGGTGGTAGGCGACCTGCTCTCTCAGGAGCGTCACATGTCCACCTTGGTGGTGACCGCCATGCTGACGACCTTCTACGTGGTGTCGGCGACGTTCGGGATGGCAGTGGGGCTTGTGGCGGACGCGATCGGCCGGCGCGGCACGATGATGGCGGTTGGCATCGCGATCCTGGGCGTCAGCCTGCTGGGCTTCTACGCCTCGCTCGTCTCGACGGGGGCCCCGGCGGACGTGCTCGTCCTCGTGGCCGCCGCCGTGGCCGGCACGGGCAGCTCCTTTTACCACCCGCTGGGGGGCTCCGTCCTGCAGCTCGGGTACCCGGCACGCTCGCGCGGCAGGGCGCTCGGCATCAACGGCGCCGCAGGCAGCCTGGGCCGGGCACTCTACCCGGCGCTGTTCTTCGTGATAGCGGCCTTGGGTATCTCCAAGGCGGCCACGACCATCGTGTTCGCGGTGCTGAGCCTCCTGGCTGCGGCCATCGTCGCCTTCGGCCTTCCCGACGAGGCCGGTCCGGCTGCCCGAGCCGGTCGCCGGGTGCAGGCGGCGCCTCTGCGGTCCCTGCTCAGCCGGAGCGTCGTGGCGTTGATGTCGATCTCGTTCCTGCGCTCCGTCGCCTTCATCGGAGTTGTGTCTTGGGTGCCCATATACCTCACGACCCAGCGCCACGCCGGGCTGTCGACGAGCCTGGGCTGGACCGTTACGGTGATGTACGTAGGGGGGATCGCCGGCCAACCCGTTTTCGGCCTGCTGGCGGACCGTTTCGACAAGCGCTTCGTCCTCGCCCTGGACAGCCTCGGTTCCGCCGTCGGGATCTTCCTGTTCCTCTCGACGTCTGGGACAGGTGCCGCCGCACTGCTGGCACTGGCGATGTTCGGCCTCTTCACTTTCAGCGGCTTCCCGCTGTTGCTCTCCCTGGTGGCCGACTACGTGCCCAAGTCGTCGTCGACTACCGGCAACGCCTTGGTGTGGGGGGTCGGGTCGACGGGTGGCCAGGCCCTCGGGCCACTGGTCGTGGGCCTGCTGACAGCAGGAGCGGACGCCAACCTGGGCACGGCGTTCGGCGTGCTCGGCGGCCTCGCTGCCGCCACGGTCCTGGCAACCCCGCTCCTGGAGCGGACCTCGAGGTCGACCCGGGTGGCCCTGCTCGGCTGAGGTGGCGGACCGGCCGGCGCCCCAGCCCCCGTCCAGTGGGCGCGCCGGCCAGGTGCCCCACCGTCGGAATGGCCCTACCCGAAACCCGACCAAGTTGGTAAGATTTACCCGTGACCCTGCGATCGTTGCTCTCGTTCCCCGATCCCGTCAACGAGAAGGCTGCCCGTACCGTGGCGGCAGGGGTCGTCCTCATGAGCGTGGCGGCCATCGCCTCGCGACAGTCCTGGCTGCTGGTGGTCGTCGCCGCCGGCTTCTGGGCACGTGTGCTCACCGGGCCGACACTCAGCCCGCTCGGTCGCCTGGCCACCTCGGTGGTGGCGCCGGCCCTTGGCGAGCCCAAGCCCGTCCCCGGTCCGCCGAAGCGCTTCGCCCAGGCCATCGGCACGGTGTTCAGCACGACGGCGGTGGTCTTGTGGTTCGTGGCCGGAGCGCACCTCGCCGCGCTGGTCGTGATCGGTGCCCTCGCCGGCGCAGCCCTCCTCGAAGCGGCGTTGGGGTTGTGCCTCGGCTGCCGGATGTTCGCCGTGCTCATGCGGGCGGGCATCGTGCCCGCCTCGGTGTGCGAGGCGTGCGCCGACCTCTCGCTGCGCCACCCTGAGCTGCGGGCCAGCCGGGGTGTCGCCCCGTAGGGGCTCCCCGGTCCATGTGCGGCGGTGCCCTGCAGGCGCGGCCGCGGCGCACGCGGAGGTGGCCGGCCTGGCAGAGTTGCGGCCATGGGCACGTCCACATCCCGGCGTGGCCGGGGACAGCGGCGCCGGGCGGCTGCCTTGCCGGCGATGTTGCTCCCGCTCGTGACGGCCCTTTGCCCAGCTGCCACCGCCGCCAGCCCCTACCCTCTGCCCGCTCCGGCGGTGCAGCCGGAGCCATGCCCGCCGCCGCCGATGCCTCCACTGCCACCGGCCCCCCCGCTCGGGCCGCCGGCGGTACGCGGTTCCCAGATCCCTCTCGTACCAGCCCCCGCGCCGCGCCACGTCAGTCTGGCGGCCGTCAGCGGCAAGGGGATCTGGCTGGCCCTGTGGCCGTCGTCCCACCCGGACCTGGCCGCCATCGTGCGGCGGGTGCACGCAGCGGGCATCGACCAGATCTGGGTGCGCACGGGCAGCCCGGCGGACGGCTATTACGGCGGCCGGGAGTTGGCGCGTCTGGTGCCGCTGGCCCATGCCCTGGGGGTGTACGTGATCGCCTGGGACTTCCCGTCACTGTCCAACCCGCTGGCGGACGCGGAGAGGGCGGCCCGGGCCCTTCGGGCCGGCGTCGACGCCTTCAGCCCCGACCTGGAGCCGGCACCCGAAGGCACGTACCTGGGTGTCAAGCGGGCCCGCTACTACCTGTCGCTGGTCCGCCGGTACGCCGGCAACCGGCCCGTGGTGGCCACCGTTATGCCGCCCAACTCGTACTGGGTGCACGTCTACCCGTACTCGGCCATGGCCCCCTTCGTCGATGCCTTTGCGCCGATGGTCTACTGGTCGTGCACCGAGCCCGGAGCCGCGGTCAGCCAGGCCATCCTGGCCCTCCGTCACCTCCGGCCGGTGGTGCCTGTCGGGCAGGACTTCGACATGGGCCCGATCGGCGGCCGGCGAGGGCTGCCCAGTCCGGCAGAGATCTGGCGCTTCCTCTACGTGGCACAGCGCCTGGGGGCACCGGGCGCCAGCCTGTACGACCTGGAGTCGGGCGGGCCTTCCCAGTTTGCCGCCCTGGCCGCCTACCCCTGGACCGCGGACCGGGCCCGAACCGGCGGGCAGGCACGCCCACCAGCGCTCCGGCGTCGAGCCACGGGGGAGGAGAGGCCACCACTCCGCGAGCTGTTCACGCAGGTAATGCGCGACGGCTCCTCGTCCGATGTAGCAATGCAGCAGTCGGCGTTCACCGGCCGTACGTACGTCGCGGGGGGTAGGCAATGAGCTTGGAGGCTCTCGAACCGAGCGGCTTGGAGGTCTCCGGTCAGCTCGTGCAGAGGGTGGCCGACCAGGCACTGGTGCTCGTGCCTGCAGCCGAAGGCGCGCTGGTCGGGCTGCACCATGGACACACCCTGCGCTACGTGTGCGGCTCCGGCCGGCTGGCCGCGCATGTGGGCACGACAGTAAGGGTTGGCAGCAGCCTGGCGGGCCTGGCCTTCAGGACCGGACGGGTGGTGCGCTCCGACGACATGGAGGCCGACCCCAGAGGTGACGCCGAGGTGATAAGCCGCCTGGGAGTCTCGTCGTCGGTCTTCGTACCACTGCGGCGGGCCGGGGAGAGCCTCGGGGTCCTGGTGGTGTCGTCAGCGCAGAAGGGGGCCTTCTCCCGCCGGGACGTAGCACTGCTCGGCAAGCTGGCCGACTTCCTGGGGGTGGCGGTGGGCCTGTCGAAGGACATGGCGGCCACTTGGGGAAAGCTCGCCGGCCCTGGAGGCACCCTGAGCCCCGATGACGGGCGGCTGGCGGCGCAGCGCTTCGTGCTGGGGGTCATGCAACCCGAGCAGCTGCCATGGATCGATGCTCGGGAGCGTATCCGGGCGGTGCTCGACGACCCGGCCGCCTTGGCCATCGTCTTCCAGCCCGTGATGGACATCGTCGAGGAGCGCACGGTTGCGGTGGAGGCGCTGGCGCGGTTCGCACCCGAGCCGAAGCGGGGCCCGGACCAGTGGTTTGCCGAAGCCCGCGCCGCCGGTCTCGGGGTGGAGCTGGAGCTGGCCGCCGTGCAAAAGGCCTTGTCCGTCCTGGCTCAGATCCCGGCAGGGGTGGCCATGACGGTGAACGTCGGCCCCGAAGCCCTGGCCAGCGACCGGCTTTCCGCCCTCGTGCAAAGTGCGGGCCCGGCGCGGGTCGTGCTCGAGCTGACCGAGCACGCCCTGGTCGGCGACTACTCGGCCCTGCGGTCGTCGCTCCAGGACCTACGAAGAGCAGGCGCCCGCTTGGCGGTCGACGACACCGGGGCGGGTATCTCGAGCCTGGCCCACATATTGAAGTTGGCGCCCGACTTCATAAAGCTGGACCGCGACATCGTCGCTGGCGTCGACGTCGACCCCGTGCGGCGCGCGCTGGCCTCGGCGCTGATCGGTTTCGGGGCCGAGACCGGTGCCAGCGTCGTGGCCGAGGGGGCTGAGACCACGGACGAGCTCGAAGCCCTGCGAAGAGTGGGCGTGCGCTACGTACAGGGCTACTGCCTGGGCCGGCCGGTCCCCCTCGACGAGGTCACATGGGCGGCCACGACGGCACGCAAGACCACCCCTTTCACAGCAGGCGAAACCTCTGGGCCGGTGTGAACCCGGAAGGACCGATGCCATGACCACCTCGCACTCCTTCCCCCTGGAGCCCACCCCGGTCCACGTGCCGGACGAGGTCCTCGATGACCTTCGTGCCCGGCTCTGGCTGACCCGTCCTCCGCCCGACGAGGGCAACGAGGACTGGTCCTATGGCGTCCCGGCAAGTTTTCTGTGTGAGCTGGTCTCCTACTGGCGGGAGGGCTACGACTGGCGCGAGGCCGAAGCCGCCATCAACACCTACGAGCACTACCAGGCGAGCGTCGCCGGCGTCCCCGTGCACTTCATGCGCAAGCCCGGCCGCGGCCCCAACCCGGTCCCGCTGGTCCTCACCCACGGCTGGCCGTGGACGTTCTGGCACTGGTCGAAAGTCATCGGCCCGCTCGCCGACCCCGGCATGTTCGGCGGCGACCCGGCCGACGCCTTCGACGTCATCGTGCCCTCCCTGCCCGGCTTCGGCTTCCCCGGCCCTCTGCGCGGCTTTGCGGACGTCAACTTCTGGAAGGTCGCCGACCTCTGGCACATCCTCATGACCGAGACGCTGGGGTACGAGAAGTACGCAGCGGGGGGCTGCGATATCGGTGGGATCGTCTCCAGCCAGCTCGGCCACAAGTACGCCGACGAGCTGTACGGCATCCACATCGGCTCCGGGCTGCCACTCGACTTCTTCAACGGCCCCCGTGCCTGGGACTTCGCCCGCAACCGGGCCCTCACCGATGACCAGCCTCCCGATGTCCGCGCCCGCATCGTCGAGCTCGACCGCCGCTCTGCGTCCCACCTGGCCGTGCACATGCTCGACGGCGCCACCCTGGCCCACGCGCTGAGCGATTCGCCGGCCGGCCTGCTGGCCTGGCTGCTGGAGCGCTGGAACGCCTGGAGCGACAACGGTGGCGACATCGAGTCAGTCTTCACCAGGGACGACATGCTCACCCACGCCACGATCTACTGGGCGAACAATTCCATAGCCACCGCGATGCGCTACTACGCCAACGCAAACCGCTACCCCTGGGCCCCCGACCACGACCTCGAGCCTGTCGTGCAGGCCCCCGTCGGCCTGACCCTCGTCACCTACGAGAACCCGCCCGGCGTCCACAGCGCCGCCGAGCGCGTCGTCGCCTTCGAGACCGGTCCCCAGGGCCGTTGGTTCAACCACGTCAACGTCGAGGCCCACGACCACGGCGGCCATTTCATCCCTTGGGAAAACCCGGGTGCCTGGGTCACCGACCTGCGCCGCACGTTCCGCGGTCGCAGGCCGTGAGCTGACCTCGGGCCCGGCCAGCGCGCCCGACCGGGGCCCGCTCTCGGTCGCGCACCGGCGCCGCAGGGCGCTTTCGAGGCGGCTGAACTGGTCCGGTCGGGGTACTGCGATGCGGACGGTGCCACCCAGGCCGAAGCTGGCGCAGTCGCGCACGACGATCCCCTCGGTCAGCAGCTTCGCACGCAGCTCTCCGGGCCCGTCGACGAGGGCCCACGGCCCGTGGCCGGTGCGCACTGGCGTAGGGGAGCACGAGCATGGCCGCCACCATGAGCGAGCGCGACATGCACCAGACGCCGACCACCAGTGCGATGGTGGGGCGCAGGGCGGCGAAGGCGGTGAAGCGCAGGAGGAGCACGGCCACCGTCGCGGCCAGCCCGAACGCGCCGATGTCCGGCTCCGACATGACCCGCTGCCTTGCGGGGCGAGGTCGGCGGCGAGGCGCTCAGCGACCCTCGACTTGCCCGAGCGGGTGCCGCCGAGCACCAGGGTGACGCCCGGGTAGCGGCGGGCGCTCATGCTCCACCTCGTCGCCGGAGGCTGCAGCCCTCGCACGTGCGCCCCCCCGACGTGCGGTACCACAGACAGCATGCGGACCGCCGCCAACCCCAGTCGGTGCTGTCGCCATCGAAGGACCCGGTGCCCTCCAGCCAGTGCGCACGCTCCAAGAGCTCGGCCGCCCGCCGCCGGACCGCCTCCTGCTCATCGGCGTCGCCCCGGTCGCGCGCCGAGCCCTCGACCGCCCGGAACGCCGCAGCACACGAGGCGGCGATGTTGGCCCAGACCAGCCGTTCCCCGAGGCGCTGGCATGCTCGCACGGTCGAGACGAACGGGACGAGATGAGAGGTGAAGGCCGCGTCGACCAGTGACCCGACGTCGTCGGCTTCCCCCATGGCGCGGGCCCGGAAGCGCAGCGCCCTCGCCCGCCCCCCGGCGAGGCGCACCGAGGTGGCAGCGGCCGCCGGTGACGGCCAGGGCAGGCCGACGGCGAAGGCTGCCAGGCTGACAGCGGCGACGCGGTGCGCGTAGGACTGGACCAGCAGCGAGACCGCGACCTTGCGGTCGCCGGCGCCAACGATGGCTGCCTCCAGGTCCGCAGCGGTGATGGTGTCACAGGCGCTCCAGCCCTCCTCTGCCTCCGGTGGCTCGCCGAGGGACGCCCGCAGGTGGTCTACCCGAGACCCGACGGCCGCGAGCACCTCCTCGACGCGGACAGGCACGCGCGCACCATCGCCGTGCCCTAGGGATGTGACGGCTGCCACTGGTCCACCTTTGACGTCTCCCCGCGTCGATATCTCCGTCGGCACAGGTTTCCTGGCTCCCGGATCGACGCTCGCCCCGGCCTTCCCGTCCGACTGGACCGTGGCCTCAGGTGGGGTCTGCTCCCCGGTTACAGTTGCGGGACAGCCCCGGTCTCTCACCGGTGTTCCCTGTAACCGCCCCGGACGTTACCAGCCGCGCATTGCGCCGCTCAATTCATCAGACGACAGCGACCGGCTTTGGATGTGCCGCCCTGTGCCGACCGAAGCTGGTGGTGCGCGCCTACTTCCTGCGTCGCACTTCGTGGCCGGAACGCTGAGCGAGCACCGGTCTCTGCGCACTCCTCCTCTACGGTGGCCGTAGACCGGCGCGAGCGCACGGCGGTCAGGACCATCTGGGCGGCCAGGCAGGCACCGACGCCTTCCCCAGCGCGCAGGCGGAGCTGCAGCAGCGGTTCGAGGCCGAGCTCCTCCAGCACCCGGCCATGGGCCGTCCTCTCGGTGACGTGCCCGGTCGAGGTCGACTCGATCGGCAGGTAGGTGGTCGATCGGTGTTCGCCGCCCGCATGAGCGCCGCGTCGTCCTGCATCGTCACCACCATCACACCTGTCTTACGCATCTGGCGCTGCGGAGTTCCATGCGGTCAGGGTCGTCGGCCACGGCGTGACCGCCGCGAAGGGCCGCGCTGGCGAGTCCTAGGCCTAGGACGTCCTCGGAGTGTGGTCCATGGTGACGGCACGGTCGGCGTCGATGGGCCGGGACGGGGGACGGTTGGGATCAGGGTGCAGCGAGACGAACACCGACCATGCCGGGGCGCAGGGGTCGTCGGGACGGCCGGCGAAGTCGTCGAGAAGATCCTGGAGCCGGGAGCGGAACTGGACCATGTCGGCGCTGGAGAGGCGGAGGCCGAGCCGGGTGGTGTCGACGTCGTCCGGCGGGACGAGGTCGAGCTCGGCGAGGAAGGCGTCGAGCATGGAACGGGATACCTGAGGTGTGCTGAGGTGCCAGGACTTGCCCGTGGCGAGGTAGGGGAGCTCCCGCGCGCCGCGCTTGCCCCGCCTGGTCGGTTGCGGCTCGAGGAAACCGGTACGAACGAGCGTGCGGACATGGTGCAAGGTGCTGGCGGGGCCCCGGTCGAGGAGCTCGGCGATTTCCTTGTTGGTGCGGGCCTCATCGAAGCAGATCCTCAGGATCCTGAGGCGAGTGGCGGAGGCGAGCGCCCTGGCCTCCTCGTCGGTCGCCGGTCGCCGGTCAGCCATCACTGCTGCCCCGCCTCAGCGATTGACACTTCCCAATCACTCGCTTAGGGTAGCCGTCATGAGGAGCCCCATGCACGCCATCGTGCCACCCGCGCCGCCGGCCGGTGACGCGGCCCGGACCGGAGCGTTGGGCTGCACGGCGTAGGGGGCGGCGGTGGCTGCGAGCCTGAGGCCGCCCATGGGCGGTTATCTCCTACGGCACCGGGACTTCCGGCTCCTGTGGGGAGGCGAGACGATCAGCGAGCTCGGGAGCCAGGTCAGCGGCCTGGCCCTCCCGTTGGTGGCGGTACGCGTGCTGCACGCCACGACGTTCGAGGTGGGGTCGCTGACGGCGGCGTCCAGCCTCGGGTTCCTCCTCGTAGGGCTTCCGGCTGGCGCGTGGGCGGACCGGCTGCGGCGGCGCCGGCTCATGATCGCAGCGGACGTCGGCAGGCTGGCCATGATGGCGTCGGTACCGGTCACCTACGCCTTCGGCGCCTCGAGCATGGTGCAGCTCTATGTGGTCGCATTCGCGGCTGGGGTGCTCACCCTGTTCTTCGACGTGTCCTGCCAGTCCTACCTGCCGTTCCTCGTGGGGCTCGAAAACGTGGCCGAAGGCAACGCGAAACTGACCGGCAGCGCCGAGGCCGCGCAGATCGGCGGCCCGAGCCTCGCCGGCGTGCTGGTCCAAGCTATCGGTGGGCCCTATGCCGTCGCCGTCGACGCCGCCAGCTTCTTGGTGTCAGCGGTGGCCCTCGGTTCGGTCCGCGCCGCAGAGCCTGCGCCTGTGGTCCCGGCCGGCGAACGTGCGCCCGTGCGCAAGGAAATCGGCGAGGGGCTGCGGTACGTCTTCGGCCAACCGCTCCTGCGGGCGATCGCCATGACCACCGCATGGTCCAACCTCTTCAGCGGCCTCATGACCGCAGTGGAGATCGTCTTCCTCGTCCGGGTTGTCCACGCTGCGCCCGGGATCATCGGCCTGCTGTTGGCAGCTGTCGGCGTCGGTGGCCTCATAGGCGCCACTTGCTCGTCGCCGCTCGCCCGCCGGCTCGGCGGAGCCAGGGCAACCATGCTCGGCATCGGCTGCAACCTCGCAGCCCTTGTCATCCCCCTGACCCGGCCCGGCGCCGGGCTCGTGTTCTTTGCCGGCGGCTATGGCGTTACCGCCTTCGGCACCGTCGTCTACAACGTCAACCAGCTGTCCTTCCGCCAACGCCTCACGCCCGAGCGACTGCTCGGCCGCATGAACGCAACAATGCGCTTCGTCGTCTGGGGAGTCCTGCCCATCGGCGCCCTCCTCGGGGGAGCCGCAGGCACGACAGTCGGGCTGCGACCCAGTCTTTGGCTCGCGGCGGTCGGCGAGGCGCTTGGCGGAGCCTGGCTGGTGATGTCTCCCATGCGCCACATGCGTGACTTCCCCGGCCATCGGCTCCGATGAAGAGCGACGAGGTCGAGCGTTGACATTGCGCCGCCGGCATGGCCTACCCCGCGCCACTTCCTCCCGGCGGAGGCCCTTGACGTGGCGGAGGCCCTTGACGTGGCGGTTGCGGCCGGAGACCGCCATGGCGGCCTGCGGCGGCGTGACCCGGCGCGCTCATCCGCCCGTCAGGGCCAGACTGCGACCGGCAGCCTGGAGGTTGTGGAGGATCTCGCCGAAGGACTCGGTGAAGCTCGTCTCGCAGTACCCGAGCCCGCTCGCCTGGCAGAAGTCCTTGACGATGCTCTGGGCACGGCGCAGGTTTGGGCGAGGCATGGACGGGAAGAGATGGTGCTCTATCTGGTAGTTGAGGCCGCCGAGCAGGAAGGTGACGAGCCAGCCGCCGGTTATGTTGCGGGAGGTGACGACCTGGCGCCGTGCGAACCCCAGGCCGGAGCCAGCCGGGACCATGGGCATGGCCTTGTGGTTGGGAGCGAAACTAAGGCCAAGGTAGAACGAGAACACGACCTGCTGGACGCCCACGAACGCCAGGGCCTTCAACGGGCTCAGCACCAACAGGACAGCTGTGAGGTAGAGGGCGATGTGCGAGGCAACCAGTAGCGCCTCAACACCTGCTGAGCGATCGCGTCGACGGAGGAGATGCTGTGCTCCCGACACGTGCATCCCCACGCTGCGCAGGACCATGAGGGGAAAGAACAGGGGTGCCTGCCAACGCGCCAGGAGCCAGGCGATGTTGTGCCGTGGCGCGGGGTGCCCGTCAGCGGGAGCGTAGGTGACCGGACCGTCACCTACGTCGGGGTCCAGGCCGGCCTCGTTGGGGTGGGCGTGGTGAGCGTTGTGCTTGGGGACCCACCACCCGTAGCACAGCCCTGTGAGGGTATTGGCCACCACGAGCCCCAGGTAGCGGTTCGCGCGTCGTGAAGAGAGGACCTGCTGATGCCCGGCGTCGTGGCCGATGAAGCACAGCTGGGTGAAAATCGCTCCGAGAAATGCGGCCAGGCCGAGCGTGGCCCACGAGTTGCCCACGACTACGAACGCCGCCCAACCTGCGGCAAAGGCGGCGACCGTAAGCGCGATCTTCACGGCGTAGTACTCGGAGCGCCTGTCCATGAGACCAGCGGCGCGGGCTCGCATGGCAAGCTCGCGAAAGCCGGAGTCGGACGCGTCGAGAACCGTGGTGGTTGTCTGCACGAGCTCTTCTCCCGAAGTCTCTGAGAGCGCCACCTGGGTCTGGAGCGACGCTGAGCCGAAGCTCTTTCGTCCGGACCATGATAACCGGCACCAGCCCGTTGTAGGCCCAGCCCCCGGCGAAAAGGCCGTCTCCAGGTGCCGTCACCGCGCTCGGAGACGGTCCCGGCACAGCGCTGAGCCTGGCCCGGTGCCCCGCCGCGCTCCGGTGGGTTCAGTCGCCGGGCTTCAGATAGTCGAGAGAGCCGGGGGGGATGGTGCCGCCTGCGATCCCCGACGCGAGCTCGGCAAGGTGCTGGTTGTGGTTGCGGGCGTGGTTGCGCATGCGGCGGAAGGCGAGGTCCATGTCGCTCCCGGTGGCCTGGCTGATCTTGCCCTTGGCTTGTTCGATCACGATGCGGCTGTTTAGCGCGGCGCTCAGCTGGCTGTTGAGGGTCTGGGCGTCGATGACGATCTGGTGCTGGAGGATGGCGATCGTGGCGATGTCGGCCAAGGCCTGAGCGGCGGCAATGGCTGTCGCGTCGAGCGGGCCGGGATCGCTGCGCAGCAGGTTGAGCGCACCGAGAGTGCGGCGACGGAGCCTCATGGGGAACGAGTGGGCGGAGCGGAAACCTTCGGCGGCGGCGCGTTGGGCGAAACGGGGCCACCTGCTCCCCACCGCCGCCAGGTCCAGGTTGACGACCTGCTGGCCGGTGCGATAGGCATCCAGGCAGGGCCCTTGGTCCGACTGCAACTGGAACAGCTCCAGGGTGCGCATGGCGTCACTTGACGAGGCGACCACCCGTAGCGCTCCGCTCGGGGCGGCGAGCAGGACGCCGGCGGCTGTCACTCCGAGCGCGTGCACGCACCGGTCGCTGAGCAAGCTGAGGACGTCCACGATGTCGAAGTCGTCGGTGAGGTTGTCGGCAAGCTCTACAAGGCTGCGCACCAGCAGCGTCTGGTCCAGCATCACTGCACCTGCCTCCGAGGTCTGGCCGACGGTGGTGCGGAGACCGACCCGGTCGATGCGCCACGCGGTGCCGTGCTGCACACGATAGCCGCTCGGGCGACCGCTGCCCTCGGGGTCACTCGTCCGAGCCGAAGGCGAGCCGCCGTTCGACGACATCGCTGGCGACATCCGAGACCAGCCGGTCGGTCAGGAAGGCGTGGGCTCGCAGGCGGACGAGGGCATCGACCACGGGGATGTCGAGCTGGACCGACACCATGCCGGCCGCCTGGTGGACGGCTCCCCAGACGAACAGATCCTCCTCGAGGTCTATGCCGATGCCTCCAAGTCCGGCGCCTGCCTGGGCGGCCAGGACCGCACGCGCTGCGACGTCGGCCATGACAAGGGCGTTTGCGTGCTCGTCGTCATCGAGAGGACCGGGGCGGTCCCGGTAAAGGTTGAGGGCCCCCAACTGTCCGGCGCCGATGCGGACCGGGTAGCCGAACACAGCCCGGGCACCCGCGCCGACCGCCCGTGACGAGAACGAAACCCAGCGTGACGCGCCGGCCGTGACCAGGTCGGGCTCCGACACCACCTCGCCGAGGCGGTGCGCGTCCACGCACGGCCCCTCGCCCAGTGTGTACTGGGCCTCTTCGATGAGCGACGACACCTCGTCGGTGGTGCAGACCGACGCCTGTGGCCGCCCGCCGGCGAGGAGCATGACGCCAGCCCCGGTCATCCCGGTGACCTGCGCAGCGACCTGGCACAGACGAGCGGCGCCCCGACCGTCCCCGTCACCGAGGAGGCCGAGTATCCTCACCAGCCGGTCAGGAGAGATGACAGCACCTCAACCGGGGAAACCCTTGCGCCCGAAGGCGCCGGCGGCGACCTGTTCCCACGAGCGACGTCCTTCCAGACAGGCCACACGCTCAACGAGGACCAGATCCAGCGCAGCCGGGACAACGGCCAACCGACGACCAAGTCGATAGTACCCGCTCGCGCACCTGGGCATTCAGTGCATGTCAGCCCCGCCTTGTCTGGCGCCCCCGGCGCAGGGACGGCCGGCCCGGGCCGGCGGGCCGGCCTCGGGAGGGCAGGCCCGCGCCGTCCGTGCCCGTACCGGTCCTGATGGCCGGCTCCATCTGGGCCGGGCGCGGACGAGCCAGGCCTGCGGCGCCCAGAGGGGCGAGGGAGGAGACGTCGGGCAAGCAGACCCCGCTCGGGAGCCCCAGCTTTTTCTGTATGAGCCGGGTCGCGCCGAGGTGCTCGGACGCGACGAGCGACACGACGGTCCCGTCGGCGCCGGCCCGGCCGGTCCGGCCGGACCGGTGGACGTAGTCGGTGGCATCGGCAGGCGGGTCGAAATGGACCACGAGCGGCACCGCATCCACGTGGATCCCGCGCGCTGCTATGTCGGTGGCGACGAGCACGTCGAGGCGCCCGGCCCGGAACGCACCCAGGGCACCTTCACGCTGGCTCTGGCTGCGGTTGCCGTGGATGGCAGCCGAGGCCAGGCCCGACCGGGCGAGGCGGTCCGAAAGGCGGTCAGCGCCCCGCTTGGTCCGGCAGAACACCACGGCGGGACCGCCGGCATTGACCGCCTCCGTCGTCACCGTGACCCGGTCGTTGGCCTCTACACGCCAGAAATGGTGCAGGACGTCCCCGCGGTCGGCTTCGGCGAGCTCGACATCGTGGCGTACCGGGTCGCGCTGGTAGTCGCGCACCAACTTGTCCACCGGCCCGTCCAATGTGGCCGAGAAGAGAAGGGTCTGGCGCGATGAGCTGGTCTTGTCTACGAGGCGGCGCACCGCGGGTAGGAAGCCCATGTCCGCCATCCGGTCGGCCTCGTCGACCACCACAACCGCAACGTGCGACAGGTTGACCGATCCCCGCTCGAGGAGGTCGGTAAGCCGTCCCGGGCATGCGACCAGCACGTCGACACCGTTGCGCAGGGCGGCCTGCTGCTTGGCGTACCCTACGCCGCCGTAGATTGGCACAACCTCCGCACCGATGGCAGCGGCGAGGGGCGCGACGACTTGTTCGATCTGGGCTGCGAGCTCACGTGTGGGGACCAGGATGAGCGCCGACGGGTGCCGGCGACCCCTCCGGCCGCCACGAGGCGTGGCTGCCAGTCGGGCCAGGACCGCCAGCCCGAACGCGAGCGTCTTGCCGGAGCCGGTGGGGGCCTTGCCGCACACGTCGCGCCCGGCGAGGCAATCGGGCAGGGTCGCCGCCTGGATGGGAAAGGCGGTCGTGATCCCGCCGGCCTCCAGCGCGGCGCAGAGCGCGGGGGGAACGCCGAGATCCGAGAACCGGACAGGCGCGAGGGAAGGGGTTGGTACGTTCATGAGACTCCAGTCGGTCCAAGGGGGAAGATGGCCGACGTGATGTCATGTCTCGTGGGCCCGGCAAGCGCCGTTCCGCCCGCCGCCGCAGGCAATGGCCCGCGGCATCAGGGTCAGCATAGCCGAAGAACGTCCCAGGGGCAGTACGCTGGCCCCGAGCCCGTTGAGGGCCTTGCGCTCCCGTGCCCGGGAGAAGATTGGGGGTCCCGATGGGGGCTCGGGACTCGAGCGATGAAAGCCTACACAGCGTGAGCAACGGCTCCGACGGCAAGCTGCCGCCGGACCGTCAATGTGGGCGCTGCCGCCGGTTGTTCGCCGGCGACCCGGAAATGTTCTTTCAGCCCGAATGGGCGCTCTGCCCCGAGTGCGAGAAGGTCCTGCTTCCGGACCAGCCGAGCCGGAGCCCCGGGGCAGGCCCACCGTGAGCAAAGCGCGCCAGCGCGTCCAGACCCGGCGCTGGTCCGTCCGGAGCCGGGCGCAGTAAGACGGTCGCCTTCCTCGTGGACGCCGGCAAGACCGCACCGGTGGTCTGACTCGAGATCTCCTGCGACCGCTCGGGAGGGCCGCTGACCACGACCTGGTCGGCGGGCCGTGCAAGGATCGCGGGGTGCGGTCCCATCTTGTGGTCCCTAAAGCTGTGACGGGTGACGCTCCGGCGGCGAAGCGATGACGGCTCGGTCGAGGCGGCGAGCAGGTGCGGGCGAGGCGGGCGGTGCGGGCGAGGCGGGCGGTGCGGGCGAGGCGGGCGGTGCGGGCGAGGCGGGCGGTGCG
>JAJZIY010000052.1 GCA_021828475.1 Actinomycetes bacterium
CGGCCATGCGCCGGTGCGGGGGTAGCGGTTGCCGGCGCTGCCGCACGCTGGCGGGAAGCCACCGTCCGGGCCCCCACAGCGTCCGGTGGCATGACGAGCACCCATCCCGCGTATATCCAGTGGCCGTCGCTCAGGGCACGGCCGTCAGGCTGTCTACGGCCCAGGTTGAGCTCGATTATCTCCGCGTCGCGGCGCCAGTCCCCGAGGTGGCGTTCCGCGATCACCGAGAGGCACTCGCCCGGCTGTACCACGACGTACTTCGTGCCCGGCGGCAGGCCCTCGGCCCCTGTTGCTGTCGTGCCTTTCGGGCCATGACCTCCCTGGCCCGGTCCATCTCCCGCCGGGGCCACAACCGGGTGGGGTAGGTGGAGCCGGTGGCCGTGGCCGTGCTCCGGTCCGCCCGGCCGCGTCGCCCGTAGGGCCGGACGGGAGCCTGCACCGCGCCGGGAGGCGACAGGGGTGGGCCCGACGTGGGCGACGGCGACCGGCGTCCGCGAGGCGCTGGCCAGGCTGGGGCCCGCTGCGAGGGAGGAGGCGGCCAGGCTCGCCGCTGCCAGCGTGTCGACCGCGCGGCGTACGAAGGGCAGGGCAAGGAGGCGCAACCCTCGCGCCAGACGCTGCCGTCCGCTGACGACCGCCAACGCGTACAGCACCGTCGTGGCCAACAGCCACCCTGACACGACCAGGCCGAGCAGGCGCACCAGTGCGGTCAGCGCGCGCTGCGCCCCGACCGACGCCAGCCAGTGGGACAGGTGGGTGAAGGGCACGCTCCCCAGCAGCCGCCCGGACCGCAGGAACACCACGAACAGGACGCACTCGCAGGCCACGACCAGCACGGCGTCCACACGACCAGGGCGGGAGCGGGTCTTCGTCAAGCTTCGCCACCATGCACCGGTCCCCTGAGCTCCAGGCGCGCCATGGTCGCCGCCGCGTCGCCCGGGGGGCCGGCCGTGGCCAGGATCTGGAAGCCGAGGTGGGTGTAGTAGGAGATCAGGCGGGGGTTGGAGGCGTCCAGTACGAGAGCTTCGCCCCTTGCCGCCGCCTCGGCGGCCACTACCCGTAGCAGGTGGGCGCCCGCGCCCTGCCCCGAACTGGCCAACCAGTGGACGTACACGAACTTGCCCGCTGGCCGGCAGTCCTCCAGCTGCCGCCGGCACCGACGCTCACGCCAGGCGGCTGGGCCGGGGCAGAGCGACGCGACCAGCCCCGCTGCCGCACCCAGAGCCGCCATCGGGGCCACGGCGGACAACCCGAGCAGGCACGCACAGGCTACGGCGACGAGTGCCAGGCGGCCCATAGGTCTCGGGCCCAGCAGGCAGACAGCGCTCATGTCGGCCAGAGCCCGCCGCCGGTAACCGGCGACGGCGACCGTGGCGACGGCGCCGGTACGCCAGGAGCCCCACACGCCGCCGCGGCTGTGACGGCTGAAGGCGCGCTGCTCGAGGTGCACAGCGCGGACGAACCCCGCCGCGACCCCAAAGGGCCTCACGCCCGCCCGGGCAAGGTGGCTCACGGCCCGCACTGCGGGCTCCCGCTCGTGCTGTTCGCCCGGGCGGACGCACTGGCTGCCACGACGATGGGCCGCCCGCCGTCGACGATGCGCAGCAAGGTCAGCTGTACCGGCTGCTCGAGAGTGACGCTGACGGTCGCATCGCCCGGGCCAACCACGATGTCCGCAGCGCTCAGAGCGCCGAGCGGCTGCCTGGCGAGCGCCTGGCGGGCCATCTGCTCCGCCACGGCCGGTACCAGGCTCACGCACCCGGCCTCCCGGTACCTGGCGACGTCCACAGCGGCGGAGGCGGCGGCCGCCGCCGCGTCCTCGGCCGCCGACTGGAGGCTGCGCTGTACCGAGATGGCATGCCAGAGGTCGACCGAGATGCCGGCCAGGGGCAGTAGGAGACAGGCCACGAGCAGGCACCAGACAACCGCGGCCTCGCCACGCTCGTCCCCGCCACGCTCGTCCTCGCTACGCGCGCTGCGCCGCCGGGTGTGCACCGGTGCCCTCACGGTGAGCTCCTGTACATGCTCACTCTTTGGCTCGAGGCAGCCGAGTAGGCGACGTTGCCCACCCGGCCGACGCCGGGGACCACGCCCACCGGCACCTGCACCGTGACCACGGCCGTGACGATCGAACCGGGTTCCAGCGAACCGCTCAGGTCCACAGTGGTCTGCCAAGCCGCCACACCGTCGGGCTGCAACAGGTCCCGCACCGCGCCGTCAGCTGCCAGGGCCCCGGCTTCCCAGTCCGGCGCCACGGCCAGGGCTCGGGCCGCGGCCCGAGCGGCGTCCTGCGCGTCCACGACCCTCTGCTCCCAGACCGGCACGCTCAGCACCAGCACGAGGACAGGCAGGACGATGAAGCCGACCCCCAAGGCGAGTGCCAGCGCAGTCACTTCGCCTTCGTCTCCACGGCGGCGCCTGGTGAGCGCGAAGGCCTTCACGAGCCCTCCCCTTCCATGGCCGACAACCCGATCAGGTGCACGGTCACGGCAGGCACCATGGGAAGCAGGCTCGGCAGGTGGGCGGTCGCCGATGCCTGCATGAACGCGCCCGCTACCCGGCAGGTGATCACGGTGCGCGAGGCGTACGGTCCCGGCAGCAGGCCCCTTCGGGCCTGGCGCGCCGTCTGGGCACACAGCGTCGCCGACCCGCTCGTGGCGCCGGCTTGGGCGCCCTCGTCGACCGCCGAACGCAAAGCCCCCTTGGCGTACTCGTCCAGGACCACGTTGAGGGCTCCGACGACAAGGGCTATGAGGATAAGCAGCGCCAGGACTCCGGGGAGGACCGCCGAACCGTGCTCGCGCACCGGGCCCTGCCGCGCCATCTGGCCCCGGCGCTTCAGCCGAGGCCCAGCTGGGCTGTCACCCAATTGAACACCGCCTTGTCGAGCCCGCTGATGAGGCCGCCAATGGCCACGATCGCGACCACCCCGATGACGATCAGGCCGAGGTTGTCCGTGATCTGGCTCCCGCTGGTGTCCGTGAGCACGCAACGCAGCCGCCGGCCCAATGCTCGCTGGCGCAACGGGCGGCGACGTTGGATCTCCAGTAGATGCCTCACCTTTTTTCTCCTTTGGTTTGTGCCTGTCAGGTAGGGAACGCGTGGCCGTCAGCGAGCGAAGAGGAGCCGGGGCAGGGGCGCCAGCATGAAGGCGAACAGGACCGGCGCCATGAAGACCATGCTCGGCATGACGAGTGCCATCTGGCGGCGTCCGGCCGTGCGCTCGACCTCTTCGCGGCGCTGTCTCCTCAGGTCGTTCGCCTGGTCGAGAAGGGCCTTGGACAGCTCCAGCCCGCCGCTGGTCGCCACCGCCAGCAGGCGGTAGAAGCGGGCCGCTGCGGGCTCGGCCGACTCCTGGGCAACCAGCCCGAAAGCGGCGCCTTCGCCGTAGCCGGCTGCTGCCAGGTGCAGGGCGCGCGCCAGGTCCTCGAGCACGGGCCCGTCGCCGCGCTCGACCAGGTCGGACAGCGCCACGAACAGGCTCCTGTTGTTGTCGATCTTGACCGCAAGGGCACCGGCTACGGTCGGCAGGTCGTTGCGCAGCTTCTCGTTGCGCCGCCTGCGGCCCCGCGCCAGGCGCTCCCTGCCGCGCCTCAGGCCCACGAAGATACCGAGCACGAAGAAGAGGGCTACGCAGGTGGCATTGCCCGTGACCGTCCCGGCCAGGCCCAGGAGCAAGGGAGCGCCGGCCAGCCAGTACATGCAGTCGCGGCGGAACACCTCCACGTCGACGCGCAGCCCTGCCTGGCGCAGTGCAAGTTCGAGCCGGTCGAGCGGCGTGAGCATGGCGGCGCGCGCCAAGGCATCGACCGCCCCCGTCACCATGGGACCGACCACTCGGCCGAGGACCACGCGGCCGGGTAGCGGCGCAGCCGCCGGCAGCGTGCCCCCTCCCAGCTGCGCTCGGGCACGCTCGACGAAAGGCGCTATGCGCAGCTGGGGAGAGCGCCGAGGGACGACCGCGCGGCGCGCCAGTTCCCCAGCCAGGCCGCCGATGAGCACCGCGGCGAGGAGCGCCGCCACCCTCCCGGCGTTCACCTGCTACCGCCACCTACGAACACCCGCCGCATGGTCGCCAGCGGGCGCACGAGCCGGCGGCACAACACCAAGCCGACCACCGACATGGCCACGCCGACCACCAGGACGGCCGCCCCCGCCGACGACGAGAAGTAGTCCCGGTAAGCGCTGTTGGTGGCGCACAGGAAGAACAGGACGGCATAGGGCAGGACGAGGCAGCCCCAGACGGCTGCGCGTGACTGCACCTGGAGCGTCCTGGTCCTCTCCGCCATGGCCAGGTCAGCGCCCACCTGTTCGCCGAGGTCCGACAGCACGCGCAGGGCCGTCCCGGTCCCCTCCTCCATGGCGGCGCCCAGCGCCAGCAGCACCGAATCCGCGACCGCGTCCGCCAACTCGGCCCTCAGGGTTTCCAGCGCCCTGGCATCCCCGACGGAGGCGCCGAGCCGGAAGGCACGCTCCATGGGCGCCCGCAGCGGCGGTGGCCCCGAGACAGCGAGGCCCCCGAGGGCCTCGTGCACGGTGCATATGCCGGCTCCGAGAGCCCCGACGAGGAAGCGCAGGGCGTCCGGCCATGCTGCGCTGCGCTCGGCCCTGGTACGGGCCCGCAGCGACGCCCAGTAGCCACATGGGGCAAAGCCGCACCCCACCGCCACGACCGCTGCGAGCGGCAATGCCCCACAGGCGCCGTAGGCCAGCAGGAACGCCAAGGCGGCGGTAGCGCCGGAGGCGGCCCAGAACTGCAGCGGGGTGACCCCCGGAGCGGCCTGGGCCAGCCATGCCCTGCCTCCGGGAAGACGCGCCCGCCACCTTGCCCGTGCCGAGGACGCCACCAAGCTCCACGAAGGGCCACCGACTGGCCGGGCACCTCCCGGGCCGCCGGCGACACGGGCGTACACCACACCGGCCAGGGCCCAGACCAGCAGCATCGTGGACAGAGCCGCCAGGGTGTTCACCACGGCACCTCGACGCCCTTCAGCAGGCCGGCAAGATCCGTCCCGTAGCGCCTGAGCAACCGGTTGCAGCGCTTCTCCAGGGCGCCCCCCACGCCAGCGGTCCTGAGCTCCATTACGTCGCCGATGTCGTCACGACGGAAGACGGGTGCCAGAGCGACGCAAGCAGCGTTGCCCGAGAGCTGCGGCGGTACGGTGCAAATCTCGGTCACCTGACGCTGCAGCGCCCCACCCGCGTCGTCGACGTCGCAGTAGACGACGACGTCGAACATGGCAGCGAACCGGGCCACCAACTCGGCGAAGGGGGTCGCGGGCACGGCCTTGGTGGCGCAGACTGCAAGGGCTTCGAACGCTCCGGCCGCATCCTCGGCATGGACGGCCGCCAGGACGCCTGTCCCGAGCGTGCCGGCCAGCAGCAGGTCCCAGGCCTCGGTGCCCTTGAGCTCGCCGAGGACCACCAGTTCGGGCGACGCCACACGGGCGGAGCGCATCAGCTCGGCCAGTCCCTCGACTTTCGAGGTCGTCCAGTACTCACCGTTGAGCAAGGGTGCGTTCAGCTCCCGCTGCTCCTCGGCACACACGACTCTGCGACCCGCCGGGACCGCCCGTAGCAGTGCTTCGAGCAGGGTCGTCTTGCCCGCACCCGGCGGCCCCGCCACGAGCAGCCTGGTCCGGCGCACACGCATCAGCAGCTCGAGGAAGGCCGCGGCCTCCGGTGACAGCGAGCCGAAGGCAACGAGGTCGGCCAGGGTCGTGTTGCGCTTCTTCGGGATACGCAGGGTGAAGGACACGCAGCCGTCGATGCGGGGCGGGACGCTGGCCGAAAGCCGAGCCTGGCGGCCGTCAGGCAGGCTGACACGCACGCCGTCGACCTTGGGGTGGGCAGCATCGATGTTCTCGCCGGCAGCATTGACCATCCGCTGGACGGCAGCGACCACGGCCCCCGCCCCTGACGGCGAGTCGACGAAGCGGGACCTCCCGTCCGCGGTCCGCACCACCAGCTCACCCTCCCAGCCGAACACCTCCTCGACCTCCGGGTCGGCCACTATCCCGTCGAGCTCGGCACCCAGGCCGTGCAGCTCGCGCAGGAGGCGCTCCACGACCTCGGCCGGGTCGACGAACGGCCCCATTCCCGGGTGCTCGCCGCGCATCAGCTCGCGCTGGAAGCGCTCGACCTCGGCCGCAACCACCTCCTCGCACGCCGAGCGCTCCGGCACCCCGGGCACGAGGTCGAACGCCGCCACGGCATCCAGGGCACGCGAGCGGAGCAGGGCGAACGCGCTCACGGCGCTACCGCCGGGGCCCCGCGCTGAGCCCAAGCCCGGCTGCGGGCGCGGCCTGTTGCCCGGCCCGCGCTACCGACGACGTCGTGCGCCAGCACCTGCGCCGCCGCCAGCCACGTCCCGCGCCCGGTCAGGGCGGCGTTCCAGCGCGCCCGCGCCACGGCTGGGTCCTCGGGAAGGAAGCGGCAGCTGGCAAATGGGTGTGCCCCGGTGTTGGAGGAAAGGATCCCCGCCAGGTGCTCGCGCTCGTAGCCGCTGCGCCGCGCTCGGCCGAACACTGCATGGCAGGGGCTCGACCCGCCCTCTCCCACGTAGGCCGCACGCCAGTTGACGAGCCTGGCCGCACCCTCGGGATCGGGCTGGGCCACCACCACCACGCTGGAGGCCATGCAAAGGGCTCTTGCGCCGGCCCGCGACCGGTTGGCGGCGGCACCGCCCCCGAGAGGCCCCAGCTCCACCAGCACGTGGTCGTAGCGCTCCGCCGCCTCCCGCAGCAGCTTCTCCAGGTGCTGGGCGTGGACGCCCAGGGGCGTCCCGGGGGGCATGCACACAGCGTCGAACGCTCCCAGCGGGCGGGTGCCGTCCCCCCTTGCGCCGGACAGACCCTCTGGTAATGCACCGAGACCCTGCGCAGCGCGCGACAACGCCCACGGCAGGCCGCCCTCACCTGAGCGCATGAGCCGGGAGACCATGACCGGCGTGGCGTCGTCGGCCTCGATCACGAGCACACGCATCGTCCTGCTGAGCTCCTGCGCCGCCACCACCACCATCTCGCTCAAGCCGGCGCCGCCGCTCACCTTCGTCCACGCGCTCAACGAGGACAGCGGCCTCCCGGTGCCGGCGGCAGCGGCCAGGCCCGGCAGGCGGGGCCATTCGGGACCTCCGGATGCGGAGGCGGCCCGTTTGCCGGCGCGCAGGAAGGTGGCGACGAGATCCCCGGGTGGGCAGCTGCTGGAAAGCACCTCGTCCACCCCCAGGTGCTCGAGGTAACGGGCGCCCATGCCACCGTGGCGGTCGGCGACCCCGACCACGTGGGCGCCCATCTCGTGGGCCCTGGCCACGTCGGCCACCGTGACCGTCCGCATGACGTCGTCGAGCACGAGCACGTCAGCCCGGCTCAGGACCTCGCCGAGGGAGGGCCTGTCGGCCGGTACCTCCAAGGTGACGCCCCGGGCATGGTCCCTCAGGAACGAGCGCACGGCGGTACCCCACGGCGCGCGGGTGGCGACGAGCGCCACGACGACGTTGCCGCCGGTGCCGACGGGGCCCTCAGCCATGACCGCTCCCGGTGCCACCTGCCGGCAATGCCCGGCGGGACCGGTCGGCCACGCCCGCCAGACGCTGCGACCGCACCAGCTCGACCTGGTCAGCGCCCGTCCCAGAGGCGGTGGCGAGCGCCGTGGCCACCTCCAGAGCCGTGCGCCGGCTCACCTGCACCACGACGTCGTACCCGGCCCCAGGCCCCGAGAGCAGCCCGGCCCCCGACGAGGCCCCGGACGTCCCCACGACCAGCAGGCCCGTTGCCACGTACCAACTACGCCTGGGCGACGCCAGGATCATGTCCACCTCGTCGCCGGGGACCAGGGTGCCCCCAGCGGCCTGGGCTTCGGGGAGCGGGATGCTCATCTGGCCCGCGGCCGTGCCGCGCACGGGCATCGAGAGCACGTCCTGGGTCAAGGGGTCGCCCGCCTCGACTCCAACCGCGGTCACCCACCCGTACGGAACATCGGCCGGCGAGAACACAGCCCGGGTGATCACCCCCTCTGCAGCGCTCACCTCCACCGCTCGCACATCGGCCCGTCCGAGCACGGTCCCCGCCGGGAGGGTTGTCGCCGCCACGGCGACCTCGGTTGTCGCTCCCTGCTGAGACAGCGCAGCGTAGACGCTCCCACCCGCCAGGACGGCCAGCACTGCCGGCACCAAGGTCCCGGCTGAAAGCCTCCGCGGGCGCCGGGCGGGCCGCGGCGCCCAGCTTCCCCCGCCGGTCGGCACCGCCTCGGACGCTGCACGCAACGGTGTCTCAGCGCGCACCGGCAGCCACCCCCACCACCCCGGCCACAGCCAGGAACGGGCACAGCGCGATCGCCTGGCCCCGTCCCCGGCCCTCCCGCCTGACGGCACCCCAGAGCGCGCACGCCAAGGGCGCCACCGCCAGGCAGACCACAGCCACGCCCGGCCTGACCGCCCCGACCCCGAAACCGACGAGACCGGCCATGCGCGCGTCCGCTCCCCCGAGCCGGCCGGGCCGCAGGACCGCCACCGTGAAGTACACCAGCGCGCCCACGAGAGCCACGACGGCCCCCCGGGCCGCTGCAACCCAGTAGCCCGAGGTGCCCGCGCCCACGAGTGCGCCGGCGCAGACCGCCGGGGCCCCGGCCCGCCACAGTGCCGGGGGCACCCGCATCCAGCACAAGTCGGCCACACCTGCAGCCACGAGCAAGCAGGCCCACACCAGGACGCCCAGCAGCCCGATCACGTTGGCGGACAGCCCGGCGCCCGGCCCCGACCAGAGCGGCCGCTGCCACGCCGACCCCACGGCCAACGCTGCAAGCGCAGCCCCCGCTAGCTGCGGGCCCCGGCCCTGCGCACACGCCGGCGCGGGCCCGGCGCCCGTGACCGCGGCGCCCCGACCGACGCGCGCCGCGAGACCCCCGAGCACGGTCGCGGCAGCAACCACGCACACCTCCGTTGCCGCCTTCACCAACCCGGCTTCCAAGTGGACCTCCCTCGCTACCGCTGCGTTACCGGCCTGCCGGCGCTACGGCATTCAAACCGGCGTCCTGCAGTCGCGGGCGCCGGCGGACGTGCGCAGGTCCGCGCCCGTGCCGCCCGTGTGCCGGCGCCACTGTGACAGATATGGGCCGGTGCAATCCCACGAGAGGCGTACATATAACCACGCCCGGCCCTGAACACCAAATGCAGGCGGGAAGCGCCGGAGGCACGGTCCGCTTTAGCGGTGTAATTACCGAGTTGTCATTGGCAGGTGGGCCTGCCCTATTGCACGCGCGTAGCGCGCGAAACGGGGAAGCTCGAAGCGCCCCGCCCGCCGGCTGGTCGGCGGAGCAGCGCCCACTCCGCGACAATGGCGCCCGCCTTCTGGGTGTCGGCGGTGGCAGCCACGGCCGACGACTGTGCGCCGCTCCTAACGCCGCGCTGCCGACAACAACGGCTGGTACAACTCGATATAGCGTGAGGCGAGCGCGCTCAGAGAATGCTCACGCGCTCGTTCGTATCCTGACCGAATTATCTCCTGGATTTGGGGGCCCCCGGCGAGTGCCTTCTTCAGGGAAGCCGCCAGAGCCGCCGGGTCGCCCGGCGGCACGAGCAATGCGTCGCGCTCAGAGCGCGCAACGGATGCGTAACCGGGGATATCGCTGGCCACCACGGCGGCGCGCGCCGCCATCCCCTCCAGCAGGACAACACCGAAGCTCTCACCATGAAGGGAGGGGGCCACGAGCACGTCGGCAGCCCTCAGGCGGCGCAACTTGTCCTCCTCGCTGATGGTCCCGAGCCACTCGAACCTGACGTCGCCCAAGGTCGCTTCGCGCAGCGAGCGCGTCTGGGGCCCTTCGCCGGCAACCCACACCCGGGCGTCGACGGCGTGGGCCACAACGGCCTCGACCAGCACGGCCAGACCCTTGCGCTGCTCGTGCCTGCCGAGGAACAGCACGGTGGGCCCGGTACTCTCCCACGGCTCGGCCTCCTCGAACTGCCCGAGGTCGATGCCGTTCCAGACCAGCTCGTAGTCGCCTCCCAGGGCATGGCGCGCGGTGGCCAAGGCCATCGGCGACACGGCACAGCGCAGCTGCAGGCGCCTCAGGGCCCAACGGGCGGGCCGTTTGACGGCGCGGTACCACGTGATGTCCCCGGCGCGGTGAAAGGTCCCGGCCAGCGGGCCATCGCTGAAGAGGAGCGCTGTCAGGGCCGGGCCCGGCACCAGGGGCTCGTGCAGGTGGACGACGTCGAAGCGCTCCTCGCGCAGCGCCCTGATGGTGCGCAGTGCAGCAGCGGGGTCGGGAGCGATGGGAGCCATCGACCCGTTGGCGGCCGTCGGCACGGAAGCACCGAGCGGTGTGACCCACGGCCAGGGTGGGGGCCCGTCACAGGGAGCCAGGACCCTGACCTCCGCCCCGGCCGACCTCATGGCCCGGGCAAGCCCAAGTACCTGTCCCTGGACCCCGCCCGGGATGCTCAGGCTGTAGGGGCAGACCATGCCCACCCTCATCGCAGTGGCTCCCCGGGCTCGGCCCGGTGCACGGGCCGGGCGCTCATCCCTGTTGCCGCCCGAGGGGCGGGTCGTCGGGCCAGTTCGGCTGGACGAGGTGCCACTGGGTCGGAGCCTCGCGTATCAGGACCTCCAACTCGTGCGCCAGCTCCTGGGTACCCTTCCTCACGACGTCGCGCAGCCTCTCGCCGCGCGCCGGCGCCAACGCCAGGGGGGGCCTGAACACGATGTGGTGGCCGTCCACCCCGTGAGCAAAGTAGATCGCCGCCGCCACCAACGGCGCGTTGGAGCGCACCGCCAGGGTGACCGGACCGGCGGGCATCGGCGTCGGTGCTCCGAAGAAAGTGGCCTCCATACCGGACGTGGCCCCGACCAGACGGTCCGAGAGCAGGCACACGGCGTGGTTGTCGGCGAGCGCCTGGAGGATGGCAGTGGAGGCGCCGGGACCGACCGCCACCACGTTGACCCCGAGACGCCTGCGGAAAGCGACGAACCAATCGAACAGATCCGGGGGCTGGAGGTCCTCGACGGCGACGGTGACGCGCACCCCCCTGGCCACCAGGTACCGCGCTCCCCACTCCCACCCGCCGAGGTGGGGTGCGGCGATGATGACACCCCTGCCCGCCGCCAGGCCGGCATCGACGTGGTCCTCCCCCTCCGTGGTCACCGCAGCCACCACCCTGTCGGTCGCGACATGGGGCAAGCGCAGGCTCTCCGCCCAGTAACGCCCGTAGTTGGCGAAGACCTCCGGGACCAGGCTGCGGCCCGTCGCCGCCCGGGCGCTGCCCGTCACACGCTCCAGGTGAGAGGCAACCAGGGCGCGCCGACCGTCGAAGTCCGGGAGCCTGCCGATCATCCTTCCGGTCGCGCTGCCCAGCCTGTAGGCGGCAGGAGCGGGCAGCGAGCCGGCGACGACAGCGGCAGCCTTGACAGCGGCCAGCTCCTTGCTCCACATCCTCCGAGACCCTATACGGCGCCCGGCGCCGCGGCCAGGAAGGCTCAGCTCGCCGGGCCCGGCCGGGCCCGGTCTGGGGCGGTCGCCGGTCCCCGGCGGCTCAGTCCCGGCGACGCGCGCCTTCCTGCGCCGGACGCTGCCGGCGCGCCATGCGACGCTCGTGCCAGCGCCCGTACGAGGTTGGGCCACCGGGTCTCTTGGGGCCGGTGAAGAAGCCGTCCGCTGCCGGCCGCGACGACGGGCGCCGAGCGCTGCGGGCCCACCTGGCGTCGCGTCCGGCGCGCTCCTCCCGCCACGCCCGCCAGCGCAGGACGACGGCTGTCGGCTCGACCGGCAGCGGGGCAGGCGGCTTGCCGGCCTGGCGCCACACCTTGACGAAGCGCTGCGCTGCGGTGAGACACGACAGAGCGAAGACAAGCCACAGCAACCAGAGCATGTCAGCGGGGAACTTGAGAGCGAAGCAGAGAACGAACACCCGCTCTCCACGCTCCATGAGCCCGCCCTTGGCGTTGATCCCGAGCGCATCGCCCTTGGCGCGGATGTACGAGACGAGCTGGGAGACCCCTAGAACCGCGAGGGGGACGAGCGCGGCGTGGGCACCGAAGCGGTCCTGGGCGTACCAGGCGAACCCAGCCAGGACGACCGTGTCGCTGATACGGTCACCCACCGAGTCGAAGAAGGCACCCCGGCGGCTGGTCCGACCGCTGGCCTTGGCCAGGCTCCCGTCGAAGAGGTCCGGCAGGGCCGAGCCGACGTAGAGAACGATCGCCAGCACGAGGTGCCCGGTGGCCACAGCCCACGCGGTGGGGACGCTCAGCAGGATCCCGAGCGCCGTCAAGTGGTCAGGGGCCAGGCCTGTGCGCATGAGTGCCCGCCCCGCTGGGCTAACCACCCGGTCCACCGCCGTACGGAAGCGTGCGTCGAACACCTACTGCTCCTAGTGGGGGCCGCGAGGCGGCCAGTAACCAGGCCAAGCCTACCACCGGCCCTCCCGAGCTCCGCCGTATGCGTCACGTGTGCCAGGCGTCACCGGCGCGGGTAGCCTGGCTTTTCGGCCCGGGTGCCCTCCGGGTGAGAGCGCGGGCAGTGGCCCGCGGCGCGAGAGACGAGGTGCTGATGAAGGCTTACCCACCAGCGAAGGTCCGCAATGTGGCCCTGGTCGGCCACGGTGGCTCGGGCAAGACGACGCTCGCCGAAGCGATGCTCCTCTGCAGCGGCGCCATCACTCGGGCGGGCCGGGTCGAGGACGGCTCGACGGTCACCGACTTCGAGCCCGAAGAGCACTCGCACCACATGTCGACCTCGCTCTCGCTCGCCGCCCTCGAGTGGCGCGGCCACAAGGTCAACGTCCTCGACGCCCCCGGCTACGCCGACTTCGTCCCCGAGGCCCTGACCGCTCTGAGCGTTGCCGACCTTGCGGTCTTCGTGGTGAGCGCGGTGGACGGCGTCGAGGTGCAGGCGGAGGTGCTCTGGCGGGCCGCCGCCGACCTGGAAGTGCCCCGGGTGGTCTTCGTGAACAAGCTCGACCGGGAGCGCTCCGACTTCCAGGGCACGCTCCGTCAGCTCCAGGACAAGTTCGGTGCAGGCGTGGCGCCGCTCGAGCTTCCCATCGGGGAGGAGCACGATTTCCAGGGCGTGGCCGACCTGCTGAGCGACACCGCCTTCTTTTACGAGCCGGGCAAGTGCACCGCCAACCCCGGCCCCGTGCCCGGCTCCATCGAGGACATGGAGCACTCTGTCAGAGCTGCCCTCGTCGAAGGCATCGTCGTGGCCGACGACGACCTCATGGCCCGGTACCTCGACGGCGAGGACATCTCGGCCGACGAGCTGTCCAAGACCCTTGCGGAAGGCGTCGTGTCCTCCCAGGTCTTCCCTGTCGTCTGCGGTTCGGCCAGCCGCCAGGTCGGAGTGGACCGGCTCCTGGACGCACTATGCGACATCGGCCCTTCCCCGCTGGAGAGGCCACCGGTGCTCGTCACACCGGCGGCCCAGGACGGAGCCGGCGCGGTCGAAGTGCCCTGTGACCCCGCGGGTCAGCCGCTGGCCTACGTCTTCAAGACCGTGGCCGACCCCTACGTTGGCAAGATCTCGCTCTTCAAGATGGCTTCGGGCACGCTGCAACCGGACGCCAGCCTCTTCAACGCCCGGGCCAAGGCCGATGAGCGCCTGCACGCCATGTTCAGCCTACGGGGCAAGGAACAGCTGGGCCTCACGGAGGTGAGCGCAGGTGACATCGCCGGCGTCGCCAAACTGAGCTCAACCAACACCGGCGACACCCTCTGCCCGCGCAACATGCCCGTGCGTATGGTCGCGGCCCGCGGCGCCGAGCCGTCGTGGGTGCAGGACGCCACGGCCGCGGTGCTGGCCCTCGCCATACGTCCCAAGAGCAAGGCGGACGAGGACAAGCTCATGACAGCCCTGCACCGCCTGCAGGAGGAGGACCCGACCCTTGTCGTGCGCCGCGACGACGAGACCCACCAGACCGTCCTGTCAGGCACGGGCGAGACCCACATCGCCATCGCCATGGAGCGCCTGGCCAGGAAGTTCGGCGTCGCCGTGGAGCACGAGGACCTCGTCATCCCCTACCGCGAGACGATCACCGCCGCCGGCGAGGCCGAGGGCAAGTACAAGAAGCAGACCGGTGGCCACGGCCAGTTCGGCGTCGCCTTCGTCCGGGTCGAGCCGATGGACCGCGGCGGTGGCTTCGAGTTCGTCGACAACATCGTGGGCGGCGTCATACCCCGCCAGTACATACCGGCGGTCCAGAAGGGCGCCGAAGAGGCGATGGCAGGTGGAGGCCCCTACGGGTGGCCGGTCGTCGACGTCCGGGTCACCTGCTTCGACGGCAAGCACCACCCGGTCGACTCGTCCGAGATGTCCTTCAAGATGGCGGGGGCCCTGGGAGTGCATGACGCCCTGGCCAAAGCCGGACCGGTCCTGCTCGAGCCTCTTTCGCTACTGGAGGTCACGGTGCCGGACGCCTACCAGGGCGACGTCCTGGGTGACCTCAACAGCCGCCGGGGCCGGGTCCAGGGCACCGAGACCGGCCAGCGGGGCGAGTCGGTGATCCTGGCCCTGGTCCCGACCAGCGAGCTCGTGCGCTATGCCATCGACCTGCGCAGCCTCACGGGCGGCCGGGGCCGCTTCAAGGCCCGCCACGACCACTACGACGTGATGCCCCAGAACCTCTGGGAGAAGGTACGCCGGGAGCGGGCCGCTATCGACAAGTAGCACCCGGCGCCAGCACGACCACCGGCTTGGCAGTCCCGTGGCGGTGGGCCTGGTAGACCGCCAGCAGCTCGCCGTCGCCGCCCAGCACGGCCCAAGGCCCTTCGGGTCGGGGCCCCTCACCGAGCAGCCTTTCGAGCGGCAGGACCCGGCCGTGGGCGATCTCGGCGGCGACTTCGGCACCGGCGTGCGCACGCGCCAGGTGGGCACAGGCGCGAGCCGGCGACAGCACGCGCTCTCGCGGCTCCGCCATGTCCACCAGCTCGTCCAACGCCACCGCGTCGCCTTCCCCGAAAGGGCCGACTGCGGTGCGCCGCAGCTTGCGCAGGTGGCCCCCGCCACCCAGGGCCGCGCCGAGGTCGGCGGCGAGGCTGCGCACGTAGGTGCCGGCGGAGCACTCGACGTCGACGGCCAGCACCAGCCCCGACCCCTCCCGACCCGCCGACGACACGTCGAAGCGGTGCACGGTGACGGGCCTGGGAGCGCGCTCCACCTCGGTCCCCTCGCGGGCCAGCTCGTGCAGGCGCCGGCCGCCGACCTTCAAGGCCGACACCATCGGAGGCACCTGCATGATGGGACCGGTCAGGCTGGCCGCCGCCCGGCGTGCCTCCTGCAGGCTCACGTCACCCATCTCCCAGGTGGCCACCACGTCTCCGGAGGCGTCCAGGGTGCTGGTAGCCACTCCCAGCACGACCTCGCCCGTGTAGACCTTGCGCAGACCGGTGAGGAACTGCAACAGCCGGGTCGCCTGGCCCAGGCCGACGAGCAGGATCCCGGTGGCGTCGGGGTCCAGGGTCCCGGCGTGGCCGACCCTCCGCTGGCCGAAGACCCGCCGGCACCTGGCTACGACGTCGTGGCTCGTGCACCCCGAAGGCTTGTCCACCACGACCAGGCCGTCAAGCTGAGCCATCCCTACGCTCCGGGGTCGCCAGGTGCCGGAGGCAAAGGCGTTGGACGATCCTCGGCCTGTGGCTCCCCGGCTTGGTCAGCCGCCCCTTCCGCCAGTGCCAGCCCCTCGTCGAGGTCCCCGTTCGCCCGCAGGTCGCGCAGGATGCCCTCGACGCGTTCAGCGTAGGCAACCGCCGGGTCGGCCTCGAAACGAAGCTGGGGAGTGCGCTTCAGGCGCACCTGACGTGCGATGGCGGCCTGCAGGCGGGGCCTCGCACCCGAGAGTGCCTCGTGGGCCGGCTCGGGTAGCGAAGCGAGCAGGACGGCGGCGTGCCTGAGGTCCGGGTCGCAGTGCACAGCCGTAACGGTCAGCAGCTCCAGACGCGGATCGCCCCCGGCCTCAGCCTCGATCGCCTCCGCCACGACCTCTCGCAGGACCTCGTTGACGCGCGCCATGCGCGGGTAGTGACGGCCCGCAGGCCGCGCCGGACGGTGCGGGCTCATCGCTCCCGCCACCGGTTCACTCGTCGCCCAGCCAGTGCCGGCATGTCGAGACCACCTCCACCTCAGGGAAGGACCATACGAAACGCTCGACCGCGTCCAGTACGTCCCGCACGTGCCCCGGCTCCCCTGCCACGGCAGCGAAAGCGACCTGTGAGGCCTGCCAGGAATCCTGCTTGCCCACTTCGGCCGCCGCTACCCCGAAGCGCCGGCGGCCACCCTCGACGATCGGCCGGAGGACAGCACGCTTGGCTTTGAGCGACCGTGCCAAGGGGATGTGCAACTCCAACTCCACAACGCCGGCGTGCACAGGTCAACCCCCCGCGCTCTCGGGGGTGGGGCCCGGCCCCGAGGCTGACGGCAGCCGACGAGCGTACCGGCGGCGTGCCCCAGGTTGTCCCGGGTGCCGCTGCTCGCCGCCGGGACGCACTAGGTCCGCGGTACCTCCCGCTCGTCGTAGGTCTCGATGATGTCGCCCGGGCGGAGATCCTGGTTGTTGGACAGGCCGATACCGCACTCGAAACTCTCGTGCACCTCCCGGACGTCCTCCTTGAAGCGCCGCAACGAGGTGATGGCGCCCTTCCAGATGATGACGCCGTCACGCAGGAACCGCACCTTGGACCCGCGGGTGATGACCCCGCTGCGCACGTAGCAGCCGGCCACCGCACCGATCCTCGGGATCCGGAAGATCTCCCTGACCTCGGCTTCTCCCGTGAGCACCTCTTCGTACTCCGGCGCCAGCATGCCCACCATGGCCGCCTGGACGTCCTCGATCAGCTTGTAGATGATCTCGTAGGTCCTGATCTCGACCCCGAGAGTGGCTGCCTGGGCTCGCGACTCCCGGCCCGGGCGGACGTTGAACCCGATGATCGTTGCGTTGGACGTGGCCGCCAGGGAGACGTCGTTCTCGGTGATGCCGCCCACAGCGCGGTGAACGAACGCGAGCTTGACGTCTTCACGCTCCAGCTTGCGCAGGCTCTCGGTGACGGCCTCGAGCGAGCCCTGGACGTCGGCCTTGACCACCAGGTTGAGCGTCGCTGCCTCGCCCCGCTGGATCTGCTCGAAGATGTCCTCGAGCTTGGCGCCGCCGCTCGTGGCCGCCGAGCTGCGGCGTAGGTCTGCGCTACGGAACCGCTGCTCGCGCTGCTCGGCCACCTCGCGGGCCGTCTTCGAACTGGCAACGCCGCGCAGCTCGTCCCCGGCGGCCGGCACCGAGTCGAAGCCGAGCACCTGTGCCGGGAACGACGGGGGCGCCTCTTTGATGTTGTCGCCCTTGTCGTCGATCAGGGCCTTGACCCGCCCCCACGCCGCGCCGGCCACGATGTGGTCGCCCACGCGTAGGGTGCCGCCCTGGACCATGACCGTAGCCACCGGCCCCTTGCCGGGGTCGAGGTTGGCCTCCAGCACGACGCCGCGCGCCCGGCCCTCTGGGTTGGCGCGCAGCTCCTCCACCTCGGCCACAACCAGGATCTGCTCCAGCAGGTCGTCGACACCAAGGTTCTGCAGGGCGGAGACCTCGACCATGATCGTCTCGCCACCCCAGCGCTCGGGCACGAGCCCGTGCTCCGAGAGCTGCTGCATGACATGGTTGGGGTCCGCGTCCGCCCGGTCGATCTTGTTGATGGCCACCACGATCGGAACGCCAGCGGCTTTGGCGTGATGGAGGGCCTCCACCGTCTGGGGCATCACGCCGTCATCGGCGGCCACCACCAGCACCACGATGTCGGTCACCTCGGCTCCACGCGCCCTCATGGAGGTGAAGGCCTCGTGGCCGGGCGTGTCGATGAAGGTCACGACTGCCCCGCCCGGCGTCGTGACCTGGTAGGCGCCGATGTGCTGGGTTATACCGCCGGTCTCGCCCGACGCGACGTCGGACTCCCTGATGCGGTCGAGCAATGACGTCTTGCCATGGTCGACATGGCCCATGACCGTGACGACGGGTGGACGCGGTCGCAGCAGCTCCTCGTTGGCGTTCTCGTCCTCGTCGCCGAAGTAGCGGGCCTGGAGCTCCGCCTCCTTCTGCTCTCCCGGTTCCACCAGGCGAACGTTGGCGCCGATCTCGGCTGCGAACAGCTCGATCATGTCGTCGCTCAGCGACATGGTCGCCGTGACCATCTCCCCCTGGCTGAAAAGGAAGCGAACGACGTCGGCCGCGCTGCGGTTGAGCCTCGGGGCCAGGTCCTGGGCCGTCGAGCCGCGCTCGACGATCACCTCGCCATCGGGTACCGGCGCGTGCGACGGGACGTAGGTGGTCGGCGCCTGCGCCTCGAGCTCCTCGCGACTGGCCCGACGGCTGCGCGAGCGCCTGCCGCTCGGCCGCCCCCGTCCGCCTGGCCCGCCCGGGCCACCACCGGGACGCCCGCCACCGCGTGGCGGCATGCCGGCACCAGGGGCACCGCGGAAACCACCCGCGCCTCCGGGGGCGGGACGGTAGGTGGCGTCGGGGCCGCGCGTACCCGGCGCTCCCCGCGCCCCCAAGGGGCGCGCGCCACCCGGCCGCATACCGGGGCCACCTCCGGGACGACCGGCAGCGCCGCCGGCACCAGGC
>JAJZIY010000139.1 GCA_021828475.1 Actinomycetes bacterium
CTCGGCCCCGCTGCCGATCTGATCGGATTATGCATCTAGTTTGTTTCCCTCCTAGGTAGGGTCAACATTGGCCGTCCCTTTGGACGGTGCTTTCAACTGCCGTACGCCTTTGGGCCCCAGGCGGGCGACTGGCCGACTTTAGCCAGTTCAGACCGCTCGTTGGTGGACCATCGGCGCCGTGCTACTGCCGACTTGCTCGAGACAAGCCGAGAGTAAGACGAGGCAAACTCTATCCCGTCACAGGACTATTTGGACAATCCATCAGGAGGAGCGCCGTGCTGGGACACCCTGCACCTCGGACGGTGCCGGCACAGCTCGCAAAAGCCCTGGTGAGCGGCTATGCGCCGGTCCACCGACGGCGACGGGAGTTGCCCGGCTGGCCCGCTTCCCGGCAGTCAGCCCGCCGTTCCGGCAGGGACGGTTGTGGTGGTCGACGGACGCCCGGGCAGCGTGGTGGACGTCGTCGTCGTAGGGACCGTCGTCGTCGTAGGGACCGTCGTGGTCGTGGTCGGCAGGGTCGTCGACGGCGCGGTGGTGGACGTCGGGACCGTCGACGTGGTCGAAGTCGGTCGCAGGGGACTGGTCGTCGTCGTCGGGACTGTCGTGGTCGTGGTGCTGGTGGTCGTGGTGCTGGTGGGGGGCAGGGGCGGCGGCGGGGGCACCTGGCGCTGCTGGGCACCGGTCGTGGTCGTGCGCTCCGGCCGGCTGGTCCCGGTGCGGGGCCGGGAGGTCGTCCGGGTCGTCGCGGGAAGCGAACGCGTCGTGGTCGTGGGACGGGCGACCCTGGTCGTCTGTGTTGTCGGGACAGCGGCCCGCGTTGTCGGGACGGTCGACGTCGTGGTGGCGGACGCCTCGACCTGGCCGGAGGTGGCGGTCCTGGACGCCGCCAGTTCGCGCATCGCCCGGTCGTAACGCTGCGTTGCCACCGCCAGCCGGTGCTCGAGGGCAGCTATCTGGCCTGCCTGGTCGAGGGTAGTGGAGGTCGTGCCCGGCGCCTGCGAGGGTGCGGTCGTAGGCGGAGGTGGGCCGCCTGCCTGTATCGCCTTGGCCGCCTGGCTGATCAACTGCTTGGCCTGGGCCGGGCTCTTGGCCTCGAGCGCGGCGCTCAGCGCCACCTGAGCGGCCTCGATGCGGTGGTGGACCGCCGCAAGCTGAGCCTCTACTCGAGCTTGAGGGACAGGCTGCACCAGGTCGTTCACCAGGCCCCCGCCGACCGCCCCCACGAGCAGTGTGATTACGGCAGCCACGAGCAGGCGCGCCCGGGCCCGCCGGCGGGCGAAACGGGCAGCCATGGCGGCGGCTCGAACCTCGGCCGGCCCCGAGCGCGGCAGGCCGAGAGGCTCGAAAGCCGCCCGCAGACCGCTGGCGACGTCGACCAGGCCACCCACGTCCTGCTTGCCACCGCCCGCCGTCGTGCCCTCCTCGCCAGGGACCGCGTCCAGCGCGCTGTCGAGGGCTTCGGCCCAGCCGGCGTCGCCTGGCTTGCCGTGCCTGTCCCGGCTCACAGGCCGACCTCGTCGCGAAGCGCCTCGAGCGCCCTCATCTGCTGCATGCGGACCGCCCCGGCCTTCTTGCCGAGGACATCGCCGACCTCGGCAGCCGACAGCCCGGAGCAGACGCGAAGCCAGAGGACCTCCCGGTCGGCCTTGCCCAGGCGGGAAAAGCCCTTGCGCATCTCGGTCACATCAGCGCGTAACAGCGCCACCTCCTCGCCGGAGGCCTCGTACTGGTCGCGCGGCTCTGGGCGATCAGGCACGACGACCAGACGGGCCCGCTGGCGGTGCTGGTCGGTCGACACGTTGCGGGCGATGCTGAAGAGCCACGCCCTGAACGCGTAGGCGTCGCCGCGGAACGCCCCTGACTTGTCGATGGCGCGCACAAACGTCTCCGACAGCGCGTCCGCTGCGTCGTCCCTGTTGCCAAGCCTGAGTGTCAGGTAGCCCATCAACGCGCTCCCATAGGCGAGGTAGGCGGCCTCCCAGGAAGCCGGGTCCCCCCGTTTGAGCGCCGCCACGGTGGCGTCGCCGAGAGGGGGGCCGCTCGCCCCGTTGTCTGTCCCATCGGTCGTTCGACTGCCGGTATGACGCCCGAGATGCGCCCGCGTCACCGAAGCGGGGTGCATCTCGCCGGTGGCGGCGGCACCAGGCGCCTCTCCCGCCACGGTGAGTGGCGCCACCAGGCCGTTACCGGAAGGGCTCACCGTGACGGCCTGAGGACCGTTGCCGCTGACAGGCAGCGGTTGCAGCGGGGGCTCGTCACTGAGGTATACCCCGTCGCTCCGCGTGCGCAACCTACGAGACGAGCGGGCCACTTACGACACGCTAGCCCCTGCTAACAGGGCTTTCTCTCAGTGCGACCGGCCGCCTCGGCGGTCGGGCGCCGTTGCGTCGCCCGCATGCCCGGGCGGCCGTTGCCCGAGCATCTCCCGGTAGAGCTCTCGGTGGAGGACCACGGTGCGCTCCATGCCGAAGCGGGGGGCGACCAGTCGCCGTCCCTCCCGTCCGGCGGCGCGCCCCAGCTCCGGGGCCTTCGCCAACGACTGCATCCGACCGGCGAGTCCCGTCGAGTCACCGGCACGGCACAGCCAACCCGTGACGCCGGCCTCCACGACGTGGCGGACGCCACCCACATCGGTCGCCAGCACCGGTCGTCCGGCAGCCGAGGCCTCGACCAGGGCCAGCGGCGTGCCCTCGTTGCGGCTCGGCAGGACCACCAGATCCAGGTCTTCGAGGGCCGCCGGCATGTCGGCCCACCACCCCGTGAAATGGGCCCGGTCCGCCACACCGAGGTCGGCAGCGAGCCGGTGGAGCGAGCTGCGCAGCTCGCCGTCGCCCAGGACCGCCAGGTGCACGTCCGGAGCGTCGACCAGTGCCCGCAAGAGGGTGGCGTGGTCCTTGATCGGCACCAGACGCCCTACCACGCCTGCCACGAAAGTCGAGCCGGGCAAACCCAGCGACCTGCGCAGGGCGCCCACCTGGCCCGCACGCTGTGCAACCCTGAAGTACTGGTCGAGGTTTAGGCCCACCGGGATCACGCGGTACTGCCCGGGCCGGCCAACGCCGAGGTCGACAAGCTCGTCGCGCACCTCGGGGCTCACCGCGACCAGCGCGTCGCTGGCGCGGGCCAGCCGGCGCTCCAGAGCCAGGAACGCCCTCTGCTCGGCACTGGCGAAGTACCCCTGGAGCACGTGCCCGTGGAAGGTGTGCACCAGACGCGGCCTCCGCCCGC
>JAJZIY010000053.1:0-8095 GCA_021828475.1 Actinomycetes bacterium
GGCGGCAGCCAGCAGGGAACCGACGCCGCGGTCGCCCCTCCGGTAGGCGACCAGTGCCGCCGACGAGAGGAGCAGGGCCATCAGCGGTCCTCCCGCGCGTTGCCGGTCTCTGGGAAGTGGGAGGCGGGGGAGGCGGGGGAGGCGGGGGAGGGCCCCGGGCCGGCGCCGGCACTGGGTACCGGCGCCTCCTGGGGGCCGAGGAGCGACGAGGCGCGCACCAGTTCGTCGGCTTCGAGCGACCCGAAGCGAGACTGCCAGGTTTCGACGGCGGCGCCCAGGGCTTCCTGGCGGAGCCGCTCAGCGGCTGCTTCGGCGAGCCACGTGGAGACTGCCATCCCCGCCTTGCCGGCCGACTCACGGATCCCGCGAGCCAGGTCGGCGTCGAAGGAAACGCTCATCTTGTCGACGGCCATGGCCGTGGATGCTACCGGGGGAGCCCGTTCGCGGCGGGGACCCCGAGCCGCTGCGCCGGGCAGCGGTCAGCTCGCTGGGCGCCAGGGCTTGGTCCAGCCGTCTGCCGGCCAGCCTTCGGCGGCGGCCATCAGGGGCCCGCTCAGGGCACCGTCGAGCGCTTCCCTGATGATGTCGGCGTGGCCGGCGTGCCGTGCCGTCTCCTCGATCAGGTGGAGCAGTACCCATCGCACCGTGCAGCGCTGTGGATCCGGGTACCACGGTTCGGCCGGCAGAGGGACGCGGCGGCCGAGGTCGTCCGAAGCACTCACGACGGCGTCGGTCCGGTCACCGGCTTGCGCGTACTGTTCGAGTACCGCGGCGAGCGTCTCGCCGTCCCGGAGCTCGAAGGTCGCCATGTACACCTGGACGCTCGCCGGCTCGGGTGACAGGCCCTCGACGCGGTCGACCCAGTCGCGCTCGGCGTGGGCCAGGTGCTTGACGAGCCCGCCCAGGCTCAGCTTGCTGGGAGTTGGTTTGGCACGTGCCTGGTCCTCGCTGAGGCCGTGGACGGCGTAGCGGACGGCCTGACGCTGGTGCTCGAGGAAGGCGAGCAGGCCTTGGCGTTCGTCTTGTACCACCGGTGCGTTCATGGGCATGGCGTCAGTGTCGGTCCCAAATAGGACATCCACCGTCCTGTTTGTCGGCTGCCCTTGTTGCCGGGCGCCATCGTCGAGCCGCCCGACCTCGACACGGCAGTCGAGCCGCACGACATCGACCCTTCTCATCAGGCGCCCGACTTCGGTCTGGCAGCGCGAAGGCGGACGGAGCGTGGCGTGAAGGTTCAGTGTGCCTGGAGGCGCAGCAGTCCGGCCTTGGTCGGTGTCATGGCGCAGGAGCCGAGGTAGAACGGGGCCAGGTGGTCCTCGAAGTCCACGTGCAGCCATTCGCAGCCCGCCGCCCGCGCCTCCTGCGCCGCCCGCTGCACCATGCGGGTAGCGATGCCGCGCCGGCGTGACCCGGGCGCCACCGCCACGTCGAGCAGGAAGGCATGGCGGTACCCGTCCCAGGCGACGTTGGCGAAGCCGATGAGGGGCGGCACTGCGCCGGTGACGGGAGACGCCCGGCCAGGTACGCCAACAGCGGTGACCCAGCCCAGCGAGAGGTGGCGCTGGCGCCCCCACCAGCCCGCTTCGGAGCCCGTGCCGTCCCCGAAGGCTGCATGGTGCAGCCCGGCAACTTCCTCGTCGGTGACGGGGCGCCTCCACTGGTAGAGGGCACCGTCGATCTGGGTAGCACCGTGGTCGGCAGCCCCGTGGTCGGCAGCCCCGTGGTCGGCAGCCCCGTGGTCGGCAGCAAGGTGAGCTCGGTCGCTCGGCCAAGGGTCATCACCGTCCCGCGGCACCTGGCTCGCGAGGTCCAGGCGGAACCCGAGAGCGGGGAGGCCGCCGATGTCCGTGGCTCTGGCGACGACGAAGCCGGCCTTGGCCAGCACCCGCTGGGAGGCGATGTTGTCATGGGCGACCCTGGCCGTGAGGCTGTGCAGCCCGCGCTCCGAGGCCGCCAGGCGGCAGAGCTCCCGTAGCGCCGTGGTTGCGACGCCACGGCCGGCTACACGTTGCGCGACCCGGTACCCGATTTCGGCCGTCCCGCCGGAGACGCCGAACAGGTTGAACCTGCCGACCACCGGCCCCTCGGCCTCGACGAGCACGAAGTAGGCGCCATATCCGGCCTCCTGCTCAGCCAGCATCTGGCTGTGCCTGTCGCCGAAGTGTTCGAAGTAGTCGTCGCCGCGGTCTGATATCGAGGCAGCGAAGTAGGCGCGGTTGGCGAGCTCGAACTCGAGGACGCCAGGACCGTGATCGGCGCGCAGGAGTTGCAGTTGCAGCGCCATCGGCAACGGGACAGGCACACGTGCATAGTGCCGCATCCGCCGCCCCGAGCTCCCGCCCATTACTGTCTCAGCAGGTAGTGTGAGGCGGCCCGACGACCGACTACCCAGCTCGCAAACGCCCTGTCTGCGGAGAACGATCGCTATTCGGCGTACCAAAAACAGCATCATGCGCCCCGGTGGCCCGGCGTTCGACAACGCGCTGGCGGCTCGCCAAACCACTGGGAACTGTCCGAAACAGCTCAGCACGGTTGGCCTACCATCTGACATGTGGCCCCTGCTATCCTATCGGCGATGAAACGGTACCTCCGACGGGTGCGTACGGCTCTTGTCGGACCTCCGACTCAAGCCGATCGGCCTATTGGGCGCAAGGTCCTGAATTCCATCTGCATCCGTGCGTTGGCGCTGATCGAGCCCGCTCCAGGGCCGATGGGCTGCGCCCCGCCTTATGCGGTGTTCGGCGTCTACCGCGCCCGTAATGCGGCAAACGTAGCCACCGTGCTCAGGAACACACCGCGTGCTGAGCGCGTTTGTTTGTGGGCGCTCGACCGGGTGGCTGACCAGCTCGAGACGATCACCTTGGGCAGTGGCCCCGGCACTCGCTTTGCCAATCTGAACAGGTGTGTTTCTGCCAATCCCCGCAAGCGAGATGAGTGGATCGTGCTGGCTGACGACGACGTGGCCTTTGACCGCGGTTCTATTGAGCTGGCTATCGCCACAGCGTTTCAAGCCGGCTTGGACTTGGCGCAGGTGTCACACAGTAGACAGAGCTTCCTCAACTGGTCGAGTGAGCTTCATCGTCCGTTCTGCAAGGTTCGCCTGTCACGTTTTGCTGAGCAGGGGCCATTGCTCATACTTTCCCCGAAGGCGGCGGCGCGCTTGCTCCCGTTTCCTGAGGATGTCGGCATGGGCTGGGGTATCGAGGCGCAGTGGGCAGCCGATCCAGATCTGCGCATCGGGACCGTAGACACCGCCAGTATCCGTCATTTGAACCCGGTGTCTTGGACGGGTGCCTACGATGTGCAGGCGGAACTGGCGGCATCGCAGGAGCGCCTCGAGGGCGCTGGCTACGCGACATGGGCACAGTTGCAGACAGAGCTGGCCCGGTGGCGGGTATGGCGGCGCGACTGCCCTTGGCAAACCGACCTGGGTTCCATGGAGGCTACAGAGAGCCCGGCCAAGCCGGGGTCGGCCCCTTGCTGGTGACTGGCACCGATCCCGTCGGTTGGCTGAGCGGTCCGGGCACCAGCACGAAGTCGGCGAAGTCGATCGTGTAGCGGGAGGTGGCGTCCTCGGAGTCGACCTCGAGCTTGAAGGTGGTGCCGGCCGGATAGGAGGTCGAGAACGGCCGGTGCACTTCGTCGAAGAAGTGGTGGGGGTTGCCACTGCTCGCCGTATTGGTGAAGGGGTAGCTGCCGTAGCACAGCTGCAGGCATTGGTAAGAGTAAAGTCCGGCTGCTTGGCCCCTTTTGTGTAGAGCGAGAGCGGCGCGGTGGACGCCGAGCCGTCGCTGCTGTCGGGGATGGAGTAGCGAAAGACGATCGAGTTCGTCGGCACCGGCCTGGTGAACTGGACGTACTGGCCCTGGGTGCGGGCGACCGCCTTGCGGCTGGAGGCCTCGTCGGCCAGCTGGCCCTGGGTGTAGCTCGGCCTTATGACGGTGCCGTCGGTGGCGGCGTTCTCCGCTTGCATCTCCACGTAGGGGAGGGAGGCGATCGGCACCGGCTCCGATGCCGGCGCCGGGTAGCTTGGCCCCGGAAGCGGTGCGCCGCCCTCAGCGGCGTGCCTGTGCGCCCGGTGAGCCGATCTGCCGGGTCTGCGAGACCGGTGAAGAGATCCGGCCGTTAGAAGGGACTGTCCATGAGGGTCGCCGTTACCGGGGCGAGGGGTCTCCTCGGCCGTAGGGTCGTCGCCGAGGCCGTTCGCCGAGGCCACGAAGTAGTGGCGATGGACGTGGCGCCCCTGGCGCCCGACGCCGGCGCTGGTCACGGCGCTGGCTCTGGTCACGGCGCTGGCCCCGGTCACGGCGCTGGCTCTGGTCACGGCGCTGGCTCCGGCCCGGTCTCGGGCACTGGCCCTGGCCCCGGCCCGGTCTCGGGCACTGGCCCTGGCCCCGGCTCCGGCAGTGCCAAGAGCGAAGGGACCGTCAGCGGGAGGGATGGGGGAGGCACGCAGAGAGATGCAGCCGTGGAGAGAGATGCAGCCGTGGAGAGAGATGCAGCCGTGGAGAGAGATGCAGCCGTGGAGCACCTGTGCCTCGACGTGACTGACTGCGAGGCTCTGCTGGCGGCAGCGGAGGGCTGCGAGGCCATGGTCCATCTGGCCGCATATCCAAGCCCGGCCGGGCGACCTGCTCACCAGGTCCACAACGCGAACGTGGTCGCCAGCTACAACGCCGTCCTCGTGGCGGCCGTGGCCGGGATGCACCACTACTGCTACGCGTCGAGTGTCAACGCCATAGGTGGGGCGTTCTCAGTGCGACCGCGCTACGACTACTTCCCGCTGGACGAGGCACACCAGTCCTACACGGAGGACCCCTACAGCCTCTCCAAATGGGAGGGTGAGCAGCAGGCTTCGTCGGTGTGCCGGCGTTACCCGGCGCTGAGCGCAGCCAGCCTGCGCCTGCACTACCTGGTCGAGAGCCTCGAAGTGCTCGTCGCACGCATGCGCCAGCCGAGGACGCCGGCCGAGCAGCAACGCTTCGACGCCTTCGCCGCCCGGGACCTCTGGGGGTACACGTCCCTGGGCGCTGCCGCCCGAGCCTGCCTCGACGCGGTGACAGCGCCGTGGGAGGGTCACGAGGTCTTCTACATCGTCGCGCCGAGGACCTGGGCCGACGTGCCGAGCCCGAGCCTGCATCTCGACCACTACGCCGGCGTGCCGTTGAGGAGGCCGCTGGCGGCGAACGACGGCTTCTACGACTGCGACAAGGCCCGCCGCCTGCTCGCCTGGGAGCACGACCCGGCCGGCCGGCACGGCGACGCGGGCGGCCGGGAGGGCGACGGCGGTCCGGAGTGTGACGTGGTCGGCCGCGAGCCCGACGGAGAGGGCCGCCAGCCCGACGGAGAGGGTCGCCAGCCCGACGGAGACGGCCCCGCGCAGAGCGGCATGGCCACAAGGAGCGGAAGGACGGAGGTACTGCCGTGAGGATAACCGGGCTCAAATGCGCTGTCATCGGGGACAACCCGGTGGTGCGGGTGCTGACCGACGAGGGGCTGTCGGGCTTCGCCCAGGTGGAGTCCTACAAGCCCTACCTGCGATGGCACGTCCTGCACTACGAGCGCTTCATCCTGGGCGAGGACCCGACCGACGTGGAGCGGGTGATGCTCAAGATCCGGCGCAGGGGGGCGTTCAAGCCGTGGGGCAGCGCCGTCAGCGCGATCGAGATCGCGCTTTGGGACCTGGCTGGCAAGGCGGCTGGGTTGCCCGTCCACAAGCTGCTCGGAGGTAAGGTCCGCGACCGGGTCCGGGTCTACAACGGTGCCGTCCGCTTCCCGATGAACGGGCTGGCCCCCGAGGACTATGCCGAGAACACCGCCCGCATGGCGGCCTCACCCGAGGGCTTCACCATCGTGAAGCAGGGCGTCGCCTTCCACAGCCAGGTTCCGAGGTCGATGCCCGGCTTCTTCTATGGCGACCCGGTGACCGGGGGCCACGGGGACTACGGGTACGGCCCGATCACCGAACAGGGGATGCGCTACCTGGTCGACTGCGTCTCGGCCATGAAAGGGGCATTGCCTGCCGGCGTGGGACTGGCGCTCGACTGCGGGCCGGGGTGGACCGTGCCTGACGCGCTCCGCTTCGCCAGGGCGGTCGAGGACCACCACCTGCTCTGGCTGGAGGACATGCTGGCCGGTGACTACACCCCCTTTGCGGGCGCCGACCTCTACGCGCAGGTGACGGGGCACACTGCAACGCCCGTCCACACAGGTGAGCAGATCTACCTCCGCCACGGCTTCAAGGAGCTGATCGAGCGCCGGGCCGTGGACATCATCGGGCCGGACCCATGCGACGTCGGCGGCCTCGCCGAGCTCAAGTGGGTGGCCGAGCACGCTCACCTGCACGGGATCGCCATGGCACCCCACGGCACCGGCGACGGGCTGCTCGGGCTGGCGGCGCTGGTCCAGGTGTGCGCGGCGCTCCCTCAGAACTTCATTGCGTTCGAGTACCCCGTGGGCAGCCCGTCATGGTGGTACGACATCGTCGAGGGCCTGCCGTCCCCGATAGTGCGGGACGGCTTCATCGATGTGTGGGACCGGCCGGGTCTCGGTGTGGAGATAGTGCCCGATGCGGCGAGGCCCTACCTGGCGCCGGAGGACCTGGACTTCTTCGACTGAACTGTGGCCACCTGCGTGGTAGCCCGAGCGGGCCTACGCCTGGCCGCCGGTACGCCCCCGAGCCCACCGGTGGAGACGGGGCCGGTGGAGACGGGGCCGGTGGAGACGGGGCCGGAGACGGCGGCAGCCAATACCGAGGGACGGCGGCGTTGGGTGCGTGCTGCAGCGAGGGCGGCAACCGGCGCCTTGAGCGCCCCGGTGGTGCTCCTCTCGACCACTTCGACGTCGAGGTAGGTGACGGTGCGGGGACCGGCTCCCTGCTCGATGGCCGAGACCAGCATCCGCAGGGCCGTCGCACCCGATTCACGGAAGGGTTGGCGAACGGTGGTGAGATCGGCTGCCACCGCCTCGGCCCCGTCGTCGTAGCCCATGACGGAGATGTCGTCCGGCACCCCGATGCCGAGGTCCCTGGCTGCCAGGAGCGCCCCGACGGCGAGGGCGTCGAAGTGCGCCATCAACGCCGTCGGGCGATCAGGCTCGGCCAGCAGCGCCAGCGCCGCCGCCCGGGCCGCCTGCACCGACGAACCTGAGGCTCGCACCACCAGGTCACAGTCGCCGAAATCTTCCAGTTGCCTGGAGAAACCAGTCAGCCTGGAAACGGCCTGGGACTCGTAGTCCGATGTCTGCTGCTCGAGGATGTAGCCGAAGCGGCGGTGACCGAGGGCGTAGAGGTACTGGGCAGCCATCCGCCCTCCGGCGACGTCCTCGCAGAGAACGGCGGGGAAGCGGTCGCTGTCGGTGTCGACGACCAGCGTCGGCAGGCCACGCTCGAACAGGCGGCGCTCGACGACGTCCTCTATCCGCATGCCCATGACGATCAGCCCGTCCACCTGCCCCTGGATGGGCATGCCGGCAAGGACGGGGGAGGAGGCTGTGGCCGCCGACTCGTGGTCGAAGACGGACACCTCGATCCCTCTGGAGCCGGCCTCGGCCAGCACGCCTGCCAAGCGCTCGAGGTACGAGGCGTACGAGGTGAACGGCGCCACGACCCCGATGCGGCGCATGGCCTTGCGGGCGTTGCTCACGGCCTGCGCCTTGGGCACGTAGCCGAGCGCGTCCGCCACCTCGAGCACGCGGGCCCGGGTGGCCTCACCAACCCGGTCGGGGCGGTTGAGGGCGTTGGAAACAGTCGAAATGCTAACCCCGGCAGCCCGAGCCACCTCGTAGATCGTTATGACCCTGGGGGTCATACTTTCGTACCTTTCGTTCCTGTTCGCCACAGCCGTTCCTAGTCGCAAGAACTCAAAAGCCCTTAAGTAAAGCACTCTAGCCCGTGGGCCTTGCCGGGGCCCGGAACACACGCGTCGGTCGTCGAGCGAAGCAGGAATGCGAAGCTGTCCGGGGGATCGGCCATCGGCCATCGGCCATCGGCCATCGGCCATCGGCCATCGGCCATCGGCCATCGGCCATCGGCCATCGGCCATCGGCCATCGGCCATCGGCCATCGGCCATCGGCCATCGGCCATCGGCCATCGGC
>JAJZIY010000053.1:8105-18535 GCA_021828475.1 Actinomycetes bacterium
CCATCGGCCATCGGCCATCGGCCATCGGCCATCGGCCATCGGCCATCGGCCATCGGCCATCGGCCATCGGCCATCGGCCATCGGCCATCGGCCATCGGCCATCGGCCATCGGCCATCGGCCATCGGCCATCGGCGGTTGGCTTGTGCCTCCGGGGCTGGTCGCAGGGTGGCCCGCCGTGGGCTGGCGCTGGGTGTGCCCGGCGTGGGCTGGCGCTGCGTGGCCCGCCGTGGGCTGGCGCTGGCCGGCGGCGCCGGCCTACCTACAGCGCGAGATCGTCCCGGTGACCACCAGAGGGTGACCCGGAGCGGGCAGCAAGGGCGGCTGTCCCGAGGGTGGGCAGCAAGGGCGGCTGTCCGGGTTGTCCGGGTTGTCCGGGCTGGCCAATATCGACCCGGGGCTGGGTGGGCAGGTCCACCGAGCCCAACAAGCCCGCCCGGTTGGGGCGGGCTTGTCGGGGGGGAACAAAGCCGGGGCAGGGAGCAGGCAGTCCTACCCCGGCAGCACGGCAGGGTTGCGTTGGCGGGATGCCACCCGCCGAGCTATTTGGCCGGAGCCAGTCGCATCGCCACCCAACCGAGGTCAGGGCTGAGCCAGGGAGCCGCGGCGGCGTAGGGGTGCTGGACGGTCGGGTAACCCTGGACGGCGTTGCCGTTGAACTCGATCTCGTCCTGGCCCTCGAAGAGCGGGATCACGGGCAGGTTCTTGGCGAATATGGACTCTATGCGATAGAAGTCCTTCTTTTGGACGGCCACGTTGGCCGTGCTGCCGATGGCCTTGAGCAGGGCGTCGACGGTCGGGTTGTTGTACCGGCCGTAGTCTCCGGCAGTGTCCGTCTTTCCTATGGGCGGGATGGCAGAGCCGTTGAGGATCTGGTTGTAGTAGAAGTAGGCGCTCGGCGTGTAGCCGTAGTTTGTGAGCAGGAACTGGAAGTTGCCGCTGTCCTGGTCCGACGCCCAGGCGGCGTAGCTCTCGCCGTCGGCGATCATCTTGATGCCGGCGGCCTTCAGCTCCTGCTGGGCGATGCCGAGGATCGACACGTAGTCGGTGTAGCCGGCCACGATCTTGACCGTGATGGAGAGATCCTGGCCGTTCTTCTGGAAGTAGCCGTCGCTGCCCATCTTGTAGCCGGCGCTCTCGAGCAGCTTCTTGGCGGCGGCGACGTTGTAGGTGAAGCGCTTGTTGAGAGCAGGGTTGAGGAACTCAGAGAAGTTGGGTGTCAGCAGCGCCGTCGGGTTGGTCGGGGGCGCGTAGCCGTTGTACACGATGTTGGATATGAAGGGCCTGTTCAGCGCGTCGCTGATGGCCTCGCGCACCGGCAGGCTCGTCTGGGGCCCCTTGACCATGTTGGGCAGCAGGACGGTGTCGGCGAGCGGGATGTCTACCAGGTGGAAGTTCTTGTTCTTGGCGAGGTAGTTCTTGTTGATGTTGGGAATGAACCCGGCGCCCCAGTCCAGCTGGCCCTGCTCGAGAGCGAGGTCGGCGCTGGTGTTGCCGCTGTAGTTGATGTAGCGGTACTCGTGGGTCTTGGGCAAGCCCGGCATGTAGTAGTGCGGGTTGGCCACGAGCGTCATTACCGTCCCGGCGATGGATTGGAACTGGTAGGCCCCGGTGCCGACGGGCTTGGCGTCGGCCCATGTGGCCGGGTTCTTGACGCTCTTCCAGATGTGCTGGGGGACGATGTAGGTCTTGCCGGCCACGTATATGAGGTCGGAGTACGCCGGCTGCGTGAAGTGGATTGTCACGGAGTACGGGCCGGACGTGGTCGCTCCGGCCAGGGGCAGTCCGCTCTGGTTGAGCGCCTTGTTGGACTTGATGAGGTTGAAGGTGTAGGCGACGTCGGCACTGGTGAAGGGCGTGCCATCTTGCCACTTGACATTGTGGCGCAGGTTGAAGGTGATCGATTTGCCGGCGTTGCCCCACTTGTAGCCGGTAGCCAGCCAGGGGTCGACGACACCCTGCTTGGCAGTGTCGAAGAACATCAGCGGCTCGTAGATCATGCCGAAAGTCGGGTCCTCGACGCCCGGCGGGGCGAAGGGGTTGAAGACATCTGGCCACAGGCCGGAGTCGCCCACGTCGACCGTGAGCACCGAGCCCGTCGTCGCCGCAGCACCAGTGCCCGTGCTCAGCGCCGTGACGGCGGAGCCGGTGGCGAGCATGGTGGCTGCGCTCGCTATTGCCAACCAGGTACGTTTCATGTTTTCTTCCTCCTAGAGGTTTGTTTGCTCAGCCGTGATTTCGGTTAGTGGCCGGTACGGGTCGGGGGAGGGAGGGGGGCCACTGCCGGCAGCCACCAGAGCTGTTCCTGCTCCTGGTGGAACTGCCCTCCTTCGTGGTCGTTGTACGCATAGGTGCGGATCTCCTTGGGCCCGGCGTAGGCGTTGAAAGCGGCACGGACCGTCGAGGGCGGGCACGAGCGGTCCATCAATGCCACCGAGAACAGCGCCGGTGCCCGGGCGGCAGTGACGAGCACGGTGACGTCGAAGTAGGACAGGACCCTCAGAACGTGCGCTTCCTGGTCGCGGTGGTTGGCCAGGTAGTGCACGAGCTCGAGGTACGGTCCGCAGTCGCACAGTGCCATGCCCCGAGGTACGTCGCACATGAAGGGCACATCGGCCATTACCGCAGTGATGCCGTCGGCAAGGCCGGCCACAGCGAGGGCCGTGCCCCCGCCCTGGCTCTCGCCGGCCAGCACGATCTGGTCGGCCAGGATGCCGTCCAGTTGGCGGGCTGCGTCGACGGCCAGGACGGCGTCGGTGTAAAGCCGGCGGAAGTAGTACGTCTCGGGACTGGCGATCCCGTGGGTCATCACCCCTGGTGAGGCGGGGCCGAAGCTGCCGCTGTCCGGGGTCCCTCCGATCCAGCCGCCCCCGGTCCCTTGGCCGCGGGCATCGACGCTCAGGCAGGCGTAACCGGCGAGCACGAGGTGGCCGACCTGGTGGGGCAGGCCCCTGCCGCCCCCGTAGCCGGGGTAACGCACCACGACCGGTAGGTCGCCCTCGTAGCCGGCCGGCCGGTGGAGCCAGGCCTTCACCGGCTGGCCCCCCGAACCGCAGTAGGTGACATCGAAGGCGTCGACGGCCCTCAGGGGACTGGCGACCGGTTCGACCTTGGGGGCCCAGGCATCTGTCCGCGCTCGGTCCAGCGACCTTCGCCAGAACTCGGCCAGGTCGGGTGGAGCCTGTACCGAGGTGCGGTACTCCACCAGCCCAGCGTCATCGAGGTCATAGCGCGGCATTGGGCACACCCCCCTTCGGCTCACGTAGTTGCGACGCCTCGCTTGCCCTGCTGCAAAGTAAACATCGCTGGACGCCGTCTGTCAAGCACTTCAATAAAAGGACTTTAGACGAGGCGGCAAGCCGGCGGGCGGGGCTGCTCGGCGATGGCGCTTGGCGGTGCGCCGGTTGGCGGTGCGCCGGTTGGCGGTGCGCTGGTTGGCGGTGCGCCGGTTGGCGGTGCGCCGGTTGGCGGTGCGCCGGTTCGCGGTGCGCCGGTTTGGCGATGCCACTTGGCGATGCCACTTGGGATGCTGGTTGGGGGTGGTACTTGCGGCCCCCCGTGTGAGATGGGGTTCGGCCGGGCGGGGCCTCGGCATGCAGGCACCAGGTCGTGCGGCTCAACATCGGGAGGCCGCGGCACTGTGGGTGGTGGTAAAGCCGCGCTGCGACGTCTGCAGCAGCAAGGACGGTTGAGTTGCGAAGTGCTTTTACGAAAGGTCTTGACGTCTCATGCCCAGCATGGTACGTTCACCTTATCTGAGGGGGTCGCTGTTCCCGCTGGCTGCGAGCCGGGGAGTGGCGCCAGAGCGTGCCGCCGGGCGCGAAGAGGGAGGTGGGGCCGGAGTGCGTTACATAGCTCGACGGCTGGGCTTCTACCTGCTGGCGGCTTGGGGCGCGCTGACGGTCAACTTCTTCCTGCCCCGCCTCATCCCGGGCAATCCCATCGAGCTCATACTGAGCCGCATGTCCCAGACCGGGACGCCGCCGCCGAACGAGGCGGCCTCCTTGCAGGCGATGCTGGGCCTGGGCAGTGGCAACATCTTCATCCAGTACTGGCACTACCTGACGTCGGTCGTCCAGTTGCACTTCGGGGCCTCCATCACAGATTTCCCCATATCGGTCGCGTCGATCATCTCGTCCACCCTTCCGTGGACGGTGATCCTGGTGGGCGTGTCGACGGTGCTGGCGTTCACGATCGGGATCGTGCTCGGCGCCCTGGCCGGCTGGCACCGTAGCAAGTGGCTCGACGCGATCATCCCCTCCACCACCTTCCTCACCGCCATCCCGTACTTCTGGCTGGCATTGTTGCTGCTCTACCTGTTCGCCGTGATCTGGCACTTCTTCCCGCTCAACGGGGGCTTCAACCCGGCGCTGAACATCGGCTGGAGCTGGTCCTTCATCAGCTCGGCCATCTGGCACTCGCTCCTGCCGGGCCTGACGATCGTACTGGCCCAGATCGGAGGCTGGCTCCTCGGGATGCGCAACCAGACGGTCACCACCCTCTCGGACGACTACATAGTGGCGGCTCAGGCCAAGGGCCTGCGCTCGCGACGGGTGCTGATCGGTTACGCGGCCCGCAACGCGATACTGCCGAGCTTCACCGGGTTCGCAATATCGCTCGGCTTCGTGGTGTCCGGCTCGATACTGACCGAGATCGTCTTTTCGTACCCGGGCATCGGCTACGAGCTGCTCCAAGCGGTGCAGAACGAGGACTACCCGCTCATGCAAGGGATTTTCCTGGTCATCACCATGTCGGTCCTGCTGGCCAACCTGCTGGCCGACCTGCTCTACGGTTTCGTGGACCCCCGTACGAGGCAGGCGCGATGAGCGTCGCCGCGCCGAGCGCACCCGTGCCCGTCGGTGAAGGGCCAGTCCCCATCAGGGGCGGCCTGCCCGGCGCGGCCCGGGCTGCCGCCGTGCGGGCGCGTCGGGGCCTCCGCCACATCCGCCGGTCGCCCCGGATGATGGTCGGATCGATCGTGCTCCTCGTATTCGTGCTGCTGGCCATCTTCGGCCCGATGTTCGAGACCAACCCCAACGCCTTCGTCGGCTCACCGCTGCACGCGCCGACGGGACGATTTCTCCTGGGGACGACTGCGAGCGGGCAGGACGTGCTGGCCCAGCTGATCGACTCGGCCCGGGGGACGCTGGAGGTCGGCTTCGCTGCCGGGGCGATCGCCACTGTGCTCTCGGTCTTCATCGGGGTCACGGGCGCCCTGGTCGGAGGCGCGACGGACGACGTGCTCAACCTGTTCACCAACGTGGTGCTCGTGATCCCGGGCCTGCCCCTGGTGATAATCGTCGCGGCCTACGTGCACTCGGGGGGCCTGATGGCCACCATTCTGGTCATCGCATTCATCAGCTGGGCGGGCAGCGCCCGGGTCCTGCGCGGCATGACGCTGAGCCTGCGCAGCCGGGACTACGTGCTGGCAGCACGAGTGTACGGGGAGAGCACCTGGCGGGTGATCGTGGTAGAGGTGCTGCCCAACCTGTCGGCCATCATCATTTCGGGCTTCATCTTCTCGGTGATCTTCGCCATTCTCACCCAGGCCGGCCTGTCTTTCCTCGGGCTCGGCGACACCAGTTCGATGACATGGGGCAACATGCTCTACCTGGCACAGAACGACGAAGCCTTGACCAGCGGGGCATGGTGGTGGTTTGCGCCGCCCGGCCTGTGCATCGCGATCGTCGGGACCTCGCTCGCTCTCATCAATTTCGGATTGGACGAGCTGTTGAACCCCCGCCTGCGGGTCTGGCGTGAGCCCAAGGCGAAGGGCTCGGAGGACGTGCTGTGAGTGGGCCGGGACCTGCTGTGAGTGGGCCGGGACCTGCCGTGAGTGGGCCGGGACCTGCCGTGAGTGGGCCGGGACCTGCTGTGAGTGGGCCGGGACCTGCTGTGAGTGGGCCGGGCGACATCGTGCTGTGGGCCGAGGACGTGCGAGTCGACTACATGGGGGAGGCTCCCACGCATGCCGTGCGCGGGGTCAGCTTCACGCTGCGCCGGGGTGAGATCCTCGGTGTTGCGGGTGAGAGCGGTTGCGGCAAGTCCACCCTGGCCTACGCGGTCACCCATCTGCTGCGGCCGCCTGCCCGACTGGTGGGTGGGACGGTCCGCTACTGGGACACAGCGAGAGGCGAGTTCGTCGACATCATGCGCATGGCGCCCGAGGAACTGCGCCGCTGGCGCTGGGAGAAGGTGTCCATGGTCTTCCAGAGCGCCATGAACGCGCTCAACCCCGTGACCAGCCTGCGCCGCCAGTTCGGCGACGTCCTGCGAGCGCACATCGATGGTATCGGTTCCGCCGAGGTCGAAGCCCGGGGACGGCGCCTGCTGGAGATGGTGGGTATCGACCCGGCGCGCATCGCCAGCTTCCCGCACGAGCTGTCGGGCGGGATGCGCCAGCGTGTAGGGATCGCCATGGCGCTCGCCCTGCGGCCCGAGGTGGTGGTGCTCGACGAGCCCACGACGGCTCTCGACGTCGTTGTCCAGCGCGAGATACTCAACGAGGTACGGCGCCTGCAGGCAGAGCTCGGTTTCAGCGTCATATTCATAACCCACGACCTGTCTCTGCTGCTCGAAATCTGTGACCGGCTGGTGGTCATGTACGGCGGCGAGGTGGCCGAGCTCGGACCGGCGGCGCGCATCGCCACCGGCGCCGCGCACCCCTATACCCAGGGCCTCATGCGCTCCACTCCGACGCTCTTCGGCGACCGCAGGGAGCTGGCCGGCATCCCAGGGTCGCCGCCGGACTTGCGCAAACCTGTGAGGGGCTGCGCGTTTGCTCCCCGCTGCCCGCACGCCTTCGAGCTGTGCGTCGAGGAGCGGCCGGTCCTTGCCCCACCGGTGGCCGCGGGTACCGCAGGGGCCGCGGTCCTGGGGGTGACGCCGGCTGGGTCGGCTGGTGGGACGCCGGCTGGGTCGGCGGCGGGGGGGTCGACCCTGCCGGGGCCTGACGGCCGTCCGGGCACCCGCGCGGAGTGGGAGGCAGCCTGCCACCTGCGCGGCGCGGTGCCGGGGCCGGCGCCCGCTGTCGGGGGCGAAGGGGGCGTTGGGTGAGCCAGCTCGAAGTGGCGGACATGGTGGTCGAGTTCTCCCAACGACGGGGCGCGCCGCTCAGGGCGGTGGACCATGTCTCGTTCGTCTTGCAGGCCGGCAAGACGCTGGCCTTGGTGGGCGAGAGCGGCAGTGGTAAGTCCACGATCGTGCGCGCTCTCGGCCGGCTGCAGGAGACGGCGGGTGGGACGGTCCGCCTCGACAACGAGCTTGTCCCTCAAAAGGGCCGTGCTCTCAAGTCGTACCGCCGGCGCGTGCAGCTCGTGTTCCAAGACCCGTTCGCCTCCCTCAACCCGGCGTACTCCGTCGCGCACCACCTGCGGCGGCCGCTGCTCGTGCACGGCCACGCCCGCGCCGGTGTGGACCACGACGTCGAGGCACTCCTGGCCTCAGTCAACCTCGTACCGCCGGGCGAGATGATGAAACGCTTCCCCCACGAGCTGTCCGGTGGCCAGCGCCAGCGGGTGGCCATTGCCAGGGCCCTGGCCCCCAACCCGGACTTCCTCTTGGCGGACGAGCCCGTTTCCATGCTCGACGTGTCCATCCGCCTCGAGATCCTGAAGCTCCTGGACGACTTGAAGAGCCAACGGAACCTGGCCCTCCTGTACGTCACTCACGACCTTGCCACGGCCCGGCATTTCTCCAGTGAGATCATGGTCATGTACAGAGGCCAGATCGTCGAGCGGGGAACCAGTGACGATGTGATACTGCACCCCGCTCACCCTTACACCCGTCTACTGGCCTCGGCGGCACCGCATCCCGAGCGGGCCGTGCTGGCGACGGCGGGTGGCAGCGGGGAAGGGGCGTCCGCGACGGGTGGGATCGGCGACGGGGCCTTCGTCGGGGTGGCCGAGGCGGCGGGCAACGGCCACTTCTCCAGCCTGGCATCGCCAGGCAACGGGCCCGCCGGCCCTTCCGGCCTGCTGGTGCCCCCGGGCGAGGAGACGGTAACGGAAGAGGAACGCCTGCGCCGAGCAGGAGAGGCGCGCGAGGCGGCGACGGGTAGCGCCTGCCGCTTCATCGCCCGTTGCCCCTTCGCCACCGAGCAGTGCCACCGGGAGCCCCCCGAGCTGGAGGTCAGCGCTGGTCACCGGGCCCGTTGCTGGCTGTACGGGAGCGCCAACGTCGCCGAGCGACAGGGGAGCGGGGCGCGCGCCTCGTGATGTCGTTCGTGACAACGAGTACCCCGGCAGCCCAAGGCGTTGCTGCGCCGGCGGTGGACAACCTGGTCACCGCCCTCGAGCGCCAGCCGGGAGCAGACCCGCACAGCCTCATGGTGCTGAGGCACGGTCACGTCGTGGCTGCGGGGTGGTGGAGGCCGTACTCACCCGAGCGCACGCACCTGCTGTACTCGCTCAGTAAGAGCTTCACGGTCACGGCGGCCGCTCTGGCGATGGCGGACGGCCTGCTCGGCCTGGACGACCCGGTGGTGGCGCACTTCCCTGAGCTGGACGGCCCGGATCTGGCCCCCGCCAGCAGCCAGATCCTCGTGCGTCACCTGGCCAGCATGAGCACCGGCCACACCTACGACACATGGGAGGCAGCCAAAGCGGCCGACCCGGCCGACCCGGTCAGGGGTTTCCTGTCGCTGCCGCCCGAGCGGGCGCCGGGGTCCCTCTTCACCTACAACCAGTCGGCGACCTACACGCTGGGTGCCATTGTCCAGCGAATTTACGGGCGGACGCTGCGCAGCCTGCTCTGGGAGAGGCTGCTGGGGCCGATGGGCGCCGACCGCATCTACTGGGAGCAGTACCCCGAGGGGCGGGACATGGCTTTCAGCGGGCTCTACGCCACGACGCGCACCATTGCCCTGCTCGGCCAGCTCTACCTGGAGGGTGGACGCTGGGCCGGCGAGCAGGTGCTGCCCCCCGACTGGGTCGCCATCGCATCGAGGCCCCATGTGGCAACGGCGGGCGTGCCGGGGGCCGAGAGCCGGGCTGAGACACCCGACTGGCTGGAGGGCTACGGCACCCATTTCTGGATGTCCCGCCACGGTTACCGCGGCGACGGCGCCTACGGGCAGTTGTGCCTGGTCCTTCCCGAGCACGACGCCGTTGTGGCCGTGACGTCGCAATCCGACGACATCCAGTACCTGTTGGATGCCGTGTGGGAGCACCTGCTCCCGGGACTGCACCCCGAGCCGCTGCCCCCGACAACAGCAGACGATGCGCTGGCGCGGCGCCTTTCCGGACTTGTCGTGCCTGGCCGGCAAGAGGGCAAGGGCCCGCCGGATGGTGCGGTTGGGCGCGGCACAGGGGCCCAGGCCGGACCGTTGGAGGGCCTCAGGCAGGACGGCCCGGGGGACGGCCCTCCGGCAGCCGAGTGGGTGAGCGTCGAGCTGACCCACGAGGTCGTGACGGATGAGCCCGGCCCACTTCCACAGTCCGTGGTCCTTTCCAACCGCGACGGCCTATGGTGCCTGACGCTTCGGGAGCCTGGCTGGGAGACCGAGGTAGTGGTGGGCATGGGCGAATGGGCTGTCGCCGAGCCAGGCCCGGGCACGGCTCGGGCTCCGACTGCCGGCGTAGGGAGGTGGGAAACCCCCGACATCCTGCGTACCCAGGTCATATTCCTGGAGACGCCGCACCGTATGGAGCTGTACTGCGACGTGCGCCGGCGGGTCTTCCAGGCCCGTTGGGTCACGAACCCGCTCTTCGTGGAACGCCTCCAGGAGCTTTGCCCGCACCGCGACCTGGTCCCCTGAGCTTCCAGGGTGCGCGTGGCCGATGCCTGCGAGGATGGCGGCTGCGACGACCTGGTCCCCTGAGCCTCCAGGGTGCGTGTAGCCGCCAGCTGTCCGATGCCACCATGCCCGTCCCGGGCGGCGAGCTTCCAGGGTGCGTGTAGCCGCCAGACTCGAGGCTTCCGGGCCGGGCTGGTCGAGCGGGCTCAGGAGCCGGTTGGACGATCGGCCGGGTTGGTCGCGTGACCTGCGGAAAAGGCTGGACGATCGGCTGGGTTGGCTGAGTGAGCCGCCGGGCCGGACCGTCTGTCGCCCTCCTGTGGGAGTGGTGACGATGGCTGCGCGTCCGGCGCCTGCTTAGCTTCGGCCAGGACCGCCTTCAGCGTAGGGCGGTAGACGGTGACGAGCAGGGTCCCCGCCACGAGAAGGAGCAGCTCGTCGATACCGAGATCCGGAAAGGGCACGACCTTCAGAGCCAGGGCCACCCGCAGTGCCCAGCGCAGTGGTCGGGGCAGCCGCTCGTCGGTGGTAAGCGCCTTCGCGACCCTGATTGCGTAGCGGATCTGCCGCCTCAGCGCGACACCGGCTGTTGAAACGGCGCCGAGGCACAGGAGCAACCAACCCCACCACGGCACCGCTTCACGCTAGCGTGCGGGCGCGTCGATGCCTACTGCCCGAGCACCCGGCTCCAGGGGG
>JAJZIY010000011.1 GCA_021828475.1 Actinomycetes bacterium
TTTCGCCGAGGGCATCCGCCAGACCGTGGCATGGTTCGACGACGACCCTGCCCGCCGGGACCTCGACAACGAGGCCAATGCCCTCTGGGACGCCATGGCCGCCATCTACACGGCCGCCCTGTCGGCAGCGGCGGGCCTCCGACGGCCAGCCGACTGAGGCCCCGCCACCCGGTAACGGTCCACCACTCCACCGTCGCGCGGGCCGCTGTTGTCCTCGGCACCTCCCATGCCGGTCACTGTCGGCCGGCGAGGTCAGTCACATACTGGCCGACCATCGGGCCGAACACCTCGAGGGCGGCGCCAATCGCTGCACCTACATCGTTTCCCGGCCAGTTCGAAGGCAGCAAGGCGGCGGGGAGATCGGGATCTGCGGCGGCCGTCTCGAAAAGTGGCAGCGCCGCCGCAGCGAAGGCCGCAAACGAGTGGTCGCTCTGCGCGAAGCGGGCGCGGTCGATGCGTGCTCGGGCGTCGGCCACCACCGCGCGGTAACGCGTGGCGAGCCGGTCGAGATCCCATAGGTCGGCAGCCACCCGACGGCTGTCGTCGGCCTCGAGGGTGACCTGGACCCACAGCACTTGGCTGCCGGTCGGCTGGTCCGCAAGCAAGGAACGCAGCTCGTCCGACCGGTCGGTGGTGGCGATGAGCAGACCAGGACGGAGCACGGCGTAACCGAGAAGCTGTGCGCTGCGCCGCAAGCGGTCCCGGTAAGGCCGAGACCGTTCGGGGACCTCGTAGAGCACCCCGTGGAACGAGCCGGACCAGGCCGGCCGCTGACCGCGCAGCTGGCGTTCCATACGGGCCTGGGCGGCGTACACCGCTGGCGCCAGACGGTACCGGGCCGTCCGCCCGGCGCGCTCGGAGCTGAGCAGTCCGCCTACGCCCGCCGTTCCCACAGGGCTGGGGAACGCCTGGGGGCCGCCGCCCACGCCCGGGGAGAAGTGCCCCCTCCGATGCCCTCGTAGCCGCCCCGTTGCCCCACCCAGGTGGCCGCCGTCGATCGACCTCACCGCTGCTTCCCTGGTCGCCTCGGGGCGGCGGGGAAGGTCGACCACGAGCGGATGTGGCCGCTACCCTGGCAGCGAGATGGACCAGATGCGAGAGACAGAGATGCCCGGGCAACCAGGCACGCGCTGACCGTCAGGTGCGGCCCATACGGGCCGCCCAGTCACCGCGTGCCGCCTCCGTGAGCGGCACCGCCGGCCTCGGCGCCGGCCAGACAAGCCCACCTGCGGGGTGGGTTTTCAGTCCGTGCCGTCCTGCTCCCGGAGGAGTACCAACGATGAGCCCGTACCGCTTGGCCTGCCTGTCCTATATCGCGCTCGCCCTGCCAGCCTCGACGCTCGGCCTCCTGTGGCCCAGCATGCGCCTGAGCGTCCACCAGCCCGTGGCCGCGCTCGGTGCCTTCCTCGTCGTCGGCACAGCGGCCTCCGTCATTGCCAGCCTGGCATACCAGCGCTTCCTCGCCCGCATCGCCATCAGCGTGGTCGCCGCCGGCGGGGCGGGAGCGGTGTCGTCTGCACTGGTCCTCGAATCGCTCGCCCCGTCGTTCGCTGTCCTGCTGATCGGCTCTGCGTTGTTCAGCCTGGGCTTCGGCTCGCTCGACACGGCTGTGAACGCCTATGGCGCGCAGCGTTTCGGCCCCCGCCAGAACAACTGGGCGCACGCCGCGTACAGCCTCGGTGCCGTGCTCGGTCCTCTGCTCGTCGCCAACCTGCTGAGCGCCGGCACGGGCTGGCGCTGGGCGCTCGCCGCCGTAGCCGTGCCGCCGGGCTGCGTCAGCCTGCTGCTGCTCGCCTACCGGGCAAGATGGCGCCCGCTCGCCGTCCCCCCCGTGGCGCACGTCCCGGCAACCGCCGCCGCGGCCCACGGGACGGCAGGAGGGCCTGCATCGTACGCCCCTGGCCCCGAGCCCACCCCCCGCCAGCGCGCGCTCCCGAGCACGGCAGCGCCGGCGCGCTTTACGTCCAGCACACTGCCAGTGACCGCGCTCGTCCGCCTCGGCGCGGCACTCGCCTTCTGCGCTCTCGAAACCGGCGCCGAGTCGGCCGCAGGAATATGGGGCTTCCTCTACCTGGTGGACGCCCGCGCCATGTCGACAGCGGGTGCCGGGCTGGTGCTCTCCGCCTACTGGGCCACCATGTTCGCCGGGAGGGCCGTGCTCGGCCAGCTTGCCGAAAGCCTCGGTGCTTTAAGGGTCATGTCGTGGGCAGTCGTCGCCGTCGCGGCAGGTGCCGCCCTCATGGCCGTGCGGGGCTCCACGGGCCTCGCTGTCGCCGGCCTGCTGCTGATCGGGACGGGGTGCGCTCCGCTGTTCCCTCTCATGAACGCGACGACCGCTGATCGTTGGGCGTCCCACGGGAGCCGAGCTGTCACGCGTGTCGCCAGCCTCCAGGTGGCCGCCTCCACCCTGGGCGGGGCGGCAGTGCCTGTAGGCGCCGGCCTCGTCCTCAATGCCCACCACGCCGGTGCGCTGGCCCCGGTGCTGGTCGTCGCTACCCTGGCCATGACAGTCGCGTACGTGCCCGTATCGCGCGGGCCCAGGCGGAGACCTGTGCCGTGAGGGGGAGGAGGACAGCGACTTGCGCCCCTTTGCACCCGGGCCAGGAGCGCACGGACGCGACGCTACAGATGGGCCGGGAAGGAGCGAGGACCGAGAGCGGACGACGGGATTCGAACCCGCGACCCTCACCTTGGCAAGGTGATGCTCTACCAACTGAGCCACGTCCGCGTTGCCCCCATACGTTAGCGCCTGGCGCCGAGCTTCTCCAGGCACTCGAAGGGCTCCCCCACCACACCGGGGTTGACCAGGACCGCCACCTCCGTCCCGCGCGGGCACGAGCCGGCCGGGGCGTCGGCGCTCACCACCGCCGCCACCTTGACCACCGCCTGCGGGCTGGAGCAGGCAACGGGGCTGGTCGAGTAGGACGGCGCAGACGGCGTCCCGCCTCCGCGCGGCAGGCACTTGCCCCGTAGGGCCATTGCGGAGGCGATGTCGGCCTGCGTGGCCCTGGCAGGGGGTTTCACGGCCTCGAAGACGGCGACGCCCACGATCGCCAGGGCGATGAGGATGGGTACCAACCTGTACGGGGAGCGCATGGGCGCCCGGGTGCTCATGGCGTCTGTCGCCTGCCGAGGCGCATGCGGGCCGGGGGCACCCCCGGGACGGGCGACCGCTTTGCCACCGCTCGGGGCCTGCTCCGGCGCGCCGGTGGGCGTTGGCCGCCCCGTCCGGGCGGCCGGGCCCGGCGCCAGGGCCGTACCGGCCCCGGAGAGCTCGCGCGCCCAGCGGTCCGGGACCGGGGGCGCGTCGGCCCCCTCGTGCCAGGTGACCCAGCGCTTCAGGCCCTCGTTGTACCAGAGCGCCCGGCCCGAAGCCGAACGCCGCCATCTCACGCCCCGGAAGACGACCTCCTCTGTCTCGGCGCTCACTTGAGCAACCTCGACAGGCGACGGTCGGCGAGGGCCCGGCCTCCGGTCTGGCACCCAGGGCAGTACTGGAAGCTGCGGTTGGCCAGGTGCACCTCGCGCACGGTGCCGCCACAGGCTGGGCAAGCCTGCCCGGCCCTCCCGTGCACGTTGAGACCCGCCCGCTTGGCGTCCTTCAGCTCCCTCGCGGCCTGCCCCAGGCTCCGCTCCACCGCCTTGCGCAGGGTGCCCGTGAGCGCGTGGTAGAGCCGCTCCAGCTCATCTGCCGTGAGCTTGGAGGCCGTCTTGAACGGCGACAGCCGGGCCGCCCACAGGATCTCGTCGGAGTAGGCGTTGCCCACGCCGGCCAGCACCGACTGGTCGGCCAGGACGGTCTTGAGCCGGCCGGCTTCCCGGCCCAGCACCGCGGCCAGGGCGGCCTCGTCGAAACCTTCGGAGAGGGGGTCGGGCCCCAGCCTGGCGATCCCCTCGACCTGGTCCAGGGCCCGCACCACCCAGATCGCCAGGCGCTTCTCCGTGCCCTGCTCGGTGAGGTCGAAGCCGGCGCCACCCGAGAGGCCCACCCGGAGCGCCAGCGGGCCGCGCCCCGGCTTGGGGCGGCCCGCTGGCAAGGGGTCGCGCCAGTGCAGCCAGCCGGCTCGCGCCAGGTGCGTGACGAGCCAGAGGCCGTCGAGGTCGGTGCACAGGTACTTGCCGACGCGCTCGGCACCGGCGACCCGGCGCCCGACCAGCGACTCGAGCGCCGGGTCGTAGGTCTTGAGGGCAGACAGCGACGCCAGCTCCGCCCGCTCGACGGTCCGCCCGCCTGCCTGCTCGCCCAGGAACATGGCAAGGGCTTCGACTTCGGGCAGCTCAGGCACCGCCTACCTCCCGCTGTGGCCGAAGCCTCCGAGGCCGCGCTCGCTCCCGGCCAGCTCCTCGACGGCCACGAACTCGGCCTCCGCGACCGCCTTGATCACCAACTGCGCCACCCGGTCGCCCCGGCGTACCTCGTAGGCGTGCTCGGGGTCGGTGTTGACCAGCAGCACCTTGACCTCGTCCCGGTAACCGGAGTCGATGAGACCGGGGGCGTTGAGCACGGTGACGCCGTGCCTGAGCGCAAGGCCGCTGCGTGGCTGGACGAAGCCCCCGTACCCGGGAGGCAGGGCGATGGCGATGCCGGTGGGCACCAGGGCCCGCCCGCCGCCGGCACCGATGGTCACGTCGGTACGCGCCCGCAGGTCAGCGCCAGCGTCGCCTACCCGGGCGTACCCCGGGAGGCCGAGGTCGGGGTCCAGCTGGCGCACCTCTACCGTCACGCGCTGGCCAGGCTCCACGGCGCCCACGCTAGTGCCCGGTCGTGCCCGCCAATTAGAGTCCGGTCGGTGCTCGTCTGGCTAGATCTCGAAATGACCGGCCTGGAGCCCTCGCGCGACCACATCGTGGAGATCGCCACGCTCGTAACCGACGACGAGCTCGAGGTGGTCGCCGAGGGGCCGGACATGGTCATCGCCACCCCACCCGAGGCCCTCGCCCAGATGGACGACGTGGTGCGCCAGATGCACACCCGCAGCGGCCTGCTACAGGCCATCGCCGCCTCGGACGTCAGCCTGGAGACGGCCGCCGGCGAGACGCTGGCGTTCGTGCGCAAGCACGTCCCCGAAGCCCGCAAGGTACCCCTGTGCGGCAACTCGATCGGCACCGACCGGCGGTTCCTCGCCGCCTACATGCCGGACCTCGACAACTACCTGCACTACCGCAACGTCGATGTGTCGACCATCAAGGAGCTGGCCCGGCGCTGGTACCCCGAGGCGTTCACCGCCGCCCCCCGCAAGCAGGGCGCCCACCGGGCGCTGGACGACATCAGGGAGAGCATCGCCGAGCTGCGCTTCTGGCGTTCGGCAATTTTCAGGGAAAGATCTTTGCCCTAAGCGCAGGTGCGTGGCACCATGGGTTCGTACCGGTCGTGCCAACGACCGGACTCCAGAGCGGAGGTACAGATGACCCGAGTGATGGACGCCCAGTTCCTCGAGGACGCGACGGGCCGGCGGCGCCAGAGCAGCCGTGCCACACGCCACGCCGTTCGCAGCCACCTGCATGCGGCCACCTACGACGAGGACACACTGGAAAACGCCGTCTTGCCCGTGGTACCTCACGACGTCGGGCGCAAGACGTCCCCTCGTCCCCACAGAGCCCCGGCACCGGGCCGGCGCGGGGGCTTCAAGGTCTGGAAGACTGCGTTCTGGAAGCGCCGGCGCAGGCTCTGGGCGGAGCGCAACGCTGCGGCCAGAGCCATAGCCGAGTCGGACTAGCCGCGCCCCGCCCGGGCGGCCTGAGGGGACGTGAGCTCACTGCCGAGCGGACGGAGCTCACGTCCCTGGTACCGCCTTGGACCAGCGAAAGGGCCACCGGGCGCCAACGTGGAGCGGCTCCCCCTGCCAGGCGAAGGCACCGGCGAGACCGGGGAAGGAGCACGGACCGTTCCGCCACGAGTGCGGGCCGTTCACGGTCCCCCCACTTAGGAGCGGGGTGCACCTAACCTTGCCCCATGCTCGAACCCAATGTAAAGTCCCTGGCCCAGGGCAAGAACTTTGCCGCCTTCTCGACCCTGCTACCCGACGGCCAACCGATGACGCATGTCATGTGGGTTGACGCCGACGACGAGCACCTGCTCATAAACACCGAGGTCGGACGGCAGAAGTTCCGCAACGTGAGCCGTGACCCCCGCGTCACGGTCACGGTCATCGATGCCGCCAGCCCCTACCGCTACGTCGAGGTGCGGGGCGAGGTCGTCCAGACCGTGCGGGGCCAGGAGGCGCGCGACCACATAGACCAACTGAGCCAGAAGTACACAGGTGGCCCCTACGACGCCTCGGCGATCCAGACCGAGCGGGTGATCCTGCGGATCACGCCGAGCCGCCAGCGGGCCAACGGCTGACGGCTGACGGCGAGGCAGCCCGCCGGGGCGTCACCCGCGCACCGGCGGGCTACGCCTCAGCTCTCCTTGAAGTCCAGGGCGAGCGAGTTGATGCAATAACGCTGGCCGGTGGGCGCCGGACCGTCGTCGAAGACGTGGCCGAGGTGCCCGCCGCAGGCGCGACAGACCACCTCCGTCCTCGTCGTGCCGTGGCTGGTGTCGGTCCGCAACTCGACCGAGGCGGCGGTAGCCGGCTCGTAGAAGCTGGGCCAGCCCGAGCCGGAGTCGAACTTGGTGGTGCTGTCGAACAGGACGGTGCCACAGCCTGCACAGCGGTAGGTCCCGTCAGCGTGGTTGTGCACGTGCTCCCCCGACCAGGGAGGCTCGGTCGCCGCCTGGCGGAGGACCTGGTAGCGGTCGGGGCTCAACTCGGACCGCCACTGCTCGTCACTTCGGATGGCCTCTGCGGCTTCTTCGTTGTCCACCGGGTCAGAGTACCGCCCATGCGTGGAGCGCCAACGCCGGCGGGACGCCCACCTGTAGGCCAGCCTTCCCTCGATTAGGCTCATGGCGTGGGAATACTCGGTTTCGGGATCGACATCGGTGGGTCGGGCATCAAGGGGGCTGTCGTCGACCTCGAAGCGGGCGGGCTGGCAACCGAGCGTTACAAGGTGCTCACACCCCAGCCCTCGACACCGGCGGCGGTAGCCAACGCCTGCGCCGAGGTGGTGGCTCACTTCGGGTGGCAAGGCCCACTGGGCTGCACCTTTCCGGCGGTGGTGCAGAACGGCGTCGCCCGCACGGCCGCCAACGTCGACCAGGGGTGGATCGGCACCAACATCGAAAAGGTCATGTCCGCCTCCACCGGCCTGGCGGTAACGGCGGTCAACGACGCAGACGCGGCCGGGATCGCCGAGGCCTACTGGGGGGCGGCCAAGGGCACCAGGGGCCTCGTCATCGTCGTCACCCTCGGGACCGGCATCGGCACCGCCCTGATCTACAACGGCGTCCTCGTACCCAATTCGGAGCTGGGGCACATCGAGCTGGACGGCGAAGACTACGAGACGCGAGCATCCGCCGCTGCCCGTGAGCGCGAGTCGCTCAGCTGGGACAAGTGGGCCAAGCGCCTGCAGCGCTACTTCTCGGCCCTGGAGGCCTACCTACGGCCCGAGCTCTTCGTCGTCGGGGGCGGGGTCAGTCGCCGGGCCGAGAAGTTCCTGCCCCTGCTCAGCCTCGACACGGCGATCCTCCCGGCGAAGTTCCAGAACGAAGCCGGGATCGCCGGCGCCGCCTACCTGGCGTCCGACCTGGGACCGGCACCGTTCGAGGTCACGGGCCGGCAATCCCGAGGCTGACATCGGGCTCGCCGGCCTCTGCCTCCCGGTCGCCCGGCCCGCCAGTGAAGGCTCCGTCGGCTACGTCCCGGTCGTCCGCCACGTCCCCCTGCCAGGGCCCCGTCGCCTCCGGCGACGGTACGCTCTCCTGGTCCGCGAACTGCGTCCGGTAGAGCTCGGCGTACAGCCCGTCAGCGGCCAGCAGGCTGGCGTGGGTTCCCTGCTCGACCAGCCTGCCCGCCTCGACGACGAGGATCTGGTCGGCGTCGCGGACCGTCGAGAGCCGGTGGGCGATGACCAGTGAGGTGCGCCCGCTCAGCACCTGGGCCAGCGCCCGCTGCACGGCCTGCTCCGACTCCGAGTCGAGGTGGGCCGTGGCCTCGTCAAGCACCACGACGTCGGGGGCCTTGAGCAGAAGCCTGGCGATCGCCACCCGCTGCTTCTCGCCCCCCGAGAGCCTGTAGCCCCTGTCCCCCACGAGGGTGTCGAGCCCGTCCGGCAGGCCGGAGACCATGTCCAGGATCTGGGCGTCCGCCAGGGCTGCGAGTAGCTGCTCCTCGGTCGCGCCCGGCCGGGCGTACATGAGGTTGGCCCTGATGGTGTCGTGGAAGAGGTGCGCGTCCTGGGTCACCACACCCACCACGGCCTGCAGTGACGACAGCGTGGCGTCGCGTACGTCTGTGCCGTTGATGCGCACGGCACCACCGGTGACGTCGTAGAGCCGCGCCGCCAGGTGGCTGATGGTGGTCTTGCCGGCACCGGACGGCCCGACCAGCGCAACCAGCTCTCCCGGGCGGGCCGTGAACGACACGTCGAAGAGGATCTGTTGACCGGTCCCACGCTCGGGCACCGCCACTGACTCCAGCGACGCCAGTGAGACCTCGTCCGGCCTGGGGTAGCGGAAATCCACGTGGTCGAACACCAGCTCGGCGGGACCGCGGCACAGGGCCGTCGCCCCCGGCTTGTCGTCGATCATGGGTGCCAGGTCGAGCACCTCGAACACCCGGTCGAACGAGACCAGGGCGGTCATGACGTCCACCTGGACGTTGGACAGCGACGTGAGCGGGCCGTAGAGCCGTGTCAGGTACATCGTCATCGCCACCATGGTCCCCAGGGTCAGCTCGTGGTGGGCGACCATCACCCCGCCCACCCCGTAGACGAGCGCCGTCGCCAGCGATGCCGTGAGCATGAGCCCGGTGAAAAAGATGCGGGCGTACATGGCCGTTGTCACCCCGATGTCACGAACCCGCCCGGTGCGGGCTTCGAACACGTCGGACTCGGAACGGGGGCGGCCGAATATCTTCACCAGCAGGGCGCCCGACACGTTGAAACGCTCGCTCATCATGGCGTTCATCTCGGCGTTGAGCCCGTACGCCTCCCGGGTGATGGCCGCCAGGCGCCGGCCGACCCAGCGGGCCGGGAAGACGAACACGGGCAACATGAGCAGGGCCAGGGCAGTTATCTGCCAGCTGAGCAGGAACATGGCCAGGAGGGTCACCGCGACGCTGATGGCGTTGCCTATCACGGAATTGAAGGTGTCGGTGAAGGCCTGCTGGGCACCGAGCACGTCGTTGTTGAGCCGGGAGATGAGCGCCCCGGTCTGGGTGCGGGTGAAGAAGGCGACCGGCATGCGCTGGATGTGGGTGAACACCCGGTTGCGCATGTCGAAGATGAGGCCTTCACCCACCCGGGCCGAAATCCAGCGCTCCCACAACCCGAGCGCGGCGTCGAACACCGCCAGGCCCCCGATCGCCACAGCGAGCCAGACGACGACCGTGGTGCCGACCGACCGCCCGGGCCGGGGCACGAGATGGTTGACAACGCTCCTCGTGAGCAACGGGTTGACGGCACCAACAACAGCATCGACCACGATGAGCACCAAGAAGACCGTCAGCATCCGCCTGTAGGGGCGGGCAAAACCGAGGACACGGCGCATCGTCCCCTTGGGCAACTTGTGCTGGGTGACCTTGCGGTCCTGGCGCATCGAGCGCATCATGCCCCAGCCGCTGGCGCCCATCCCCGGGTGCATCATGCCCACAGCCTCCCACGCCGGGCGGGCACGATGGCGCGCAGCGCCACCGCCAGGTGCCGGTCGGCCGTCGTGGGCGGCCGGGCTACGTCCGCCCCCTCACGCGTCGCCGGTCAGGCCGTTGGCGGCGATGACCTGGCGGTACCAGTGGAAGCTGTCCTTGGGGACACGCTCCCCCGTCGGGTAGTCGACCCAGGTGAGGCCGAAGCGGACCGAGTAGCCGAGGGACCACTCGTAATTGTCCATGAGGCTCCATACGAAATAGCCGCGCACGTCCACGCCGCGCTCGATCGCCCGTAGCACCGCCCGCACATGACGGTCGATGTAGGAGATGCGGCCCGGGTCGTGGACGGCGCCGTCGGGGCCGCGGTAGTCGTGCTGGGCGGCACCGTTCTCCGTCACGTACAGAGGGCCCCGGGTGTACTCGTCGCGCAGGCGCACGAGGATGTCAGTCAGGCCCTCGGGCTCCACCTCCCAACCCGTCGCCAACCGTTCGAGGTCGGCCCGGCCGACCTGGCGGACACCGAAAGGCGCGTTGGCGTCGCGGGCCCCGACCGGGGCCACGACGTAGCCGGCCTGGCGGGCCTCGGCCTCCCGGCTGACGTCGGCGATGACCGCGGTGCTGTAGAAGTTGACCCCGAGGAAGTCGATGGGCCGGCTGGTCACATCGAGGTCGCCTGGCTGCACGGCGTCGAAGTCTCCACCTCCTGCCCTGACCAGCTCCACCAGGTCCTCGGGGTAGGAGGCCTTGAACACCGGGTCGAGGTAGAGGCGGTTGAGCACCGCGTCGGCGATGCGCGCCGCCCGCAGGTCCAGCTCGTGGTCGCTGGCCGGGATGAAGCGGTTGAGGTTGAGCGTTATGCCGACCGGTGCCGACGAAGCGGCGCGCAGGGCCTCGACAGCGAGGCCGTGGCCCAGCATTAGGTGGTGGGTGGCAGCCGTCCCCGAGGCCAGCCCCGAACGCCCGGGAGCGTGCGCCCCGGTACCGTAGCCGAGCCAGCCGGCGCACCACGGCTCGTTGAGGGTGGTCCACATGCCAACGGCGTCGCCCAGGGCCTCCCCCACGATGGCGGCGTACTCGGCGAAACGCTCGGACGTCGTGCGCGCCGTCCAGCCACCCGCGTCTTCCAGTGCCTGCGGGAGGTCCCAGTGGTAGAGGGTGACCGCCGGTACGATGCCCCGCTCCGCCAAGCCGTCGACCAGCCGCCGGTAGAAGTCCAGGCCGGCCTGGTTGGCCGGCCCCTTGCCCTCGGGCTGCACCCTCGGCCAGGCGATCGAGAAGCGGTAGGCCCTCAGGCCCAGGTCGGCCATGAGCTCGAGGTCCTCGTCGAGCTTGTCGTAGTGGCGGCAGGCGACGTCGCCCGTATCACCGTTGAGGGTGCGCCCGGGCGTATGGGAGAAGGTGTCCCAGATGGACGGGCCCCTCCCGCCCTCCGTCACCGCGCCCTCGATCTGGTAGGCGGCGGTCGCCGCCCCCCACAGGAAACCGTCGGGGAACCGAGAACCAGCCATTCGCACTCCTTGTCGGCAAGGGCCTCAGGCTAGCAACGGGCCGGCGCTTCACCGCCCACCGGTTCGGGAGCGAGCACCCGCGGTTGCAAGGCGTGCCGGCACTGCTAGAACGTTCCCGCGTGTTAGCCGCAGGTCGCCTGGAGCGGGTACTGGTCGTCCTGGCCACGCTGGCGGCTCTCGCCGTCGGGGTCGGGGTGGTCGCAGCGCGCCCGGCCGCGGCGGGGCAGGCGGCCGTGCCCACCCTCGTCGTGGCCCCGGCCGCCGTGGCGCGTTTCAGCGACGACTTCAACCCGTTCGCAGCCTCGACCCCCGCCGTACGCAGCGGTATCACCTCCTACATCTACGAGCCCCTGATCGAGTACGACGGCGCCCAGGTGGACCAGTACTACCCATGGCTGGCCGCGGGCTGGAGCTTCAGCTCCACCGGCCAGACGGTCACTTTTGCCATCCGCTCCGGGGTGCGGTGGGCCGACGGCTCGCCGCTCGTCGCCGCCGACGCCGCTTACACCTACAACCTCGTCAAGCAGTACCCGTCCCTGGCACCAGGCCTGCCGGTCGTGTCCGCCACGGCCACAGGCCCGCTCACCTTCGCTCTCACGCTCAGCTCGCCCGCCTACACCCACCTCGAGCAGATCGCCTCTGTGCCCATCGTCAAGGCCGGCTACGGCCGGGGCTCCGTCCAGGGCTTCGTCGACCGCCACCCCGACGGGACGGGGCCCTACGAACTGGCGCGTGGCGGCTTCTCCAGTCATCGCGTCGTGCTCAGCGCTCGAGCCGGGTACTGGCAAAAGGGCGCCCCGGCCATCGGTCGGCTGGTGTTCCCGGCCTTCTCCAGCGTCGCGCGCCTGCGCTCGGCCCTGGTTTCGGGGACGCTCGACTGGGCCGGCACCTTCATGCCCGACGTCGCCAGCAAGTTCGCAGCCCACGACCTCGCCGACAACCACTACTGGCTCACCCCCCGCAGCACCGTTGCACTGGACCTCAACCTGGAGAGAGCCCCGACGGCGAGCCTGGCGGTGCGCTCGGCTATCAGCGCCGCCCTCGACCGCCGTCAGGTCTCCGTCGCGGTCTCGGGCGGCAACGACCCCCCGGCTACGTCCGCCTCGGGCCTGGTCATGCCCATGGGCGCCGGTTTGCTCGACCGGGCCGCCGCTACCGACCTCGCGCCGGGAGCAGATCTCGCTGCCGCTGGGCACGCTCTGGTCTCGGCCGGTTACCATCTCGGGCCCAAGGGTCTCTGGGTGGACCGCTCTGGGGCTCCTCTGCAGCTGAGCCTGGTTGCACAGGCCGGCACGGGCCTTGCCACGGCGGGCAGGGCCGTGACCACCCAGCTGCGGTCGGCCGGGTTCGCCGCTTCGTTCAGGGCTCTCGACGGCTCCGCCTGGCGGCGGGCGCTGGCTGGGGGGTACTTCGACGCGGCGGTCGTCGAGGGGGCCCCGGGGCCCGACCCGTACCCGATGTACGAGCAGTGGCTGGACCCCGCCCTCCTGCACGGCCCGGTGGCATCGGGTGGCGATTACGGCCGCCTCGGGCCGACCACCCTGCCCTCGGCGGCGCGCACTGTGAGCCGGGCCCTGGCGGCGCTGGCTTCGAGCCCTCCGGGGTCCCCGGGAGCGGCTTCCGCTGTCCGCTCGATCGCCGCCGTCGTCAGCTCGCAGCGCCTTGTCGTCCCCATCATGTACACCGTCGCCTGGGGCGAGTTCAGCACCCGGCACGCCACGGGTTGGCCGGGCAACGAGGACCCCTACGAGCCCGCCAGCCCGGCTGCCCCCTTCGCGGAGTACACGGTACTGCAGCTCTCCCCCGCCGGCTGAGGTGATTTTGCGGACTGCTAAGCCTTCGTTAAGCAATCTTTGAGGCTGATGGGGTTTATTCCTAGGTGAAAGACGCTGAACACGATCGGACAACCTGCAAGGAGCTGCTCACCATGGCTGGACACGAGGACCAGGACTTCCCGCGCTGGGGTAACGGCCCCGAGGGGCACGGGTGGGGCGGTGGGGCGGGCGGTACCGGCGTGCCGGGAGCGCCCGGCTTGGCCGCGCAACCCGGTCCGGGTGGTGCCCAGAGCGCACCCGGATGGCAGAGCCAGGGCTGGCGTCCACAGGACCAGGGATGGCCGGGCGGCCCGGAGGACCAGTGGGCGCCCGGCTCGGCCCACGGCCAGACGGCCCGCGGCCCCCACTGGGGCGGCCCCGGCCCACACGACACCCCGGTGACGCCTCCTGCCCCGGGGCCGTGGGGACCGATGGGGCCTCCGCCCGGGCCGGGGACAGCCCAGGAGGCGGCCCCTGCGCACCGCCGGCGGTCCGGACTGCTGATCGGCTCGGCCCTGGTGGCGACGGCGCTGCTGGCCGGAGGGGCCGGAGCAGGCATCGCCATGGCCCTCCAGTCCTCCTCCACCACCACCGCCAGCGACCTGCCGACCTCGCAGCCGGTGCCGTCCGCCGGAGCATCGAACGGGACACAGGGGCTCAACGTGCCTGCCATCGCGGCACGGGTCGAGCCGGCTGTGGTCGACATCACCGCCAGCGGGCCCAACGGTACCGATGAGGGCACGGGCATGGTGCTGACCCCTTCTGGCCTGGTGCTCACCAACAACCACGTGATCGCCGGCTCCACGACCCTGTCGGCCCAGGTCAACGGGGCGGGCAAGAAGTACACGGCAACCGTCGTGGGCGCCGACCCGACCGATGACGTTGCACTGCTGCAGTTGCACGGCGGGACCGGGTTCAAGACGGTCGCCATCGGCGACTCGAGCAAGGTCACCGTGGGCACCCAGGTCGTCGCCATCGGCAACGCCCTGGCCCTGGCCGGGCCCGAGACGGTGACCGACGGCATCATCTCGGCCACGTCGCGCTCCATCCCCGTCGGCGACCCGAGCACAGGGGCCACCGAGTACCTGAAGGGCGTCTTCCAGACGACGGCACCGATCAACCCGGGCAATTCCGGCGGTCCTCTTCTCAACTCTTATGCCCAGGTGATCGGTATGAACACCGCCGCCGCTTCCAGTTCGGGCTCCAACGCCAGCGCGTCCAACGTCGGCTTCGCCATCCCGATCAACCACGCCATGGCCATCGCCCGCCAGATAGAAGCCGGCAAGTCCAGCTCGACCGTGTTCATCGGCGCCCATGCGATCATGGGCGTGACGGTGGAGAACGTCGCCTGCGCCGAGGGGCGGGAGCAGGGCTGCTACCCGCTCGGCTCCACCGGCTTCGGCGGACTGCCCTTCGGCTACGGCACCTACAACGCCCCCGTGAGCAAGGGGGCCGTCGTGGCGGCGGTGGAGCAGGGCAGCCCGGCAGCGTCGGCTGGCATCGCCGTGGGTGACGTCATAACCAAGGTCGACGGAAGGTCGGTGGCCAACCTGACCGAGCTGTCCACCATCATGCAGGGCGAGAAGGTCGGCAAGGCGGTCCGTGTCACCTGGGCCACCACGACCGGCTCGACCCGCACCGCCACCCTCCGGCTCGTGGCCGGGCCGAACGTGTGACACAAGAGCCGGCACCCGGCCCGGTCGATGGCTCCGCCCCGGCGCTCTCGGGCTCCGGGGCGCAGCTGCGTTACGGCGCTCCGTGGGCGGCCGCCCCCCAGGACAGGGATCCGCTGAGGCGGGCCCGGGGCCGCATGCCGGCATCGGTCACCGTCTGGTTGGCGCCGGGTGACGAAGCGCTCGGCCCGGGGCCGCTCGGCCTGTACCGGGCCGGCATGGGCACCGTCGGGCTGACAGTTTCGTCCTTGGTCGTGTCACCTGGTGAGCCCGGGCGCCTGGCCGGGGTTGTCAACCCGACGACGGATCTTGGCGACCTGTTCGCGTCGGGGGCCGCGACCGCCTTCACCGTGCACATCCTCGACCAGGGCCAGCGCGCCCTGGCGCGCCACTTCGCCGGCGACGTGCCTGCACCACAGGCCGCGCTCCGGGTCGAGACAGGCGCAGCGGGCCCTGCGCTCGCTGGCGTCGGCGACCGCATCTATTGCCGCAACGCGACATGCCACCCGTTCGGGTGGTCGCTCCTGGTCGAGGCCGAGGTGCAGGCAGTCGAGCTGGGTGAGCGCCGGAACGCACTGGCCTGGTTGTCCGGTGCCTTCGTGGACCTGGGCGGCTGAGCACCGGGCGGCCGGGCACCGGGCGGCCGAACAAACGGCCAGGGCCCGGACCACGAGCAGCCTGCTCAGCAGCCCGGCGCTGGCCCGGGTGCAGCCGGACGGCCGGCGGCGTCGAGCGCACTGCCTGACAGGCGGAAAGTCGTCCAGCCGTCCATCGGCACGGCACCGAGAGAGCGGTAGAAGTCGATGGCGGGGGTGTTCCAGTCCAGGACCAGCCATTCGACCCGCGGGAGGCCCCTCTCGACGGCCTCGGCCGCCAGCGCCTCGAGCAATCGCCGGCCCACGCCCCGCCTGCGGGCATGGGGGCGGACGTAGAGGTCCTCCAGGTAGATCCCGTGACGCCCTGTCCAGGTCGAGAAGCTGAAGAAGTAGACGGCCATGCCTGCAACCTCGCCCGTCGGTAGCTCAGCAACCTTGGCCCACACACGGGGCGCTGGACCGCAGAGGGCTGCACCCAGCTCGGCCTCCGAAGCCTCCACGCGGTGTGCCGCTTCCTCGTAGGCCGCCAATTCGCGCACCATCTCGACGATGGCGGCAATGTCGGCCGGCGCGGCCTGCCTGACCAGCACTCCAGCTGCACCCGCCGCTTCAGCCACGGTCCTGCCCGGGCAGCGCCTCACCAGCCCGCTGCGAAACGGGCAAAACCGGACCGGTGACTTGGGCACGACGCTGTACCTGCCGACATTGGCTACATCGCCGGGCGTGAGCGGGGTACCGACCCGCCGGTGGGCCGATGGGCAGGCAGAAAGGGACCATGGATGGTTTCTGTTCTCTTCGTGGACGACGACACCGAGGGCCTCGCGGCCCTGCGCAGAGCTTACGGGCGGGCCCTGGAGGACTGGCAGCTCTGCTTCGCTGACGACGCCGACGCCGCACTTGGCGCCATCGGCGCCGGAGCGGTCGACGCGGTGGTCGCGAGCGCCCGAATGGCCCACATGAGCACGGCACGCTTCCTGCGCCTGGTGAAACAGGCGGACCCTGCCGTAGCCAGAGTTGTCCTGGCCGGCCCCCGAGACCGCAGCGCCATGCTCAGCGCGCTGCCCGTTGTCAACCAGTGCGTGAGCAGGGCGTGCGGCCCGGAGGTGCTGGCACGCGTGGTCCAACGGACCGCCAACCTGAGTGCCCGCATCCACAGCCCGGGCACGCAGGCTTTCGTTGCCGAGGTCGGCTCCCTGCCGAGCCTGCCTGACAGCCTCACCGCCCTCGACGCCGCTCTGGCGGACGAGGACTGCTCCCTGGCTCAGATCGCAGGCATCGTCGGCGCCGACGTGGCCATGACAGCCAAGGTCCTCCAGCTGGTCAATTCCTCCTTCTTCGGACTGAGGGCGCAGGTGTGCGACCTCCGCCATGCGGTGGCCTACCTCGGGGTGGAGACGTTGAGGGACTTCGCAGTGGCGGGCGCGGTGTTCCGGGCCTTCACCCCGAGCCCTCCTCTCTCGTGCAGCTGGATGAGCGCCTTCGCAAGGCACAGTACGCAGGTGGGTGAGCGCTGCGCTCGCATGGTGCGCACCGGCTCAGCGCGCTGCGAGGCCACCGTCGCAGGGATGCTGCACAACATCGGCGAACTGGTGCTGGCCGAGCGGGCACCCGCAAGGCTGCTGGCCATCTCAGCCGACCTGGTCGACGCTGGGAGCCCCGACGACGCAGAGATGCGCCACCTGGGTACGACCCTTCCCCTCGTCGGGGCCAACCTGCTCTCGGACTGGGGCATGGGCTACCACATAGTCGAGGCGGTGGCCTGCCAGCGCCACGCCTGGGAAGGCCCGGCCCGGGGCCCCGAGCTCGGCGACCTCGTCACGGTGGCAGACCGCGCCACCGGCGAGAGCAGGCGCGAGGGCCCGGGAGCGGGTGGCCCGGAGCTGCCCTGGGTGCCCGTATGCCACTCCGCCCTGGCCGGACCGCCCTCACCCGAGTACCTGGCCAGGGTGGGGTTGAGCGGCCCCGCCGGTACGGCATGCGAGGACGACGCAGCGGCTGGCATCGCCGGCTGAGCCACGGCGTCCCCGTGCCCGCGGCGTCGCGGGGCACTTCAGCCGGCCATGGGCAGGTCGGGACCGGCGGGGTCGTAAGCATCTGTGACCGTCGTGCGATCGCACCAGAAACTCACGCTGTGGGCCCGGCTGTGCTCGACGGTTTCGTCTGCGGCACTCTCGGGTGCTGATGCCGCTGCACCTGACATGTCAGGAGGCCTGGCGTACACCGACCTCTTCCAAGTGCTCCAGGAGGTCAGCCGGATCCTGGTAGACCCGGTAGGCGCCTGCCGCCTGGAGCTCCTCCGGGCCGTAACCACCGCTCAACAGGCCGATGCCCAGCGCGCCCGCTCGCTGCGCTGCCAAGAGGTCCCACACGCTGTCGCCGACGACGAACGCGGCTGACGGCTCGACACCGAGGCGCTGTGCTGCGGCCAGGAAGAGGTCGGGGTCGGGCTTGGCCCGCTCCACCATGTCACGGGTGACAACGGGTACGGCCTCACCCACCGCCAGCATCTCCAGTGCTGGCCAAGCCACCTGCCTCGTCCCGCTCGTGGCGATGGCGTAGCGCGTGCCGTTCGCAGCCAGGGCGGCCAGCAGCTGGCGCGCCCCGGGAAGGGTCACCACGCCGCCGGCCCGGCGCAGGTAGCCCTGCATGTGCCGCTCAGTCAGCTCGGTCAGGGTCTGCTGGCTGAGCGATCGGCCGATCTCACGCTGCAGAGCATTGAGGAACAAACCCCCGCTCATCCCGATACGCCGGTGGACCCGCCACACGGACAGCTCGATGCCGCAGGCCACCAGCGCCTCTCTCCAAGCCATGACGTGCTGGTAGACCGAGTCGACCAGGGTGCCGTCCAGGTCGAACAGGAACGCCGGCCGGGGTGAGCCGGAAGGCCGTGGCTCGCTCACGCCATCACCCTAGGTCAGGCCGGTCCCGACCCTGGGCGAGCGCGCCAGCAGCCCCGCCGGGACGACTGCCCGCGCCCCGATGTACTCCGTGGTGGCCGAACCGACGGCCGCCCCGAAGCGCACAGCGGTGGCGAGGTCGTCGCCCGCCGCCAAACGGGCGGCCATGGCGCCCGTGAAGGCGTCACCGGCCCCGGTCGTGTCCACCACCCGCGCCCGGGGGGCCGGCACGTGGACCGGCTTACCGCCCGCCGAGACAACCGCTCCCGCCGCCCCCAGGGTCACCACGACCATGTCCGGGCCCAGCCGGAGCAGAACGGACACCGCCTCGGTCGCCCCCTCCAAGGTGGCTGCCGCCACGCCGGTGAGGGCTTGCGCTTCGTGCTCGTTCACGACCAGCACATCCAGGCGGGCCAACATCTCGGGCGGCAGGGACCGCCAGGGTGAGCAGTTGAGCATGGTCACAACTCCCGGCCCGGCGATCTCGAAGGCTCGAGCCGTCGCCTCCATGGGGACCTCCAGTTGGCCGAGCAGTACGGTGCCGGGCACGAGCAGGTCCCGGGCCGCTTCGACATCGGCCGGCGACAGCAGCGCGTTGGCGCCCGGCGCCACGACGATGTCGTTCTCCCCGTCCGGCGTGAGCCGGACGAAGGCCATCCCCGTCAGCCGGCCACCGGCCCGGCGGACGCGGCCGGTACCCACCCCGCCGGCTTCCAGCTCCGCCGTCCTGCGGGCCCCGAGGCCGTCGTCGCCGACGCAGGCGACGAGCTCGACCCTGGCGCCGCTGAGCGCCGCCGCCAGAGCCTGGTTCGCGCCTTTCCCGCCGCCCAGCACCTCCAGGTCGCGAGCCAGCACGGTCTCGCCGCGCTCGGGAGCGCGCTCCAGGGAGATCACGTAGTCGACGTTGACGGAGCCGACCACGACCACGCCGCCGGCGGGCGCCGGCGTGTCCTCGCCGCGAACCGCAGCCACCGTCACCTGCTCCCCCGAGGGCGGCCGGCCGGGCCTCCAGCCTCCTCACGACAGCAGCCACCTGCGCGCACGATGCTCTCGCCTCCCAACTGCCCGGCGGCCCCGTTGCCGCCCGTGACGGGGCCACCCTAACCGGGCCACACCGGCCAGTCCGTCGCGTCAGTCCCGGGGGCTGACGGGTGCCGGGTTGAGAGCGCTGACGATCTCGTCCAGGGAGCGGGCTGCCTCGTCGTGGGGCACCTGGCAGGTCCCGGCGTTGCGGTGGCCACCGCCGCCGTAGCCAAGCATCAGCCCGCCGATGTCGACGCCGTTGGCCCGGTTGAGGATCGACTTGCCCACCGCCAGGACGGTGTTCTGCTTCTGGCGGCCCCAGATCACGTGCACGGAGACGGTCGCCTCCGGGTGCAGGGCGTAGACCATGAAGCGGTTGCCGGCGTAGATGGTCTCCTCCTCGCGCAGGTCGACGACCGCCACTTCCCCCCGAACGGTCGTGCAGCGCCCCAGCTGGGCTTTGAACAGCTCGGACTGCTCCAGGTACAGCGTGACGCGCTCGGCGACATCGGGTAGGCCGAGCACCTGGTCTACGGGGTGCTCGAGGCAGTAGTCGATGAGCTGCATCATCAGCTCGTAGTTGGAGACCCTGAAGTGGTGGAACCGCCCCAAGCCGGTCCGGGGGTCCATGAGGAAGTTGAGCAATGCCCACCCTTTGGGCTCCAGGATGTCGTCCACCTGGTAGTTCGCCGAGTCAGCCTGGTCCACCGCCGTCATCAGGTCTGTGCTGATGCCGGGGAAAGCGGCGGTGCCACCGTAGTAGTCGTAGACGACCCGCGCCGCCGACGGCGCCTTGTCGTCGATCACGTAGTTGGGGTGGTCCGCGCCGTTCCTCGCCACCTCGCTGGCGTGATGGTCGAACACGAGGTGAGCATCGGGGCTGTAGGGGAGGTTGGTCGTGATGTCACGCTGCGTTATCGGCACCGCCCCGTCCTGCACGTCCTTGGGGTGGACGAAGGCGATGTCGTCGATAAGGTTGGCCTGCTTGAGCAGCATCGCGCACACCAGCCCGTCGAAATCGCTTCGGGTTACCAACCGGTACATCGTTCCTCCTGGGATGGCCTGGGCCAGGGTGGCCCCCTGTCCAATCGGCAGTGCACCGGCGGATGTGAAGGCCCCCCGTGAGGGCACTTCGGCATCTACCGGCCCCACCCCGTTCACGCCCCGGTACAGGCCGCACCGAGCACGGCGGCGCTCTTGCCTCGCGGCCCGTTGGTCTACTGTCGGGCCGGTGGTGGTGGAAGGCTCGCTGACGGCCCGCAGGCGCATGGTCGAGGCGCTCGCTGCAGGTGGCACCGTGCGTTCGCAGTCGGTGCTCGACGCGATGCGGTCGGTGCCGAGGGAGCTGTTCGTACCCCGCTTCTGGGCGCCTGTCGTCGAGGGGGGCGGTCAAGAGGTGCGTGAATGGCGGCCGATGGCGGGCGACCTCGGGGCCGAGACGGCGCTCCTGCTCGCCTACGACGTCGACCGGGCACTGGCCCTGAAGCCCCCGCAGAGGTACCCCGGCACGGGCCAGGTTCTCAGCACGGCCTCGGCGCCCCGTGTCGTGGGTTGCATGCTCGAGCTGTTGGAGCTGTCGCCGGGTGACCGCGTCCTGGAGATAGGTACCGGCAGCGGTTACAACGCGGCACTCCTGAGGCGCCTGGTGGGCGACACCGGCCATGTGACCTCCGTAGAGATCGACAACGAGGTGGCAGAGGAGGCGGCCGCTCATCTGGCCGATGCCGGCTGCGGCGACGTCGAGGTGGTGGTGGGGGACGGCTACCACGGGGTACCCGAGGCAGCCCCCTTCGACCGCGTCGTGGCCACCGCCGGCTGCGACGACATCGCGCCTGCCTGGCTGGCTCAGCTGGGCCCAGGGGGTCAGTGCCTCCTACCACTGCGGCACGGAGCGTGGCACCCGGTCACCCGGGCGTGGCCTGACGGGAGCGGGGCGCAGGCAAGGGTGGAGGCGCCGGCGTTCTTCGTCCCCCTGCAGGGACGCCAGTCGGCGGCACTGCCGTGGCCGGGGGACCACAGGTCGCGCCACCACAGTGAGCCCCGTCTCGCCGCGCTACCCGACGCCGTGGCCCTGGCGCTGTCACGCCAGCACGCCGGTGTCGCCGGAGCCGACAAGGCCCGCTGGAACCTCGCCTACCTCCTGCCCCTGGAGGACGACCGGGCGGTTTCGCTGCTGGCGCTGGCGGAGGGCGCGTCCCTGGCGGAGGTGCACCAGCGCGGCGACAGGGTGCTCTACAGCGGCGGCGAGGGTGAGCAGCTGAAGGACAGGCTGGTCGACGTGGCGGAGATCTGGCTGTCGCTGGGCTGCCCCGGCTATGGCGACTACACGAGCCGGCTGGCACCGGTACCGGGGCGGCCACCCGGCCAGCGCGGTTTGCCGCGCCCCGATGGCCGCGCCGGTTGGGAGCAGCAAGGCAGGCGGAGCTGGACCGTGGAGCGTTACGACTTCGTGCAGACGGTGTGCCTGGAGCGGGCGGCGTGAAGCCCCGCGAGCAACAGGACGGTCCCGGCGCGCCGCACGGTGAGGTCTCCGACCCTGTCACCCTCATGGCGGGACCGCCTGTCGAGGGCCCGCTGGCGAGGGGCCGCCCAGTGGGTCACGAGCCACTGGCCGGGACGGCGGGCGACGTCCCTGTGAGGGGCCACGCCGGTTGGCGCGAGGTGCTGGTGGTCGGCTTGCTGATGCTCGGGGCCGCGATCGCCTTCTTCCACGGTGCGTGGGTGCACCCGAGCTCCAACCAGATCGGCCCGGGCGGCGACGCCGACGAGTACGCGTGGTTCCTCGCCTGGGTGCCCTACGCCATCGGCCACGGCCTGGACCCGCTCATCAGCACGTACGTCAACGCCCCCCACGGCATCAACCTGATGTGGAACACGTCGGCCCTGCTGCCCGCGTTCGTCGCTTCCCCCTTCACCGTCGTCTTCGATGCCGCATTCTCCTACAACCTGCTCATGACGACGGCGCCGGCCCTCACGGGCCTGTTCTGCTACATCGCCTTCCGCCGCTGGGCAAGCGTGGTGCCCGCCCTGACCGGGGCGCTGGTCAGCGCCTTCTCGCCTTACCTGTTCTCCCAGGCCTACGGCCACCTGGCCCAGACGATCCTCGTGAGCGCCCCCCTGCTGATCATCGTCCTGGACAGGTTGCTGGTCGTCCAGCGGGCACCGGCGTGGAAGGACGGCCTGGCCCTCGGCCTCGTGGTTTGGGCCCAGCTGCTCACGGGCGAGGAAGTCCTCTCCATGGAGGTGCTCACCGCCATCGTCGCCACGGTCGTGATCGTCGCCCTGCGACGCCAGGACGTGGTCACACGCTGGCGCCACGCGGCGCACGGCCTGGTGGTGGCCGCTGTGAGCGCAGGAGCACTGAGCTCGCCGTTCCTGGCCGTGCAGTTCCTCGGGCCCTACCAGGTGCAGAACGCCCACCCCCCCAACGTGTTCGTCACGGATCTGTTCAATTTCTTCGTCCCGACCGCCGTGACCAAGATCGTCCCGGGGGCTGCAGCCACGGTCGCCTCGACCTTCACCGGCAACGTCTCCGAGCAGGGGGGCTACATCGGGGTACCGATGCTCCTGTTCCTCCTGGCCGCCCTGGTCATGGCCCGACGGCGCACGGTTGCGTGGCTCGCGGCAGTGACAGGGGCGGCTACCGCCTTGCTTTCGATGGGCCCGACGCTGCATTGGAAGGGCCACGTCAGCCACCTGCTCCTGCCCTACTACGTGCTCGAACGGCTGCCGCTGTTCCACAACCTGCTGGCAGACCGCTTCGCCTCGATGACGACGATCATGATGGGCCTCTTACTTGCCCTCGGCTGCGAAGAACTACGCCGGCGAAGCAGAGCAGCCCGCCTGTCGGGCGCCGCTCTGGTGGTGACGGGCATGGCCGCTCTTTTCCCCACCACCAGCTTCCCCGTGGCGGCAAGCCCCCGCTACCAGGCGTTCGTCAGCGGCCTGTCGTGCCCCAGCCGCTCCAAGGGTGCCCCGTCGCCTCCAGTAGCACTGGTCGTGCCGGCCACCAACGAGATGGACCTGCGCTGGCAGTCCGAGGCCGGGTTCTGCTTCGCCATGCCGAGCGACACCGGGATGACGGGCACCAATTCGGCCGTCGTCGGCCATCTCAACATGCTGCTTGGCCTGGGACAGCCAGGACAGCCGCTGCTTGCGACCACACCAGCGGCGCGCGCCCGGGCAGCCGGCCTGCTCCAGCGGCTCCACGTCTCCGAGATAGTGGTCGGCCCCGAATGGCCCGCCGTTCCCGGCTGGACCCCCCAGGGCCAAGCCAATGCCGTGGCCTGGGTGCAGTGGCTCGTCGGCACCAAGCCCGTGCAGAGCCAGGATCCCTACGTCTCCTACATCTGGCGCAGCCTCCCGCCCGATTCGGAGATCGCGTCGGGGTCCTTCCCGCCCGCCGGCTGACCGGCTCCGCCCCACCCCCCTCAGGGTTACGGCCTTCGCCCGTGGAGCGGATGCGCCCCAGAGCCGGCCGTCCCCTGAGCCCGGGGCCGGCGCGGCGCAGCCGGCCCCTGAGGACCGGCTGCGCTCACCCCCTGTCAGGCACCTGTGCCGCCGCGACCGTCGTCGGGCGGCACGGGGTCTCCCCTACCGTGAGTGTTCAGGTGCCGGCGATGGCCACCACAGGCAGGCTGCCGGACAGGCCGGCGGGGCTGGAGCTGGGCACAGCGTCGCCGAAACCGTAGACGTTGCCGTCGCTGCCGGCCATGAAGTAGCCCCCGTTGTCCGGGGTCAGTGCCAACCCGACTATGTCGTTGACGTGTATGCGGCGACCGGGCAGTGAGCCGAGGAAGTGGACACCCTTGCCGAAGACGAACGCACCACCGTCGGCACCGACGAGCACGTAACCCGTGCCGGCGGAGGCCGGAAGGATGGCCCGGATGTCGTGGACGTGCTTGTGCAGGCCCGGTATCGAACCGTAGAAGCGGGCCGACCCGAAGGTGAACACGCCGCCGTCGGCCCCCACGATGAGGTAGCCCGCGCCGTTGGGCGATGCGACCATGCCGACGACGTCACGGACGTGCAGGTGCAGGCCGGGCACCGAGCCGTGGAAGTGCGCGTCCCCGAAGGTGAAGAGGCCACCGTCGGCACCGACCAGGTAGTAGCCCCTTCCGTCCGCCGTCGGCGCGATGGCGATGACGTCACGGGCATTGACGTGCTCGCTCGGCAGGTCCCCGTAGGACTTCGCGTCGCCGAAGGCCTTCACCGTGCCGTTGCTCGTCGCCACCCAGTACCCGTTGCCCGAGGGCGTCGATGCGATGCCCACGACCGAACCGGTCGCCGCCGACACCTGGACACCCCCGTAACCGACGGCAGCCCCGCCGGCGAAGACCTGCCCGGAACGCGTGAGCAGCCAGTAGCCGGTCGCAGGCAGCCCAACGGTCTCCGAGAAGGCCGCCGACGTCACGACCGCCTGGTTGGCGGCCGCCGGCGTGTACGCCGCGACCACCGAGTGCTTACCGCCCTGGGAGTAGGCCACCGAGCAGGTGGCCACACCGGCGAACACCGGGCTGGCGGCACAGCCGGGGACGGCAGCGCCGTTGTCCGTGAAGGTGACCGTCCCGCCCGTGACCGCCGGGGACACTGTCGCCCGGTAGGTGACGGCCTGGCCGACAGTCGCCGTGGCGGGCGAGCCGCTGAGGCTCAACGTGTAGGTCGGCTGCACAACCGGCGGGACCGCTGCCGAGAGGTCACCGAGCAGCGACATCTGGTAGGTGCCTGAAGGCGGGTTGAAGACGCTGTCGACCGTGAGGCTCAAGTAGTCCCCGTTGGCCACGGCCGCACCCAGGGTGATGATGGCGTCGTTGGTCCCCCCACCGGTTACGGCCACCGCATGGGCACCGGCGGCATTGGTGGTGGAGTCCGTGACCGTGTAGTCGCCTGCGTAGCTGGGGAAGATGGTGCCGACCGGCGCCTCGAGCTCCACGGTCGAACTGCCGGCACCCAGGGCCGCCAACGCCCGCAGGTCGCCGATCTTGTACTCGGCCGCCGTCCCGGGCGTCGTCGGGTTGACCTCGATGCTGGCCTGGACGGCCGCAGGTCCGGCGCTCACCGTGTACGCCGGCACGGCTGCCGCTACGGCGTCACCGCTCGTGGCGACCGTGAAGTCCCCCGCCGAGCCCCCGTAACTGCCAGCCGAGGGGTTGGTCACGCCGCCGACCTCGACGAAGATCTGGTCACCGGCACCGATGGCCGCCGGGACCTTTACAACGAGGCGGTTGGCGGTGGGGGAACCGGCGACGGCGCTTGCCGTGAGAGAGCCCGAACCGACTGCTGCCGAAGCTCCTGGCCGTGTCGGGTCGACCAGGATGACCGTGGAGCCCGAGAAGGAGGTCCCGGCGGGGGCCACCAGGGTGACCGTGCCGCCCGAGGGCACAGGCGAGGTGGCCTTGAAGCCCACGATGTACTGGACCCCGCTGGCGCCTGCACCCGTCTGGGAGAGCGAGACGCTGGTGGCGCCGACTGAAGTGCCGACGTCGAGCGTCCCGGTGGTAGCCGCTGCTCCTGTTGGTGCGCCGACCGAGATCGCATCGGTCTGGGCCGTGCTCGGGTTTATCACCCCGTTGACCGTGACGGACAGCTCCTGGCCGGCGCTGACCGCCGACCCCAGCTGCAGGGTCACCGAGGCGCCCGAGAGGCCCCCGCCTGCGCCGGCGACGACAACCGACATCGGGGCCGCCGAGGCCCCCGTGCTGATGTTGTCCACCTTGTAGGCGCTGGCAGCGGACGGGAACGTCACGTTGTCGCTCGTGCCGCTGGCCGCTGAGGAGGTCAACTGGATGGACCCACCGGCAGCGATGTCGGAGGTGGCCTTGAACACGCCGATGGTGTAGGTCGAGGCTGACCCGACCAGCGCCGGCGTGGCCACGGGGTCGAAGGTGGGCGCGGCCGCGGCCGCAACCACGCTGTAGGTCGCCGTCGCCGTGGCAGTCGGGTTGGCCGAAGTCGCGACGTCGATGCTGTAGTTGCCCGGCGATGCCGGGTTGGTCGCCCCGATCACGTAGACGGTGAGCGACGACCCCGCTGCCACGTCTGACGAGAGCCCGAGCGTCACGCTGTGGCCGCCCGCCGCCACGGTGGCGCTCGAAACAGGCTGGTCAGCCGCAGCCGTCGTATTGTCGATGACGAAATAGCCGCCGGTGGACGAAGGGAACGTGGTCGAGTTGGTGGGGTCGCTCAACGTGATCGTGGCCGACCCCCCGCTGAGAGCCGACGGCGTCGTGAAGCCGATCGTGTAGTTGGCGGTCGACCCCGCCGTGTCGGGCTGCGCCACGGCGCTTGCCCCGCTCACCGACCCGGTCCCTATCACGTACTTCTGCGTCGTGACTATGTTCTGGGCCGAAGCCACGGTCGTGCCGGCTGCCACCAGTGGACCAGCGGCCAAGATGGTGAGCGCGGCGATACTCGCCGGCCGCGCTGCTCTGTGCTTCATAACCGACCTCCTGGTTACGCTCGGTACGGGCCAGTGCTGGTGCACGCCCTAGCCCGCACCCTACGCTCGCCCCCCCGCGAGGTCGGCGGTACTCTCACACAACCCTCACATAATCATCAAGCTTCGTTCATCGGACGTGCCCTGCCCCAAACGGCCCGTCGATGCTTTGCAGCTCTGCCTACGCTCTGCTCTCACCCCTGCTCGTGCCGGTCGCCCGGGGTTGCCTGCCCGTCGCCTCCCTGGCCACCCTGGCCGCCTCCGGGACCTGGCTCCCCACCAGGGTTGGCACCGCCGTCACCGGCGAGGACCGCGTAGAGCTTGCGCCTCGCCTCCTCGATGACCTGCACGGCCCGCTCGTGCTCGCGTTGGCCGCCGGACATGAACACCTGGCCCACGACGGGCATCAACCGCCCGAGGGCGTGGCGCAGCTCGCGGGCGGCCACCGGGGCCCCGGCCGCCACCTGCTCCCACGGCGCCTGACCCTGGGCGAGCTCGCCAGCCTCCGCTTCGCCCTCCGGCGTCAGTGCGTAGCGTCGCTTGCCTCCCCCGTCCGTAGCGGCGATGACGAGCCCCTCGTCCTCCAGTAGCTGGAGGGTGGGGTAGATCGACCCGGCGCTCGGCCTCCACATGCCCTCGGTGCGCCGGGCCAGTTCGCCGATGATCTCGTAGCCGTGCATGGGCCGCTCGGCCAGGAGGACGAGCACTGCGCTGCGGACGTCGCCGCGACGAGCGCGCCCGAGGGGCCTGCCATACCTGAACCAGCCCTGCGGCCCACCCCAGCCCCAGTGGCCGCCGGGCCCCGGAGGCCCGCCGTAACCACCAGGCCCCCCGAAGCCGCGGGGCTCGCCGAAGCCTCCCGGGCCACCGAGGTCTCCCGGACCACCTGGCCCGCCACTTCCCGCCGAGGCCCCGAAGCCGAGCTCGTGCTCAGGCCCCATGCCGGCACTCCCGCCGGGCCCATGGGCAGCCCAGGGCGGGGGCCCCCATCCACCCCTGCTTCCCCGGCCCCGGTCGGGGCCCTGCGGGGACCTTCCGTAACCACGCATCGGTTGCAACCTCCTCTGCCCTCCGGCGCCCTACCGGGGACAGATGTCACTATATCGCGATATATCGTTATGACTTGGCTACGTGCCCAGCGAGCTTCGACCTCGCCGGCCCGGTGCACGGGGCCCAGAGCGGGCCCTCGACGGCTACGTGCTCTGGCTGGTCATCGGGGTTGCCGCCGTCGGTGCAGGTCTCGCCGTCTCAACCGGTTGAGGCGTCTCGCCGCCGGGGCCGGCCCGGCCGAGGCTCGACGCACCGACCAGGCCCATCAGTGCCCGCCGCAGCGGGCGGGCGACCGGCAAGGTGAGCACCCCCACGCGGTCCCGGGCACCCCGCAACCCGATGAGCACGTCACACAGCTGCCGGGACTGGGTGAAGTAGCGGCCGAAGTGCCAGTTGCCCTCGTCCGTGCAGGAATCGACCACCCGCACCGGGGTCAGGTCCCGGGCCCGCTCGAGTATGCCGGCCATCAGCTGATCGCCCAGCCCGCAGTTGCGCCACTGCGGGCTGTACCACGTCTTGAAACCGAACCAGGCCCGCCCCGGAGAGGCGAGCATGTAGTTCATGGCCAGCGGCCGGCCGTCCACCTCCAGGCTGAAGAGCAGAGCCTCGCCTTGGCGACCGAGCAGGGTGGCCGAGCGCACGAACCACTCGGCCGCACCGGGGACGGTCGTAAGCGCCCCGGCGCCCTCGGGGAGCCCGCTCTTGCTCGTGCGAGCCTCGATCTCGAGGAAGCGGCGGGCCTGCTCCTCGTCACCGCTGCGGTCCACCAGCACGGGGGTACGGCCGAGCTGGCGTCCGGTGACCCGGGCGTACCTGGCGACCTCGCGGCGCAGGTGCCGGTCGAGAACCCAGGCTGCACCGCGCTCGGGCTGTTCGGCGGGAAAGTTCGCCACCGGCCGCGTCCACCGACGCACCACGTAACTGGGCATGCGCAGCTCACGCAGGACGCCATGCAGCTCCTGGCCGACCGGGCCGTCGACGTCGAACGCCTCCAGTACGAGCAAGCCGGCACGCCCGTCCTGGGCGAGGAGCCCGAGCAACGCGCTCAGCGCCTGGCGCGATCGCACGCCGCTCAACAAGGGCACTCCGAGGCGGCCCAGCCCGACAGGTCCTGCGAGGCCTCTCGATGTCAGTACCGGGCGGCGAAGGTGGCGCCACCCCGGCAGTCGCCGCACCGCGACGAGCCCCATGGCCCGGTCCTGCTCGGTCACCACCGCCAGCTCGATCGACTCCGCACCGCGCACCGAGATGGCGGGCAGCAGGTTGCCGGGGGCGAGAAAGGGGTTGGCCTGCAGGGGCCAGCGCGCCAGGCGGCGCCACTGCTCCGCAAGTCCCGGGGTCACCTCCCCGAGGGCCAACAGGCGCGCCTGCACGCGACGATGATAAATCAGACGCTCCCCTAACGATTTGAGGCCCGCCCGAGCTCTGCTCGCAGGCCCTCCTGCAGGTGCCCCCGGACCAGCCGGCCCCTGGCAAGAAGCCGGAGCCTCGGGCCCGGGAGCAACACCTTCCTTCAGCGCGTTTTTCGTGCCTGTCGCTATTGTGCAATGCGACGGGTGGGTCGTTGCCCGGGCCGGCCGACGTCTCCTGCGCCGCCTTGCGGGAGGGCGCCAACGCCTGCGGACCTCGCCCTGGACAGATAGCGGCGCCCCGACGAGACGGCCCACCTCCCCACCGGGGCGCCTAGCAGGGCGAGGCGTGCGAAGGGACCGCCGGTGGCGACTACCAGGTTGTGGACCTGGCGCATCTCCGGGAACACCTCCCGGAAGTACGTCGCCTCCCCTCCGGTACACGAATCGCAGAACCCGCCGGCGCTCGGGTCGGCGGCGAAATGCGCCTCCAGTTGGACCAGCAACTGCAAGCCGGGGGCGAGGCTGCGGTAGCGCTCGTCGTAGGTCGTCCTGGTGGCGAAGGCAGCCCGGCCGGGCACGGTCGTCACGAACATCATCGCCAGTTCCCGGTCCGCCGCGAACAACGAGAACGGTTGCGCCCAACCCGAGCGGGCCATGGCTGTCGCCGCCCGGTCGAACCACCGGGCGGTGGGTTCCTCCAGGGCCAGGGCACCGGCTCCGGGGTGCTGGCGGCCCTTCCAACCCCCCGCTTCCATCTCGAGGAAGCGGGCCGCCCAACCCTCGTCCCCGGTAACCCGGGCCAGTTTGGCCGGCGCGCCGAACTCCCGCTCGGTTGCACGAACCCATCGCGCCAGCGCCCTCTCCCGCTTGGGGGCCAGACGGGGGCGCAGGCCGTTGCGGTAGAGCGCAGGCCGCCGCCATGCCTCGGCGACGAGGACCGGCATCCGCAACCGCATTGCGCAATGGCGCACCAGCGCCTCGACTGCACCACCGGCGCCCGACCACTCGAGGACGAGGAAGCCAGCCCCGCCATGTTCGTGGACAGCACCGAGAAGCGCTTCCACAGCGCCGATCGAGGCGTGGGGGGACAACAGCGGCGTCCCCAGGCCGATTGGCGCCTCCGCCACCCTCGTCGTCATGGCATCGAGATGGTGCCGGCCCCAGTCCGCCTCCCGGCGCAGCGGGGCGAGGGCGAGCATGCGGTCGCCCTCGCTCACCGATGCCACGACCACCCCGTCGGCCAGACCGGGCTCGGCGCACGCGGCAACGACGTTGGCGGGATGGAAGAACGGGTTGGGCTCCAGCGCCTCGGCGGCCAGGGACGCCCACGCCTGCAGCTCGCTGGCGGTGAGCTCGCTCACCGGCCGCACGGAGCCCTGCACGTGCCCGAGTGTACGCCCGCTGCCGCGAGCAGGACCGGCGGCGGTGAGAAGCCGACGCAGCGAGACCAGCAGCCCACCCAACCGCCTCCGGAGCAGGTGGCCGAGCGGTGGCACTGCCGGGCCGGGTGAGCCGAAGGGCTGCCCAGGGCATAGCCTGGCGGGGCCGACAGGCCGCTGCGGCCCACGAGCGCCCCAAAAGGAGCCCTCATGCCCGATACCAGTCTCGTCCCCGAGCCGACCGTGTTCATGCTCTTCGGCGCCACCGGCGACCTGTCGCGCCGGCTCGTGCTGCCCGCCTTCTTCCGCCTGGCCCAGGCCGGGCTACTGCCCGAGGACTGGCGGCTGGTGGGCAACGGCCGCGGCGACGTCTCCCACGAGAACTTCCAGGACCGTACCCGCAGTGCCCTCGAAGAGTTCGGGCCCAAGCCGGCGGACGGGCCCTGGGACGAGTTCTCGTCGCGCCTGCGCTTCGCCGGTGGCGGCTTCGAAGCTTCGGACCCCGGGAACCTGCTCGACGTGTTGGCTGAGGCGGAGGACGAGCTCGGCGGCTCGCCCCGCCGGGTGCACTACTTCGCGGTACCGCCATCGGCCTTCGTGAAGCTCACCGAGGGCATAGGAGAGCACGGCCTGGCGGAGCGCTCCCGGGTCGTCTACGAGAAGCCATTCGGTACGTCGATGGGCAGCTTCGAGGAGCTGGACCGGGTGGCCCACGAGGTGTTCGACGAAGAGCAGATTTACCGCATAGATCACTTCCTGGGCAAGGAAGCCACACAGTCCATTCACGTTGCCCGCTTCGGCAACGGCCTGTTCTCGTCGGCATGGGACCGGCGTTGCATCGAGAGCGTCCAGATAGACGTGCCCGAGACGCTCGACGTAGGCATGCGGGCGGAGTTCTACGACTCGACCGGTGCCATCTTGGACATGCTCGTCACCCATCTGTTCCAGCTGGCCGGAGAGGTGGCGATGCGCGTCCCCGCCTCGCTCAACGCCGAGCACATAGCCCAGGCGCGCGAGGAGGTGATCGGGTGTTTCCGTCCCCTCTCGGCGGACGAGGTCGTGGTCGGCCAGTACCAGGGTTACCGGGAGATAGCGGGGGTGCCCGCCGGCTCGCGTACCGAGACCTACGTCGCCGCCAGGCTGTGGGTGGACAACGAGCGCTGGAGCGGCGTGCCGTTCCTCTTGAGGACGGGCAAGTGCATGGCGCAGAGCCGCCAGCGGGTGAGCATCCGTTTCAAGGAGCCGGCCGAAAGACTGCCCGGCTTGCCTTCGGGCGCCAACACTCTGGGCTTCGAGCTCTCGGGCGACGGCGAGATCGACCTGTCGCTCGTCACCAAGCGGCCCGGGCCGACGTCCGACCTGGCCACGGGCAAAGTCAGCCTGGACCTCGGCAAAGCCTTCCACACGCCGTCCCTGCCCGCCTATTCCAGGCTGATACACGACGTGCTCGTCGGCGACCGCTCCCTGTTCACCCGCCCCGACGGCCTGAAGCACGTCTGGGATGTCGCCGGCGACCTACTGGTCGACAAGCCGGAGCCGCTGCCCTATGCCAGAGGCTCCTGGGGGCCGCACAGGGCACGGGAGCTGGCAGCACCCTCGGGCTGGGTGATCGGCGAGTAGCACGGACCGCTGCGCCCCGCCTACGCGAACCCTTGCGCCGGCGGGTGACGGCCCCGGGCCAGGCCGGCGGGTGATGGCCCCGGGCCAGGCCGGCTGGGGCCCTGCCGGTACGACCGGCCGAGGGCGGCCGGGGAATGGCGACGGCCCCCTGACCGGCGCGAGGCTGGTGCAATGCGTTTCATCGTCCTTGGCGCCGGTGCGGTCGGAGGGGTGGTCGGTGGCCGGCTCTTCCAGTACGGCCACGACGTGGTCCTCGTCGCACGGGGCGAGCACGCCGACATCGTCGAGGCCGAGGGCCTGACGCTGGCTGCAGCCAGCGGTGTCGTCAACCTGCCTGTGCCGGTGGTGCGTACCATCGGGGAGCTCACATGGGAGACCGGTGACGTCGTCCTGCTCGCCGTCAAAAGCCACGACACAGAGCAGGCCGTCAAGCAGCTAGCCGCTGTGGCCCCGGTGGGAGTGCCCGTAGCCTGCCTGCAAAACGGGGTCGCCAACGAGGCGACGGTGCTCCGACGCTTCTCCCACGTCTACGGGGTGTGCGTGATGTGCCCTGCCACCCACATGAAACCGGGCGTCGTGGTAGCCGAGTCGTCGCCCGTGACCGCCCTGCTCGACATCGGGCGTTACCCGAGCGGGCGCGATGCCACCGCTGAAGCCGTTTCCGAGGCTTTTGCCCGCAGCACCGTCGGCTCGGAGGTGCGCGACGACATAATGCGTTGGAAGTACGCCAAGTTGCTGCGGAACCTGGCTAACGCCGTCGACGCCCTGTGCGGTCCCGACGGCCGCAGCAGCCAGGTCGCGCAGATGGCGCGTCTGGAAGGCGAGGCGTGCCTGAGGGCGGCCGGGATAGACCACGCTTCGGAGACCGAGGACCGCCTGCGCCGCGGCAACCTTCTGCACCCGAGCGATGTCGTCGGCCACGAACGTGGCGGCAGCTCGACGTGGCAGAGCCTCGCCCGCTCCCAGGGCAGTGTCGAGGTGGATTACCTGAACGGGGAGATCGTGCTGCTCGGACGGCAGTACGGAGTCCCGACCCCGGTCAACGAGCTCCTCCAGCAAGTGGCCGACCGCAGGGCGCGCCTTCACCTCCCGCCGGGCGCTATGTCGCCTGAGGAGCTCCTGGCGATGCTCCACCAACCAGGTTGAGCTTCCGATGGTCGGCCTCCGGCGTGGACGGCGGTTCGCGTTAGAGCGCACTTCCACCACTTTGAGCGGCAGCCAGACCTGGCGCAGTGCGACCGGAACGGAACAACCGGCGATGGCTCGCCGGCATGGCGACGGGCTGATTAGCTCGCTCCCATGAGCACGCAGGCCTTGGCCCTACCAGTGGCCACCCCCCATCTGTCCCTCGTGGACGCGACCGCCACACACACGCCGCTGCTGAGCCCGGCCGAGCGCGCCGAGATCGGCGAGAGGTTGCTCGAGCTCCTGTGGGGCATGCACGTGGCGGGCAACCTTCGTGCCCACGCGCTCGAGGACGGCCCACTGCCCCGCCTCCAGGTGAAGCTGGTCGTCCCCGGCAGCGGCGACCTCGTGGCTCAGGTGTGGCAGGCGGACGGCGCCTTCGAGCTGGCGGTATCGTACGGGGTCTGGCAGGACATGGTCGTGCTTCGCTCCGAGGGTGGGCGCTTGGCAGTCCTGTACCACGAGCATTTCAGTTCCCGGGCCGACCTGGAGCGGGCCGCAAAAGACAGGCTGCTGGCCGGCTTCGACCAGCTCCTTCTCGTGCAGAGCTGGGGCATCCGCCACCAGAGCTGATACCCCGGGCAGCGTGAGCCGGCAACCACCGGCCAAGATGGGGGCGTGCCCGCCGACCCCCGCTACCGCAGGACATCCAGGATAGTGCTGTCCATGCTCGCCATCTGGTTGGTGCTGATAGTCGTCGTCGCCGCCGTCGTGACACACGTGCTCTAGCGCCACGACAGGCAACTTCCGCCATCTTTGCGCACGTGGTAGCGCTGGCCGGAGCAGGCCCCGGTGCCACGCAAAGGGGGCGGACGTCGCTTTGAAGCAGCACTGCTCACCGGCGGCCCCGCCCGGAGGAGCGTGGCTGCTGCAACCCGGGTCTCAGTCCGGGCAGGCCAGGTAGGCCAGCGTCCCGGCCCGCAAGGGTACCGACGACCAGCTGGCCTCGAACGTGCGGTCCTCGGTGGAGAGGTCCAAATCCAGGATGTGCGGGGCTTCCAGCATCATCACCCGCAGACGCAAGCGCCCTGGGGCGAGCTGCCAGCCGAGCGCTGCATTGGGCACAGCCCCCTCGGACACAGACCACCGGGAGGGCCCGAAGCGCGCCTCGAAGCGGACGCCCTGGTCGGAGATCTCCGCCAGCCAGTGGGCGCCATCCCGGCGGACCTCGACCGCCAAAGGGTGGGGCTGGTCCGTGGTGCGAGGGGCGCGACGGTACGCCCCGCACCAGTCGCCGGCCCCGGGCGTGCCCGGGACCGCACCGTCGCCCTCCTGCACCCGAGAGGCCGCCGCAGGCACGGGGACGGCCAAGCGTGCCAGGCGCTGCGCCAACTCGGCGTCCGCTTCCGGATCCGGGCCTACGCCCGGCATGCCCCCACCGGGGCGCCCGCCCAGTGCCGGCAGCAGGTGCTCCCACACCGCGTCCAGCAGGGCCTGCGTGTCGTGGCTGCGCGAGGTGATGGCCACGACGGCGTCGGCCTCAGGCAGCACCAGGCAGAACTGGCCCAACGCACCGTCGCCGCGAAAGCCGTGGCGGGACAGCCAGAATTGGTAACCGTAGCCCTGCAGCCAGTCCGGGCCCCTGCTCCCCCCCGGCGCGTCCACCGGGTTGGCGGTCGGGACGTGCGGGCTCGACGCCAGGGCCGCCCAACCCGGGGGCAGCAGTTGCCGGCCCCCCCAACGGCCGTCCCGCAGGTACAGCTCGCCCAGGCTGGCCGCTGTGACGGTAGGAGCGAACAACCCGCTGAAGCCCATGTCCACACCCTCTTGCTGCTGTTGCCAGCCAAGGCGCACCGGCGGGAAGCGGTCGAACAAGCGGGGCCGCAGGTACTGCGTCAGCGTCGTGCCGGCCCGGCGCTGGAGCACGGCTGCCAAGGTGTAGGTAGCCGATTGGTTGTAGGCGAAGACGCTCCCCGGCTCGCGGTCCGGCGCGCACCTGAAGAACCCTCTCACCGGGTCCCCGTCGCCCAGCTCGAGGCTGGCCTCCCACATGTCGGCGGTGTGCCCGGTCGCCATGGAAGCGAGGTGGTGCACGGTGATGCGCCGGACCGCCTCGGGCACGTGGCTCCCGTCCAGTTCCGGGAAGCAGTCGAGGGCCCTCTCGTCCAGTCGCACCAGGCCCTCACCGACGGCGAAGCCGAGGGCAGTGGAGGTGAAGCTCTTGCTCAGCGAGTAGAGCAGGTGCGGGCGCTGCGGTCCGAACGGGGCCCACCAGCCTGCAGCCACCAACTGCCCGTGCTTCATGACCATCAGGCTGTGCATCTCGGTGCCGGCGTCCCGGCCCATCGCGTCGAGAAAGGCCATCACTCCAACGGAGGCGGTCCCCTGGCTGGCCGGCGCTGCGCTGGGCAACTGGCTCATCGGGTGCAGGTTACCCCTGGCTCGCCGGCGCTGCGCTGGGCAACCGGCTCATCGGGTGCAGGTTGCCTTGGCCCGAAGCGGCGCCGGGGGACGCTCAGGGGCACGTTCAGGGTGACCCCGGATAGGCGGCGGGGCACCGGCGCCCGACAATGGGACCATGACCAATACCCAACAACCCGGCCCAGCCACAGCAGGGCCCGTCACAGGGGCACGCAGCCTGCGGCGTTCGGCCTCCGACCGCATCGTGGCCGGTGTCGCCGGCGGCATGGCCCAGTACACAGGGGCCGACCCGCTCCTGGTGCGGGTTGGTTTCGTAGTGGGCTCGCTGCTGCTCGGCGGCGTCGGCGGGCCCCTGCTGTACCTGCTGGCGTGGCTCGTGGTCCCCGAGGACGGACGGTCCACCTCCATCGCGTCCGAGAAGCTCGGCACCCCTCCCTGGCAACAGCGATGATCGGCGCGCTCATCAGCATCACCCTGAGCGGGCTGCTCATCGGTGGGTTGGGGCACCTGTTGGCCCGCCCCAAGCTGCACATCGGCCTGGCCTGGACCGTGCTGTGCGGCATCGGCGGCGCCGTCGCCGGCGGGATCGCCAGCAGCATCCTGTACTTCCCCTGGGGCGGGGACCACTGGCTGGCCCGCTTCGCCCTCGAGGTCGTCGCTGCTGCGCTGCTGGTCTCGTGGCTGGCCAGGCGCCGCCGCAGCCTGGTGCGCTGAGGGCCGGGGCAACCCCGCGGCGCCAGCACCCCGGCGGCCCGGGCCCGCCCTGCCTACCGCGGCAAGCACCGGCAAAGAGGCGTAAAAAAGCCGCACAACCGCTCAGCGCACCCATAAGACCGGCTAGAGTGGCCGTAGTCGGCCCCAGGAGCCGGCGGCGCGCCGGGCCCCTCGAAGGCGCGGGCCGCGGACCCACCAGGTCGGACAGGTGCCCAAAGGGATGCTCGAGCTCGACGCCACAGGCGATCCGTTCCGGGACAAGGCCGTCAGGCCCGCTCTCGGCGCGGGATGGGGCGCGACAGCAGGGCCGCTCAGGCACGGCGGCGACGAGAGCGAGCTGAGACAGGGCCTCGATCTGATCGCCGAGCTGGCCGAGGCGCTGCCGTCATCGACGCCCGGCCAGCTTTTCACCAGGGCCTGTGCCCGTTTCGTGGACCTGCTCGCAGCGGCGCGTTGCAGCACCTGGTCCGAGGACTACGACCGCTTGCTCGTGCTACGCGACATGGCTGTCGACTCCGCCCTGACGCCCGCTGAGCGCGCCGCCCTGCCGGCGCCCGAGGCTGTGGCCGGCTGGCTCAGCGAGCTGCGGAGCGGCCGCGGCCGGGTGCCCCCCGGGACAGGCACGCTGGCCTGCGGGGACGGCAACGCCAGGAGGCCCGTCTGCGCCCTGGCGGTGCCGATCGGCGAGCGGGCTGCCTTCGTTGTCGAGCGCTTCGGCCCCGCTAGCTGGTCTCCGGCACAGGTGAGGGTGGTCAGGATCGTCGCCGCCATGACCGAGCAGACGGCCAGGGCGGCTCGCCGGGCGAGAGAGGAGCGCGAGCAGACGGCCACGGCAGGGGCACTGCGCAAGCTGCTCGAGATCGGCATACACGCCCGCTCTTCCATCGAGGCGGCCGAGGCCCTGGCCAGCACCGCCGCCCAGGTGCTCGACGTGCCCGTGGCCTGCGCCTACCTCGTCGGTGACGGCGGCGTCATCACCGACGTGGTGAGCGTCGGCGTCTCCGAGGAGCTGGGCGCCCGCCTGCGCTCGCAGCTCGTTGGCAAGCTGGCACGGGGGTCGCCGGTGTGGTGCCGGACCGTCGAGGGGCCGGTACCCGGGCCGGATCTGATCGACGACACCAATCGCTCCGGGATAGTACGCGCTGGTGGCGTCGCCCATACCCTCGAGCTGCGCTCGATGGCAACCATCCCGCTTCTCTCCAGCGACGGTCCCCTCGGACTGGTCCTGTGCGGCGACCACCGGCCCCGGGAGCGCTGGCGCGTCGGGGACCGGGAGCTGCTGGCCCGCCTCAGCCTGGAAGGGGCCGTGGTCGTCGACAACGCACGGCTGCGGGAAGCGGAACGCTACGAGGCGACCCACGATGTGCTGACGGGCCTCCGCAACCGCCGAGCCTTCACCGCGGCGCTTCAGGAGGCGCTGGCCACCCAGCCGAAGGGCCAACCCGAGGTCGCGCTGCTGCTGCTCGACCTGGACAGGTTCAAGGAGGTCAACGACCAGCTCGGCCACCATCGAGGCGACGAGCTCCTGGTCGCCGTCGGCGCACGCCTGCGGCGCGTGCGGTCCGGGACCGACGTCCTCGCCAGGCTCGGTGGCGACGAGTTCGCCGTGCTCCTGACCGGCGACGGGGCCACGGAGCGGGCACAGACCGTGGCCAACCAGATCAGCCGCGTCCTCGAAGACCCATTCGAGATCAGCGGCTTCCTCCTCAACGTCGAAGCCAGCATCGGTATCGCCTACGCGCCTGCCCACGCCCGCGACGCCGGCGGGCTCCTGCAGATGGCCGACGCGGCCATGTACCAGGCCAAACGGGCCGGCACAGCACACGTGGTCTACGGGCCCGGGGTGTCGGCCCAGCCCAACATCGAGATCGGCATGATCGGAGAGCTCCGCCGGGCGCTCGTGGAGCCGCGGCAGCTGGAGCTGCACTACCAGCCGAAAGTAGACCTGCGCACGGGACGGCCCACCGGTGTCGAGGCCCTCGTGCGCTGGGAGCACCCCCAGCACGGGCTCGTCGGCCCGGAGCGGTTCGTGCCCATGGCAGAGGAGACGGGTCTGGTCAGGGCGCTGACGCGCTGGGTGGTCCCAGAGGCGCTGGCCCAGGTCAAGCGATGGTCGCTGCTCGGCATCGACCTCCCCGTCTCGGTCAATGTGTCCGCCCACGACCTGGCAGAAGAGCAGTTCGCCGAGCTGGTGGCCGGTTGGCTGGCAAGTGCGGGCATGCCTGGCCGGCGGCTGGTGGTGGAGGTGACCGAAGGGTCGCTGATGCGAGACCACGGGGCCGCCGGCGCCACCCTCGACCGCCTCCGGGCCATGGGGGTGCGCGTCAGCCTCGACGACGTCGGCACCGGGTACTCGTCCCTCGCCCACCTGGCCACCCTGCCTGTCGACGAGATCAAGGTCGACCACCGGCTCCTCGAGCCGGCACGGCACCGGGCACCTGTGGTCCGGGCCATCGCCTCCCTGGGCCACGACCTGGCGATGACAGTCGTTGCCGAGGGGGTGGAGGACGCGCAGGACGCTTCCTGGCTGGCGGCGGTCGGCTGCGACGAGGCGCAGGGCTTCCACTTCAGGCGCCCGTGCACCCCCGCCGCGCTCGAGCCCTGGCTCCTTCGCAACCGTCCGTAGGAGCGCCACCGGGCCACCAGCGCGCCTGCGGGCGCTCCGCCACGGCCGACCGGCTCGCAAATCCCGCTCCTGCCAGCGCAGCCTGCCGCCGCCCCACCCCCGGCCCTCAGCCCGGGCCGGTCATGCCGGCCGCGTCCACCCGGAGCTCCTGGAGCCGCTGGACGCTGAGGCGCAGCTCGCAGTCCGCCAGCACCATCGGGTAGATGGAGCCTCCCTTGTCGGGTGAGGCCGATGCCAGGCATTCTGCCTTCTCGTAGGCCAGGAAACCTGACTGCGCCGCAGCGTCCAGGTGGCGCTGGGACAGCCCCGCCGCCCTGGTCTGCGCCACCAGTGCCGCACCGAGCTGGCGCTGCACCTGGTGCAGCTCGGACGCGGCGCACTCGTCGAGGGCGAGCTGGGTGGCAGCAGTGCGCTCGCACGAGCGGTCGTAGCGCACGACGGGCATCGTGGGCGCGGGCGACGCCGTCGAGCTGCCTCGGGCACCGAGATCGGCCGCGGCGGTCGGTAGAGGGAGCAGGGCCAGCGCGCCCACGGCCAGTGCCGGCCACCAGCCGCCACCGCGCCGGGCGTAGAGCCGCTGGGGGCGGCACGTCGGAGCGCACCGGGCGGCATGCCGCATGAGAGTGTTGTACATCGGGCCAGTTTGGCATGGTACGGGCAGCTGGTCACCTCGACTGGCCAGCCCTCCGTCGACCTCGGCGCCGCGGCCTCCCGCTGACACGCGCAGCCCGGGCAACGAGGCAACCTGGGCCGGCGGGGACGGGCTCGAGGCCGGTAAGGTCAGAGCAACGAAGCGGCCAGGTCTGCTACCTGCGAGCGCTGGCCGTGCTGGAGCACCAGGTGGCCGAAGAGGGGGTTGCCGGCGAAGCGCTCGCAGAGGTAGGCCAGGGCGTTGGAGTAGGCGCTGGCGTACGGGTTGTCGATCTGGCTCGTGTCGCCGACGAAGACGATCTTTGTCCCAACCCCCACCCTGGTGAGGACGGTCTTGAGGTCGTTGAGCTCGAAGTTCTGCGCCTCGTCTATAACGAGGAAGTGCCGCTGCAGTGACCGGCCGCGCAGGAAGGTTATGGCGTCCAGGCTAAGTTTCTGGGCCTCCTTCAACCCCTCCAGCTGCTCCTTGGCACTCTCGTAGCTGATCTGCAGGCCGCCATGCTCGTCGTCGGACGAGAGAGCCACCATGGCGTCAGTCACGGCCTCCATCCACGGCCCGAGCTTCTCCTCGGCGTCGCCGGGAAGGAAACCGATGTCCTGGTGGCCGACGCTGTACAGCGGGCGGTAGATGACCATGCGCTCGTAGAGCGCTCCGGGGATGCGCTGCTCGGAGGCTCGCTTCTGGTTGTGGAACTTGTCCTTGCAGTCCGCCACGAAGAAGAAGTCCTCGCCGACGGTCTGCGCCAGGCCCGTCGCCAGGGCGAGCAGCGTCTTGCCCGTACCGGCGTGCCCCGCCAGGGCAACGATCGGGATGTCCGGGTCCATCAGCAGGTCGATTGCCATGTGCTGCTCGGCGCTGCGGCCACGCAGGCCGTACGGGCGCTGGAAGCTGACGGCGCGCATACCCTCCGCCGTGACCCGTGCGATCACCGCCTGAGGCCCTGCGGCCAGGCTGAAGTACTCGTTGACAACTGATCTCTCCGCCCCGGCCACGACTTCGTCGCTCCGGCCCCCGAGCTCCTCCCATGTGGCCGGCCGCCCCTCCTTCTTCGCGGCATAGATACGGTCGATGACAGAGGGTGCCACCTCGGCCGTGTAGTAACCACTGTCGGCGCTCTGCACGCTGCCGGTACCGGCGTGCAACTCCTCGGCTACGATCCCCACGACGGCCGCCTTCACCCGGAAGGACACGTCGTTGGACACCAGCGTCACCGGGCGGCCCTCGGTCCTGCGCAGGCTGAGCGCCGTGTTCAGGATGCGGTTGTCCGGCACCGAGATGTCGAGGCGGTGCTCCGAGACCAGGTCCTCGTGGTGCCCGTTGACCTCGACCCGCAGCAGTCCGCCGTTTGGCAGCTTGACCGGCTCGTCGACGCGTGCCAGGTCGACGCCCTCGATGAGGCCCCACAGCTTGCGGATGGCCTCGCGTGCCGACTTGCCGCTGTAGTCCGGGCGCTTCTTGAGCCCGTCCAGCTCCTCGATCGCCGTGAGCGGCACCACCACCTCGCTGTCCGGGTAGCGGTATATGACCTCGGGATCGTGCACCAGGGCACTCGTATCGAGGACGACGATGCCCTGCTCGCCGGCTCGGGGGGCTGGCCGGCCTGCCTTGGTCATAGCTTTACCTCGCATCGCATCGCCACGACGTGGAGCAGCCCGGCGACCTGTCGCCCAGGCGCCGTTGCCCGCTCCTCCGCCGTGAACTGAGCCAACGGGACGGTCGCCTGCGCTGCTGCAAAGGACCCCTCGCACCTGCCCGACCGGGGCGTCACCCGGACCGGGACGTGCAGCCGCCCGGGCCCCTGGCTCGAGCGTCGGATGGAGCGCCACGACAGCGCTCATCGTAGCCGTAGGTGCCTCCGAATTGGTGGTCCGCACCGCCGGTGCCCCGGCAGTCGCCACGCTCCCTTCCGGCACAGGACAAACGGTGCTCCCCCTCCCGGGCCCACCGGCCCAGGCCCCGCCGGTGGCCGTCGGCATGAGGTTGCCCGCGCCCGCCCCGGTGCCCCCGGCTCAACCTCGACTGGCGCCGCCCGGGTGCAGGGCGTGCCCGAGGTCCCGGGCGGCACCGGCAGCACCGAAGATCCGGAACGTCTGCGCACCCTGCGCTGTCTCCACGACCAGCCACATACGCCCCCGCGCTCGCACGGCCCCGACGTCACCCGCCTGGCACTGCCATCCAGGGGCGGACAGCCTGCGCTCCAGCCTGTTCGGCTCGAAGCGCATTCCCGTCGCGTCCACGCTCAGACGGCCGCCCGCAAGGCGCCAGCGGTGGCGGCGAGCGGCCCGTACGGAGTGCACCGCGTGATCATCGGCCTGCACCGGCGGCGGCTGTAGGCGGACCTCGTCCGCCACGGCAGCCGTAGAGCGCACCCGATGCGCCACCGCGCCCTGCGAGTGGGCCGGCGCACCCGCACGGCCGGTGTGCTAGGACGGGTACGTGCGGTCGTCGCGCCCCGCCCCCATGGCCCGCCCCTCATCCGCCAGGCCCCACAGCCGCATTGGACGCCCCGCCGGCGGGGGCCGCAGGTCTGCCGCTTTCCTGGCCGGCACCGCTGTCGTGCTGTCGACGCTCACCGGCGTGCTCAGCGTGTCGGCACAACGCTCGGTTGCAGCGACGCCGCCTCTGCTGCCGTCCGTCGACCCCTTCTACACCTACTACGGGCCCCTCGCTTCTATCGCCCCGGGCACCGTCCTGAAGAGCCGCCCAGTGCCGGCGGCCTCCAACCCACAGCTCGAGGTGACCCAGGTCCTGTACCGCACGACCGGTGAGCTGGGCCACCCGACCGTGACCGTGGCCACGGTGGTCCGGGCGGTCTCGGGGCCCACACCGACCCAGATCCTGTCGTACCAGGAGGCCTACGACGGCCTGGGGCCCAAGTGCGAGCCCTCGTACAAGCTGCAGTCCGGGCTCGGCAGCCTGGGCCAGGTGACGGGGTACCTGGCGGCCGGTCTTCTCACCGGCTACCTGTCGTCGGGCCTGGTCCTCGTGGTGCCCGACTACGAGGGTGTCCACCAGCAGTGGACAGCAGGCCAGGAGGCCGGGTACGAGACCCTCGACGCAGCCCGTGCGGCCGAGAACCTGCTGAAGCTGGCACCGGCCACCACTCGGGTAGGTCTCGTCGGCTATTCGGGTGGCGCCATCGCTACCGACTACGCCACCGAGCTCGCGCCCCGGTACGCCCCCGGGCTCGACCTGGCGGGCGCGGCCGAGGGCGGCGTACCTGTGGACTTCGCCCATGTTCTGCGGTACGTCAACGGAAGCCCATACTGGTCTGGGGTCATCCCCATGGCCCTCGTCGGGCTGGGACGGGCCTTCCAGCTCCCCTTGGACAAGTACCTGTCCACGTACGGTGAGTCGCTGACCTCGGCCATAGCGCAGGACTGTCTGGGTGACGTGGCCGGCCACTACCCGGGGCTCACTTACCAGCGGCTGTTCAAGCCTCGCTACCGGGACATCTTCGCCGTGCCGGCTTTCCGCAGGATCTTCGCCAAGATGGTCATGGGCAGGGCCGGCACCCCCCATACCCCGGTGTTCATCGGGGAAGGCGTCTCGGACGGGACCGGGGACGGCGTGATGGTGGCCAAGGACGTGGAGGACCTCGCCCACGAGTACTGCCGGCGCGGGGCGACGGTCGAGCTCCGCCTGTACAAGGGTCTCGACCACAACCAGGCTGTGGCGCCTTTCGTGGCGGATGCCCTTTCCTTCCTGGCCAAGGCCTTGCGGGGCGAGCCCGTCCCCAACGGTTGCGGGGCGATCGGGACCGGTGGCTCACCGGGGCCGCCGCTCTGACCCGGCGACCCACGTAGGAGCCGTCGCAGGGTTCCGGCCCGTGCGGCTGCCGGACCGGCTAGCTCGCCGTGTCCTCGAGCGCCGAAACCTGCCCGTGCGTACCGCTAGGATCTGCGCACGCCCGAGCGGATCGCCCGGGAGCAGGAGGGACTGATGTGACTGGGTTCCCGGCACGGCCACTGAAGGGCGCTGCGGGCGCGGCTCTCGCCGTCGTGGTGCTCGGCGGCTGCATGCACATAACAGAGGCGACCTCCATCAACGGCAATGGCTCGTCCATGCTCACCGAGACGCTGACCTTCAACCCGAGCGTCCTGTCCGCGCTCGGCGGCGAAGGCAAGCTCGTCAAGAGTTTCGCAACAAGCGCAGACAAGCAACTGCCTGGCCACGCCAAGGTGTCCGCTTTCACCGACTCCGCCGGATGGAAGGGCGTCGAGGCCCGGGTTGCATTGGCAAACCTGAGCCAACTTGAAAAGATCGAAACGTCCACCTCCGGTGGCGGGAACCCGCCGTTCTCCAAGTTCTCCGTTTCCCACACCGGCAGCCAATGGAGCCTCGTCGGCCAAGTCAACAAGGGCTTTGCCTCCCAGGGCAGCTCGGCGAAGACGTCAGCAGGTGCCACCGGACCGACCCTTGCCCAACTGAAGGCCGCCGGCTTCAAGTACGTCGTCAGCTTCCGGGTGCCGGGCAAGATCGTGTCGGACAATGCGACATCCAGATCGGGCAACAACCTGTCCTGGAACATGCTGCAGACCCATTCCGTCGTGAAGGCGGCTTGGACCGCCGGCTGACGGCGCCAACCGTGGGGCGCCGGCCCGTGCTCCAGCGCGACCCGAGCCGCGCCAAACCTGCACAGCGGCACCCGAACAAGTTCCAGGCCGGGGCGTGCTAGCTTGCCGGCAAGCGCATCAGCCACACTCCCCTGGCGCGGGGGAAGTTGCGCCCTCCCCGGTCGCCCGCTGCCCTCGGTGCGTAAGTGAGGACGTAGAGCCCTGCCTGGCCGGGCTCCTCGAAGCACAGCCGGCCCTGGACGTAGTCACCGGGGACCAGCTGGCCCGTGGAGAGCAGAGCGTCGTCCGCCAACCTCGAGGGGTGCTCGACCAGCCCGCTCGGTGAGCGCACCGCCCAAGTGACTGCCCCTTCGGCCGGCAGCCCGGCCCTCCCGGCATGCACGCTCACGTGGACGCAGAGCAACAGGTGCCCCACGAGCGAGGGTGACACCACCGGGGCGGCCAGGCTGAAGCGGGCGCCGTCCAGTTGCAGGGCCCCGGTCGTGCCGGCGACCACGTCGCCAGCCTGGTGACCCGGGTAGGAAAGGGGCGCCAGGAAGCTCGGCACCGTCGTCGTGGCTGCTGCAGCCCCCGCTGCCTGAGCCACGGGCGCCGGTGAGGCGCCCGAGGTGGCACCGGCCTGGCGCGTTGCGTACCAGGTGGCGACTCCGGCGGCGACGAAGACGGCTACAGCGAGGACTGCGCCGCCCCGCGGCACCGCCAGCGACTGCGGTCCCGTCCAGCCGCGGCGTAGCCGGGACCTCTTTGCCCGCGGTGGCCCGGCGGTCCCCGCCGCCTGGGACAGCGGGCCGGAACGGCGCTCGAAGGCCTGCCGGCGCGACGGCACGCCCTCCGGCGGAGCGGGCTCTGTCTGCGCGATGGCGCTGGCGCCTGCAACGGCCCCATGCGGGCGCGTGGGTGCGGGGCGCGGCACCAGAGCCTGCGAGGCCACCTGCTCGAGCGCTGCGGCCAACTTCGCCACCGCCGCCGGGAGCTGCACCGCAGGGAACGCCTCGATCCCCCTCGCCAGGCCCCGCGGCGGCGCCACGAGGACGTCACGGTGGAACAACGACGAGCGTGCGCCCGGCACCACCAGAGCGGCGTACACCGCGCTGGCCGGAGCCAGCCCGTGCAGGCGGCCCGCCAATTGCCGAGCCAGGGCGCCGAGCTCGTCGACAGCGCCTTCCAGGGACGTGGTCGCACAGTAGAGCCGGCCCTGCTCGACGGTCAGAGGCCCTCCGTCGACCACCTGGCTGACGAGCACGGCTCCGCACCTGCCCACCACCGCTGCGACGTACCCCGGTAGCCCGGGCGCGTCCTGGGGGCCCAGTACCTCCCACCTGGCCCCGAGGGTGGTGCCCTCCAGAGCGGGCCGTACGAGGGCGTGGGCAGCTGCGCTGCCGGGGCCGCCCGTGCGGGGCGCTCCGGTTCCAGGAGCATCGGCAGGGCGCGGAGTGTCGGGCACCAACCCCTCTGTCGGCGCAGTCCGCCGCCGCCTTAGCTGGTCGGCCACCATGACGTCGGGATGCCCCGTAGCGGTGGTCCTTCGGGCACCGGTGGGGCCTGCGGCGGGCGGCACACCGCGCCGCGAGGGCAAGGGCCGGCGCCCGCGGCGTAGCTCGCTCAGTGGCCGGGACCGGAACCGACCAGGACCAGTACATCGAGCACCCGCGGCCCGTGCACACCCTCAACTCTCTGCAGCTCGATGTCGCTGGTCGCCGACGGCCCCGAGACCCAGGTCTGGGCCGCCGTGGGCACCAACCGGGCAACCGCCTCGGGCACCCCTCCCACGAGCTGGTCCTGACGCACGACAAGGACCAGGTGGTCCGGCACCAGAGACAGAGCGCGACGTCCCTGCGCCGGCCCACTGTCGAGCACGACCGTCCCTGTCGCCGCAATCGCCACGGCACAGCCGCTGACCGCGGCGTCGAAGCCATCGAGCTCGGTCGCGCCCAGGCCGGGGTCGTCCACGACGACCTCGAACACCACTCCGCCGTTTGGCGGCCGTTGGACGGCCGCAGGCGCCGTAGCGGTGGCCCTTGGCGGCAACCAGGCCTCAGGCAGGTCGGACGGGACGATCACCCGCCGGCTGCCGGTGCGCTCGAGAGCCTCTGCCACCGCGGCACCGACGTCGCCACCGCCAACCACGCGGGCCGTCGCACGGTACTCAGCGACCCTCTCGACGAACAGGGCCAGCAGCTCCCCGGCCACGGCCCCGGCATCGTGGGTGTAGTGCCGAGGCACCTCCACCGGAACAAAGGGTGCCGAAACCAGCGCCGACGAGATGGCTCCCATCACGCCATCGCGACCCTCCAGGACAACTTGCCGAGCCACCCCGGGAGCACGCTGCTGCATGGTTGGGCGCAGCCATGCCAGCGCTTGGCGCAACTGCACGGCACCCGACGCCGTCCTCGCGCCATCCGGGCCACCGGCACCTCGGCCTCGCTGCAAGGGCTCCGCTACCGGAAGCGGCGCAGTGCCGCTCCTCCCCCCTCGCTCGCTCGCCCACCAGTCCCTGAACGACTGGGCTCCCACCTGAGGCAGATCGCGCCCGCTCGCCCATCTGCCTGCCGGTCCCGGCAGGCCCGCCAGGGCCCGGCCCCGGCCCAGAACCTTCCCGACCAGGCCGCCGAGCTTCACGGCACGCCCGAACCGACGGGGTGAGGACATCGTGTAAGCAGCAGCGACCATGGCCACCGGCTCGGGGTGGGCCCCCCGGTGCTCGTCCACGGCACGGCCTCGCAGGTGCACGAGCAGGCGAGGGATGTCGATGCGGACGGGGCAGACCTCGGCGCATGCCCCGCACAGGGTGGACGCGAACGGCAGGGTCGCCTCCACCCTGCCCGATGCCACCCCGTCTAGCTGGGGCGTGAGGACCGCCCCGATGGGGCCGGGGTAGACCGAACCGTACGCCCGGCCTCCCACCCTCTCGTAGACCGGGCAGACGTTGAGGCAAGCAGCACAACGGATGCAGCGCAGGGCCTGCCGGCCGATCGGGTCGGCCAGCGCCCGCGTCCGGCCGTTGTCCACCAGGACGAGGTGGAACTCGGACGGCCCGTTGCCCGGCGTGGCCCCGGTCCACACCGAGGTGTACGGCGACATGCGTTCGCCGGTGGCCGACCGGGCCAGGAGCTGCAGGAACACCTCCAGGTCCCTGAAGCGGGGCACGACCTTGTCGATCCCGGCAACCGATATGAGGGTATGTGGCAGCGTGAGGCACATGCGCCCGTTGCCTTCGGACTCCACCACGACAACCGAGCCCGACTCCGCCACCACGAAGTTCGCACCGGAAATCGCCACCTTGGCGTCGAGGAAACGCCGGCGCAGGTGGGCGCGTGCCGCAGCTGCAAGTTCGGCCGGGTCGTCGCCGAGGCCGGCGGGCGCGGCCAGGCCCCGCTCCCCCATCCTGCGCACGAAGATCTCCCGCACCTCGGCCCGGTTGCGGTGCAGCGCCGGCACCACGATGTGGCTGGGAAGGTCGTCGCCCAGCTGGACTATGAGCTCGGCCAGGTCGGTTTCGACGACTTCGACACCGGCGGCCGCCAGCGCTTCGTTGAGCTCGATCTCGGCCGTGGTCATCGACTTGACCTTGACCACATCGGTACTGCCCGTCCTGCTCACCAGGTCGACAACTATGGCCCTGGCCTCGGCGGACGTGGCGGCGTAGTGGACACGCCCCCCGGCCGCCCCGACCCGTTCCTCCACCTGGGAGAGGAGCTCGCCCAGGCGCGAGAGGCTCTCGTCCTTGATCGCCGCTGCCGCATCGCGCAACTGCTCCAGGTCCCCGAGCTCGGCCATGACCCGGTCGCGCTTGTCCCGGATGGTCCCCGTGGCCCGGCGCAGGTTGGCCCGGAGCTGAGTGTCCCTCAGCGCACGGGACGCAGCCTCAGGGAAAGCCGGTGCCTGGCGGAACCCGTCCCCACGCGGGCCTGGCACACCTGGTGCCCCGGTCGGGCTCACGGCCTCGGCTGCCCTCGGTGGACCAGGGGGCCCGGTGCCGCCCGGGCTACGCCCGGAGCACGAACCGGGCCCCCTGCGCCGGACGCCAGTACCTCGGCCAGGTGCATCACACGGACGCCGGCCGAGAGGCGGTCCGCCCCACCCCCGATGTGAGCCAGGCACGAGTTGTCGACAGCGCACACGACCTCCGCCCCGCTGCGCTGGACCGCCGCCAGCTTGTCGGCCATCATGGCCATGGAGACACCCGGGTTCTTCACCGAAAAGGTCCCACCGAAACCACAACACTGCTCCTCACCGGGCAGGTCCACGAGGTGCAGGCCGCGCACGTGGCGCAGTAGTTCGAGCGGCTGGCGGTAGACCTGCAGGGCCCGCAGCGAATGGCACGTCGGATGGTAGGCGACCCGATGAGGGAACTCCGCACCGAGGTCGGTCACCCCGAGCACGTCCACGAGGAACTGGCTGAGCTCGAATACCCGCCCGGCCAAGCCGGCGAGCTCAGATGAGAGCCCGGCGTCCCCCGCGTCCTGCACCAGGTCGGCGTAGGAGTGCACGACGGTGCCGGCACACGATGCGGAGGGGGTGACTATGGCTTCGAACGGCGTGAACACCCTTGCGAAGTGGCGGGCCAACGCCAGTGCTTCACGGCGGTAACCGGTATTGAGGTGCATCTGCCCGCAACAGGTCTGGGCGGACGGGAACACCACCTCGTGCCCGAGGCGCTCCAGCACCTCCACCGTCGCCCGGCCGGTGGCGGGGAAAGCCAGGTCGTTGAAGCAGGCGACGAACAGGGCAACGCGCATGGCGGCTCTCAGGCAGGCGCCGGGGCGCCCGGGCCCAGCGCGACCTGGTTGCCACCCGCGCCGGCCCGGGCCAGGCGCCCGCGGGCCGCATCGGCTGCCTCCACCAGGGCGGGCTCGGGCACGACCCGGGACAGCGCGAACGAGGCGGCCACCAGGCTCCGCATCGACGCCCGGTCGCCGACGAGGCCGGCGGCGCGCATCTGCACGAGCATGTTGCCGACGGCCGACGCCTCGACCGGCCCTGCCACCACCGGCAACCCGGTGGCGGCGGCGACCGAGCGCAACAACAGGCCGTTGGCCGAACCTCCCCCGACCACGTGCAACACGGAAACCCGCCGGCCCGCACAGCGCTGGGCGTCCTCCAGGGCGGCGGCCACGGCCAGAGCCATGCTGTCGACGGTACACCGGACGATCTCCGGTGGGCTGTCCGGCACCGGGCCGCCGGCACGCCGGCACGCCTCACGGACCTTGCCGGGCATGCCACCCGGGTGGGCCAGCTCCGCCGAAGCCGTGTCGAACAACCAGCGGAACGGCGGGAGTTGCCCGGCCGCCCCGAGCAGCTCGGCTAGCGGACCGGCCTCCCCGGCAGCAGCCCAGGCTCGCTCGCACTCCTGGATGACCCAGTGGCCCATTACGTTGCGCAAGAACCGGACCGTGCCGTCGATACCCGTCTCGTTGGAGAAGTTCGCAGCACGTGTCCGCTCGTCGACGACCGCCGCTGGCAGCTCGAGGCCCACGAGCGACCAGGACCCGCTGACCAGGTAGGCGAAGTCCTCGACCACTGCGGGCACAGCGAGCACAGCCGAAGCGGTGTCGTGGGTGGCCACGGCCACGACGTGCGCACCCGTGCTGACGCCGGCACCGTCGGCAACCGGGCCCAGGATGGGGCCGAGCACCTCTCCCGCCACCACGGGCTCGGCGAGGAGGTCGGTCCGCAGGCCCAGCCTGTCCAGCAGCCAATCCACCGGCCGGCCGTCACGGACGTCGACCATCTGCGTCGTGGACGTGTTGGTGGCCTCGCGCCGCGCTTGTCCGGTGAGGAGCCACCCGAAGAGGTCCGGCACGAGCAGCAACCGGTGTGCCACGCCGTACGCAGCGCTCTCGCGCTCCGCCATGAGCTGGTAGATGGTGTTGATCTGCATCGTCTGGATGCCGGTCGCCTCGTATGCCCGGCCCGCTCCCAACAGCGCGTCCGCCTCCGCCACCTTGCCGTCGGTCCTGGGATCGCGATAGTGGAAGGGCAAACCCAACAGGTGCCCAGCCCTGTCCAGCAGCCCGTAGTCGACGCCCCAACCGTCGATGCCGACCCAGAGCGGACCGGCGTGCCCGCCGGACAGTCGGGCCAGGCCGTCGAGCATGCCCTGGTAGAGCCGCAACAGGTCCCAGTGTAGCCCGTCCGGGAGCCGCACGGGACCGTTGCCCAGCCGCGCCACCTCCCTCGTCTGCAAGCTGCCACCCTGGAGGCGGCCGGCCAGCAGCCGGGCACTCGAAGCCCCCATGTCTATGGCGGCGAACAGAGGCGTGACGGCGGGCACGTTCAACGCAGGAAGGCTGCCGCCACTCCGGAGTCGACCGGCACCAGGAGGCCGGTCGTGTGGGAGAGCTCAGGTCCCGTCAGGACGAAAATGGCGTTGGCCACGTGTTCGGGAAGGACTTCGCGCTTGAGCAGGGTGCGCCCTGCGTAGTACTGGCCCAGGTCCTCCTCTGCCACCCCGTACACCGCGGCCCGTTGCGCTCCCCACCCCGAGGCGAAGATCCCCGAGCCCCGGACGACGCCGTCGGGGTTGACGCCGTTGACACGCACGCCGATGGCACCGAGCTCAGCCGCCAGGAGCCGCACCTGGTGCGCCTGATCGGCCTTGGTTGCTCCATAGGCAACGTTGTTCGGGCCGGCGAAGACCGCGTTCTTGCTCACGACATAAACGATGTCGCCGCCCATGCGCTGAGCCGCCATGACCCTGGCCGCCTCCCGCGACACCAGGAACGAGCCCCGCGCCATGACTGCGTGCTGACGGTCCCAGTCCTGCACCGAGGTCTCGAACAGGGTCCGCGAGATCGACATGCCGGCGTTGTTGACCACCAGGTCGACCCCCCCGAAGGCCATGACCGCCGTGCGCACCGCCGCAGCGACTTCGTCCTCCGAGCTGACGTCGGCGCGGCATGCCACGGAGCGGTCGGTGCCTCCGAGCTCCTTGGACACAGCCTGCGCCGCGGCCTCGTCGAGGTCGGCACAGACCACGCAGGCACCCTCCGCTGCCAGCCGCCTGGCCGTCGCCGCCCCTATGCCCGAGCCGGCGCCGGTCACCAGGGCAACCCGGGTGGTGAGTGCCTTCGGAGCGGGCCGCCTGCGCAATTTCTCCTCCTCGAGCTGCCAGTACTCGATGCGGAACTTCTCGCTCTCGGGTATGGGCTCGTAGGTGGAGAGAGCCTCCGCTCCCCGCATGACGTTGATGGCGTTGACGTAGAACTCCCCCGCCACCCGGGCTGTCTGCTTGTCAGCACCGAAGCTGAACATGCCGACGCCTGGCACCAGCACCACGGCCGGGTCGGCGCCCCGCATCGGCGGTGACCCGGCAGTCGCGTAACGCTCATAGTAGGCCCGGTACTCGGCGCGGTACTCCTGGTGGAGTTGCTCGAGGCGCTCGACCGCCCGCTCCGGGGGCGCTGCCGGTGGAAGGTCCAGCACCATCGGGCGCACCTTCGTGCGTAGGAAATGGTCAGGGCAGGACGTGCCTTTCATGGCCAGCAACGGATGACGCTCGCTCCACAAGAAGTCGAGCACGACATCGCTGTCGTCGTAGTGGCCCACCTGGCGGAGGTCCGTACTGGCGAGGCCACGCAGCACCGGGAACAGCAGCGCCGCCCTCAGACGCCGCTCCTCACGAGGCAGGGGTGCCCATTCGTCGAGGTGGCGCCCGAAAGGCTCGGGTCGCCCATGCGCGTCGATGTAGGCCTGGGCAGTGCGGATGATCTCCAGGGAGCGGGACTCGCACTCGTCGCTCGTCGCGCCCCATGCCGTGATCCCGTGGCCACCGAGCACCACCCCGATCGCCTCGGGGTGCGCAGCTGCGACCGCCGCTATGTCCATGCCGAGCTGGAAGCCCGGGCGGCGCCAGGGCACCCATACGACCCGGTCCCCGAAGCAGTCGCGGGTCAGCTTCTCACCGTCGAGGGCCGTGGCCAGTGCGATCCCGGCGTCGGGGTGGAGGTGGTCCACGTGCGGGCTCAGCACCAGTCCGTGCATCGCCGTGTCTATCGACGGTGCCGCACCTGGCTTGCCGTGGGTGCAGTAGTCGAAGGCCGCCACCATCTCGTCCTCGCGCTCCTCGCCCGGGTAAACCTCGACGAGCGAGCGGAAGCGGTCCAGGCGCAGGACGGCCAAGCCGGCCTCCGTCAACGTACCGAGGTCGCCACCCGAGCCCTTGACCCACATCAGCTCCACGTCCCGGCCCGTGACCGGGTCGCTGACCGTCGCCTTGCACGAAGCGTTGCCGCCGGCGAAATTGGTGTTGCGCGGGTCGGCTCCCAGCCGGTTGGCCCGTCCGATCAGCTCGCCGACCGCCGCAGGCAAGCGCCCGCCCGCGACCGGGCCCTGCTCGTGGCCTGCCATCCTCGTCAACCTCCCCATCCCTGCGACGCACCGCCCACACGTGCGGCCCTTGCCCGCTCGGCGTGGCCGCTGCGTACGTAGGCCCCGAGCGGGTCGGGGTCGAGGCCCATGTCGGCACGCAGTTCGGCCAGTAGCGGCCGCACGTCGGTGGAGAAAGCGTCGACCAGCACGCCGTTGGCAGCGAGCACGTCGCCCCCGGCCTGCGCCTCGGCCAGCGCTGCCCGGTCGACCAGCAGCGCCTTTGCCGTCGCCTCCTGCACGTTCATCACCGAACGGATCTCAGCCGCCACCTTGTCCTCGATGTTGTGGCACTGGTCGAGCATGAAGGCCACACCAGAGCCCGGCCGGTGCGCCCCGGCGGCCACGATCTCGTTCATGATGCGGAACAGCTGGTAGGGGTCGGCGGCTCCCACGAGCAGGTCGTCGTCGGCATAGAAGCGGGAGTTGAAATGGAAGCCGCCCAGGCGGCCGAGGCGGAGCAAGCCGGCCACGATGAACTCGATGTTGGTCCCGGGCGCGTGGTGGCCGGTGTCGACAAGCACGTTGGCCCGGTCGCCGAGAGCCAGGCAGTGCACCAACGACGTCCCCCAATCAGGCACGTCCGTGCTGTAGAAGCTCGGCTCGAACAGCTTGTACTCGAGGAGCATGTTCACGCCGGCAGGGAGGGCGGCGTACAGCGTCGACAGGGCCTCGGCCAGACGGTCCTGGCGGGCGCGGATGTCGTCCTGGCCGGGGTAGTTGGTCCCGTCGGCAAACCACAGGCTGACGGCCGGTGAGCCGACCATACCTGCGATCTCGGCGCACTCGACAAGGTGCTCCGTCGCCTTGCGGCGGACGCGGGGCTCCGGGTGGCAGACACTGCCAAGGCGGTAGTCGTCCTCCTGGAAGACATTGGGGTTGATCGCCCCTATACGCAAGCCGAGGTCGGCTGCGTGCTTGGCCAGCGCGGCGTAGTCGTCGACGCGGTCCCAGGGGATGTGCAGGGCGACCGACGGGGCCACACCGGTCAGGCGGTGGACCAGGGCAGCATCCTCCACCTTCTCGTAGGCGTCGCGTGCGGCGGCCGGGTTCTTGAACACCTTGAACCTTGTCCCGGTGTTGCCGTATGCCCACGACGGCGTCTCGACCCACTGCTCGCGCAATGCCCGCTTCACTTCTATGTTCGTTGACATCCAAACCTTCTCTCGTTGCCGTCTGCGGGCACGGCGCCGCGCGCTGTACCACCCGTCTCCCCGACCACCGGCGACCGGCTCAGTCGAGGTGGAAGATCTCCAAGTCCGGGACCATAGCCTGGTCCGGCCTTCGGTCCTGCATCCCCTCGAAGAACGCTGACATCTCCTTCTGCCACCGTTCGTTCACTTCCAGGCCCCCCATCGCCGCCACCGACTCTGCGAAGTCGTCGCATTCGAGGTAACCCGTCACATGGCCGTCGGAGCCGAGGAAGATCGAGTAGTTGCGCCAGCCGGTGGCATGCAACGCCTCGCGCATCTCCGGCCAGACTGCCGCGTGCCTCCTCCTGTACTCCTCCGCCATCTCCGGGCGCACCCGCAGGCGAAAGCAAATCCTGGCCAATGTTCCCGTTCCTCCTTTCCAGCCCGGCTACCACCTGCGCCCCCGACCGAGGACCGGGCCCAGAGCAGGCCCGGCCGATCGACCAGGAGCCCACGCTACGGGCAACGCCCGCCCTCCTTGCCGCCCCGCGTCGAGAGCCCACGGCTGACCGTGCAGTGCGGCAAGGGGACGAACGTTCCCGCGGTGAGCACTAGAAGTTGAACTTGTTGATATTGGACTTGTTGAAAACGAACGGTGGGCCGAGCAGGACCGTGTGCCCCGCTCCAACGGTGAACTTGCCCAGCTTGCCGGCGGTGAAGCTCTGGCCCTTGGCGTTGGTTATGCTGTGGGAGGCGAGTTCCACTGCCGCGTACGCGGCGAGGTAGCCGAGGCTGGCCGGGTTCCACAGGGCGAAGGCTTGGACCGTTCCATCCGCTACGTACTTCTTCATCTCGTCGGGCGTACCCAGGCCGGTCAGCTTGACCTTGCCCCGGTACTTGGCCGTGTCGAGCACCGCGGCAGCGGCGGCGATGCCGACCGTCGTCGGCGAGATGATCCCCTTGAGGTTGGGGTAGCGCGAGAGCAGGCCCTGGGTCACCTGGGTGGAGGTAGCCGTGTCATCGTTCCCGTAGACAATGGATACGAGCTTCATCTTCGGGTACTTCTTGAGCTCGGTCTTCATGTAGCCGATCCATGTGTTCTGGTTGGTGTCGGACGCCGAGGCCGAGACCACCGCGATCTGGCCTTGGTTGTGCAACTCCTTCGCCAGGATGTCGACCTCGACGGCGCCGATCCCCTGCGGGCTGGCCTGGTTGATGAACAGGCTGCGGCAAGCGGGCGCATCCGAGTCATAGGTGACGACCACGACACCGCGCTTCATGGCGGCATTCAATGTGGGGCAGAGCGCTGTCGGGTCCGTGGCGGAGATGACGAGCGCGTTCGCACCCTTCGAGAGATCGGCCTGGATGACAGGCAGTTGAGAGCTGGGGCTGTCAGCCGTGCCGCTGGTCTCTTGGCCCTGCTCACCGAGCGCTTTCAGCGCGGCCAGCGCGCCCCCGCTCTTCACGCTGTCCGCTGTCGTGAAATACGAGTTACCGAGGTTCTTCGGCACGACGAAGACTTTCAGCCCCTTCTTCAAGGGATGCCCCGCGGCCGTCGCGGCCGGGGCCATACCGAGCCCGGCAGTCATGACCGCGCCCACGAGCGCTCCAGCGACGGCGGTCCTGGATCTTAGATGGTGTCGACGCATTTTCTTGTTTGAAACCTTTCATTCATTGAGCGGAGAATGGTACACGAAAGGTGCTGTAGCCGAACCGCAGGCCCCCCTTCACCTCCTTTCGGTCAGGACCAGCCGCCGGGCATCCGTCGCACCAAGCGGCGGCCTCGTCGGAGCAGGTCCCCTGCGTTCGGGACAAGGATGGCGACCAAGAGCAGGCCGCCCGTGACGATCCCGCTGGCTGATTGCGGGAAGTTTGTGAGAAGCAGAGCGTTCTGCAGGATGGAGAAGACCAGTACCGCCAGGAAGACCCCGGCCACGGTGCCGCGCCCACCGAATATGTTGACGCCACCGAGCAGGACGATAGCCACAACCGACAACACGAGACCGTTGCCGTTGCCGTACTCGGCAGTGCTGAGACGGAAAGTGAAAAGGACCCCGGCCATCGCCCCTACGAGCCCCGACACCACGAAGAGCGTAGTCTTCACCCGCTTCACCCTTATTCCGGTGTACAGGGCCGCGTCCGCGTTGGCGCCTATAGCGAACACGGAGCGCCCGAAGGCTGTGGCATGCATGACCACCCCGGTCACGACTGCGAGCACCACGAAGATCACGGCGGAGTACGACAGCCCGGTGCCAGGCACGGCGTTGACGCCGATGCTCGTGTACGCCGCCGGGAAGTTCGAAACGATGGTGGCGCCCAGCACGATCTCGGCGACGCCGGCGTACAGCGTGAGGGTGCCGATGGTCACCGCCAGGGACGGTAGGCCAAGGCGGGTCACCAGCAGGCCGTTGATCAACCCGAGCAGCGCACCGAGCACCAGTACCGTCACGATGATGAGCGGCATCGACCAATGGTGCAGCCACAGGTACCCAACGACACTGCTCGACAGGGCCAGGGTCGACTGGATGCTGAGGTCGATCTCGCCGGCGATGACGACCATCATCATCGGCAGGGTCATGATGGCCACTTCGCCGTTGGAAAGGCCGAGGTTCAGGATGTTGGTCGAGGTGAGGAACTGCCCCGACAGGCCGACCCCGAGAAGCACGGTCCCCACCAGCGCCAGCGCCAGGCCGGATTCCCAGCGCAGGTAGCGGCGCGAGCCGCGCCACGTCGGTCCGGGCCCGGGATCCGGCGCCTCGAGGGCGGCGGTTTCGGTCGCATCCGCATCCGCCGCAACGGCAGTACGGGGTGCGTCACCGGCCATAGTGCTCCTAGGTGCCATATTGCAGGTTCCTCTTGCGCAGCGCACCGGTGAGGCGCGTGGAGATGCCCTTGTCGAGCGCGATGGCCACGATCAAGAGAAAGCCGGCGATGGCGCTGTCCCAGAAGGGCGACACCCCGAGCACGTACAGCGCCGTGTTGATGCTCTCGAGCAGCAGAGCACCAAGTGCCGCGCCGGCAATCGTGCCGCTGCCGCCGAAGATGGCCACCCCTCCGACGACCACCGCTGCCACCACTTGCAGTTCGTAGTTGGTGCCCGCCGTCGAGTCGATTGTCCCGTAGTCCGCAGCCCACAGCACCCCGGCCAGGCCCGCGATAGCGCCGCTGACCGCGAAGGCGACGAAGACCCGGCGGCCGGTACGCAGCCCGGCCAGGACGGCAGCGTCCGGGTTGGAACCGATGGCATAGAGCTCCCGGCCCGATCGGAACTTCTTCATGTAGTAGCTGGCCACGGCAACAACAGCCCCGACGCCCAGCGCCATGACCGGCACCGGCCCGATGCTGCTCGTGCCGATGGAGAGGAAGCTGCTCGGGAGGTTGTTGGCAACCACTTGGCCGCCGCCCACAACCCACACGTCCACCCCTCGGATTATGTAGAGGCTTGCCAACGTGACCACCAGGCTTGGCACCCTGCCGATGGCCACCACGGCGCCGTTCAGGACGCCGCACACCAAGCCGATCGCCAGGCCGACCAGGAAGACCAGCGGCACGGGGATGCCGTGCACCTGGGTGAACAGGTTGGATGACAGGTAAGCGGACAACCCGAGGACCGAGCCGACCGACAGGTCGACGTTGCGGCTGATGACCACCATGGCCTCGCCGACCGCCAGGAAGGCGAAAATGGTCGTGTTCGAGAGGATGAACTCGATGTTCTGGCTGTCTAGGAAGCGGGGCTCGAGCGCCGTCGTCACTATTACGAGCGCCGCTAGAGCGGCGACGATACCGAGCTCGCGCGCCCGCAGCACGACATCCACGAGCCGGCGGGCATCCGGGCCGGAAGGCGCTGCAGGCGGCACCGTCGCATTGATCGCCCCCATGGCCCCGCTCATGCGCCAAGCCTCTGTAGCTGGCCTGTCGCGGCGGCGACGATCGTCTCTTCAGACACCTCGCGCCGGTCCATCTCGGCCACCATGCGGCCCTCCCGCATGACCAGTACGCGATCAGCAAGATGCATGACCTCCGGCAGCTCCGATGAGATCATCAGTACGGCGACACCCTCGCTGGCCAGTTCGATCAGCAGCCGGTGCACTTCGGCCTTCGTGCGCACGTCGATACCGCGAGTCGGCTCGTCCACGATGAGCAGAGCCGGGCGCCGGCTCAGCCACTTGGCGAGCACTACCTTCTGCTGGTTGCCACCGGACAGCGTCGCCACCGGGTCGGACAGCCGGCCGAACTTCATCTGCAGCCGTACGGCCCAGTCTGCGGCGAAGGCGCGCTCCGCCCGACGGCGGACCAGACCGCGCCTGCGCAAGCGGGCCAGCGACGCCAGCGCGACGTTGCCCTCTATCGAGAACGGCATCACCAGGCCGAGCTGGCGCCGGTCCTCGGGTACCAGGCCCACCCCGGCGCCCATGGCTGCCGTCGGCGAGCCCTTGGGCAGGGGGCGGCCGTGAAGGACCACGCTGCCGGCGTCGTAGCGGTCTATGCCGAAGACGGCTCGCGCCACCTCGCTGCGCCCAGCTCCCACCAACCCGGCCAGCGCCACGATCTCCCCAGCCCGCACCTGCAGCGAAATGTCCGCGAAGACGCCCTCGCGTGCCAGCCGTTCCACACTGAGGACCACGTCGCCCCCGGCGCGGCGCGTCTCCTCACCGCGCAGGACGATGTCGCGCCCGACCATGGCCTTTACGAGATCGTCAGGGCCAAGGCCCTCCAGCAGCCGGGCCAGGACCTGCCTGCCATCGCGCATGACCGTTACCCGTTGGCAAATGGCGAAGACCTCTTCGAGGCGATGAGATATGAAAAGGACGGCCGCACCCGACGCCCGGAGGCGCTCCACCACCCGGAACAACCGGTCCACCTCGTAGGCCGACAAGGCCGCTGTGGGCTCGTCCATGACGATGACGCGGGCTTCCAGCGACAGGGCCTTGGCTATCTCCACGATCTGCTGGTCGGCCACCGACAATCCCCGCGCCAATCGAGCGGGCTCGAGACGCACACCGAGTCCCTCGAACACGCGCGCTACCTGTTCGCGCATCGCCCTGATGTCGACCCTGCGCCCGCTGCGCAACGGGTGTCGGCCCATGAACACGTTCTCGGCCACCGTAAGGTCGGGGAACAGGGTCGGCTCCTGGTAAATGACTGCGATACCAGCCTGGCGCGCTGCCGCAGGATTGCCGAGAGCGACCGCCGCGCCGTCCACGAGGAGCCGGCCGCTAGTGAGCTGGTACACACCGGCCAGGATCTTGACCAGCGTCGACTTCCCAGCCCCGTTCTCACCCACGAGGGCGTGGACTTCACCCGGGTAGAGCTCGATCGAGCCGTCCTCCAGGGCGCGCACCGGACCGAACGACTTCGTGGCGTGCTCGAGAACCAGCACGGGCGCCACAGCGGCGACCGGAGGCAAGCCGTGACCACCCGTTTCGCCACCGTTCATGGCATGCGATCGCGCCGACAACTGCAAAACTCCCCCTACTTGGCTCAGGACCCCCCACTGGGTCTCAGTGCGTTTTAGTGCCGTTCCGCACCAGCGGCGCGGCCTTTCCATCCCCTTCCGGGGCACCAGCTCTGGGACTCGTCTGCGTCCCGTCTGAATCGTTTCAACCCGGGCCAACGTCATAATAGGAGCGGCTTACGTGGGTGTCAAGTACTACCCGCCGAGCTGGCTCGCCTCGATCGGACGCCGGCGCCCGGTCGGGCGTCCGCCATGGTGTGGCGCAGCGCCCGCGGCAGCGCCGTTGCCTGCGGGCACCCGGTCGGCTCGGCCGTGGCCTCCTGGCCTTGAACGTCGTCGCCAAGGGCCGGTCCTACCCAGTCCGCGAGGGTGTGGGCTCTTCGGTGCCTGAGCTGCCACACCGGCCTGAGAGGGCGTGTTCGCCGCGCAGTGAGCGTACCTGGCCCCCGGCGGCCGGGACCGGCGCTCGGCTAGGATCCTCAGCGCCGTGAAGAGGGACGAGGCAGCCAGAGAGGTCGGCCGGGGACGGGGCTCGGGCCGGTCATTGCCGAGTGCCGCACGTCGAGTTGCGACGGCTCAGAGCGCCTCCGAGCCTGGGCCCGCGCGCTCCGGCGCGGCTTCGGGCGCCGCAACCGGTCCCGCGCCGGACGCCCGGCGCCGCGTCACCATCACTGATGTCGCCAGGCTGGCACACGTCTCGCTCGGCACAGTCTCCAATGTCCTCAACAATGCAAACATGGTAGCGCCGACCACCCGCCAGAGAGTGCTCGAGGTAATCGAGGAGACCGGCTTCGTCCGCAGTAAGGCTGCTCACCAGTTGCGGCGTGGCAGTAGCCGCACCATCGGCGTCGTTCTGCTCGACATAGCCAACCCGTTCTTCACGGAAATGGTCCGCGGCATGGAGCACGCGCTGCGCGACCACGGCTATGTGCTCATACTTTGCTCCAGTGACGAGTCTCACCGACGCGAGACCAGCTACCTCCGCGTGCTCGAGGAACATCGGGTCGATGGGCTCCTGATAACGCCTGCGGCGCGCGACCTGAGTGGCGTCGCCAATGTGGCGTCGCACGGCATCCCGACCGTCCTGCTCGACCGCGACGGCACCGAGCACGGACTGTGCTCGGTGACGGTCGATGACGTCAGGGGAGGCGAGCTCGCTGCCGGCCACCTGATCGAGCGGGGGCACGACCATGTGGTGTTCGTAAACGGGCCCACATCGATCCGCCAGTGTGCCGACCGCCGCCGAGGCGCGCGCCGCGCTCTCAAGGCCAGCCGGATAGCGCCTGTCCCGCTGCTCACGGAATTGACGGTCCCGGCTCTCACCGCCCGCCACGGCGAGGAGATCGTGCCGGAAATTCTAGGCCTGCCGACCGCACCCACGGCCATCATGTGCGCCAACGACTTGCTTGCCCTCGGAGTCCTGCGCGGTGTCGCGGCGGCGGGTCTGGCTGTGCCGGACCAGCTCTCCGTTATCGGGTACGACGACGTTACCTTCGCCAGCATGCTGTCGCCATCGCTGAGCTCGGTCCGCCAGCCGCAGTATGAGATGGGTGCGGCGGCCGCCGAGCTCTTGCTCGAGGAAATAGGCCAGGCGCGCCATGAACACCGCCAGGTGCGGTTCGAGCCCGAGCTCGTCGTGCGCGCATCGACCGGCCGCAAGGCATTCTGAAGCCGCCGGTTGCGGAGCTACAAGGGTAATGGCTGCGTATGCGTTCAGGTCCCCGGTCGGGTGGCTCCGACGTCCGGTGCGGGCGTTCGGTGTGAGCAGCGCATGACGGTCGGTGGTTGCCGCCTTGGGGGGGGAGGAGGCGTCAGCTTCCTCCTTCGGCCAGGTAGTCCTCCCACCTGAGTACCGCCTCTGCCCTGGTGAGCCCGGCGATCTCTGCCTCAGCGAGGCCAACCTTGCGTATGAGGTTCCGCACGAGTTTCGCGTCGAGGACCTCGCCTGCCGGTGCTGTGGTCGGCGGAGGCGGTCGCTTTGGCAGGGCTCCGTGCTCCACGCACGCCCAAAACTCATCCTCGCCTACGGCCAGCTGGTCCCGGAATATTGCGGTTATCAGCTTGGGGTCGTTGACCTGGCCGGCTCCGTGGGAGACACGGGTGGTCAGAACCTCGCCGGTGGCCAGAGCCAGGTTGTACCGATGGTGGTCTCCGGTCCTGCCGGAGCCTCGGGCCGTGCCTTTCTTGGTCCAGCCTTCCGTCTCGACGAACTTGCGATGGGCGGCGTGGGTGAGAGGTCTCACTCGTCGCCGAAGACGACGCTCCGCAGCTCGTCCCGGTCACCGGCGAACATGAGCACGCGCCCGACCAGGCCGGCGTTGGCCTTGTGGTTGGGGGCGAAACGCAGCTCATGCACCCACGCCTCGGCGTAGTCGACCAAGGCGTCGAGGAACTCCTCCTCGGCCTCGCTGTAGGACTCCCCGGCCCCGTGAACCGGTACGCCGTCGATCCACATCGAGGTCTGACCGTCGCAGAAGCTGACCTGCACGTTGAACGGGTGCTGAGCGGCGAGGGCCGAGTCGAGGACGTCCCGCTCGACGAGGACCATCGTAGAGTTCCGGCGGAGTACGGCTACACCACCGCTCTCCGCTCGGTCAAGCAGTTCCTTGAAGTGGTCGCGAGCCTCCCGGGCCCTGAACTGGTAGGCCAGGGCGAACGGGGCATGCGAACCGGCTCGGGTAGTCACGCCAGCTATGGTACCTGTGGTACCGCTGGTACGCACTCCGTGGCGCTCCTGCCCACCGACAACACGGCGGCGCTCGTCGCCGCGTTGCCATCGGGCGAGGGGCACTTCGGACGCACGGTCGGTCTCGCGGTCGAGGCGGCGCTGGGCGAGCGGGGTGGCAGCTTCCGGTCGTTCGCCGAAAGTACGATCACGTGGTAGAAGCTCTGGCCTGAGCGGCGACAGGGTCAGTGCCCGGTGCGGCTCAACACCAGGGCGACGCCCAACGCACAGGTGCTCCACGACAGCGCCACGAGGGCCTTCTCCATGGGGCGGAGCATATTCTCGCGGGTCAGCGTGGAGCGGGCGCCGTCACGGTAGACCTTCTCCCCGCTCAGCGACGCGACCCTACGACGCAGGTCCCGGGCCTCGCTGCTCAAGGCCCGCTGTGCCGCGGACAACCCTACGGCGAACGCTGCGGCCGCCACTGCCGCCGGCCGCAGTGCCGCAGTCTGCGCGTAGTAGGACGTGAGCACAGGGAAGGCGCCCCAGGCCAGGGCGAAGACGGCGTCGTTGTGCAGGCGTCCTCCCCACAGTTCGAGGTTGTAGGCGACGACCAGCACCAGCCCGACGGCGATGAAGCCGGCCAGGCCCCAGCCGACCCGGACCACGCCCGCCGCACCCAGGGCCACCGCCCCGGTCAGGGCTACGACTGCCGCCACAGCCAGGTGGGCCGCCGGGACCGACGTCCCCAGCGGCCGTCCCCGCAGCTCGTCCAGGCAATGCGCCGCAATCCCGACTGCCAGAGCGAACGCCGCCAGGGTGGCCAGCAGCCGAGCGACGGAGAGGTGGGCGGCGAGACCGGCCCCGATCAGCACGTACGCCAGGTGCCAGGAGGTATACGGCAGGTGCAGGACGCTGACCCAGTCCCGCCAGCCCCCCGTCGTCGCGACGTACCACGCCGCTCGCGGCCGGTCCCCGGCCCCCACGGCCGGATCGCCGACCGCGTCATCCATCGGCACGGCGCCCGGACATCACCACCCCGCCACCCAGGCTCATGACCCTGGCCCGGACGTCGACCATGCCAGCGCGCTCCCAGGCCCCGATGTGCCAGGCCAGAGGGTAGCGCCGGTAATGGTTGCTGATGGACGGGCCGAGGAACCTCCCGACCTCGTACCACTCCCTCCCCCCGAGCGCCCAACCCGCAACCGGCAACACGAGCCTGGTGTAGAGGAGCCACATCGGGTGCCAGAACCGGCCGGAGGGAACGTGGAACTCGAGGCTGGCGACCACCCCTCCCGGCTTCACGACCCGCGCCAGCTCGGACAGGGTGGCAGCGGGATCGTCGACGTAGCGAAGAAGGTAGGTGAAGGTGAGCGCGTCGAAAGTCGCGTCCGGGAACGGCAGCTGCTCCGCCCTGCTCAGGACCAGGGCAACCCGATGCTCCAGGCCGCGACGGGCCACGTTGGCGGCGGCGGCCCGCAGCATCTGGGGAGTGATGTCGACACCGGTCACCCGCGCTCGGGCCCGGGCGGCCAGTTGCAGGGCGACGCCCGCGGGGCCGGTGGCCACGTCGAGCACCGAGGCGGGGGCGTAGGGCACCACTGTGTCCACCATGGCCCGGCGCCACCGGCGGTCCTGGCCCATCGAGAGGACATCGGCCAGCTTGTCGTACCGGTCGGGCAGCCCGTCGAAGAGACCCCTGGCCACCTCGTTCGGCGGGCGTCGGGCTTGCACTGTCTGCATCCTGTCGCTCCTTGCCATGGTGGGGCCGTGAGAGGACCGCCGTACAGCGCGGGCTGGAGCGCGCAGTAGGCCCTGCCCGGTCGAGGCTAGTGAGGGGCTGGCTCTACAGGCCGTCGTTGTCCGCCGAGGTCCCCGACGTCGGCGGCAACAACCGACGCAGCGCCCTCAGCTCTGCCTTCGAGGTGGCGCCCGAAGGCCCCGACAGTCGCTTCGACCACCCGGTCGTGCCCCCATCGAAGCAGGGGGTACGCAAGCCGCGCCGCCACCCGCATGGGCATCTGCCTCATCTCGAGCGACCACGCCACACTCGCCACGGTCCCCTTCGAAATGCGGTCGAGCGTCAGGTGGGCGTCGCCGGCCAGGTCCCCGCTCACCAGGGCATCGACAACGCGGCAGGGGACGCAGCGCTGCAATTGCACCTCGACCTGCATCCTGTACGGCACCGGCGGTGCGACGACGCCGCGCAGGACCACCCCGGAGCGCAGGCCGGGCCCCTCGACCTGGAAGTGGCCCAACCACCCCCACCACTGCTCGAACTGGTCGAGCTGCTCTATGGCGGCCCAGACTTCCTCAGGCGGAACGGCGAACCAGTAGTGCGCCGCGTGCTGCATCACGTAGCACGGCACACCCATATGGTCACGCTACTGCCGGACCTCCTGCATACCGTGACCGGGAGCCGTGACCAACGGCCGCCGCCGGCTCTCAGCGATCGAGCAGCCGGTCACGGGCCGCCCTGGACAACCCGGCCAGCACCAGCCCGTAGGAATGCTCCACCATCCACCTGACCTCGGCGGCGTCGATGCTGCCGTCGAGCCCGACCGTGTTCCAGTGCTTCTTGTTGAGGTGGTAGCCGGGGCGCACGGACGGGTAGCGGGCACGCAGCTCCAGAGCCGTGTCCGGGTCGCACTTGAGGCTGATGCTCGACGCTCCTTCTTCCAGGGGGACGAGCGCGAACATGCGACCTCCCACCTTGAACACGGCCACTCCCTCACCGAATGGGTACTCTTCGGACGACCCCGGGAAGTCGCCGCACGTCTCGAGCACGTCGTCTCTGGTCACAGCTCTCGAGCAGCATACGCTCGCCCGGGTTCGTGGCGGGCGAACACGGCTCAGGGCGTGTTGTCTACTCTCCCGTAGGCAGTGAGGGTGCGTACCGCCTGGACGGTTACCACCCCCCGCCATTCGGTCACGGCCGCCTGCGTGGGAGGCGACCACGTGATCGGCCATCCGCCGTCGGCCTGCTGCGCGGCTTGCAGCCGGGCCAGGTGGGCCTCGATCGCATCAGGAGGGAAGAAGTCGAGCCAAGGGGACCAGGGCGTGGGCGCCATGTGCAAGGGGCTGAGCCCATAGCCCTCAGCCTCGGGGTCGATCTGAAGGTACGCGATGTCGTCGAAACGCTCGGCCAGGTCACGGGCCCGGGCTATGGCCCGCTCGCGGTCGGGGACGTGCTCCAGGAAGACCAGGACCTCCGACAGCGTGTGGGCGTCGGTCACGGCGTCGTCGCGCTCGAGCTGCGCCCAGCACCAGGTGGTGGCTTGCTCCCGCCAGGGGTGCTCCACCTGGAGTTGGTACAGGAGCCCCGCCAAGCCCGCCGTGGGGTTGAGCGCGGGGACATAGGTCCACTCCGTCATGTGCTCGGCCCGGGCAAAGCCCTCGATAACGGGCAGCGCAAGCGGCACGCCGCCTCCGGCTCCGGCGGTCTCGGCCGTGCCTGCCAGGTAGTCGCAGGCACGCAGGACCATGGATGGCTCTACCGTCCCGCTGGCCACCATGACCTGGAGTGCGACCTCAGTGGCGAGCGGCAAGCTCGCCGGGCAACGCACGTCGGGCTCCAAGGCGTGACCGAAGCCTCCGTCGCCGTTCTGGTAACCGCGCAGGGCGTCGACCACCCCGGAAGGGCTCAGCCCCAAGTACGCAGCGCCGAAGAGACGCCTTTCGAGCAGGCGCGCTTCCCCCAGCACGAAGCGCTCGGCGGCGGAGAACACGGCGTCCATGGCGGGACCCTACCAAGCCCAAGGCGCTGTTCCGTTCGTCTCCACCGCTGCCTCACGGGAGCGGCGCCGCCCCGGGGCACGCTCTCTCACCCAAGCTGGTGCCGGCGCGGTCCGGACGAGCCACGGGCGCCCACCCCAGCCGTCAGTCCGCCGCGATGCCCTCGATGCCGGTACCCAGGCCCGCGACGCTGCCAAGGTCGCTCAGCGAGCCGTCGGCGTTGACGTGGAGCTCGTCGACAGCGCCGGCGGCGCCGGCCTCCACGTACAGGGTGCTGCCATCGGCAGACGCGGCCATGTCGATCGGGCCACCGTCTGTCGTTGCGACCACTCCGGTCGTGCCGACAAGCAAAGGCGTCCCGTCGGAGGCGACCGAGTATGCGCTGACGCTGTTATTGCCGGCGTTGGCTGCGTAGTAGTAGCCGCCGGCGGGTGTGATCCAGCACAGCGCCTTCTGACCGTCGGGCACTGGGGTGCTCAGGCTCGTGAGGCTCCACCGGAGCCCAGCGCGTAGGTGTGCAGCGTGCTGTTGGCCGCCTCGGCAGCAACCAGCTGGCCGGAGGGGCTGAAGGCGAACGCGAACGGGACGTTCCCGGGGCCCGCTGTCACAGTCGGCATGGCATTGACGGCGAACAGCAGCCCGCTGCCCTGGTCGTAGGCGAGAGAGCCCTGCGACGCCACCGTGTCCGCCACCGACCCGGCGGCTTGGCCGCCCAGGCCACCCGTCGCGACGACCTGCCGTAGGGAGAGCCGGCCGTCGGGGTGCTCGGCCAGGACGTCGATGGCGTTGCCGGTGAGCCCGTTGGTCTGCACGAACACGGCATGACCGCGTGCCCACTGCCAGTTCGGGCCTGGGCCGGCACCGGGACGCTCCTCGGCGGCCGCCGCAGCGGCAGCTCCGAGGGTGGCCAGTGTCGCAAGAGCGGCGACGGCGAAGACCTTGCGCAGGGTGTTGGACACGGTCTTCTCCTTTGAGGCGAACGTGTGAGCCATGGTCTTGGAGACGCCCGGGCGCGCCGTTTGATTGCATCGCGCAGCTCGCCTCGGCCCTGGACCACCGACAGACAAGGAGCGACGCAGAAGGGAGGGACTGCACCTCGGCCGCCGCGGCCGCCCCTACGGCAGTCCGCCTGGACTACACCCGGCTCCTGGTGCGGGCGGCCCCGCGCTGGCTCAGCGCGTCCCAGCCACCTCAGCGCGGCGCGACCACCTCAGCTCGGCGCAACCGCTCGCGCAGCTTCCCACGCCGCCGTTCGTGAGCGGATGTAACTGCTGTAGTCGTCCGCAGTGCTCAGAACAGGCATGGCCGAGTGGTCCCCCGGCACCGCCAGGCGCGATACCAGGTCGGCGTGGACCTGCTGGAGATGCGATGGCAGTAGAGCCGAGAGATTGGGCTCGGCCGCCACAGGCGCCGTGACACCCGCCAAGGGGTCGTCGGTGCGGGCCTGTGGCAGGCTGGCAACGCTGTCGAACGCTGGCGCTGCAGCGTCCCGCCGCGTGAGAGGCGGTAAACCCCAACGCAGTTCGACTGTTTTCAAGATCGAGGTGTGGTCGAGCGGTGGTCCGCCAGCCGGGGCCCGAAAGACCGTGCCAGCCGGGACCAGAGGGGAGACGAGCACCGCAGGTACCCGGACGCCGAAGCGGTCGAAAGCAAAACCCATCTCTCCGACACTGTTGTCCGGAGGTGTCGCGCCGCCCGGCGGCGGCACGTGGTCGTAGCAACCTCCGTGCTCGTCATAGGTGATCACGAGCATGGTGGTGTCCCAACCCGGGCCCCTGCTGAGAGCGTTGTACACGTCCAGGATGAGCTGCTCGCCCAGGGCCACGTCGTAATTCGGGTGCTGGCTGTTGCCGGTGGAGGACCAGCTCGGCTCGAGGAACACGAAAGAAGCGAGGCGGCCGGCCGCCGCCGCTGCCTGGAAGTCGGTGAAGAGGCCGAAGTGGGAGGCGGCTGCCGCCAGCGTGTCCGGGAAGTTCTGGCGAGTTAGCGGAGGCTCGTCGTAACCGTAGATCGACCAGCTGACGTTGTGGCCGGACAACGCACCGAAGATGCTCGGGCAGGTGAACGAGTGTGTTTTGTCGTCCAAGTGGCCCTGGCTGGTGCCGGCGCACGTGAAAGCCCGGTTGGGAATGGTCTCGGTGGGCACCGAAGCGTACCAGTGGTCGCACACGGCGTAACCGCGGGCCAGAGCCGAGAGCACCGGCAACTGCTCCGGGGTGAACATCGTCATTATGTCGTCTGCGGTCGTCCCTGGCACCACGCTCCAGCGGGGGTCATTAGCCTCCCAGGCCAGCGTCTGGCTGTAGTTGATGACAAAGCCGTTGTTCGTGACCGGCCCGGTGCCGGCGTCGTTGCCGAACAATTGGTCGTTGGTGTTGACGAAGCCTTCTCCCGGGTCGGCTCCCGGCAGGTAGTAGAGGTACGGTCGCCCCGGTTGAACCGGTCGGACCGGGACGGGACGGCCGTCGGTGCCCGTGCTTTGCTCGCGGCCAGTGAGGCCCTCGTACGCGCTCCCATCGGGAGACAGGTTGCCCACCTGCGCGTACAGGTAACCCAGCATCTGGTCGAAGGAACGGTTCTCCAGCATCAGGACCACCAGATGCTCGATGGCCTCGAGCCCGGGACTGCCCGCAGTCGTCAGCGTCACTGGCTTCACCTCCCCGCAGTTCCAGCCTGCACCTGGTCCGCCTCAGGCTAGCGCTCCCGCCCAGGCAGGCGGCTGGTGGCGGCTGAGGGCTGGCGGCCG
>JAJZIY010000054.1:0-12031 GCA_021828475.1 Actinomycetes bacterium
TCAGCGGCACCCTCACCGGGCGCACCGGCCATGCCCGGGCCCGCCGTGTCACCGCGGCCCGCTCCGTGGTTGGGTGCAGCTCCCTTGCCGGGGGTGCCCACGGGGTCAGCCGTCGGCGGCGTCGCTCGGGCCCCCGGCGGCGCCCACGGCCGCCAGGACGAAGGCCTGCACCCGCGCCTCGTCGCGCCATGCGTCGTAGCGGCCCGACGGGCCCTGGTGCCCAGCCCCCATCTCGGTGCGCAGGACGACCGGGCTGTTGCCGGCGCCCACGGCCCTGAGTTTGGCCACCCACTTGGCCGGCTCCCAGTAGCCGACGCGGGGGTCGTTGAGGCCGGCGGTGACGTACATCCAGGGGTGCGCAGCCGGTCCGACGTTGTCGTACGGCGAGTACGACTTCATGTATGAGTAGGCCCGGACGTCGTCACGGGGGTTGCCCCACTCCTCCCATTCGGTGACGGTGAGCGGCAGGCTGTCGTCCGACATCGTTGTGACGACGTCCACGAAGGGCACCTCGGCGACGACCGCACGGAACAGGTCGGGCCGCATGTTGGTCACCGCCCCCATGAGCAGGCCGCCGGCGCTCCCGCCTCGTGCCACCAGGCGGTCGGGCGAGGTCCATCCGTCCGCCACGAGCTTGTCTGCGCAGGCTACGAAGTCGGTGAAGGTGTTGCGCTTGTGCATGAGCTTGCCCTGCTCGTACCACGGCCTGCCGAGCTCGCCGCCGCCGCGGACGTGGGCGATGGCGAAGACGAAGCCTCTCTCGAGCAGGTTGAGCCTCGTCATGGAGAAAGCGGGGTCGATCGGTACCTCGTAGCTGCCGTAGCCGTAGAGCAGGCACGGAGCCGACCCGTCGAGCGCGTACCCGGCCGGGCAGACCAGCGAGACGGGCACCTGGGCCCCATCGGGGGCCGTGGCCAGGATGCGCTCGGTGCGGTAGGCGCCCGGGTCGAAACCGCCGCCGACGGTGGAGCGCTTGACGACCCGTCGCGAGCGCCCGGACATGTCGTACTCGATGCTCGAAGGCGGGCTCACCAGCGAGCTGTAAGAGAAGCGGAACAGGTCGGTGTCCCACTCCGGCACGGCCTCGCCCCCCAGGGTGTAGGCGGGCTCGGGCTGGGGGATGACGTGCTCGCTGCGGTCGCCGATGTCGATCACCCTGAACTGCTCGAGGCCCCCTTGTCGCTCCAGTACGACGACGTGCCTTGCGAACGCCTCCACCGACTCGACCTTGACCTCACGGCGGTAGGGGAGCAGCGGTCCCAGCTCGGATGGCGCCGACGAGCCGACCGCCAGGGTGTAGACGGCGAAGTTGTCCAACCGGTCTTCCAGGGGGCCCCGGTTGGTGCGCACGAGCCAGGCGTCGCCGCCGAGCGCCGGGTGGCGGGCATGCTCGACGCTGTACTCGACGCCGTCGCGGCGGGCCAGGACCACGGCCGGGCGGGACCGGTCGCTGTCGGCGCGCAGGTAGTGGACCTCGCTCGTCGTCTTGGAGTCGCTGCTGACCAGGACGAAGCACTTGGACCGGGTCAGGTCCACCGAGACGAAGAAGCGCTCGTCCTCCTCCTGGAAGACCAGTTCGTCGCGTGCCGCCGGCGTACCGAGGACGTGGCGCCAGACCTGCCAGGGACGCATGGCCTTGTCGGGGCGGACGTAGTAGAGGGCCTTGCCGGTGTTGGACCAGGCGCTGCCGTAGTACACGTCCTCGACCACGTCGGCCAGGTCGTCACCCGAACCCAGGTCCCGGAAGCGCAGCGTGTAACGCTCGGACCCGTCGTAGTCGACAGCGTAGGCGAGGACCTCCTGGTCGGGGCGCACGTCGAACACGCCGATGGCGAAGTAGTCGCCGCCGCCGGCCAGCTCGTTCTCGTCCAGCACCACCTGGCCGGCATGGGGGGCGACCGGTGCCCGGCCCTCGCCATCGGCGCCAGGGGGCGGCGTGCCGTCGCCAGCCGTGCCCGCACCGGGGAGGGCGGCGCGGGCCGCCGCCAGTACCTCCATCGCGTCCAGGGAGCGGCTGGGGTCGGGCCGCCGGCAGTAGACGGGGTACTGCTGGCCGGCCAGGGTCCGTGCCCAGTACCAGTAACCGTGATGGTAGGCGGGTGCCGAGATGTCGGTCTCGGCGACACGTGCCCGGACCAGCTGGAACAGACGCTCCTGCAGGCCGAGCGTCGGCCTGAGAAGGGCGTCGGTGTAGGCGTTCTCGGCCTCGAGGTAGGTCCTCACGTCGGGGTCGTCGCGGTTCGCGAGCCAGTGCCAGTCGTCCTGGCGGCTGTCCCCGTGGGCGAGGAGCGTGGTCGGGCGCCTGGGCGCGGCAGGGGGATGGGGGGCGTGTTCGAGGAGCATGGCGAGGGTCAACTGTGGCACGATTTTTCCTACTCCATGCGCCCGCCTGTTGCAAGACTGACCGCAGACTACTCCGAGGCTGCACGATTGGTGGCGGCTGGCACGCCGGCAGTGCTCATGGCTCCGGCCACCGTGGAGCTGGGACGGATGCTCGCCCGGGCCGCCGGCGCAGGCACCGGGCCCCGGGTGGCGTTGATGGCCGGGCAGCCCTCGGAGCAGGATGTCCTCGACGCGGCCACCGAGATGGCAGGGGAGCTGTGGCCCGGCCCGGGTGTGGGCAGCCGCCGGTAGACTCGGGTGTCATGCGCAGGCGTATGTTGAAGAGCAAGCTGCACCGGGCGACCGTCACCGGTGCCAACATCGCCTATGTGGGCTCGGTGAGCCTCGGTCCCGAGCTCATGCGCGCGGCGGACATACGCGAGTGGGAGCAGGTCGCCGTCCTCGACATCGACAACGGGCACAGGTTCGAGACCTACGCCATCGTCGGGGAGCCGGGAGAGGTGTGCCTCAATGGTGCCGCCGCCCGCCTCGTCCTGCCCGGCGACAAGGTCATCGTCCTCACCTACGCCGACTACGAGGAGGCCGAGCTCGAGGGCTTCGCTCCGGTCGTGGTCTTCTGCGACGAGTTCAACCGCCCGGTCGAGGCCGCCCACCAGGGCGCCTAGGCCCGGCCCCTCCGGCGGGGTGCGCCGGGAGGCAGGACCGGCCCTGCCGGCTTGGTGGCGGGGGTTGTTACTATCGAGGTAGGAGAAATCCCACCGAAGGGAACGCCCATGGCCACCACCGCACAGGAACTCGACCTCGGTCGCTACCAGCTGGGCTGGAGCGATGCGGAGGACTTCTACGTCTTCAAGCCCAAGAAGGGCATCAACGAGGACATCGTCCGCGAGATGTCGTGGATGAAGGGCGAGCCCGAGTGGATGACCCAGAGACGGCTCAAGGCACTGCGCTACTTCGAGCGCCGGCCCATGCCGACCTGGGGCGGCGACCTCTCCGGTATCCACTTCGACGACATCTTCTACTACATCAAGCCTGTCGACAAGCAGGTCGACGCCTGGGAGCAGCTGCCCGAGGCGGTCAAAGCGACCTACGACAAGCTGGGGATACCCGAGGCCGAGCGCAAGTACCTCGCCGGGGTCACAGCGCAGTACGAGAGCGAGGTCGTCTACCACCGCAACCGGGAGGAGCTGGCCCGCCAGGGTGTCCTCTTCTGCGACATGGACACGGCCCTGCGCGAGTACCCCGACCTCGTCCGCCAGTACTTCGGGACGATCATCCCGGCCAACGACAACAAGTTCGCCGCCCTCAACTCGGCCGTCTGGTCCGGGGGCTCGTTCATCTACGTGCCGCCCGGGGTCAAGGTGGAGATGCCCCTGCAGGCCTACTTCCGCATCAACACCGAGAACATGGGCCAGTTCGAGCGCACCCTGATCATCGCCGACGAGGGTGCCCAGGTGCACTACATCGAGGGCTGCTCGGCACCCGTCTACACCTCCGACTCGCTGCACTCGGCCGTGGTGGAGATCGTCTGCAAGGCCTCCAGCCGGGTCACCTACACCACCATCCAGAACTGGTCCAACAACGTCTTCAACCTCGTCACCAAGCGGGCGGTAGCCGAGGCCGAAGCCCACATGGAGTGGATCGACGGCAACATCGGCAGCCAGCTGACGATGAAGTACCCCGCCGTCTACCTGATGGGGCCCAAGGCGTCAGGTGAGGTCCTGTCCGTGGCGTACGCCGGCGCCGGCCAGCACCAGGACGCCGGGGCCAAGATGGTGCACGCTGCTCCGGAGACGACCTCGACCATCATCTCCAAGTCGATCTCCAAGGACGCGGGACGGACGTCCTACCGAGGCCTCGTGCGCTTCGACGAAGGGGCAAAGCGCTCCAAGAGCTTCGTCCGTTGCGATGCGCTCCTCCTCGACGATCTGTCGCGCTCCGACACCTACCCCTACATCGAGTTCGGTGAGCACGACGCCCAGGTCGGTCACGAGGCCACGATCTCCAAGGTCGGCGAGGACCAGCTCTTCTACCTGATGAGCCGGGGCCTGTCGGAGCAGCAGGCGATGAGCATGATCGTCAACGGTTTCATCGAGCCGGTGACGCGCACCCTGCCCATGGAGTACGCGGTCGAGTGGAGCCGGCTGATCGAGCTGCAGATGGAGGGCAGCGTCGGCTGAGCGCGCTCGCCCTCTTGGGCCGGCCTGCGAGCCGACGCTCGGCCGTTGGCCCGTGAAACCCGGCGACACCGGCACCGAGCAGTCGGGCGGAAGGGCTGTGAGGCGTGGGCCGGGTGGCCGGGCCGGCACGTACACTCGTACCCATGGGTGCGGCGCTTGCCTTGGCTGTCATGCTCGTGGTGGTCGTCGCCATAATGTCCCTGGCAGTCAATGCCCAGGGGCCCTTCCAGGCCACCGGCCAGGGGGCGCAGCGCGCAGGCCCGGCTCGTACCCCTGCCCCGGGCCCGCCCGCACCGGAGCATCGCCGCCAGGCCCCGCCGGACCAGCCCCGGCGTGCGCCGAGGGACAAGACGGAGCGGTCCCGCGAGCGCCGTGGGGCGTCGCCGCCGGTCGAGGTGCCGGCCGAGCCTGCCCCGGTGGCCGACCCCCTGGCTCCCCTGGCGGACGTGAGGCCGCTCGACACGGAGGCGACCGCCACTGTCATCTCCGTGGTGGACGAGCGCACGCTCGGTCCTGTGACCCGCAGCCGGCTGAGCCTGCGGGTGCACCCGCCCTCGGGTGACGAGTTCGAGGTGACGACCAGGGTCGCCTTCCCGACGCCCGAGGCCCGGGCCAAGGTGAAGGTGGGTTCCACGATCGCCGTGCGCTACGACCAGGACGACCGCCGTCGCGTCGTGGTCGACATGGAGAGGGACGGCTAGCGCTCGGCTAGCGCAGAGCCCACCCACGACGCTCGCCGCCCCCCCGACAGGCGTTGGTGACAGCCGGCTGCCCGCCGGGCGTGCAAGCCGGAGGCGCGGTGTCGGGCGCCCGTCGCCCCTGGCCGGTGTTCAGGAGCCGGGTGCAGCCATCTGCAGCAGGGTCACGGAGTGGGCCGGGAAAAGCCACGAGAAGTTGCCGCGCCCGGCCACAGCCGGCCGGGTGGTCGTGCTCACGGCGTAAGGCTGGTAAAGGGTGTTGAAGGCCAGCGGGTTGGTCCCGCTGAGCAGCGTCGCCGACATGTAGCTGTCGTGGTGCACGCCGTCGAAGACGAGGTCGGCCCGCACCGGGGCGTCCGGACTGACGTTTATGACGAGGACGTCGAGCTGGGCCCCGTTGCGGACCACCAGGGGCTGCAGCACGCTGACAGCCGCGCCGCCGCCCGCCGGCATGATGGGGCCGTGCAGCAGGTCCGCTTGGAGCCGTGTGCCCCCGGCCAGCTCCGACATGAGACTGACGGCCTGGCCCGTGGGTTCGGCGACGAAGGGCGGCCCAGGGCCCGCGATCATGGCGCTGTTGATGCTGAGGCCCGTCTCGTCGATGCTCAGCGACACCGGGTAGGCGCCGAGGAAAGTCGAGGAGTTGAGGAGGTACTTCTCCGCCAGTGGCAGGCCGTGGTCGATCCATTGACGTAGCTGGGAGGCGACCAGCAGCCCCTCGTCGAGCGAGAGGTTGAAGTGCGGGTCGGCCTTGGGCATGGGCACGACCAACTGGCCGTACTCGGTCAGCACCACAGGGGCGTCACGGCCGGAATAGTGGCGCACCGCTGCCTGGACGGCTCCCAACCGCGCTCCTTCCACGGCCGGCGCCGTCATCAGTGAGCGCTCGTAGGCGCCCATGGGCGCTCCCACGTCGAGGGGCTTGGCGTACTCGTGCAGTTCGACGCAGTCGTAGGGGTAGCGGTGGCCCATCACGGCCAGGAAGGCAGTGTTGGCCTCCTCGGCTTCGCACACCTTTATCTGCGGGTTCATCCGTTTCATCGCCGCGTAGAACTCGACGAAGCCGTCATGGGGGCCGGACTCGTAGCTGAGCGAGACCCGGGCGCCATCCGGGGGCGCCTGGCCGTGGCGCCGTCCGCCGAAGGAGATCCGCCCGGTCGAGGGCTCGAGCGTGTAGACGCTGGCCCCCGGCTGGGCCGCCGCCAAGTTCGTGACCTGGTGCCAGCGGCGGCCGTCGACGTAGACGGCCTGGCTGTGGGGCACCACTGGCGGGAAGTAGGCGTAGAAGTTCTGCCCGGGGAGCCCATCGGAGAGCGAGGCCTGCGGTTGCTCGTCGGCAAACGTGCCGACCGCCTGGCGCCGGAACGAGGTCGTGCCGCCGAAGGCGTAGAGGCACACGGCCGCCTCGGCCCGGCTGCACCGGCCCACGTGGTGCCCGACCGACACGACCTGGCCCGAGCGCCACCCGAACTGGCCCGGCCCGTCCTGCTCGTTGCCGACCTCCCAGTAGGGGACCCGGTACGGTGCCGGGTGGCCGTTGCGGGCGCGGAGCTCGGCCCAGTAACCCGGGTTGGCCGGGTTGGCCGTGTGGCGCCTAGGGAGCGGGGCTGTCATGTAGGCCACGAAGCCGGCGGCCTGGGCGGCGTTGCCTGTGACGAAGTTCACGGTTATGTCGCCGACTGCGCCTGTCTGGTCGAGCAACCGCCCGAACTCGTCGGGGCCGACGGTTGAAGGCGCAGGCCCGTCCAGGGTGCAGCAGATGTTGGACAGTCTGCCGGACTGCATGCCGTAGGGCTCGTTGTACCTGCGTCGCCGCTGCGGGCCGATGGCACGCATCCACTGGAAGCTGTCGGAGGTGATGCCGCCCGGGTAGCGCAGAGCGGTCACCCCCAGGCGGTTGACCTGCTCTACGAACTGCGGGAAGAACTGGCCCGTCGTCCGGTCGAAGGCCCCCTCGGCGTCGTACGGCCAGAGCAGGTTGGACCCGAAGAGGTAGGGGCTCACGGTGCCGAGGGAGCGAGGGCTGATCACCAGTTGTGTCGCCGGGCGGCGGGGTGGTGCCGGTGGGAGAGCGGCGCCGGCGCTCCCCGGGGTGGCGTAGACGGTCAGTGGGGCGATGAGGAAGGTGACGGCAACCGGCACCGAAAACCACCGTTGCGCCATACGCCCGCCTACTTCCACCTGAGCCTCGGAGATACGCCGCCAGCGTCGAGGGACCTGTGCCCGGGCCGCGCGAAACACCGGCTGAAGGCATAAGTCGTCCGGGCTGGGACCTGGTGCCGACCGCCTAAGCTGTCAGCCATCGTGCCAGCACCAGTAGTAACAGACTTCGACGCGGGCTTGGTCGCGGCCATCCCCGGACCTGCCTGGTTGCGCGACTCGCGCCTGTCGGCATGGGAGCACTTCAGCTCCGCCGGCCTCCCCAGTGCATCGGAAGAGATCTGGCGTTACAGCCGGGTGGACGACCTCGAGCTCGGCCGTTACCGGCCGCCGGCACCCGGCTCGACCCCCTCCCGCGACCTGGAGTCCCTGCCCCCCGGCCTGATGGAGCTCGTCGCAGCGGCGGGCGAGCGCGCGACCGTCCTGGTGGTGCACAACGGGGCCACAGGCCGGGTGTCACGGCCCCAGGAGGGTCTCGCGGTGCAGACCCCGGGCGAAGGGCTCTTCGGGGCCGATGGTGAGCTGCGCCTCCCGCTCCAGGGCCCGCCCCCGGACGTGTTCAGCACCCTCAACGCTGCTCTGTGCGAAGCGCCATGGCGGGTGAGCGTTCCCGGTGGGGCCAGGGTCGCCGGACCTCTCGTCGTTGTCCACTGGCTCGAAGGCGACGGGCTGGCTGCCTTCCCCCGGCTGGAGGTCGAGCTCGGTCCGCAAGCTTCGCTCGACGTGGTCGAGGTGATGGCATCGGGAGACGAAGCCATGCTGGTGGTGCCGGTGACCCGGCTCGCTCTGGGGGCGGGGGCCCGGTTGCGCTACGGCCAGCTGCAGCTGCTCGGGCCCGGGGCGTGGCAGCTGGCCAACCAGGTGAGCCGCTTGAGCCGCGACGCCTCCCTCCTGTCCATGTCGGTGGCTCTCGGCGGCGACTACGCCCGGGTCCGCACCGGTTCGGTGCTCGACGGCCCAGGTGGTGAGAGCGAGCTCCTGGCGGCATACTTCGGCACCGGGCACCAGATGCACGACCTGCGCACGATCCAGCACCACAGCGCGCCCCGCAGCCGCTCGGCGCTGCTGTTCAAGGGGGCCGTGGCCGGCACGGCGCACTCGGTGTACTCGGGGCTGATCCGGGTCGAGAAAGGCGCAAAGGGCACCAACGCCTTCCAGACAAATCGTAACCTCGTGCTCTCGGACGGAGCCCAGGCGGACTCCGTGCCGAACCTGGAGATCGAGGACAACGACGTCAAGTGCTCTCACGCCTCGGCGGTCGGCCCGATCGACGAGTCCCAGTTGTTCTACCTGGAGAGCCGGGGTGTACCGACCGGCACGGCGAAGCGGCTCATCACTCTCGGTTTCATGGACGAGGTGCTGGAGAAGTTCCCCGTCGCTGCCATGGTGCCGTGGTTGCGCCGGGAGCTTGCCGGCCGGCTCGCCGCCGCCGGCCTGCCCGAGCCCGGCTCCGGGGTCGGGGAGGGCTCATGATGGAGCTGCGCCCGGACAGCGCCGCCTCCTGGGGAGGGCGGCCGGCCGAGCCCGGTGCCGTGGCGCCGGAGCCCTCGGAGGTCAGGGTCAAGCTCTCCGAGCTGCCTGACGGGCTGGCAGTTCGCGTCGAGGGCGGCCAGCACGGCATCTGCGTCGCCCGGGTCGGTCGCGACGTCTACGCCCTCGTCGACCGCTGCAGCCACCAGCGCTGGCCCTTGTCCGACGGTGAGGTGTCGGCGAGCGACCTGACGGTCGAATGCACCAAGCACGGGAGCACCTTCTCGCTGCGCGACGGCAGCCCGAGCTGTCTGCCAGCCACGAGGCCGGTCCAGGTTTACCAGACGAGAGTGGAGGGCGACGAAGTGGTTGTGACGGTCCAGTGAGCGAGCTTGTGGTCGAGGGCCTGCGTGCCGGGGTCGCCGGGCTCGAGATCCTCCGTGGCGTCGACCTCGAGGTGCGCAGCGGTGAGGTGCACGCGGTCATGGGCCCGAACGGTTCGGGCAAGTCCACGCTCTCCCACGTCATCGCCGGGCGGCCCGGTTACGAGGTCACGGGGGGGAGCGTGCGCCTCGACGGCGTCGAACTGCTTGGCCGGCCGGCATGGGAGCGGGCGCGGGCCGGCCTGTTCCTGGCGCTCCAGTACCCCATAGAGGTGCCAGGGGTGACAATGGTGCAGGCGCTCGGCGAGTCGCTGCGGGCGGCCGGGCGCGACCCTGGTGAGGTCGGGGCGCTCATCGCCTCGGAAGCCTCCGCCGTGGGCTTGGACGAGGCGTTTCTCTCCCGCCCGCTCAACGTCGACCTGTCGGGCGGCGAGCGCAAGCGCAACGAGATCGTGCAGATGGGGGTGCTCGGGCCCCGCATAGCGGTCCTGGACGAGATAGACAGCGGTTTGGACGTCGATGCGCTGAGGGCGGTGTCCAGGCGGGTTGCCGAGATGGCCGCCCATGGCGGGGTCGGTGTCCTGGCCATCACCCACTACCAGCGGCTGCTCTCCGAGCTCCCGGTGACCCGGGTGCACGTCCTCCAAGCCGGCCGGGTGGTGCAGACCGGAGGTCCCGAGCTGGCGTTCGAGCTGGAGAGGACCGGCTACGCCGCCTACGGGGCCGAAGGCGCCGCCTGAGCCCGCTTCATCACCCGCTCGGCCACCGCACGGGCCGCCGGGCTGGTCGTGAACCAGGCGAGCACCGCGACCAGCAGCCCGCAGCCGGCAGCGAGCACCCAGCCCGTATGGGTGGCGGCCGTGAACGCTTCGCCTACGATGCGCGCCGCTCTCGGTTGCAGGTGCCGGCTGTCCAGGCCGGAGGAGAGCGAGGACGCCGCCAAGCGGTCCTTTACGGCCGTTGGTAGCCCGCTGCCCTTCAGCCGGGCCGCGAGTTGCCCCTGCATCCCGGCGGTGACCACCGAGCCCAGGACGGCGACGCCGAGCACGCTCCCGAGCTGGCGGGCGGTACTGGCGACCGCAGCGGCCACGCCTGATTGCGACAGCGGCATCCCGCTCACCGCCGTATTGGTTATCGGCGGGTTGACCATGCCGAACCCGAGGCCGATGAGCAGGTAGCAGCCGGCCAGGTCCAGGTACGGCCAGCTGGGCTGGACCAGTGCCAGCAGGCCTGCTCCTGCCATGAGCAACAGGCCGGCGCCCGTGAGAGGCCAGCGGGTGCCGTGGTGCCCGACGATCCGGCCGGTGAGGGGCGAGACGACCACGATCACGATGGTTGCCGGCAGAGCGGCAACCCCCGCCATCAACGGCGAGTAGTGGCGGACCTCCTGCAGGTACAGCGTGTTGAGGAAGAGCCACCCGGCGAGGACGACGAAAGCCAGGACGGCGATGGCCGTGGCGCCCGAGAAAGGAGGGCTACGGAAGAAGCGCAGCTCGAGCAGGGGCTGTTGCTGGCGGCGTTCCACGGCCAGGAACGCGGCGGTGCCGAGCACCGTGACGGCGCCGCAGGCGAGGATCCACGGGCTGGTCCAGCCCTTGGCCGGGCCCTCGATGATCCCGTAGGTGAGAGAGGCCAGTACGACGATGGCCAGGAGCTGGCCGGTGGGGTCCAACCGGCGGGGGTGCGCCGACTTGGACTCGGGCACGAACGCGGCAATGAGGACGAGCGCGATCGCGACCACGGGCACGTTCACCCAGAAGATCGAGCGCCAGTCGATGGCCTGGATGAGCGCCCCGCCGAGCACCGGCCCGGCAGCTGTGCTGATCCCGACCACGCCGCCCCAGACGCCGATGGCGGCAGCTCGCTCCCTGGGCTCGCGGAAGGTGTCGGAGATGATCGAGAGCGAGTTTGGATTGAGCATGCACCCGCCACAGGCCTGCACCATCCGGAAGGCGATCAGCATGGGCAGGCTCACCGAGAGGCTGCACGCCAGGGACCCGGCCCCGAAGAGCACCAGTCCGGTGCGCAGCACCCGTCGTCGGCCGAAGCGGTCCCCCAGCGACCCTGCGAAGAGCAGGAGGGCGGCCAGCACGAGCAAGTAGGCGTCGGCGACCCACTGCAACTCCGGCACCGAGGCGTGGAACTGGCGCTGCAGGGACGGCAGGGCGACGTTGACGATGGTGTTGTCCAGGGTCACCATGAACAAGCTGAGCGAGCACGCCGCAAGCACCAGGCGCCGCCGCCGCCTACCCGCTGCCCCGCCGACCTCGCCGGGGGCGTGCTCAACCGTCCCCCGGGCCATCCCGGTCCCCTCGGCCGGGCTACCTGCTGCTTGGCTCAATGGGCCCGTCGGCCTCGGAAGTGGCCCATGCGGTAGCCCAGCCACCCGGCGACGAGGGCTACGGCGGCGAACTCGCCGATGTGGAACGCGAGGGTGAACAGGCCGCTGAAGATCCACAGGGCCAGGCCACCCACGACGACGAGGGCGAGGATCAGCAGGGCCTGATGGCCTGGAGACCGCTTGGCCCCGCTCCCCGGGGTCTCGGAACGGGTGGCGAGCGGCGCTGCAGTGGGCCCCATCGCCATTACCAGGGGGTCGGCCGTGCGTGTAGCCCGCCCGGCCCCCGCCTTGGCCCGGCCCTTGGCGGGCCCTGGCGCGGCGCCGAGCGTGCGGCAGATCATGCAGTCGTCCTGGGAGAAGCCGTGGGGACAGTTGGCCATCTCCTCGCACACTACTGCCGGAGAAGCCGACGCGGTCTCAGGGGTGACCATGGTCCGTCCCGGGCCCCGGCCCGGG
>JAJZIY010000054.1:12131-18181 GCA_021828475.1 Actinomycetes bacterium
TCGCGCAGGTACTTCTCGACTTCGGCAGCCAGCCGCTCGCCGGAGGCAGGGCCGAGCTTGGGGCCTTCGTCCACGGTGGGGGCACCGGCCTCGTCTTCGTCCTGTTCCTCCAGGCGGGTCACGTAGGCGGAGGCGTCCTCGTCCGAGGCGACCAGGTCGTTGATCTGGCGCTCATATGCGGCGGCGGCGATCTCCAGCTCCACCATGTCCACCGACGAGCCCAAAATCCGGACCGTGCGCTCTACGAGGGCGAGTGCCGCCTTGGGCGAGGAGCTCTGGGAGACGTAGTGGGGCACGCTGGCCCACAGCGACGCGGTGGGGATGCCCGCCTGGGCCAGGGCGTCGCTGACCACGCCCACGATGCCCGTGGGACCTTCGTAGTAAGACGGCTCGACCTTGGCCAGCGAGGCAAGCTCCGCCGTCGCCGCGCCCCCGCTTATGCGCACCGGCCTGGTGTGGGGTACGTCGGCCAGCAGAGCGCCAACGAGGACAGCTGTGGTGATGCCCAGCTCCGACACGGCGACGCGCAGCTCGGCGGCGAAGCTGCGCCATTTGAGCTGGGGCTCAGGGCCGGAGAGCAGCACCACGTCGCGGTCCGTGCCCGGCAGGGGCGCAGCTGCGAGCGTCAGAGCCGGCCAGTCCAGCCGGCGAGTCTCGCCGGACTCCAAGCGCACCCGCGGCCTCGACGAGGTGAAGTCGAACAGGTCCTCCGAGTCGAAGGCGGCGAATGTCTCGGCCGCCCATCGGCGTGCCAGGTAGGCGACTGTCTCGGAGGCGGCGTTGCCAGCGTCGTTCCAGCCCTCGAACGCAGCAACCAGCACCGGCCGGCGCAGAGTGGGCCGGTCGTGCCAGCTCAGCAATCCCATTCTCTACACGCTAGTGGCCTTGTCCCTGCACGCTGGTGGCCTTGGTGGCGAGCCCCCTCCTGCGTGCGAGCGGGGGAGCCCGGCCGGGCCCCCACTAGGCTGGCACCTCGTCCTGAGAGCAGCGCCGAGGAGCCCGATGAGCCGCCTGAGCCGGTCCGTAGTGCAGGTCACCGAACTGTTGGGGCGTGGCCGCCTGGCGGCCGACGCCGAGGTGGGGGACCTGCTCGCGCTCACCTACGAGCGTCGTCACATGGACCTGTCGGACCTGGCGCCGCAGGAGCAGGGGGATCTGGTCGACCGACGCTGCCAACAGCTGCAGCCGTCCGCCGAGGCCCTGGCCGAGCGCGTGGAGCAAGCTGCCTCGGCCGGGCGCCGCTTCGTGGCCAAGTTCGGTATCGACCCCACTGCGGCGGACGTCCACCTCGGCCACACCGTGCCCATGATGCTGCTGAGCAGGTTCCAGCGCATGGGCCACCGGGTCGTCTTCATAGTCGGCGACGTCACGGCCAAGATCGGCGACCCGAGCGGCCGGTCCGACGAGCGGCCCGCCCTGACCGACGACGACATAGCCCGCAACCTGGCGACGTACCGCGACCAGGTCTCGCCGTTCTTCGATTTCTCCGAGGCCGAGTTCCGCCACAACGGCGACTGGCTGCGCGAGGTGAGCCTGCCCAGGCTGATCGAGGTGACAGCGCATGTGCCGGTGTCGATGTCGCTCCAGCGTGAGGACTTCCGCACCCGCCTGGCAGCCGGGCACAGCCTCTCGTTGGCGGAGCTGCTGTACTCGGTGGCGATGGCGCTCGATTCGGTCGAGGTCTCCTGTGACCTCGAGGTTGGTGGGATCGACCAGTACCTCAACATGCAGATGTGCCGCAAGGTCATGGAGATCTGCCGCCAGCCGGCCGAGCTGGTCGCGGCCGTGCCCCTACTCGAGGGCACGGACGGCACCGGGGCCAAGATGAGCAAGTCGCGTGGCAACTACGTACCGCTCACGTCGCCTCCCGGCGACATCTTCGGCAAGCTCATGTCCGTCCCGGACCGGCTGGTCGTGCCGTACCTGAAGGCCCTGTCGGAGTGGCAGGACAGCGAGCTGGCGGTAGTGGGGCACAAGCTGGCGTCCGGGGAGCTGCACCCCATGGACGCCAAGAAGGTACTTGCGGGGGAAGTGACAGCCGCCCTGCACGGGCTCGACGCGGCGATGAAGGCCAGGGAGGAGTTCGTCGCCCAGTTCTCCAGCCGCCGCTTCGCCGACGTCGACGACATGCCCGAGCTGGAAGACCTGACGAGCTCTCTGACCGAGGTCGTGAAAACCCTTGGTTTCGCCTCCAGCAACTCCGAGGTACGCCGCGTGGCCGAGCAAAAGGGCCTCCGGTTGGTCTACGAGGTGCAGGGCGCCGACCAGGACCAGTTCGTGCTCGGGCCCGACGACGTCCGCTCCAGCCTGGCCGAGTTGCGCCGCCGGCACGAGGGCCCGGCCGGAGCTGCGTTGTACCTCAAGTACGGCCGGCGCCTGGCCCGTGTCAGCGCGCCGTCTGGCGGCTGACCAGCGAGGCTCCCACCCAGGTCAGCAGCGCCAGCGACGCCAGTGCGGCGCCGGCCAGGCAGGCACCGTCCCAACCCATGGCGCTGTAGAGAGCAGCCGAGAGCACCGACCCGGTTGCCCCGCCGACGAAGTAGAGGAACATGTAAGCGGCGGTGAGCCGGCTCCTGGCCTCCGGCCTCAGGCGGTAGATCTCCGACTGGTTGGTTATGTGCAGCCCCTGCACGGCGAAGTCGAACACCACCAGGCCTGCGACCAGGGCGCCGAGCGAGCGCCCCCCGGCCCACAGGGCGGCCCAGGAGCCGAACAGCAGCACCGTTGCCACCCCGGTGTTGCGCCACTGCCAGCCGCGGTCCGCCAGGCGGCCGGCCAGGCTGGCAGCCCCCGCCCCGGCCGCACCCACCAACCCGAACATGCCGATGACACCGGCCGAGTAGTGGTAGTTGCGAGCGAGCAGGAAGGCAAGCGACGTCCACAGGACGCTGAAGGTGGCGAAGGAGATCAACCCGAAGGCGCTGCGCAAGCGCAGTACCGGCTCCTCGCGCAGCAGGTCGACCATCGAGGCGAGGAGGCGCGGGTAGCTGAGGGCTGCCGGCTCGTGCCACCTGGGCAGTCGCCAAGCCAGCAGTCCCGCCTGGGCCACCATGGCAGCGGCGGCCGCGAAGTACACCACCCGCCAGGAGCCGGTCTCAGCCAGCCACCCCGCCACGGTCCTGGCAAGTAGCACCCCGACGAGCAGGCCGCTCATGACCATGCCCACGACGCGGCCGCGCTCGTCTTGCGAGGCCAGCCCGGCAGCGAAGGGCACCAGCACCTGGGCCAGCACCGAGGCGCTCCCCACTGCCAGGGCAGCGGGCAGGAGCCAGGCGATGGTGGGGGAGAGGCCCATCCAGGTGAGCATGGCGGCCGTCGACAGCGACAGCACGACCACCAGGCGACGCCGCTCGACCAGGTCGCCAAGCGGTAGGACGGCGACCAGGCCCAGGGCATAGCCGACCTGCGCTGCCGTGACCACCAGCCCGGCGAGCGCCGAGCTGGTCCCGAGCGAGTGAGCGATGGCCGGCAGCAGCGGTTGGGCGTAGTAGTTGTTGGCCACGCTCGAGCCGGTGGCCACGGCCATCACGGCTATGAGGCGGCGGTCCAGCCGGGCCGGCTGGCCGGCGCGCCCGGGCGCGCCGGCGCGTCCCGTGCTGCGCCCGTCGCCTGCCTGGGCGGGGGACGCAGGCGTGCTGCCACTGGTAGTCATGAGGTGTCTTTCGGCTGGGCCCGCCTTATCATGGCGCCCGCGCGCCTCGCCCGTTCGTCGTGCAGCGTCCCGACCGTCTAGGCGCCTGGCCGGGTGGGGCCCTGCCCGGCGCCCGTCGAGGCGATGGCTCGCTCTATCTCGTCCAGGTCGTCCGCCGTGAGCGCAAGGCCTGCTGCCGGGAGCCAGCCGTCGACCTGTGCAGGGTTGCGGGCGCCCACGATGGCACCCGTGACCCCCTGCCAGGACAGGGCCCACGCTATGGCCACGGCGGGCACCGTCGTGCCGAGCCGGTCGGCAACGGGCCGGAGAGCACCCGCCAGCGCCAGGTTGCGCCCGAGGCGCTCCCCCTGGAACTCGGGGTCGCGCGCCCGCCAGTCGTCGGGGTGCAGCGAACGGGCACGCTCCTCGGTGAAAGTGCCGGTGAGCAGACCTGCCTGCATCGGGCTGTAGACGATGACGCCGGTGCCGTGGGCAGCGCACCACGCGATCTCCGACGCGGCCGAACGCTTGACGGCCGAGAAGGGGGGCTGGAGGCTGTCGACGTGGCCGAGGGCTTCTGCCGCCTGGAGCTGGGCGACGCTGTGGTTGCTCAGGCCGGCCGCCCTGATCTTGCCCTGCTGCTCGAGATCGAGCAGCGCCCCCCAGTACTCCTCTATGCCGGCACCGTCGTCGGCCGGCCAGTGCATCTGGTACAGGTCGATGACGTCCACCTTCAGGCGCCGCAGGGACGCCTCGACCTCCTCGGCCAGGCTCTTGGGGTCCCCGACCCTGCGCGCCGGGCGGTAGGGGTCGGCGGGGTCCCAGCGCAGGCCGCACTTGGTGAACACGTACGGCCTGTCGGCGGCCGGGATGCCCTCCAGCGCCCGGGCCACGACTTCCTCCGAGTGCCCGAGACCGTACACGGCGGCCGTGTCGACCCAGTTGACCCCGCTGTCCACTGCGTGGCGCAGGGCGGCAACGGAGTCGTCGTCGTCCTGGGGGCCCCACGAGAACGCCCAGCCCCCGCCACCCATGGCCCAGGCTCCGAAGCCGACCCGCGTGATCTCCATGCCCGTGGTCCCGAGCGGTCTGGTTGGCAGCGACATCTTTCCTCCGAGCTCGTCGTGCGCACTTGTCGCGTTTCAGGGTGAGCCTACGTACCAAGAGGGTGCTTTTGCCCGTAATGGCTGCTCAGCCAGCCTGCGGTCACGGGGAGATGACAGGTGGGCGCTGACCGTGCTTGTTAGCCTGCTCCCTGTGGCCGCCCGACGAGCCGTGCTCGGTTCTGGCTTCGGGCGTCTGTGGTGGGCGACGGCTGTTTCCTCGAGTGGGGACGGCCTGCTCATGGTCGCCCTCCCGTTGCTCGCACTGACCCTGACAAGGGACCCGGTGACGATCGCCGGGGTCGTCGTGGCCAACCGTGTCGCGAGGGCAGCCGTAGCGGTGCCCGCCGGGGTCGTGGCCGACCGCTACGACCGCGGCCGGGTGATGGTGGCCAGCCTCCTGCTTGCCGGCTTCGTCCTGGTGCTGCTGGTCGTCGACATGACCTGGGGAGGGGCCAGGCTCGCCGCTCTCTACGCCGCTTCCGTGCTCGTGTCCGCCGCCGACGTCGCCTACGAGGTGGCGGCCCAGGCCATGGTGCCCGTCCTCGTGCCCGAGGACCACCTTGCGTACGGGAACAGCCGGCTGATGACGGCAGGCGGAGCGGGTGAGCAGTTCGTCGGCCCGAGTGTCGGCGGCCTCCTCTTCTCGGTAGCCCAGCGGTTGCCCTTCGGTCTGGACGCCGTCAGTTTCGTGCTGGCCGCGGCGGTGCTCGGACGTGCCCGGTGGCGCCCGGCAGGGGAGCGCACCGGCGCCAGGCGGCCGGCGGGGGAGCCTGTCACGGTCGCGCCCGGCGCCCAGGGCGAGCCCCCCGGCTGGGCGGCGCAAGTCGGCGACGGGTACCGGGCCTACCGCAGCACGCCCGCCCTATGGCGGCTCACGACCCTCGGCGCCGCCATGGCGTTCTGCCAGAACATCGTCTTTGCTCTGCTGGTGCTGTTCGGCAGCAACCAGCTCCACCTCCGAGCGACCCGGTACGGGGTGTTCTTCGCCCTGTCTGCGGCGTTCGGCGTGGTCGGGTTCCGTTTCGGTCCGGTGCTCCAGCGGCGCCTGGGCACCGTCGGTGTCCTGGTCGGCGGTGCTGCCGTGACCGGCGTGGCCTTCGTCGTGCTGGCCGTGGTCCGCTCCTGGCCCTTGGCGGTGCTTGTGTTCGGCTCGTCTGAGCTGGCGACGGGCGTGCGGAACGTGGGCTCCTCCACTGCCCGCCAGCGCTTGGCGCCGGCCCATCTCTACGGCCGCGTCTACAGCCTCCACCGCCTGGCCCTGGGTGTTGCCGCCCCGCTGGGCGCCCTGTTCGGCGGGCTCTTGGCGGCGGCGG
>JAJZIY010000140.1 GCA_021828475.1 Actinomycetes bacterium
GCGGGCCCTGCTCCGAGATCCACTACGACCGCGGTCCGCAGTGGGGTGCGGGCGGGGGCCCCGTCGGCGGCGGCGAGGAGCGCTTCGTGGAGCTGTGGAACCTGGTGTTCCAGACCTACGACCGCCAGAGCTCGGGGGAGCTGGTGCCCCTCCCCAAGCCCTGCATCGACACGGGCGCCGGTTTCGAGCGGCTCCTCGCGGTCCTGGAGGGGGCCCGCTCGGTATGGGAGACCGACGTCCTGCGAGACCTGATCGGGCGAGCCGAGTCGCTCACGGGGCGGCGCTACGGCGACGGCTCCGAGGCGGACGTGGCCCTGCGGGTGCTGGCCGACCATGCCCGGACCATGTCGTTCATGATCTCCGACGGCGTGGTGCCCTCCAATGTCGACCGCGGGTACGTGCTGCGCCGGATCATACGCCGGGCTGTACTGAGGGCCAGCCTCCTCGGCACGGACCGGCCGGTGTGCCCCGGGCTCGTCGAGGCTGTGGTGCAGGTCATGGGCCCGGCCTATCCGGGGTTGGTGGCCAACGCGGACTTCGTGGCCACCGTCGCAGGACGCGAGGAGGAGCGGTTCCGCTCGACCCTGCGTTCGGGCATGAGCCTGCTCGAGGGCGAGCTGGCCGGCGGGGCCACCATCGGAGGCGAGACGGCGTTCCGTCTCCACGACACCCACGGGTTCCCCATCGAGCTCACCCGTGAGATCGCGGCGGGCCGGGGCGCCGGCGTGGACGAGAAGGGCTTCGCCCGGGCCATGGAGCGCCAGCGTGAGCAGTCCCGCGAGGGGGGCCGGGCCAAGGCCGACGGGACAGGGCCCAACGCGGCCGAGTACCGCGAGATCGTAGAGCAGTTCGGCCTGACCCGGTTCACTGGCTACGCCGTCGTGGAGGACGAGGGCAGGGTCCTTGCCGTGCTGGACGGCCCGGAGCCGGGCCAGGTGGAGATCTTCCTGGACAGGACGCCCTTCTACGCCGAGTCGGGTGGCCAGGTGGGCGACACGGGCACCATCACCACCGCCGAGGGGCGGGCGCGCGTCACGGGCACCCTGGCCGCCCTCCCGGGTCTGCACCGCCATGTCGGCGTCGTCGAGTCGGGCAGCCTGGCCCCGGGGCAGGAGGCCACGGCCGTGGTCGACGCCGAGCGGAGAGCGGCAGTACGGCGCAACCACACCGGGACGCACCTGCTGCACTGGGCGCTGCGCGAGGTGCTCGGCAGCCACGTCAAGCAGCAAGGCTCCCTGGTGGCGCCAGAGCGCCTGCGCTTCGACTTCACCCACTACGCTCAGGTCTCCAGAGCCGAGCTCGACAAGGTCGAGGACCTGGTCAACAGCCAGATCCTGGCCGACATGGAGGTCGTCACCGAGGAGATGCCCCGCGCCGAGGCGGAGGCCAAGGGGGCTATCGCCTTTTTCGGGGAGAAGTACGGTGAGCACGTCCGGGTCGTCCACGCCGGTGGGCGTTCGGTCGAGCTGTGCGGTGGCACGCACGTGGAGCGCCTGGGCATGGTCGGCCCGCTCGAGATCGTGTCCGAGGCGTCGATCGGCTCCGGCATCCGCCGGGTCGAGGCCCTCACCGGCACCGCCACCCTCGAGCGCCTGCGGCACAACGAGAGCCGGCTGGCGCATGCCGCCGAGCTCCTCCGGACGACACCCGAGGACGTCGCCGCCGCGCTCGAGAAGAGGCTGGCCGAGCTTCGGGCTGCCCACGACGAGCTGCGTTCGGCCCGCCAGGCGGGTCTGGCAGGAGAGGCGGCCGGCCTGGCCGGGCTCGCCGCCAAGGGCGCAGTGGTGGCGCGCCGCGACGGGCTGGCTCCTGATTCGCTGCGCGAGCTGGCAGGGGCCGTACTTGCGCAGCCGGGGGTCGAGGCGGTGGTGCTCGGCGGGAGCCTCGAGGAGGGCAAGGTCTCACTGGTGGCCGCTGTGGCCAAGGGTTTTCGTACCGGTGCGCCCGACCTGGTTTCGGGGGCGGCAAGGATGGTCGGGGGCGGTGGCGGCGGCCGCAACCCCGAACTGGCGATGGCCGGGGGGCGCGACGCAGCGCGCCTCGACGAAGCCCTCGCCTCCGTGCGGGAGAGGCTTCAGGAGGTAGCGAAGTGAACAACTGGACCGAAGCGCAGGTGGCGGCGCACGGCCCGGGCCGGGTGCTCGGTGTCGACCTCGGCAGCCGGCGTATCGGTTTGGCCGTCTCGGATGACACCAGGCGCGTCGCCACGGCGCTGGCGGTGCTGCACAGGGGCGGTTCCCATGCCGAGGACCACGCCGGCCTGGCCGGGGTGCTGGCTGAGACGGGCGCCAACATGCTCGTCATCGGGTTGCCGCTGTCCCTCTCCGGCACGGTGGGGCCCGCTGCCACCGCTGTGCAGGCCGAGGCGGCCGAGCTGCGGGAGGCTCTGGCGGTACCCGTGGAGTGCTGCGACGAGCGTTACAGCACCGTGATAGCGCAGCGTGCCCTGGCCGCCGGCGGGCGCAGGCCGGCCACCAGGCGGGCCGTTGTCGACAAGGTGGCGGCGACCGCCATCCTGCAGACGTGGCTGGACCGCCAGCGGGCCTACGGTTGCGGCCCCTGCCAGGGCCAGCAGGCCAGCGTGCCCGGGCCGTCCGGGCGAGCGGGCTAGGCACGATGGCGACCGGGGGTCGCGGTCCGGGCGACGCCGAGAGCGACCTTCGCGAGGTCGGGGAAGGGGCGGGACGGGACTTCTCGGTGTACGGCGAGCTGACCTACGAGGATCTCGGTCCCGACTATGGCGCCGAGCCGGTCCAGGGGCCCGACGGCCATGAGGACGGGCACTTGCAGGGCGCGCACCCGGGGCCAGAGGAGGCGGAGGACGGGCGGCGAGGCTACGGCTACGAGCCACCGGAGGGCGACGGCGGCGCCGTGGTGGCGCCGGACGACTCGGCCGGGCCGGCCGGGACGGGCCGGGCACGGGGGCACCGGCTGCGCCGGGGTGCCCTCATGGTGCTCGCGGTCGTGCTTGTGGGCGGCCTCATCGGCTTCTTTCACGTCAAGGGAGAGGTCAACCCCTCGGGGCCTCCGGGCCCGTTGGTCACCGTGAGCATCCCTCGG
>JAJZIY010000141.1 GCA_021828475.1 Actinomycetes bacterium
CTCCGGCCACTCCCTGCGGCTTCATGGCCCCCCCGCCTGCTCCCGTCGCCCTCGCAGCTACGCGCCCGCGCCCGACTCCTCGATCTCGACAGCTACGCCCAGTCGCACCTCGAGGTGCGCCTCACCAAGTTGGGCGCCTAGCAGTTGCGCCTCACCAAGTTGGGCGTCTAGCAGTTGCGCCTCACCAAGTTGGGCGTCTAGCAGTTGCGCCTCACCAAGTTGGGCGTCTAGCAGTTGCGCATCGTGAGCGAGAGAGGCAGGGCTCTTGGCCGGCCTGGTAGCCAGGTACGAGCCCCCGAGGACGCACACGAAGCCGACTCCGCCGCCTACACCGAAGTGCTCGCCGAGCACCGATACCCCGAGCACCACCGCCACCGCCGGGTTGAGGTAGGTGACGACGGTGGCGCGCATGGCACCGACTTCTCCGATCAGGGAGAACAGAGCCACGAAGGCCACAGCCGTGCAGAGGACAGTCAGACCGGCCATCGACCACAGCACGTTGGCAGACAGCGGGTGTGCCGGCCACTGCGCCACGGCGAGAGGGAGATAGACGAGGGCGCAGAGAACGAGCGAAGAAGCTATGACCGTCACGCCGGGCAAGTCGGAGAGGTACCGGCCCAGGATCCACGGGCCGAGCGCATAGCCGGCCACGATCACAAGGAAGGAGCTCGCCGCCAGGAGGCTCGAGCGGCCGACGTCCAGCCCCACCAGCGCGGCCACACCCGCTATGCCCAGGCCCAGGCCGGCCAACCGCCGGGCATCGAGGTGATCGCTCCCGGTCAGCCTGGCGATCACCGCACCCGCTATCGGTACGGCCGCGACGAGCAGGCCGGCGAGGGAGCTCGTCACCCTTTTCTCCGCGCTGAAGAGCAGCCACCACGGCACGGCGATCTCTACGAAGGTGTAGATCACCACCGCCTTCCAGTGCTGCGCCACGCGCCTCGCCGACTCGACGAAGCGGCCCTGGCGCACAACCAGTGGCGTAAGCAGCAGTGCCGCCCCGCCGGTCCGGACGAACACCAGGAAAGCCGGGCTCACCTCCCGTACCGAGACCCGGATCAGCATGTAGGGCAGCCCCCAGATGATGCTGAGGGCCCCGAAGAGCAGCCAGCCCTTCCTGGTCATGCGGCGACACGCTTTGGGGCTGGGCGCCGGCTCCACCACGCTGCGACCCTCGCCTCGAGGTCCAGCGCGCGCCTTCCCGGGCTCCAACAAGACAATCTCATCTGATCCATCCAACTCCCCTGGTGCGGACGCACCCAGGGCCCAAGAGCCCGTCGTAGGCGATGCCTGCGGCACCCTCCTCGTCCTGGCCGGCAACCAGCATCCCACCAGGCACGGACGTTGCGCTCGTGAATTCCGCCCGCTCTCCCCACAGCGCAGTCGAGGCCGCGCTTTCGCTGCCCGCGTACGCCCCGACCGCAGCCCCGTAGTCCTGCTGGACCGCTCGAGGTCAGCCGAGCCGGGTTGCGTGTGCGAGGCCCTGGCCAACGACACCCAAGGCCGGCTGCACCGCGACCTGGGTGCAGTGCCCATCCCTGCGACCCGGCCCTGGCCACCATCAGGTGTCGGTCACAGGCCGACGCGAGCCGAGGCCCGGGTGTGGCCAGGGAGTGGTTCAGGCGGCCCGAGGCCCAGGGGTGGCCCGAGAGTGGTTCAGGCGGCCCGAGGCCCCCGTGTGGCCGGGGAGTGGTTCAGGCGACGTCGGCCCGCGAGGAGCCGCCCCGCGACGAGCCGGCCAGCGCGCCGCCTGCAGCCATCTCCTTGACCGGGCGTGGCGGCTCGACGGGCTCCTGCAGAGGGTAGAAGCAGGCAGCCACGTGCTGGCCACCGTAGGAGGTGAGAGCGGGCTCTTCTTCGGCGCACCGGGCCTGCACATAAGGGCAGCGGGTGCGGAACGGGCAGCCCGATGGGGGGTGGATCGGCGATGGGAGCTCGCCCGTGATCGGGATCCGCTTGCGCTGGCGCTGCTGGGTGGGGTTGGGCACCGGGATGGCGCCGATGAGGCCGGCCGTGTAGGGGTGAGCCGGCCGGGAGTAGATGTCCTCACCCGTCCCCATCTCGACCAGCTTGCCCAGGTACATCACCGCGATGCGGTCAGCCAGGTACCGCACGACGGACAGGTCGTGGGATATGAAGACGTAGGACAGCCCGTGCCTGGCCTGCAGCCGCTTCATGAGGTTGAGGATCTGCGACCGGATCGAGACGTCCAGTGCCGAGACCGGCTCGTCGGTGACGATGAGACGGGGGTTGAGGGCCAGTGCGCGCGCCAAGCCGATGCGCTGGCGTTGACCGCCGGAGAACTCATGCGGGTAGAGCTCGACGGCGTGCGGAGGCAGGCCTACCTCCTTGAGAAGATCGGCCACCCGTTGGCGCTGCTCGGTTGCACTACCTATCCCCTGCACGGCCAGGGGCTCGCGCACGATGGTGCCAACCCTCATCCTGGGGTCGAGAGAGGCATAGGGATCCTGGAACATGAGCGCCAGGTCCCGGTGCTGGCGCCGGAGCTCCCCGCCTTTGAGCTTGGTCAGGTCGACGCCCTCGAACAGGACGGAGCCCGAGGTCGGGCGCTCGAGCCCGACGATCATCCTCCCCAGGGTGGACTTACCACACCCGGACTCACCCACGACACCGACGGTCTCGCCGCGTCCGACCACCATGTCCACCCCGCGCACGGCTTGGACCGCGCCGACCTTTCGCTGCAGCACCGCCCCGGCCGTCACCGGGTACTCCTTGCGGACCGCCCTCAGCTCGAGGATCGGACCAGTCGCGTCGCCGGCGCCATTACGGGTGGCCACGCCGTTGGCAGCGGTCTCGGTCACCGGCACGCCGGCCGCCGGCCCTTCGCGGGTAACACCCACCGTGACGCGGGGCACGTCACCCTGCCCGAGCTCCCCGCCCTGGCCCGCCGGGCGGTCGTTGCCGTCCGCCGTCCCGGCCGTGCCAGCCGCGTCGCCATGACCGCCGCCCGCGCTGGCACCACCAGCCGTGCCGGCCGAGACCGCCGCGTCGCCATGACCGCCGCCCGCGCTG
>JAJZIY010000142.1 GCA_021828475.1 Actinomycetes bacterium
GGTGTGGGGCAACGACCGGGGCCAGCTCGTCCTGGAGGCCGAGGAGGTCACGCCGGTGGGTGCCGGTGCCGTGGCCGCCATGCTCGCCGAGATCAGGGCCAGGTTGGGGGCGGAGGGCCTGCTCGACCGGCCCCGTCGGCCGCTGCCCAGGCTCCCGGCGTTGGTCGGGGTGGTCTGCGGCACCGAGGCCGCCGTCCGCCGGGACATCGAGTCAGTCGTAGCGGCCCGGTTCGCCGGTTACCCGGTGTGGTTCGAGGAGACGACCGTCAGCGGTCCTGGCGCGGCCATATCCATCGTGGACGCGCTGCGCCGGGTCTCGCGCCGCCCCGGCGTCGAGGTCGTGGTGCTGGCCCGCGGTGGCGGCGACGCGACCGCACTACTTCCCTGGAGCGACGAGGAGCTGTGCCGGGCGGTGGCTGCCTGCCCGGTCCCGGTCGTGTCGGCCATCGGGCACGAGTCGGACCGTCCCCTCTGTGACGAGGTTGCCGACCTGCGCTGCGGAACGCCGTCCATCGCTGCTCACTCGGTGGTGCCGGACAGGGCTGCCCTCCACGCCCAGCTGGTGGAAGGCTTGCGCCACGCCGCCGTGGCCATGGCGGCCAAGACCGGGGCGGGTCGGGACCGCGTGGTCAGGGCCACCCCCCGGGGCGCCCTCGCCATAGGCCTCGAGCGGGCGCAAAACCGCTGGAGGCGCGACGGCGAGCGCCTCGTCTGGGCACACCCGGGCGCGGCCGCCCGCCGCGGGGCCGAGCGGCTGGCCTCATGCGACTGGCAGGGGCCGATGGCGGCCCGGACCGGCGCTGCGAGGGAGCGCCTGGCGTCGGTTCACCGCCACGCTGGTTCGCTGTCGCCCCAGCAGGTGATATCACGAGGGTTCGCTGTGGTCCGTCGCCAGGACGGCCAGGTGGTCCGTGACCCTGGCGAGGTGGTCGACGGCGAGCTGCTCGAGCTGACCGTGGCCGGGGGGCGCCTGGCGGCGTTGGCAGCGGCGGGCTGGTCGGGGAGCCCAGCCAGGGCACGGGGCGCCGGGTCGTCGGATGCAGGGTCGCGGGGTGCAGGTCCGGGCGGCGGGAGCCGCACGGCGTGAGGGGTGGGAGCGGCCCGGCCCGGGCCTTCGGGACGGTGCATACGAGAGGAGGCCGCGTGACGGCAGGTGCGGGTGAGGGGACAGGTGGCGGCGGCGGGGTGGCCGATGGTGGCGTGGAAGCCGGGCCGGGGTCGACGGCCGAGTTCGACGCCGCCCTGTGCGGGGTCGACGGCCCTCTCGAGGAGATGACCTTCGAAGAGCTGCTTGCTGCCCTCGAAGCAGTGACGGCCAGGCTGGCCAGCAGTGAGCTGGGTATCGAGGCGGCTGCGGCGCTGTACGAGCAGGCCGAGATCCTCCATGCGGCTGCCGGCGGGCGCCTCGCCGCTGTCGAGGCCCGCATCGCCAGGCTGCGCGGGCCGGGCGACCTCTCGGGCGCACCGGCGCCCGGTTGAGACCTGAGCGCCTGCTCCCGCTACGGCCAGGTCAGGGCGAAGCAGCGGTCGTCGAGCCGGCCCGGTGACCAGCGCCCCCACTGGCCGTTCATGGCTCGCCTGGTCACCTCGGTCCAGGTCATCACGTCGGGGCGGGCGATGCGCCTCACAGTCTGTACCAGGCCCTGCTCGTAGACCTTGTAGCCGGCCCAGCACCCGGGATAGTCCTTGGTCGAGCCGACCTCACTTATGACCAACCCTCCAGAGCGGTAGAGCCGGTTGCGGTGGCGGTGACCGCAGGTGACGAAGGTGGACGGGTTGGCCTCTTCCAGAGCACGCAGGAGCAGCCGGCTCTCGGTGAAAGGTACGCCCGGCGGGTAACAGGTGGGGTAGCGGTGCAGGTCGGGCGGGTGGTGCATGGCGAGCCACACGGGCCCTGGCGCCGCGGCGGCGAGCTCGGCAGCGCGTGCGGCCTGCTCCGCCGGGACGTGGCCGCGGTGGTAGCGGGGGTCGCCGTGCATGGTGTTCAGCAGCACGAGGCGTAGGCCCGTGATGTCGACCGCCCGTGGCTGCAGGGTGACCTGCGTGCCTGCGTGGTCCAGAATGCCAATGACGTTGACGCCGCGGTGGCTGTCATGGTTGCCGAGGATGGGATGGGTGGTCATGGGGACTGCGGCGAGCAGGCCTGCGAAGTCGCGCACCTCGGCCGGCGTCGAGTCCCGTGTCAGGTCTCCCTTCACCACCAGCAGCTCGGCTCCCCAATCGGACGCCTCGGACACGGCCGCCTGCCACGCCCGCAGCGGATAGGGCGGCTCCCCGACGTCGTGGATACGCCCCCAGATGCCGAACTGCTTCTCGCCGATGTGCACGTCGGAAACCGTGGCGAACCGGGCCAGGAGGCGCCCGGGCGGCGGCCGCAGCGTGGTCAGCCGGCAGGCCCGGAAGGCAGGGAGGCCCCGGGCGCTGGCGACGACGTCGTAGGTCCTACCCGGGCTCAGGCCTTCGACCACCACTGCACCCGGTCCGGCGGGCCGGCGGGGCCCGAGCTCGCGCCGGCTCTCACCCAGCGGGCTCGTCGATACCCTGAGCCGGCGGCCGGAGCCGCCTGTGCTGCCTGCGGCGCTGCCCGGCTCCAGGTCGGCCAGCGCCGGCCTGTCCCCGCCCGGCCTGCCGAGGGCGATGACGGCCCGGGGTGCCGGGGACGGACGGACAACGTTGTCGCCGACCTCGATGCGCAGGTCTTCAGCCGGAGAACCGCGCCAAACCAGCTGCGCCGACGTGTCGTCGACGCTGAAGACCTGGACAGGCCAGGGCCCGCCCGGCCCCAGCCAGTCCGGTCGGGGCCGGCGCCCGTCGAGGTGGGCCGGGCTGACGAAGGCCAAGCCCGCTAGCCGGCGTGACGGTGCAACGCCTCGGCCAGGCCGGGCCTGACCCGCGCCCTGAACGCCAGGTTGATGCCGAGACGCTCGCGTGACTGCGCAATTTGGCGCTCACCGTGTGCCGGCGGGTGGTCCTCGAGCCAACGCT